>CAOYQO010000004.1 GCA_948566455.1 uncultured Phocaeicola sp.
ATGCGTGACAGGCATGTATTCTAACCAACTGAACTAACGCACCATAATTTCATTTCTTTAATTGCTTTCTCTCTCGATTGCGGTTGCAAAGGTAGGCATTTCTTTGAAACCTGCAATAGCTACGATGAAATTTTTTTGCTTGATTTTATCACTTTTTCTTTTATATCCTCATTTTGAGAACATTGGAATATGAAAAAAAATAAGTTCTTGCAGAGCTTTTTGCGAAAGGGGATTGGGATGGTTTTGTAATGAAAACGAAGCTTTCTGTTGCTTGATTTAAACTTCTTGCTCGAAAACTTCGTTATTTTACAATAAATCGTTATTTTTGCAAACTCAAATCGAGAAAATTGTAATTTGAAAACGATAAAAACGATAATTTAGGATGATGAAAACGGCCAAACTGTTACTTCACTGTCCCGACAAACCGGGAATTCTGGCAGAAGTGACAGACTTTATAACGGTAAACAAGGGAAATATTATCTATCTGGACCAATATGTCGATCACGTGGAGAATATCTTTTTCATGCGTATCGAGTGGGAATTGAAGAACTTCCTGATACCGCAAGAGAAAATTGAAGATTATTTTGCTACGTTGTACGCACAGAAATATGAAATGTTTTTCCGTCTCTATTTCTCGGATACGAAACCACGCATGGCAATATTTGTATCTAAGATGTCGCATTGCTTGTTCGATTTGCTGGCACGCTATACAGCAGGAGAGTGGAATGTCGAGATTCCTCTTATTATAAGCAACCATCCCGACTTGCAACATGTAGCCGAACGTTTCGGAATACCTTTCTATCTGTTCCCTATTACAAAGGAGACTAAAGAAGAACAGGAGAAAAAAGAAATGGAATTGCTGGCAAAGCATAAGGTGAACTTCATTGTACTGGCGCGTTATATGCAGGTGATTTCAGAGCGGATGATTGATGCCTATCCCAATCGGATTATCAATATTCATCACTCTTTCCTTCCTGCATTTGTGGGAGCAAAACCTTATCATGCAGCATTTGAGCGTGGTGTGAAGATCATTGGTGCTACCAGTCATTATGTAACAACAGAACTGGATGCAGGACCGATTATTGAACAAGATGTAGTTCGTATCACTCATAAAGATACTGTAGAAGATCTTGTTAATAAGGGGAAGGACTTGGAAAAGATCGTTCTCTCGCGTGCCGTGCAGAAGCATATTGAGCGCAAGGTACTGGCATATAAGAATAAAACAGTGATATTTAGTTAAGGTATATTCATGAAAGTAGCGATTATCAAATATAATGCGGGCAATATTTATTCGGTGGATTATGCGCTGAAGCGTTTGGGCGTGGAAGCTGTGGTAACGGCGGATAAAGATGAATTGCGTGCGGCGGACAAAGTGATCTTTCCAGGTGTGGGTGAGGCGGAAACCACCATGAAGTTTCTGCGTGCCAGTGGCATGGATGCATTGATTAAGGAACTTAGACAGCCTCTTTTAGGGATATGTCTGGGTATGCAAGTGATGTGTCGACATTCTGAAGAGGGAGGAGATGTAGATTGTCTGGGTATTTTTGATACGGAAGTGAAGCGTTTCGTTCCACAGAAGCATGAGGATAAAGTGCCTCACATGGGTTGGAATACGCTCACAGAGACGAACAGTGGCTTATTCAAAGGCTTTACAAAAGAAGAGTTTGTCTATTTTGTGCATAGTTTCTATGTTCCCGTCAATGAATATACGGCTGCTGTGACGGACTATATACAACCGTTTAGCGCTGCCTTGCATAAGGATAATTATTACGCTACCCAGTTCCATCCGGAGAAAAGTGGAGGTGTGGGAGAGCGTATCCTGCGCAATTTTTTAGAATTATAATTAAGTAGATGCATATATGATAGAGCTTATTCCTGCAATAGATATTATCGACGGAAAGTGTGTGCGCCTTTCGCAAGGTGACTATGACAGTAAAAAGGTGTATAACGAAAATCCGGTAGAAGTGGCCAAAGAAATGGAGGCACACGGTATTCGCCGGCTTCATGTGGTAGATCTGGACGGAGCGGCTTCTCATCATGTAGTCAATTATAATGTTTTGAATAGAATCACTTCACAGACTTCCCTGATAGTTGATTTCGGTGGTGGCGTGAAAAGTGATGAAGACTTGAAAATTGCTTTCGAGAATGGGGCACAAATGGTTACAGGTGGCAGTATTGCGGTGAAAAATCCTGAACTATTCTGTCATTGGCTGGAAGTTTACGGCAGTGGGAAGATAATTCTTGGTGCGGACGTGAAAGACCGGAAGATAGCTGTGAATGGCTGGAAGGACGAAAGTGCCTGTGAATTATTTCCCTTTCTGAAAGAATATGTAGAGAAAGGCATTCAGAAAGTAATTTGCACGGATATTAGTTGTGACGGTATGTTGCAGGGGCCTTCTATTGAACTGTATAAGGCAATGCTGGAAGAACATCCTGATCTTTACCTGATAGCAAGTGGCGGTGTCAGCAGTATGGAAGATATACGTGCATTGGAGGCGGCTGGAGTACCGGCTGTAATTTTTGGTAAGGCTCTGTATGAAGGGCGTATTACTTTGAAGGAAATTGAAAGAATGATGCAGGATTATTGACGAATCATTCTCATGAATATAAATCGTTAAAACAAAACAGAAGTGTTAGCGAAAAGAATTATTCCCTGTCTTGATATCAAAGACGGACAAACAGTGAAAGGAACCAATTTCGTCAACCTGCGTCAAGCGGGCGATCCGGTGGAACTGGCGCGTGCGTATAGTGAGCAAGGTGCTGATGAATTGGTTTTTCTGGATATAACAGCCAGTTTTGAAGGTCGCAAGACATTTGCAGAGTTGGTAAAACGCATTGCTGCCAATATCAGTATTCCGTTTACGGTAGGTGGCGGTATCAACGAATTGAGTGATGTAGATCGTCTGCTGAATGCCGGTGCAGATAAAATTTCTATCAATTCTTCTGCAATTCGCCGTCCCGAACTGATTGATGAAATAGCTAAAAACTTCGGTTCGCAGGTATGCGTGCTGGCGGTAGATGCCAAACAAACTGAAAAAGGCTGGTGGTGCTATCTGAATGGAGGCCGTGTAGAAACAGATAAGGAACTGTTTACCTGGACCAAAGAAGCCCAGGAACGTGGTGCCGGAGAAATACTTTTCACCAGCATGAATCATGATGGCGTAAAGACCGGATACGCCAATGAAGCACTTGCTGAAATGTCTGACAATCTCTCTATTCCGGTAATTGCATCGGGCGGAGCAGGAGCAAAAGAGCATTTTCGTGATGTGTTTTTGCAAGGAAAAGCAGATGCAGCGTTGGCAGCCAGTGTTTTTCATTTCGGAGAAATTAAAATTCCCGATTTAAAATCGTATCTTTGCGCCCAGGGAATACCAATGCGGGTGATGTAAAAGTGATAGAGTGGCAAAGTGATAAGGCGATAAAGATGACAGAATATTACCGCATCATGCTGCATAGCAATTAATAATTTATAGCTTATAATTAATAATTACCTAAATGGATTTTGATAAAATGAACGGACTTGTTCCAGCAATCATACAAGACGCAGACACCGCTAAGGTGTTAATGTTGGGCTTCATGAATAAAGAAGCTTACGACAAAACGGTAGAAACCGGTAAAGTGACTTTTTTCAGCCGCACCAAGAACCGTCTTTGGACGAAAGGTGAGGAGAGTGGTAATTTTCTGAATGTCGTTTCTATCAAGGAAGACTGTGATCAGGATACATTGCTGATTCAGGTACATCCTGTGGGACCAGTTTGCCATACAGGCACGGATACATGCTGGGGTGAGAAGAATGAACAGCCTGTAATGTTCTTGAAGCATCTTCAGGATTTTATTACTAAGCGCCATGAAGAGATGCCGGAAGGTTCTTACACAACCAGTCTGTTTGAGTCTGGTGTGAATAAAATGGCGCAGAAAGTGGGTGAAGAAGCTGTGGAAACAGTGATCGAAGCTTGCAACGGAACTGATGAACGGTTGATCTATGAAGGAGCCGATTTGATATACCACCTCATCGTGCTGCTAACATCCAAAGGATACAGTCTGGAAGATTTGGCACGCGAATTGCAGGAACGTCATAGCGCTTCGTGGAAGAAACACTAATTAATTAATAGTTAAAAAATAATAATTAAACGGGAATGGCTGAACCGCTAATACGATATAAAGATGTGGAAGTACACCAACAGGACTTGTGCGTGCTGAATGAGGTAAACCTCGAGCTGCAGAAGGGAGAGTTTGTGTACCTGATCGGTAAGGTAGGTTCGGGTAAGACCAGTTTGCTAAAGACACTCTACGGAGAACTGGATATCACTGCCGGCGAAGCAATGGTACTGGGGTATGATATGAGTCGCATTAAGCGCAAGCATATTCCACAGTTGCGTCGTAAGTTGGGCATCGTGTTTCAGGATTTCCAACTGTTGACGGACCGCACGGTGAACGATAATCTTGCTTTTGTATTGAAGGCTACGGGCTGGAAAAACAAATCGGAAATAAAAGATCGTATCGCTGAAGTGCTGATGCAGGTAGGAATGGGTAATAAAGGGTACAAGTTCCCTAGTGAACTTTCGGGAGGCGAACAGCAACGCATCGTTATTGCCCGTGCTATGCTCAATTCTCCGGAGATTATCTTGGCGGATGAACCAACCGGTAATCTGGATGCGGAAACGGGACGTGCTATTGTAGGACTGTTACATAACATCAGTCGCACGGGTGGCTCACTGGTATTGATGACTACGCACAACCTTCATTTGCTTCACGAGTTTCCGGGACAGGTATATCGCTGTGCAGGTCATCAGATAACAGATGTAACGTCTGAGTATTCGGGTATGATGCCGCTGTAGAAGAAACAAATAACAATATATAATCATTTAATACAGGAACGAAAATGAAAGTTTTAAAGTTTGGAGGTACTTCCGTAGGTTCTGCACCGCGGATAAAGGAAGTAGCCAAATTGATCACTGATGGTGAACAGAAGATAGTTGTACTCTCGGCTATGTCGGGCACAACTAATACATTGGTGGAAATTTCGGACTATCTGTACAAGAAAAATCCGGAGGGTGCCAACGAAATCATTAACAAGCTGGAGGCTAAATATAAACAGCATGTGAATGAGTTGTATTCCACTCCCGAGTATAAACAGAAAGGCCAGGAACTGATTAAATCTCATTTTGACTACATCCGTTCTTATACCAAAGACCTTTTCACACTATTTGAGGAGAAGGTGGTTCTGGCACAGGGAGAACTGATCTCTACTGCCATGATGAACTATTACCTGCAAGAGTGTGGAGTGAAGTCCATTTTGCTTCCGGCTTTGGAATATATGCGCACCGATAAGAATGCAGAGCCCGATCCTGTATATATTAAGGAGAAACTTCAGATGCAGTTGGAATTGCATCCCGGTGCTGAGATTTACATCACACAAGGATACATTTGCCGCAATGCTTACGGAGAAATAGACAATCTGCAACGTGGTGGAAGCGACTATACCGCTTCTCTGATCGGTGCAGCTATCAATGCTTCCGAAATCCAGATATGGACCGATATCGACGGTATGCACAATAATGACCCGCGTATTGTTGACAAGACTGCTCCTGTACGTCATCTTCATTTTGAAGAAGCTGCTGAGCTGGCTTATTTTGGTGCGAAGATTCTTCATCCCACTTGTATACAGCCTGCCAAGTATGCCAATATACCGGTGCGTCTGCTGAATACGATGGATCCGACTGCTCCCGGTACTATGATTTCCAATGATACTGAGAAGGGTAAAATCAAGGCAGTTGCAGCAAAAGATAACATTACAGCTATCAAGATTAAATCCAGTCGTATGTTGCTTGCCCACGGTTTCTTGCGCAAGGTCTTCGAAATCTTCGAGAGCTATCAGACTTCTATCGATATGATTTGTACTTCTGAGGTAGGAGTATCTGTATCTATTGATAATACGAAGCACCTCAACGAGATTCTGGACGACCTGAAGAAGTACGGAACCGTTACAGTAGATAAGGATATGTGTATCGTTTGCGTGGTAGGTGATTTGGAATGGGAGAATGTCGGTTTCGAAGCGAAGGCACTGGATGCCATGCGCGACATACCGGTACGAATGATTTCGTTCGGTGGTAGTAACTACAACATTTCTTTCCTCATTCGTGAGTGCGATAAGAATCAAGCATTGCAGTCGCTTAGTGATGCACTGTTCAACGAAGAATAAGAGAAATAAGAAAGTACAGATATAAAATGATATGGAGCGCAAACTACACAAATTGCACAACTCGCTGATAAAGGGCCTTGTGTAATTCGCGTAATTTGCGTTCTTTTCTTTATAAACAAAGTTTTGAAGTATGAAAGGAACATTTCCCATAGATAAATTCCGTGAGCTGCGTACCCCTTTTTATTATTATGATACGAAGGTGTTGCGCGACACTCTTTCCTGTGTGCGTGCAGAAGCTGCTAAATATGGCAATTTTGAGGTACATTATGCTGTGAAAGCAAATGCTAATCCGAAGGTACTTACCATTATCCGTGAGAACGGACTGGGTGCCGATTGTGTGAGTGGAGGAGAAGTACGTGCTGCTGTTAAGGCAGGTTTTCCTACAAATAAGATTGTTTTTGCCGGAGTGGGCAAGTCTGATTGGGAAATAAATCTGAGTCTGGACTATAATATTTTCTGTTTTAATGTAGAGTCTATTCCTGAGCTGGAGATTATCAATGAACTGGCTGCAGCTAAAGGTAAAGTGGCTAATGTCGCTTTCCGTATCAATCCGAATGTAGGAGCTCATACTCATGCCAATATCACTACCGGACTAGCGGAAAACAAGTTTGGCATTAGTATGCAAGACATGGATCATGTGATAGAAGTGGCTTTGGAGATGAAGAATGTGAAGTTTATCGGATTGCATTTTCACATTGGTTCGCAGATATTAGATATGGGTGATTTCGTTGCCCTGTGCAATCGTGTAAATGAATTGCAAGACAAGCTGGAAGCACATCGCATCCGCATCGAGCATATCAATGTAGGTGGTGGACTGGGTATTGATTATAAGCATCCCAACCGTCAGGCAATACCTGATTTCAAAGATTATTTCTCTACTTATGCCGAACATCTGAAACTGCGCTCTTATCAAACACTTCATTTTGAATTGGGACGTGCCATAACGGGGCAGTGCGGTTCACTTATCTCACAGGTGCTTTATGTAAAACAGGGAGCAAATAAGAAATTTGCCATCCTTGATGCTGGTATGACGGATTTGATTCGTCCTGCATTGTATCAGGCTTATCATAAGATAGAGAATATTACTTCCGAGGATGCAGTTGAGGCGTATGATGTGGTAGGTCCTATCTGTGAATCGTCGGATGTTTTCGGGAAAGCGATAGATTTGAATAAGGTGAAGCGTGGAGATCTGATTGCATTACGTTCTGCAGGTGCTTATGGTGAGATAATGGCTTCGAGCTATAACTGTCGTGAGTTGCCACAGGGGTACACTTCGGACGAACTGGTGTGAAAGAATTGAATATATTGTAGGAAGCGTGTAAGACTATCATTTAAATCTTGCACGCTTTTTGTCATTTTGTATTTAATTTATTTGTATTTGAAATATGGAAATTGTCTTTTTTATTTTCAATATCTATATTTGTATGATGTGATTGGAAATGGAAAAGCAATGGAGGAGTTATACGCCGGACATATATATACTAGCTTCAAATGTACTTCTGATTTTATTTATTTAAAAAATGTTATCAAATGAACAAATGTTGTGTATCATTGTTACTTTTGTAATGATTTCAATTTAATTAAAAAATACGATTATGATTACTGAAAAATTACAGAATGCAATTAACGAGCAGATTACGGCTGAAATGTGGTCGGCTAACATGTATTTGGCTATGTCTTTCTATATGGAAAAAGAAGGATTTTGTGGTATGGCACATTGGTTGAAGAAACAGTGGGCAGAAGAGAACGAACATGCCTGTGCATTGGCTGATTACGTAATCAAACGTGGCGGTAAAGCCAAAGTTGATAAGCTGGATGTAGTTCCTAATGATTTTGGTACTCCGCTGGAAGTATTTGAACAGGTTTACAAACACGAATGTCGTGTATCCGAAATGATTGACAAGTTGGTAGATGTAGCTGCTGCTGAAAAAGATAAAGCAACGCAGGACTTCCTGTGGGGATTTGTGCGTGAACAAGTAGAAGAAGAAGCAACTGCTGCAGGCATTGTTGATATGATTAAGAAAGCCGGTGCAACGGGTATCTTCTTTGTAGACGTAAAATTGGGCGAACGTTAATAATCTTTTGATATAGAATTGCTAAGTCAAAAAAAGAGCTGCTTGATTTTTTAAGCAGCTCTTTTATTTTTGCTGTTTCAGTATTTTAATCTACCTTTGTTACTCTTTTTAACACGTACTGTGAATTACTATGCGTATGGGCAAAATAAATTTTAAATTCCTCCTTTGGATAATGTTGAGTTGCCATGTCTTGAGCGCTTGTTCGGAGATGGAAAAACGGAAAGTGCTGGTGGTGCACTCTTATGAGAAAACTTATGCTGCTTATCCTGATTTTAATAAAATGATTGCCGAAACTTTCCGGAAGAGAGGGATTGATGTCGAACTCCGTACAGTGTATTTAGATTGCGAGGCTTATCGGGATAACTTAGAATCTTTGTATCTGCACTCTCTGTTGGATGAAGTTTCCGAAAACTGGGAACCGGAAATTATATTGGTTAATGATGACCAGGCAACTTATTCACTGCTGAAGTGCGGACATCCGCTGGCGAAGCAACTCCCCGTTGTTTTTGGTGGAGTGAATTACCCTAACTGGCCTCTTATAAAGCAATATCCCAACGTGACCGGATTTCGTGATAAAATAGATTTTATGGCGAATATCAAGGTTGCGAAAGAGATATTCGGGAAGGGGATGCATCTCTTCACTATTATAGACTCCACTTATCTGGATAAACAAATAAGGAAGGATGCTTGGGAACAGTTGAAAGACGAGAAGGTGGAAGGTTTCATGAACTCAAAAGAATTCAATTCCTGGGAATGGAAGGAGTTTGTAAAAGACAAGAGTTATACGTATTTTGCCGGGCTTACTGTCCGGCTTCAGAAGGATCGTTCGGATGCCGGACTACTTTGGAGTTTGAGCCAATACACAAGAGATAGGTGTTATCTTCAATTGAAAAGGGACTTTACGACTGTCAATATCGGAAATATCTGTTCCAGTCCCAGCCTGACAGCCATTAATGAAGGTTTTGGTTATGGCGAGAAACTGTTGGGGGGATATATGACGACGATCCCAATACAGGTAGGGGAAATGGTGGATGCGGCGGTCAGGATTTTGCATGGTGAGAAGCCTTTGGATATGCCCATCGCAAACAGTGCTAAAGAGTATGTGGTAGATTGGGAGGTGATGGAGCAGAGGGGGCTTTCGAAGGCGGATATTCCAGAGAAGTATTCTATTATCCATATTCCGTTCAGTGAGGCATATCCTTGGCTGTGGGGAGGAATTATTTTCTCAATTACAGTTCTATTGATTACGCTGTTTGTCTTGTTGTTTTTCCTTTATCGTCGGGAGCAGGGGAGGAAAAAGAAAGCTCTCAATGCGCTGGAGGATGAAAAAGAAACGTTGGCGCTGGCTATTGAGGGGAGTGATACGTACGCGTGGAAGTTGGAGAATGATTATTTTATATTCGAGAGTGATTTCTGGAAGTCGCAGGGAATGATGTCGAAGGTACTTACGTTTGATAGACTCATTAAGTTTATTCATCCGGAATGCCGGGATGAGGTGGAGGAAAACTGGAGGAAGATATCCTTAATCCGTAAGGTGGCGGTGCAGGTGCGTTGCGACTTTAACGGAAAAGGATATCAATGGTGGGAATTCCGGTATAAGACCATTGCATTGCCGGATGGCGGCTATAAGGCTGCCGGACTGTTGCTGAATATACAGGACATTAAAGATCATGAACATGAACTGGAAGAGGCGCGTCTGCTGGCGGAAAAAGCTGAGCTGAAACAGTCGTTCCTGGCGAATATGAGCCACGAGATACGCACTCCGCTGAATGCGATTGTCGGCTTTTCCAATATATTGGCAGTGGATGAAGAACTGGAGCCGGATGAGCGCTGTGAGTATATCAAGACGATCAACAAGAATAGTGATTTGCTGCTGATGCTGATAAATGATATCTTGGAACTTTCACGGTTTGAGTCGGGCTATATGTCCTTTGAATTTGCTCCATGCGGAGTGGAGGAATTGGTGGATGAAATCTATCAGACCCATCAGATGTTAATACCGGAACAGTTGGAATTTATTAAGGATAAGGATACAGTGCCGGTAAGGATAAATGTGGATAAAGGACGGTTGGCGCAAGTGGTCACTAATTTCCTGAATAACGCTTCTAAATTTACAGCTTCAGGGTATATCAAGCTGGGATATCGTTATTTACCTGAGACTTCGGAAGTGGAAATTTATGTGGAAGATACAGGCTGTGGCATTCCTCGCGCCGAGCAGAAGATGATTTTTAATCGGTTCTACAAGCAGAATGAATTTTCGCAAGGAACGGGCTTGGGGCTTTCTATCTGCCAGGTTATTATAGAGAAATTGCAGGGGAGGATTGAACTGCACTCGGAACAGGGGAAAGGGAGCAGATTTGCGGTGATACTAAAAGCTACAAGCTACGAGTGACTTGTAGCTCGTAACTCGTAGCCTGTAACTTAGCGCACTTTAGTGCGCTAATACTCCAAGTTCTTTTCCTACCTTAATAAATGCCTCGATACATTTATCTAGATGTTCTTTCTCGTGTCCTGCCGAAATCTGTACGCGGATACGGGCTTGCTCTTTTGGTACTACGGGATAGTAGAACCCGGTTACGTAGATACCCTCTTCCTGCATGCGTGCGGCATATATCTGAGACAATTTGGCGTCATACAACATCACGGCGCAAATGGCGCTTTGAGTGGGTTTGATGTCGAAACCGGCAGCAGTCATCTTATCGCGGAAATAGCTCACATTGTTTACTAACTTGTCATGTAGCGCATTACTTTCTTTCAGCATCTTGAATACTTCGATACTTGCACCTATCACAGCCGGAGCTACTGAATTAGAGAACAGATACGGACGGCTGCGCTGACGTAACAGGTCAATGATTTCTTTCGGTCCGGTCGTGAATCCGCCCATAGCACCGCCGAAGGCTTTACCTAATGTTCCAGTATAGATATCTACGCGTCCGTAAGTCTGATACAGTTCGCTTACACCATGTCCCGTAGGACCTACTACGCCTGCAGAGTGCGATTCGTCTACCATCACTAGTGCATCGTATTTCTCAGCCAGATCGCAAATTTTGTCCATTGGGGCGACATTGCCGTCCATAGAAAATACACCGTCGGTGACTATGATGCGGAAACGCTGTGTCTGGGCTTCCTGTAGGCATTTTTCCAGTTCGCTCATATCGGCATTAGCGTAGCGGTAGCGTTTGGCTTTGCATAGGCGGACACCGTCGATGATGGAGGCATGGTTCAGAGAATCGGAGATGATGGCGTCTTCTTCCGTAAATAGCGGCTCGAATACACCACCGTTAGCATCAAAACAAGCAGCATATAGTATGGTGTCTTCCGTCTTGAAATAGTCAGAGATAGCAGCTTCCAGTTCTTTGTGAATGTCTTGTGTTCCGCAGATGAAGCGTACGGAAGACATGCCGTAGCCACGGTGATCCATCATCTTTTGGGCAGCGGCAATTAGTCGCGGATGGTTGGACAAACCCAAGTAGTTGTTGGCGCAGAAATTCAGCACTTCCTTCCCTTTTACGGTGATGGCGGCTTGTTGCGCACTCTCGATCAGGCGTTCTTCTTTATAGAGTCCGGCCTCTTTAATTTCAGCAAGTGTATTGCTGAGGTGTTCTTTCATTTTCCCGTACATAGCTTTATAAATTAAAAGTTTGTCATCTTAATACTAAACGATACAAAGGACACGATTTTTCTTCAAATAAACAATAGCAAAATGATAGAATAATGAAAAAAAAGTATGTATATTTGCGCGTCTCTAAGTATGGAGTACCTTATAAATAAGTCGTATGAAGAATATTTTGGTAATTGGAGCAACCGGACAGATCGGTTCGGAACTCACATTGGAATTGCGTAAACGTTATGGGGATGACCATGTTATCGCTGGATACATTCCGAGTGCTATGCCTAAAGGGGAATTAAAGGCATCAGGTCCTTCAGCTATTGCCGACGTGACCGACCGTCAGTCTATTGAAGTGGTGGCACGCCAATTCAAGATTGATACGATTTATAATCTGGCAGCTTTGCTTTCAGTTGTTGCTGAAAGCCGTCCGGCCATGGCCTGGAAAATCGGTATCGATGGATTATGGAATGTGCTGGAAGTAGCGCGCGAGTATGGTTGTGCAGTCTTTACCCCGAGTTCTATCGGTTCGTTCGGAGAAGCTACACCTCATGTGAAGACGCCGCAAGATACGATTCAGCGTCCCCGTACCATGTATGGTGTAACCAAAGTAACTACCGAATTATTGAGTGATTATTATTATACTAAATATGGTGTAGATACCCGTGCGGTTCGTTTTCCGGGTATTATCTCCAATGTGACCCCTCCGGGTGGAGGTACTACCGACTATGCAGTCGATATATTTTACTCCGCAGTGAAAGGTGAAAGATTTGTATGTCCTTTGAGACCTGGTACTTATATGGATATGATGTATATGCCTGATGCGCTGAATGCAGCTATTTCATTGATGGAGGCTGCTCCGGCACGTCTGAAGCATCGGAATGCTTTCAATATCGCTGCTATGAGCTTTGATCCGGAAGAGATCTGCCAGGCTATCAAGAAGCATGTGCCCGACTTTGAAATGGTATATGAAATTGATCCATTGAAACAATCTATTGCCGACAGTTGGCCTGATAGTCTGGATGATACCTGTGCTCGTGAAGAGTGGGATTGGAAACCGCAGTATGATTTAGAGTCCATGACAGTGGACATGCTTGAAAAGTTAAGAGCTAAACTAAATAAGTGACCTGATGAGGTCTCGGTAAAGAATGAGAAAAATAGGATTGGGGTTCTTTCTTCTCGTTTTCTTGATGTCATGTGGCAACAAGAAAACGAAGATGGACCCTTTTGCGACAATCACCAATTTGGTGGATTCAGCTTCACATAAGGCTGATACTGTGCCGGAGGTTGAAGAGGATAACGACCCTAAGCCCATAGAAGCGGATGAATCATTTGATGATTTTATCTATAGTTATGCTTCGGATGACGCCCTGCAACGGCAGCGGACCAAATTTCCATTGCCTTTTTACAACGTCGATACATCTTCGAAAATAGAGAAGGAGGACTGGGAGCATGATTATTTGTTTACCCAGCAGAGTTATTATACATTGCTCTTTGATGATGAAGATGATCTGGAATTGGTGGGAGATACTGCACTTACTTCTGTACAGGTGGAATGGATTTTTCTAGAAAACCGTATGGTGAAGAAATACTATTTTGAACGTACTAAGGGGGTATGGATGTTGGAAGCTATCAATCTTCGCCAGATAGAGCAGGGGGAAAATGAAGACTTCGTTGCGTTTTACTCTCGCTTTGTAACTGACAGCATTTATCAGAGTCGACATATCCGGGAACCTTTGAAGTATATCACAATAGATCCGGATGATGAGTTTTCTATTCTGGAGACTACGCTTGATTTGAACCAGTGGTATGCTTTCCGCCCTGTATTGCCTGTGGATAAACTATCCAATATCAATTATGGACAGAAGAATAGTGATAACTCAAATACGAAAATCCTGAAAGTGAACGGGATTGGAAATGGATATACCAATATCTTCTATTTCCGCAGACATCGCGGAGAGTGGGAGTTACATAAATATGAGGATACGAGCATTTAAGATTTGTAAATGAGAAAAATACCCAATACATTCGGACTTGATGTGGAAGCTGCCGTGTTTCTGGAATACGGTTCGGTAGAAGAATTGGAGAAGTTGATTGCTGACGGGCGTATCACTTCTCCTTATCTGCATATTGGCGGAGGGAGTAATCTGCTGTTTACTGGAAATTATGAAGGAGTGATATTGCATTCGCGCATTGGTGGCGTTGAAGTAATGGCTGAAAATGAAGAAAAGGTTTTGGTGCGTGTAGGTGCCAGTGTGGTATGGGATGATTTCGTGGCCTATTGCACGGAACGTGGTTGGTACGGGACTGAGAACCTGTCTCTTATACCTGGTGAGGTAGGAGCGGCAGCTGTACAGAATATTGGTGCCTATGGTGTAGAGGTGAAAGGCCTGATTTCTTCCGTGGAAACGGTGAACATACAAGGAATGAAACATGTTTACCAAGTGGATGAATGTAATTACTCATATCGGAACAGTATTTTTAAAAATCCGGAAATGAAGCAGGTATTTGTCACGTATGTTTGTTTTTCTTTGAGTAAGAAAGAGCATTATACGCTGGATTACGGTACGATCCGCCAGGAGCTTGAAAAATATCCGAAAGTAGATTTGAAAACATTGCGCCGGGTGATCATTGATATTCGTGAAAGTAAATTGCCTGATCCGAAACTACTAGGTAATGCCGGGAGTTTTTTTATGAATCCTGTCGTCTCTCGTGAGGTCTTTGAGGCTTTGAGGGAAGAATATCCTCAAATGCCCTTTTATGAGATGGGGACTGACCGGATCAAAATTCCTGCAGGCTGGATGATAGACCAGTGTGGTTGGAAAGGTAAAGCGCTGGGACCTGCCGCTGTGCATGATAGGCAGGCGTTGGTATTAGTAAACCGGGGTGGGGCAACGGGAGCTGACATTGTAGCACTTTCGGATGCTGTACGGGCATCAGTTCGTGAGAAGTTTGGTATTGACATTCATCCCGAAGTGAATTTTATTTGAAAGATTGATAATTAATTGGTAATAGACGTGAAACTAAGAATATTAGGGAGCGGAACATCGACAGGAGTGCCTGAAATAGGTTGTAAGTGTGAAGTTTGTACTTCTACCGATCTGCGTGATAACCGTTTACGTGCATCGTCTTTGTTGCATACGGATGATGCGGTGATATTGATTGATTGTGGACCGGATTTTCGGGAACAGATGTTGCGTGCAGCCTCATTTGAAAAAATAGATGGAGTGCTGATTACCCATGAACATTATGACCATGTAGGTGGGCTGGATGATCTTCGTCCTTTCTGCCGTTTCGGTGAAATACCTATACACTCTGATGAGTATACGGCAACTCACCTGCGGACACGGATGCCTTATTGTTTTCTGGAACATAAATACCCGGGTGTTCCCCAAATTTTCTTGCAGGAAGTGGAAGCCGGAAAAACGTTCTTCATCAATAATACGGAGGTTACCCCTTTGCAGGTGATGCACGGACGTCTGCCTATTCTGGGGTATCGTATCGGTAGACGTATGGCGTATATTACAGATATGCTGACTATGCCCGAAGAATCCTATGAACAATTACATGGCTTGGATGTTCTGGTTGTGAATGCCTTACGTGTAAAACCGCATCCTACGCATCAGAGTATTTCCGAAGCATTGGAAACGGCGAAGCGTATTGGTGCACGGGAAACTTATTTTATCCATATGAGTCATCATGCCGGATTGCATGCCGAGCTTGAAAAACAGCTTCCGCCTGATGTACATTTGACCTTTGACGGTATGGAAATTGAGTTTTAAGGTGCAGGCATTCAAAAACTTTTTTTATATCTACTAAAGTTTTTGAAACATTTGTTTTGTTTTATTAGTAGAAATAATTATTTTTGCCGAAACTTGATGCCTGAAAAACCATGAAGTTACGTCTTATCATAAGAATTGCCGTGATTGTGTCCATAGTATTGCTATGTACGGGGTTTGGGGTGTATTCATTCTTCAGGTTGAATGAGGTGGAGAGTCAGAAAGATTTTAATCTTTATACTTTAGTCCCTCAAAGTGCAATGGCTGTGTTGGAGACAGATCGCATGGCTGAGCTGGTTGATGGTATTAATCAACTGAGTTGCAGCAAAGATAATCACTTCCTTTATGCTTCCGAACTCTTTGTCTATCTGAAAAACTATCTGCATACCTTGCTCGATGATACTCCGCATGGTCTTAGTAAGCAGATGAATAAAATGCTTATCAGTTTCCATGAACCGGATAACCCATTGAATCAGGTGTTGTATTGCAGTCTGGGTTCGGGAGATTATGAGTTGGTGGAGTCGTTTATCAGGAAATATAGTTCCAGTGCATTTCCTTCTAAATTCTTTGATTACAGGGGTGAAGAGATTAGTATTTATCCTATGCCTGAGGGGCGCTTTTTGGCGGCATATTTTACCCCGGACTTCCTGGCTATTAGTTTTCAGAAACGATTGGTGGAACAAGTGATCGATGCACGACTTTCTAAGAAATCATTAATAGATATGCCCTCATTCAAACTGATGCATGCAGGAAAGAATACGAATGTGGAAGCTACGGTGTATGTGCGCATCAAGTCGGTGGATATGGGGAAAAATACGGATGGCATTCGTTCGCAAACCTATCTGGGAAGTTGGGCGGAGTTTGATTTGAAGCTGAATGAAACTGCTATTTATTGTTCAGGTATCAGTCATGGCTCGGACACTACACGTACTTTTATCAATGCTTTACGCCATCAGCAACCGGTGGAGGGGTTTCCGGGAGAACAACTTCCACTCTCTACTTTCTTTTATGACTGTTGGGCTATTTCAGATATGGATGCCATGTGTAGTTTTACGGCAGAGCAGGAATATGCCAAAGCTACTTATTCTGATTATATCAAAGAGAGGGATGAGGAGTGGATGGACTTTCTGAAGACTTATGCGGGAGATCAGGTGATTTCTTGCCTCTTCGAGCCGAAAGATACATTAAGTGAGTATCCATGTGCAGTGATGAGTGTTCCGGTGAAGAATATGTCGCAGGCTGAACGTCGTTTGCAATCACTGCTTTATACTTCTCCCAAGGAAGTGGATGCACCTCCTGTTCCGCAGGAGCGTCCTGATTATCATCTTTATCCCAAAGCATGGGGACACCGTTATTATGTATTGCCTCGAAATACTTTACTGACCCAGTTGACAGGTATCACGGAATCGGCTCTTTATACATATGTCTGTTTTTATCGTGGACATTTGTTGATGGCGCCGGATGTGGTTAGTCTTACTGCCTATATAGATGCTATGGAGAATGGAGAGGTGCTGGATGATACGGCGCTTTACGAGGAAGGAATAGGAAGTCTTTCACCATCGTATAGCTTTGTGATGATGGTGGATATGGAAAGGATGGTAGAGCAGCCGGAAACATATGTACGCCTGATACCTAACTTTTTCTTTCGTCAGGCGAAGTTTTTTCGCCACTTTATACTTTCTATACAGTTTACTTGTGTAGAAGAGGTGGTATATCCGAATTTGGTGCTTTTATACAAAGGGTAAATGGGAGGTTCAAAATGCTTGTAATTATATAATAAAAAAGAGGAGAATTATTCTCCTCTTTTTTATTATATCTAAATTTTATATATTTTAGAACGGCAGATCGTCTTTAGCATCACCTGCCAAGAATTCTGGTGCGGCAGTCGGTGCCGGTGGCGGAACAGGTGCACCCGGTACACCGGCAGGAGCTGCAGCGCTGACACGCTCTACTTTCCATGCACGGATACTGTTGAACCAACGGTCTTGCCATTGGCGTGCATCCACATCAAATGATACGGTCAGTTCTTCACCCATCTGGATGTTAAACTGTTCTATTTTGTCTGCTCCGAAAACATCGAAACACATTTTGCGGGGATATTGGCCGTGGTCTTCAATCACGTATTCTTGTGCTTTCCACTCATTGCCCGACTTTGCCACTCCGCCTCTTGGCTGGAGTATAGCGATAATTTTTCCTGTAAATTCCATTGCATTCTTTTTAAATGATGCGGCGAAGTTACAATATTTTAGGGAAATCCGGAGAAGTTCCGGACGTTTTTTCTTAATTTTCTTTGTTGTGGGAAGATCTTTTTTTGTAACTTTGTCCGATACTATGAAGTTATAGTACGAATAGGGAATAATATAAAACTTAAATACACAGAATATATGAAATTTATCGTTTCGAGTACTGCGCTCTCCAGCCATTTACAGGCTATCAGCCGTGTGATTAATTCGAAGAATGCGTTGCCCATTTTGGATTGTTTCCTCTTTGAACTGAAAGATGGAACATTGTCGGTTACTGTTTCTGATAGTGAAACGACGATGGTAACATCAGTTGAAGTGAATGAAAGTGATGCTGACGGACGTTTTGCCGTGGCTGCTAAAACAATTCTGGATGCTTTGAAGGAAATCCCCGAGCAACCGCTGTCGTTTGAAGTAAATACTGATTCCTTGGAAATCACAGTACAGTATCAAAACGGTAAGTATAGTCTGATGGGGCAAAATGCCGATGAATTTCCTCAATCGGCTATGCTGGGCGATAATGCCGTACGTGTAGAGATGGAAGCATCCGTATTGTTGGGTGGCATTAATCGTGCCGTATTTGCTACGGCTGATGATGAACTTCGTCCGGTGATGAATGGTATCTATTTTGATATCACCACAGAAGATATTACAATGGTGGCATCTGATGGTCACAAACTGGTACGTTGCAAAACATTAGCGGCCAAAGGTAATGAACGTGCAGCATTCATTCTGCCTAAAAAACCGGCTTCGTTGATTAAGAACTTGTTGCCTAAAGAACAAGGACAGGTTGTTATTGAGTTCGATGAGCGTAATGCTGTATTTACATTGGAGAAATATCGCATGGTATGTCGTCTGATTGAAGGACGTTATCCTAATTATAATTCGGTAATACCGCAGAATAATCCTTATAAAGTGACTGTAGACCGTATACAGTTGGTAGGTGCACTACGTCGTGTATCTATTTTCTCGTCACAGGCAAGTAGTCTTATCAAGTTGCGTATGCAGCCCAATCAGATTGTGATTTCAGCCCAAGACATTGATTTCTCTACTTCTGCTGAAGAAACATTGGCTTGCCAGTATGATGGTAATCCGATGAGTATTGGTTTTAAATCGACTTTCCTGATTGATATTTTGAATAATATTGCTGCTGATGAAGTGATAATTGAACTGGCAGACCCGTCACGTGCAGGTGTCATCATCCCCGTTGAACAAGAAGAAAATGAGGACTTGCTGATGCTGCTGATGCCGATGATGCTGAATGATTAAAAAAATAATAGAGTTAACGAGGTACGAGTTGACAAGGAGACAAGGGCTGTGCTGTTATGCCGGGAATGCCTTGTTCCCTTGTCAACTCGTTCCCTTGTCAACTGTAAAATAGAAGAATAATGAAATTAAACCTCAAAAACCCGATTGTTTTTTTTGATTTAGAGACGACCGGAACGAGTATCAATGTAGACCGTATCGTTGAAATCTGTTATCTCAAAGTACATCCCAATGGTAATGAGGAAGCAAAAACACTTCGTATTAATCCGGAAATGCATATTCCCGAAGGCGCATCTGCCGTTCATGGTATCTATGATGCGGATGTGGTAGATTGCCCTACCTTCAAAGAAGTGGCCCGTACCATTGCCAATGATATAGAAGGATGTGACCTAGCAGGATTTAATTCCAACCGTTTTGATATTCCCGTGCTGGCCGAAGAATTTCTTCGTGCCGGTGTAGATATTGACCTGAGCCGCCGCAAGTTTGTGGATGTACAGGTCATTTTCCATAAATTAGAGCAACGTACACTTTCTGCTGCTTATAAATTCTATTGTGGAAAGAATCTGGAGGATGCACATACGGCGGCAGCTGATACACAAGCTACTTACGAGGTGCTGATGGCACAGCTGGACCGTTATCCGGAATTGCAGAATGACATCGCTTTCCTGGCTGAATATTCCAGCTTTAACAAGAATGTGGATTTTGCCGGACGTATGGTTTATGATGATAATGGCGTGGAAGTATTCAATTTTGGAAAATACAAAGGGATGTCGGTGACAGATGTATTGAAGCGTGATCCGGGTTATTATAGCTGGATACTGAACAGTGACTTTACACTGAATACCAAGGCAATGTTGACTAAGATACGTCTACGTGAATTAACTAATAAGTAGTATCATGGCGAATACACTGAAAGGGAAGAAAATAGTATTAGGTATAACCGGAAGCATTGCTGCCTATAAAGCTTGTTATATAATCCGGGGATTGATAAAACAAGGTGCTGAAGTACAGGTTGTCATAACTCCTGCGGGGAAAGAATTTATAACTCCAATTACGCTTTCGGCGTTGACGAGTAAACCGGTTATCAGTGAGTTTTTTGCCCAGCGTGACGGCACATGGAATAGCCATGTGGATCTGGGCTTATGGGCGGATGCTATGCTTATAGCTCCGGCTACTGCTTCGACGATTGGCAAAATGGCCAACGGTGTGGCTGACAATATGCTGATAACGACTTATTTGTCGGCTAAAGCTCCGGTATTTGTGGCACCTGCCATGGATCTCGATATGTATGCCCACCCTTCTACACAAAAGAATCTGGATACGCTTCGTTCTTACGGAAATCATATTATAGAACCGGGCACGGGAGAACTTGCCAGCCATCTGGTAGGTAAGGGACGTATGGAAGAGCCGGAAGTCATTATTCAGCATCTGGCGAATTATTTTGCCGGGAAAGAAGGTGATTTGCGAGGTAAGACCATTATGATCACTGCCGGACCTACTTATGAAAAGATTGATCCGGTGCGTTTCATCGGAAATTATTCTTCCGGTAAAATGGGTTTTGCTATTGCTGATGAATGTGCTGCCCGTGGAGCTAAGGTTATTATGGTATCAGGTCCGGTGCAACAGCAATTGAAATATCCGGCAAATTGGTTTGCAGTGGAATCGGCAGATCAGATGTATGCTACGGCGTGTAACTTTTTTGTAGAGGCTGATGCTGCTATTCTTTCGGCTGCTGTTGCCGATTTTACACCGGAACAAGTTGCTGATGCCAAGATAAAGCGGGAAAAGGAAGGGGAAATGACGTTGCGTTTGAAACCTACGAAAGACATTGCTGCCTGTCTGGGACAGATGAAGAAAGAACGTCAGGTATTGGTAGGTTTTGCTCTGGAAACGAATGACGAACAGCATAACGCTGAAGATAAGTTGCAACGGAAGAATCTGGATTTTATCGTGTTGAATTCCCTGAATGATAAGGGGGCCGGTTTCCGGTGCGATACGAATAAAATCAGTATCATCGACCGTGAAAGTAAGACGGACTTTCCGTTGAAATCAAAGGCAGAAGTAGCTACGGATATTGTAGATCGTCTAGTGGAAGTATTGAAGAATAAGTAAATAAGCTAGTGAGGAATAAGACACTTTATATGACTCTGTTTCTGGTTGTGGTGGTGTTAAAGTCTGCTGCCCAGGAATTGAATTGTAAATTTACGGTGAATTATTCTCAAATACAAGGTACGAGTACGCAGGTTTTCACTACGCTTGAAAATGCTTTGATGGAGTTTATCAATACCCGTCGGTGGACGCAGGCGCAGTATGAAATGAATGAACGGATTCGTTGCTCTATGAACTTGACAGTGAAAGAGTATAATGAGGCGGACGGGCGTTGGAAATGTGAGTTGATAGTGCAGTCTACACGCCCTGTCTGGCAATCCGGTTATCAGACGGTAGTTTTTAGCTTTAAAGATACGGATGTTGCTTTCAACTATCGTGAGTTTGATCCGCTGGAACTGCGGGATAATGTTATTGACAGTAATCTGACGGCAGTAATTGCTTACTATGCTTATATGATTATCGGACTGGACATGGACACGATGGCTCCACAAGGTGGTACGGAGTTTTTTCGGGCAGCTGAAGATATTGTAACAGCTGCACAGAATCTTGGTGAAACCGGTTGGAAAGCGTTCGATAGCAGTCGGAATCGTTATGCGTTGGTTTCCGATTATCTGGAAGATGGTATGATGCCTTTGCGCAAATTGATGTATGGGTATCATCGTACAGGTATGGATGAACTTTCAGTGAATGCTGCCCGTGCCCGTGCTACAATAACATCTATGCTTAGCGGTCTGAAAGAGGCGCAGCAGAATAAACCTATGTCGGCATTGCCCGGTTTGTTTACTGAAATAAAAAAAGATGAATTGATTAATCTTTATTCCCGTGCTGCAATGAAGGAAAAGGAAGAGGTTTGTGAGCTGCTTTCTTCTGTCAATCCTTCGCTGACTACCGAGTGGGAAAAGATAAAACAATAATAGGAAGTGAGTAAGATTTAAAATTGTAAATAAGTCATGTTACGTTCGCTTTACATACAGAATTACGCGCTTATAGAAAAGCTTGATATTAGCTTTGGTGCAGGTTTCTCCGTTATCACGGGTGAGACGGGTGCCGGTAAGTCTATCATACTGGGGGCTATCGGCTTGTTGCTGGGGCAGCGTGCCGAAGTAAAAGCCATTCGCCAGGGTGCATCGAAGTGTGTGATTGAGGCCCGTTTTGATATTTCAGCTTATGGTATGGAGCCTTTTTTTGAGGAGAATGAACTGGAATATGAAGAAGAGTGTATCTTGCGTCGTGAGGTTTATGCATCCGGCAAAAGCCGTGCATTTATCAATGATACTCCGGCTTCGCTTGTACAAATGAAAGAACTGGGTGAACAGTTAATTGACGTGCATTCTCAGCACCAGAATCTTTTGTTGAATAAAGAAGGATTCCAGTTGAATGTACTCGATATATTGTCTCATAATGATGAACAACTTTCCGTTTATCAATCTTTGTACAGAGAATGGAAGCAGACACAACAGGATCTGGCTGATCTTATAGCCCGTGCTGAGCAGAATAAGGCAGATGAAGACTATATCCGTTTCCAGTTGGAACAGTTGGAAGAAGCGAATTTATCTGCAGGTGAACAGGAAGAACTGGAACAAGAGACGGATACATTGAGCCATGCTGAAGAAATAAAGGCCGGTTTGTTCCGTGTCGGGCAGTTGCTGACCTCTGATGAAGGCGGTTTGCTGGCTGGGTTGAAGGAAAGTCTGAATACAATGCTTGGTCTGCAAAAGGTCTATTCTCCGGCTACAGAACTTGCTGAACGTCTGGAAAGTACATATATTGAATTGAAAGATGTTTCTCAGGAGGTTTCTTCTCAGGAAGAGGATGTCGAGTTTAACCCTGAGCGTCTGGAAGAGGTGAACGATCGCTTGAATCTGATTTATACCTTACAGCAAAAGCATAGAGTAACTACCGTAGAAGAGTTGTTGGCGCTTACTGAGGAATATGCAGCAAAGTTGGCCGCCATTACTTCTTATGATGAACGTATCGGTGAGTTGACCACTCTTTGCGATACCTTATATAATAAGGTGAAAAAGCAGGCTGCTGTTCTTACCAAAGCCCGTACCGGTGCTGCCCGTGAAGTGGAGAAGCAGATGGCTTCACGTTTGGTTCCGTTGGGTATGCCTAATGTGCGTTTTCAGGTGGAAATGGGAATGAGAAAAGAACCTGGCGTACACGGTGAAGATACTGTAAATTTTCTCTTTTCTGCCAATAAGAACGGCGCATTGCAAAGCATTTCATCGGTAGCTTCCGGTGGTGAAATTGCACGTGTCATGTTGTCCATCAAGGCCATGATAGCGGGTGCGGTGAAATTGCCCACTATTGTATTCGATGAAATAGATACAGGAGTATCCGGTGAGATTGCCGACCGTATGGCGGACATTATGCAGGAAATGGGCGAACAGGATCGCCAGGTAATCAGTATTACCCATCTGCCGCAAATTGCTGCGCGCGGATGTGCACATTATAAAGTATATAAGCAAGATAATGAAACCGAAACCAACAGCCACATACGCCGTCTGGCAGATGAGGAGAGGGTAGAGGAAATAGCCCATATGCTAAGTGGGGCTACTTTGACAGAAGCTGCTTTGAATAATGCAAAGGCGCTTCTTGGTATCAAAAGATAGCCTTTAATTTTTAATTTTAAATTCTCAAAGATGGTTGATAAGAGTGAAATGATTTTCGGCGTTCGCGCTGTGATAGAAGCAATACAGGCAGGAAAGGAATTCGATAAGATTCTGGTGAAGAAAGACATTCAGAGCGATTTATCCAAAGAACTTTTTGCTGCACTAAAAGGAACTTTGATTCCGGTGCAACGTGTTCCGGTGGAACGCATTAACCGCATTACCCGTAAGAACCATCAAGGGGTGATTGCTTTTATTTCATCCGTTACGTATCAGAAGACAGAAGACTTGGTGCCCTTTCTTTTCGAAGAGGGCAAGAATCCGTTGTTCGTCATGTTGGATGGTGTGACCGATGTTCGTAACTTTGGTGCTATAGCCCGTACCTGTGAGTGTGCAGCGGTAGATGCTGTTATTATTCCTGCTAAAGGAAGTGTAACGGTGAATGCAGATGCAATGAAAACATCTGCCGGAGCCTTGCATGTGCTGCCGGTTTGCCGTGAGCAGAATCTGAAGACTACATTGCAATATCTCAAAGATAGTGGTTTCCGCATTGTGGCAGCTACGGAAAAGGGGGACTATGATTATACTAAAGCTGATTATACAGGACCGATGTGTATCATAATGGGAGCTGAGGATAAAGGCGTTTCCTATGAGAACCTGGCTCTTTGTGATGAATGGGTGAAAATCCCGATGCTGGGTACTATCGAGTCGCTCAATGTTTCTGTTGCGGCAGGTATTTTGATTTATGAAGCTGTGAAACAAAGAACCAACTAAGATATGAAAAAGAACTTGTTGTTGACACTCACCCTCTGTTTGCTGGCACAGTGGAGTGTAGCTCAGGCACCCAAATGGGTGGAAAAAGCCAAGCGTGCTGTTTTCTCGGTAGTCACATACGACGAGAGTGATAAGATACTCAATACGGGAAACGGATTTTTTGTTACCGAGGATGGAATGGCTCTGTCTGATTATAGTCTGTTTAAAGGTGCGCAACGTGCCGTAGTCATTAATTCAGAGGGCGAACAAATGCCTGTGGAAGTTATCATGGGAGCAAACGATATGTACGATGTTGTGAAGTTCCGTGTAGCGATCTCAGGGAAAAAAGTACCTGCATTAGTGGTATCTCCTACGGCTCCGACTGTAGGTACAAGTGTCTACTTGTTGCCTTATTCTACACAAAAGGACCGTTCTTATACTGCCGGACAGGTAAAAGAAGAATCTAAGGTAGAGGGACAATACCATTATTATACGCTTGATATGCATCTGAAAGACAAGATGGTAAGTTGTCCGGTAATGACTGCTGACGGACAAGTTTTCGGTCTTGCACAGAAATCTTCAGGAAAAGATACAGCTACCATTTGCTATGCGGTAGGCGCTGATTATGCTATGTCTCAGAAGATCAGTCCTCTTTCTTTTAATGATCATGCTTTATCAAGTATTGGCATTAAGAAAGCCTTACCTGATACAGAAGAACAAGCGTTGGTATATCTTTATATGGCTTCTTCGCAGCAAACTCCGGAGCAATATGCTGAATTGCTGAATGATTTTATTGCCCAGTATCCTAATAGTGCCGATGGTTATTTTCGTCGTGCCAACAGTCAAATGTATTTGTCGAAAGAAATAAGTTCGATGGATAAGGTGGCTGCTGATATAGATAAAGCACTTGAGGTAGCACAAAAGAAAGATGATGCATACTTCAATCGTGCCAAATTAATTTATAATTATCAGTTGACTAAACCGGAAACCACCTATAAAGATTGGACATATGACAAAGCATTGGATGAAGTTCGTAAAGCAATAACAATTGAGGAACTTCCGGTTTATGTTCAGTTGGAAGGTGATATTCAGTTTGCTAAAAAAGACTATGCAGCAGCTCTTGCCAGCTATGAGAAAGTAAATAAAACCAATATTGTTTCTCCTGCTACATTCTTTAGTGCTGCTAAGACAAAAGAATTGATGGAAGCAGCTCCGGAAGAAGTGTTGGCTTTGATGGATAGCTGTATAGCACATTGCCTGCAACCGTACACTGAAGATGCTGCCCCTTATCTGTTGGAACGTGCCCAAGCACGCATGAATGCCGGACAGGGGCGTAATGCAATGCTTGATTATGATGAATATTATAAAGCTGTGCGTGGTAATGTGAATGATGTGTTTTACTATTACCGTGAACAAGCCGCTTTCCAAGCAAAACAATTCCAACGTGCGTTGGATGATATGGCAAAAGCAATTGAACTTAATCCGAAAGAGTTGACTTATCGTTCGGAACTTGCTGCGGTGAATATTCGCGTGGGTAGAAATGAAGAAGCTATTAAAGTTCTGAAAGATGCCTTGACAATTGATCCTAAATATGCTGAAGCTTATCGTTTGATGGGAGTTGCACAATTGCAGTTGAAGCAGAATAAGGAGGCTTGTGCTAGTTTTGCGAAAGCAAAAGAGCTGGGTGATCCGAACGTTGATGCCTTGATTGAGAAGCATTGTAAGTAGTTGCAATACAGATGATATGTCTGTAAAAAAGGCTCTGCTTTCACAAGCCGAGCCTTTATCGGGAAACTCCCGTGTCAAAAAAGAATTAGCTAAGTCTAGGTTTTTAAAACAGGTATAAGTGAATTTTTCTTTTGTGTATAATCCTATTAGGTAAATGCATGAAGTTGCAGAATACTGCATAGAATATCTGTTTTTTTTCTTGCATAAATCGTAAATTGTTGAATATTAAAATATTATTGGAATGAAAAAAGTAATTTGCAGTCAGAAAGCACCGGGAGCTATCGGTCCTTACAGCCAGGCTATCGAAGCGAATGGAATGATATTTGTATCTGGTCAGTTGCCTATTGATGCAGCTACCGGACAGATGGCAGAAGGGGCTGAAGCACAGGCCCGCCAGTCATTGGAGAATGTTAAGCATATCCTTGGAGAAGCAGGTTTGACGATGGCAAATATTGTCAAGACTACTGTTTTCCTGCAAGATATGTCATTGTTTGCAGATATGAATAAAGTATATGCCACCTATTTTGATGGTGATTTCCCTGCTCGTTCGGCTGTTGCAGTGAAAGCTCTGCCTAAGGATGCTTTAGTGGAGATCGAGTGTATCGCGGTTCGCTAACAGATCAGCAACAATAAAGCTACTGCCTCCTACGAAGATAAAGTCTTCCGGGAGGCTTTTTTCTTGTGCCGCCTGCACGGCGGAAGGGACATCCGGGTAACAACTTCCTTGTAATCCGGCTTCAGAGGCAAGCCGTGAAAGTTCATTTTCGGGTAATGCACGTTTGACGCTGGCTTTCGTGAAGTAATATTCAGCGTCTTTGGGCAGCAATGCCAATACCCCATGTATGTCTTTGTCATTCACCATACCTATAATGAAATGCAACTTTCGGTAAGATTGCTGTTTCAACTGCTCTGTGATATAGGTGATACCACCTACATTGTGTCCGGTATCACATATCAGAGTAGGGGCGTCCTGCAATTTCTGCCAACGTCCCATCAGTCCGGTTAGTTCACAGACATGGGCAAAACCACTACGGACAGCTTGCTCACTCAGATTGTATCCGGCTTGTTGTAGCTGTGCGATGGCTGTGAGTAAAGTATGGGTATTCTTAGTTTGGTATAATCCTTTCAGTTCACATTCCAATCCGGGGTATTCATCTTTTTGGTTTTCTTCTGCAAAGAAAATGGGCGCATCCACTTCGCGAGCCTTTTTTGTAAATACAGGTTTTGTTTCGGGAGTAGTTTCTCCGATCACAACGGGTATTCCGCTTTTGATAATACCGGCTTTTTCGCTTGCTATCTTCTCTAATGTATTACCGAGGAACTGGGTATGATCGAAACTTATATTGGTGATAATACATAAATCAGGATGTATAATATTGGTACAATCCAGTCTTCCACCCAGTCCTACTTCAATAACTGCTACATCTACATGTTCATTGGCGAAATAACGGAATGCCATGGCAGTAGTCAATTCAAAGAAAGAGGGATGCAGAGGTTCAAAGAAATTTCGTTCTTTTTCTACAAATCGGACTACATACTCTTTCGGGATGGATTGTCCATTCACCCGAATACGCTCGCGGAAGTCTACAAGGTGTGGAGAAGTGTAAAGTCCTACCCGATATCCTGCTTCCTGCAAAATGGCAGCAAGCGTGTGCGAACATGAGCCTTTTCCATTAGTTCCCCCTACATGGATGCTGTGGAAGTTCCGGTGCGGATGTCCGAAGTGTTCGTCCAGTGCCAGTGTATTCTCTAAACCTTCCTTATATGCTGAACTTCCCACCTGTTGAAACATGGGGGCACTGTTATATAAGTATAATAAAGTGTTCTGATAATCCATCTTTTAAAATATTTAACGAGAAAGCAAGCCATTCTCTCTTTTTAATTCCTATCTTAGAAGCTGCAAAGATAATGCAAACTGAGAGCAGAATAAAATGAACTTGTTCATTTTTTATGTCGATGTGTAGCTTATCTTCGCTTGGAGGCAAATATATCAACAATTTAAATCTAAAAGAGTATGGGAACAAAGAAAAATTTTGTGATTGATACGAATGTAATCCTTCACGACTATAACTGTCTTAAGAATTTCCAAGAGAACGACATTTATCTTCCCATCGTAGTTCTTGAAGAATTGGACAAATTCAAGAAAGGGAATGAACAGATTAACTTCAATGCCCGTGAATTTCTCCGTGAACTCGATTTAGTTACCGATGACAATCTTTTCAATAAAGGTGCCTCTCTGGGCGAAGGTCTGGGAAGTTTATTTGTGATAGCCGGTTCGGTGGATGCTCCGGATGTGTTCGATTCATTCCCCGAGCGTATTCCCGATCATAAGATTCTGGCTGTAGTGGACTGGCTGACGCGCCAGAAGAAGGACATGAAAACCATCCTGGTGACTAAGGATGTGAACCTCCGGATGAAAGCACGTTCCATAGGTCTGCTTTGTGAAGATTATATCAACGACAAGGTGATAAATGTGGATATATTTGAAAAGTCAAATGAGGTATTCGAAGGAATTGATCCTGCTTTGATAGACCGAATTTATTCTTCCAGAGAAGGACTGGATATCAGTGAGTTTGATTTCAAAGATATTATTCACCCGAATGAATGTTTTATCCTGAAGAGTGACAGGAATAGTGTTCTTGCACGTTACAATCCTTTTACACATACAATCTGCCGGGTAAATAAAACAAAGAATTATGGTATTGAACCCAGAAATGCTGAACAAAGTTTTGCTTTCGAAGTGTTGACTGATCCTAATATTAAGTTGGTTGCTCTGACGGGTAAAGCTGGTACAGGAAAGACTCTGCTAGCTTTAGCAGCTGCCCTTAGTCAGATGAATGATTATAAACAGATTCTGCTGGCACGTCCGATTGTTGCTCTATCCAATAAAGACATTGGCTTCCTACCGGGTGATGCAAAAGAGAAAGTGGCACCTTACATGCAGCCCTTGTTCGATAATCTGAATGTCATTAAGCGTCAGTTTGCTTCTAATTCTACTGAAGTAAAACGTTTGGAAGATATGCAGAAAAGCGAGCAGCTGGTAATCGAGGCGTTAGCTTTCATTCGCGGACGTAGTTTGAGTGAAACTTATTGCATCATTGATGAAGCACAAAACTTGACTCCACATGAAATAAAAACTATTATCACCCGTGCTGGCGAAGGAACCAAAATGGTGTTTACCGGTGATATTCAGCAGATAGACCAACCGTATCTGGACAGTCAGTCCAATGGCTTGGTTTACATGATTGATCGTATGAAAGATCAGAACCTTTTTGCTCATGTGAATTTGTTAAAAGGAGAGCGTAGTCAACTAAGTGAATTAGCTAGTAATTTGATGTAACAGAGCTTTATAGGCAATAAATATGGCGGCAAGGTTATATACGTAACTTTGCCGCCATTTAATTTTATCACACATTTTTATCTTTTTCTTCCCATATTTGATAAAAAATAATGTATCTTTGCCTCGCCTAAAACAAAACTGTCAAACGAAATGAAACATAAATTTTTTCATCGATACCTCTCAGCAAAGGTATTGCCGATTTGGACTATTCTGTTGATCGATGTATTGAT
Source organism: uncultured Phocaeicola sp. (assembly GCA_948566455.1). Taxonomy (GTDB): domain Bacteria; phylum Bacteroidota; class Bacteroidia; order Bacteroidales; family Bacteroidaceae; genus Phocaeicola. The sequence goes on from CAOYQO010000004.1 coordinate 29,942, forward strand.
AATCGTTGTATCCAGCCTGTTGGCTTATGCACTTCGATATGATTTCCGGAGTATTTTCCTGGAATCCTCTACCATTGACAAAACGATTGTATGTACAGTTATTGTCAACTTGGTATTCTTTCGGATATTCCGCACATATTCTAATGTGTTGCGCTTTTCTTCGTTTATAGATATTATGCGCATCTTCGTTTCATTGACAGTGTCGTATGCGCTGCTGATGATTTCGAGTGTGCTTTTATCAAGCTACATGGATGTTCGCTTGGCACCTGTGAGCGTATTCTTCATGGCATATATTATTAGTTTTGCCATGATGTCTTGTTCGCGCATTGTTGTGAAGATGTTTTATGAACTGCTGAATTTCGATGGAAGTCATAGTGCCAATGTCTTTATTTATGGTGCTAAGGAGGCAGGAGTCAATATTGCTAAAGCATTGCGTGTAAATTTGCGTAATCACTATCGTCTGCGTGGTTTCATTGCCGATGAGCCGGAGCTGATAAATAAGGTGATGATGGGAGTGAAAGTATTTCCCAATGACGAGACGCTGATTGATGTACTGAACGATCGTGATGTGCATACCATTATTATTTCGCCTGCCAAGATGGAGGAACTGAAAAGATCAGATATGGCTGACCGTCTTTTGGCTCATAATATCAAATTAATGACTGCGCCTCCTTTGAGTGAATGGAGTGGGCAGACTTTGAACCGTACCCAACTGAAAGAAATACAGATTGAAGACCTCTTGCAACGTAACCCTATTGAAATCGATATCCATAAGGTAGCTTCTCATCTGGAAGGAAAACGGGTGATGATAACTGGTGCTGCCGGTTCTATCGGTAGTGAAATTATGCGTCAGGTAGCCTCTTTCAATCCTTATAAGTTGATTCTGGTAGATCAGGCAGAAACTCCGTTGCATGATATTCGTCTGGAGTTACAGGACCGTTGGCGTGATATTGATGCGGAAACGATTATTGCAGATATTTCCAATGCTACGCGTATGGAAGAAATCTTTAAAGAATATAAACCTCAGTATATTTTTCATGCGGCTGCTTACAAGCATGTGCCGATGATGGAGGACAATGTTTCAGAGTCTATTCAGATTAATGTGTATGGAACCCGTACTATTGCTGATTTGGCTGTGAAATATGGAGCTGAGAAGTTTGTAATGATTTCTACCGATAAAGCTGTAAACCCCACAAATGTGATGGGATGTTCCAAACGTATTTGTGAGATTTATGTACAGTCTTTGGCGAAGAAGCTGCAACAGAAAGGTGGGCATGTAACCCAATTCATTACGACACGTTTCGGCAATGTATTAGGCTCCAACGGTTCTGTAATTCCCCGCTTCCGCGATCAGATACAACGTGGTGGTCCGGTGACTGTTACTCATCCTGAAATTATCCGTTATTTCATGACGATTCCTGAAGCTTGCCGCTTGGTACTCGAAGCCGGTAGTATGGGAAATGGGGGTGAGATTTATATCTTTGATATGGGTAAGCCGGTGAAGATTGTAGATCTTGCCAAACGTATGATCAGTCTTTCAGGACGTACGGATGTGAAGATTGAGTTTACAGGACTACGCCATGGAGAAAAACTTTATGAAGAGTTGCTGAATGTAAAAGAGTTGACCAAACCGACTTACCATGAGAAGATCATGATTGCAACAGTCCGTGAATATGATTATGACGAAGTAAAAGAGCGTATCCAAAAACTGATAGATGTTAGTTATACTTATGATCAGATGAAGATTGTGTCAGCTATGAAGGATATTGTTCCTGAATTTATCAGTAAGAATTCATGTTTTGAAGCATTGGACAAGAAACCGGATTAAGTCATCCTGTAAGGAAATAGTAATAAATAAATGTAATGCCCCGTAACAATATACGTTAGATACACTAACAATATATGTTAAGGGGCATTACGTATAATGATATGTTGTGTGGTTCCTGCTATTTTCTACTGGAGAAATATTTCATGAACTGAGTACGTTCGAAGGTATTCACACCATTCAAATCGCTAACATTCAACATTCCTTTGAATTGAGAGATTGTTTCCATTCCTTTACGATCCATCCATAAATTCAGGAAACGGGTATATTCTGCTACAAGTGCATAACTGTTTTGATAGAATGCGCTACAGATTTCTACGGCTGAAGCTCCTGCAAGAATTGCTTTTACGATTCCTTCGGGAGAATGAATACCGCCTGATGCTGCGTAATCCAGCTTGTTTACTGCTGCTGAGGCAATACCTATCCAGCGTAAAGATTTAACCAGATCAGCTCCTGTACTGAATACATTTCCTGAGATTTGCTTCATCTTCTCGATATCGATATCCGGCTGATAGAAACGATTGAACAATACAACAGCGGCAGCTCCATTGGCATATAACTGGTCTATCAAAGCTATCGGATTAGTAAGGTTGTCGCCCAGCTTCATAATGATCGGAATGCGAACTGTCTTTTTGATGTGGCTGAGAATATCAATATGACGTTGTTCAAATGAACCGTAATTGTACTGAACACCTGTTTGTAACGCCAAAATATTAATTTCTATAGCATCAGCACCTGCAGCTTCCATTTGTTGTGCAAAGCCTACCCATTCAGCATCCTGATAGCAGTTGATACTGGCAATAACAGGAATAGGACATACTTTCTTAGTCTCTTTTATCAATTCCAGATATTCAGACAGCTTATGCTGGCGGACGTATTCTACCAAGTAATCACTGCCTTCCGGGTACATATTCGGATCTCCGAGCCAGTCAGCTTCCATCATGATCTGCTCCTCGAAAAGAGATTTCAGAACAATGGCACCGACACCGGCTTCATAGAATTTCTGATTTTTTTCAGCACTATCAGTTAAGCCTGAACTGCTGACGATAATCGGGTTTCTTAATTCTAACCCGGCAAAAGTAGTTTTTAATGTTGCCATGGTAATAATGTTTAATGAATAATGATTAATACGTTCTGTCTCCAAAGATTTTGCTTCCTACGCGTATCAGAGTACTTCCAGCCGCAATAGCTTGGTGATAATCGTGGGACATTCCCATGGACAACTCCCGAAAAGCCTCTGTGTCGGCAAACCATGAGTCTTTCACTTCTTTGAAGAAGCTACTTAATGAACAAAATTCCTTCTCTATTTGTTCATTGTCGTCTGTATTTGTCGCCATGCCCATCAAGCCGCATAATTGTATGTTACTGAGAGTTTTCCATTCACCTTCCGCTAACATATCCCGACATTCGTCAAAACTGAAACCAAATTTAGTCTCTTCCTCTGCAATGTGTAGTTGCAGCAGGCAGTTGACCACTTTCCCGGCCTTTTCGGCCTGTTTATTGACCTCAACAAGAAGCTTGTATGAATCAATGCCGTGAATCAGAGCTACGTAGGGTACAATATACTTTATTTTATTAGTTTGCAGATGCCCGATAAAATGCCATTCAATGTCTTTGGGAAGGCTTTCGTACTTGGCAGTCATTTCTTGCACCTTACTTTCACCGAACACTCGCTGCCCGGAGCGATAAGCTTCTTCTATCGCTTCATTGGGGTGAAATTTGGAAACAGCTACCAATCGCACCCCTTCAGGTAGTTCGTTCAGCACTTGTTGAAGATTATCTGCAATATTCATGATACTAATATATATATATTAAACCTCCGGTTTATCATTGGGTTCTGCACTGTACGGATATACATCCATAAGAGGTGTTTCGGACACTAAAGCGATTTGATAATCAGCCATTGTACCCTTCATACCTTCATCCAGCTTCTTAACGGCATCACGGAGGTCGGCAGCTTGTACCAATACCTGAGTCGATGTTTTCTTTTCAGCTCCACTCTTTTCATCCAGAGTGATGAAGACCAGTTTACATTTGAACCAGCGATCTGCGGCTTCTTCTTCGCTTGGGAATAATTCGCTATAGTTAGCACGTTTGATGTCCGATACCGTAAACTCTCCTGAAATAAACGGTGTCATTTCCTCAATAATACGTGCTTCTGCTTCCGTGAAGCTGAGTGCGTCTACCAAATAGGGTTCGGTTACTTTCTTGTTCATTCCGTTTTCCATTACTTTCTCGTAACGGATTTTGCACTCAAACCATGTATGCATTGCCATAATTTCTTTGTTTTTTAATTATGAATTTATATTCTTGTTATAAAACTGACCACAAAGATAATGCAAACGAAGGGTAGAATAAAATGAATTTATTCATTTTTTATGGGAAGAGCGGAATTGAAATCTTACAGAGATGAGGTCGTTTTCTTTCATGGTAACTCTTTTTATCCCCCATGCTAATCCTGTTTGCATGTCGCGGTAAAGACCGTTACATGACGCGGTAAAGACCGTTACATACTGTGGTAAAGGTCGTTACAATATGGGGTAAAGACCGTTACATGCTGAGGTAAATGCTTTTACATTATGATGTGAACAGTTGGTAAATACAATGCTTTCATAATTAGATGATTAACGTTTCTAGAACTTAATACTAGGACTTGTGGAAAGTTGAAAAGGAAAAATTGTCTATTATAGAAAGAAGATTTTTTCTTGTTTCTTTTTATAACCAGCTTCCGGTATGGAAATGTGTATTCCTACATAATTTGCTTTGCCATCTTCGAAATAAGTGATGTAAAATAAAAGGGGTAAAGTGCGCGAACTTGCTGTATTTCATTGCTTAATGATATTGTGATTTTTCACTGTTATTGCTGTTCTTTGGCACTGTTAAACCTATAAAAACAACAAAATTATGGTAGTAGCTTATTTAAGAGTGAGTACAGAAAAGCAGTTTCTGGCTAATCAACGTGAAGAACTTCTGCGCTTTGCAGAGAAAAATGGATTGAAGATTGACAAGTGGTACACTGAGACAGTAAGTGGGAGTGTGAGTAGTAAGGAACGAAAGCTGTCGGGGATGTTGAACCGGATGCAGCGGGGGGATACGTTGATTGTAACGGAGATTTCGAGATTGAGTCGCACCTTGTTGGAAATCATGACTATTCTCAATTCGTGTATAAAGAAAGAAATTATTTTGTACAGCACGAAAGAGGGATATGTTTTTCAAAATGACATTAACAGTAAAGTATTGGGGTTTGCATTTGGATTGATGGCGGAGATAGAACGTAATTTGATTTCCATGCGAACTAAGGAAGCGTTGGCAAGACGAAAACAGGAAGGGGTCAAGTTAGGACGTAAAAAGGGGACCTGCCCTGCAATGCGGGTACTCCGTGAGAATAAGAGACGTTTGATGCGTGAATCCAGACGAGGTGTTTCTTGTTCGGAATTAGCCCGTCAAATGGGAGTATCCAGAACCACCATGCACCGCTTTCTGAAGTGTAACTAATGAAAAAGCGAGTTGGCAAGTTTCTGTTGCCAGGTTCTTTAGTCAACTCGTTTTTCCGGGCTGGATTGCTACTTATTCTACTGGAATTTCTTTTGGAATTTCTTTTTCTTCATTTTTATCTTTCATACTTCTTCCTCGCTTATGAAGGTTCTTCAATTCAAAAGACAACATAATACGGAAAAATCCGATAATAAGGAATGCAAATGAGATCATGTAAACAGCATACATGGCGCCTATTGCCGGTTGCCACAGAATGAGGAGTGAACAAATCACAGCTAATATGCCGAAGGCAATATACCATCCCCAGTCTCTGGTACCATATCTTTTCAGATCCATGGCATAGCCGATGGAAGAAAAGCCGCGGAACATTAACCAGAATGCGATGATGAATGGAATTACTTCCATGCTTAACAGCGGATAAGCTATCAGATAGAAACCTAATACCATGTCGATGATACCACCTGCCAGATACCAACCCCAGCTGGAAACATTCTTCCGGTTGCTTACGGCGAAAGAAATCTCTAACAAACCGCTGAACAGCATCGATATACTGAACAGAATACTCAAAATTGCATAACCGCTGAACGGAGCAAACATCAGACTTATAGCAACTACTACATAGAGTATACCAAGTAGGAGAGACATCCACCAGTTTTTTACTTCGTATTGAAGTTCGTCAAATAAAGTTTTCATGCAAATTTAATTTTAAATGGTTATTGTAATCATGTTTGTGAGAGTAACAATTTGCAGTTGGAAAAGTTTTGGGCGAACTTTTCCAACAGTTCGTTTGTTATATAGACATATAAAACAAGAAAACTATGGCTACAACAAAATTTAAAGGACAGCCGGTTAAGATTATCGGCGAGTTTATAAAAGTAGGGACAGTTGCTCCCGACTTCGAGTTAGTAAAAACAGATCTTTCTTCTTTCTTTTTGAAAGATTTGAAAGGTAAGAATGTAATATTGAATATCTTTCCAAGTTTGGATACCAGTGTTTGTGCAACATCTGTGCGCAAGTTCAACAAGCTGGCAGCGAGTCTGCCAGATACAGTGGTTTTGGCGATTTCCAAAGATTTGCCTTTTGCCCATGCACGGTTCTGTACTACGGAAGGTATTGAAAATGTAATTCCTTTGTCTGATTTCCGTTTCTCTGATTTTGATGAAAGTTACGGTGTGCGTATGGCAGATGGACCGTTGGGTGGCTTGCTGGCACGTGCAGTAGTTATTGTCGGTAAGGATGGAAAGGTTGCATACACTGAACTGGTACCTGAAATTACCCAGGAGCCGGATTATGACAAAGCAATAGAGGCTGTAAAGTAGTAAACCTCAGATTTTAATAAGCAATTAGAAAAGACCAGGTGTATAGTAGTCGTGAGACTATTATACACCATTTCTTTTTTATATCCGTATGCAACTGTTGTATAAAATTCCAATGTGTTTTTCGGATATTTTTGATTGATTTATAGTGAGTAACTGGCTTTTTTTGTTTTACTTTGCGTCCTATAGATCAAGTATTAATAGGTTAATTGATAAAGAAAAAGATGGAACGAGGTTTAAAAGACTACGCCCTACTCATGCTGAAAGGTGTGGGAATGGGAGCAGCTGATGTGGTTCCCGGTGTATCGGGGGGGACAATTGCTTTTATTGTAGGTATTTATGACGAATTGGTAGATTCGATAAAAAGCATTAACGGAAAAAGTTTAAAGTTGTTTTTCACAGGAAAATGGGGAGCATTCTGGAAAGCGATTAACGGTAATTTTCTGATCTCTCTGCTGGCGGGAATTGGAATCAGCGTATTTTCATTAGCTAAAATTATCACATGGTTGCTTACGGACCATCCGGTTATGGTTTGGGCTTTCTTTTTCGGACTGGTACTGGCATCCACATGGTTTGTAGGAAAAGACATAAAGGAATGGAACAAGAAAACGATTCCGGCATTTATTATAGGTGTGGCAGTTGCATATTATATTACGGTAGCAACTCCTGCAGAAACTCCTTCCAACTTATTTTTTATATTCCTTTGTGGAGCGATTGCCATTTGTGCTATGATATTGCCGGGTATATCGGGAAGCTTTATTTTGGTACTGTTAGGTAAGTACTTTTTTATAATGGAGGCTGTCAAAACACTTGATATAACGGTTTTATTAGTGTTTTTTGTGGGTGCTTTTATTGGTATAACTTCTTTCTCACGTGTTCTTTCGTACGCATTAAAGCATTTCCGCAATATTACATTGGCTGTATTGACAGGTTTCATGTTGGGATCACTAAACAAAGTGTGGCCTTGGAAGGAAACTATAGAAACTTTTACTGATAGTCATGGGGTAGTGAAACCATTGGTTGAAAGTAATATTCTGCCCAATCAGTATGTTGTTGAGGCTGTAGTATTGATGATAGTGGGTTTCTTCCTGGTATATTTCCTGGAAAAGCTTTCTACTCGTAGTGCTAAATAAGAGATAGCAAACAAATATCTTGAGGGTATATATAAAATAGAGAGTAAAGATTCCTTTACTCTCTATTTCTTTTTATTGCAATGCTTTTATGATGTTTTGCATATAAGCGGCCAGGTCTTCCCGGTCTTCACTTTCCATAAGCATCTGCATCTTCTCCAATTCTTTTAAATCGAATGGGCGGGGGCATTTCTGATTATACTTTATGAAGTTCTCTTTATCATGCAGCGTCATGTAGAGTACCGTCAACTTTTCGTTGATACCATCAAAGTCCGGTTCCAATTCGCAAACACGCTCAAAAGCTATCTTGGCATAATCCAGATAACCGATTTCCATGCTATGCATACCTATTTCATTCCAGGTGTCGGCAGTAGGAGAGCAATTCAAGGCCTTTGCCCACTGCTTTATTCCTTTGTCGTAGTCACCTTCTTCAATGTATATGCGACCTTCTATCAGAAGAGATTCCGGGTCTTCCGGTGACAGCTTATGTGCTTTTTTACAATACTGGTGTGCTTTGCGTTTCTTCCCCATCTTGGAGAGGCAAAGCCCTGCATTGGCATATAAGCTGGGCAGTATTGGAGAAGCAACTTCATCTGTTTCATTTTCCAGGATTGCTTTTTCCAGATTTTCATAGCCTTCCTTCCATTCTCCTTTGGATACCTTGCATAATCCAATGTATGTATAGATAAATTCGGGAGCAAGTCCATGAAGTTCCTCTGCTTTCTGATAATACTCCAGAGCAGCATCTTCGTTACCTAACTGGTAAAAGCAGTGTCCTTTCATTACATAAGCGTCTGCAAATTCATCATCACTCACCAATGCATAATCGCAAGCATCAATAGCTTGGTTGAAGTTCATTTCTTCGAAGTGGCATCTTGCCAATCCGAACCAGTAAGGAGCCGAATATGGATTCATGTCTATGAGGCGGTTATACAGGGGAATTGCTTCCTCGGTCATGCCTTTGCCATAAAGGCAGTCTGCAACTACGGCAATATAGGCTTCTTCATCAGAATATTCTTCCTTTACCGGATCAAGCCATGCCAAGGCTTTATCCGGATACCCCATATCAAGATACATATAGGATACATCTACCACGTTTGCCAGATCATCTTTATCTTCAATCGTGTCGAGTAACTGTTCGGCATCATCCAGTTTACCTTCACTCAATAGCAAATGGGCACGCACCACTTTTGCTTCCGGCGAATAAGTATCGGGAAGATTTTCAATGATTTCACGTGCTTTCGCTTTCTTCCCGTTATCCAGATGCAGGTAAGCGTATTCAATCATAAGTTCAGTGCTATCGGGATGCAGCTTTAATCCATATTCTGCAATCTCAAAAGCCTTATCATATCTTTTCTTTGTACCATACCAGTCGGCAAGATCAGCTAACTCATCTGCATCCTGATAGAACGGTTTGTTTTCGGCCATTGCCGCTTCATATTGTTCGGCAAGTTCCTGTAACTCTTTATCCCTGCCGGACAGCAGGTTTTTATTGCTCATTAATTGTTTACTCCTATAATCCTATTTTTATTTATTTATTTTGCCCCAGGTATCTTTCAAGCCTACAGTGCGGTTGAATACCATTTTCTCAGGTGTGGAGTCTGGATCTACGTTGAAATATCCGATGCGCTGGAACTGCAAATAAGTAAGCGGTTTCATGCCGGCGGCGTATTTTTCAATGTAGCAATGAGGCAATATATTCAGTGAGTCCGGATTGATGATGTCTTTCATCGCTTCCAGTGCATCACAGTTTTTAGCTTCGCGGATAGCAGCCAGTTCGTCACGTGGATTTTCCACTTTCCAAAGGCGGTCGTAGAGGCGTACTTCTGCTTCAAGGCAATGATCACAACTTACCCAGTGCAGGGTACCTTTCACCTTACGGTTTGCTTCGGGCATACCGCTCTTGGTGTTCGGATCATATTCACAATATACTTCAACTACTTCTCCGGCTTCATTTTTTTTGCAACCGGTACATTTCACGATATAAGCACTCTTTAAGCGTACTTCCTGGCCCGGAGTCATACGGAAGTATTTCTTCGGAGCATTTTCCATGAAGTCTTCGCGTTCCATCCACAGTTCGCGGCTGAACTCAATGAAATGGCTGCCTTCTTCCGGTTTTTCCGGATTATTGATTGCCTCCAGTTCTTCCACTTTTCCTTCCGGATAGTTGGTGATAACCAGTTTCACCGGATTCACTACCGCTGAGATACGCGTAGCACGGGTATTAAGGTCTTCGCGTACGGCACTTTCCAGTAGAGCGAATTCATTAAGTGCATCGTATGTGGTATATCCTATTTTATCAATAAATTTGTGGATAGACTCAGGTGAGTATCCGCGACGGCGGAAACCACAGATAGTCGGCATACGGGGATCATCCCATCCGTTCACCAGTTTTTCTTTTACCAGAATCAGCAGGTTGCGCTTGCTCATCAGGGTATAGCTGAGATTCAGCTTGTTGAATTCATACTGATGGGGGCGGTTATCATCCAGATCTTTACCCTCCTTTACCCAGTCTACAAAGAGATCATAGAGCGGACGGTGGGGAACAAATTCCAATGTACAGAGAGAGTGCGTTACACCTTCAAAGTAGTCACTTTGTCCGTGAGCGAAGTCATACATCGGATAGGCCTTCCACGTTGTACCAGTACGGTGATGCGGATGGTTCACTACGCGATAGATGATAGGATCGCGGAAGTGCATATTCGGGTTTGCCATATCAATCTTGGCACGAAGCACCATAGCGCCTTCTGCTATTTCACCTGTATTCATTTTCTTGAACAGGGAGAGGCTTTCCTCTATCGGACGGTTACGGTAAGGACTTTCCACACCCGGTTGGGTAGGAGTGCCTTTCTGCTGTGCTATTTGTTCTGAAGTCTGCTCGTCGATATATGCTTTACCTTCTTCAATAAGGCGGATGGCAAAGTCCCACAATTGCTGGAAGTAATCGGATGCGTAGTATTCATTACCCCACTGGTAACCCAGCCATTGGATATCTTCCTTGATAGCTTCTACATATTCCACATCTTCTTTGGTCGGATTCGTATCATCGAAACGCAGATTGCAAATGCCATTGTGGTCGGCTGCAATACCAAAATCAAGGCAAATAGCCTTGGCATGTCCGATGTGGAGGTATCCGTTGGGCTCCGGCGGGAAACGTGTTTGCACTTTACCACCATTTTTACCCTCTTTCAAGTCTTTCTCAACAATTTGTTCAATGAAGTTGAGGCTCTTTTTTTCGCCTGCTTCTTCGCTCTTAATATCTGCCATAATTGGTATGTATATATTCTAAAAATCGAGCTACAAAAGTAAGACATTTTTTTCGTATATCCTTATTTCACGGGAATATATCCACTCTTTTTAATGATTTCCTGACCTGCAGGTGAAAGGATGAAATCAATGAGAGGACTTGCTTGTTCAGAGTTTTCTGTGTTATAATAATAGTATAGAGGCCGCACAATGGGGTAACTCTTATCTGTAGCACTCTCCATAGTGGGTGGGGCAAAGTGTGTCCCGTCGTAAGATATGGACAGTGATTTGACACGAGGGGAAAGATAAGCCAATCCTACGTATCCTATTGCTCCCTTCGTCTGGCTGACAGATTGTATAATGGCACCGGTGGCAGGCATAGAGAGGCTGCTACTCATATAATTTTTATTTTTGAGAACACTTTCTTTGAAGAATTCATAAGTACCCGAAGATGTTTCGCGAGAGTACACCACGATTTTACGGTCATCTCCACCCACTTGCTTCCAATTCGTAATCTTACCTCGGAAGATATCTTCCAGTTGTTGGCGCGTCAGTTGCTTTACGGGATTGGAGGGGTGAACCACAACGGCAAGGGCATCGTAAGCTACGATCACTTCTTCCACTTCTTTTCCGGCTGTCTTTACTTTCATCTTCTCACTGAATTTAATGGGGCGGGATGCCATGGCAATATCTGTCGTTCCGTCCAATAGAGCGGAAATACCCACTCCGGTGCCACCACCGGTTACGGTAACACGGGCGTCGGGATTGAGGGCCATAAATCTTTCGGCAGTCTGTTGTGCTACAGGTAGTACGGTGTCACTGCCTTTGATGCGTTGCGCCTGTAGGCTGCTTACAGCTAATGTCAGGAGTAGGATGATACTTATTGTTTTCATTTTATTCAAAATTGTTTTTGATTCTATTTATAATGAATTTTATTATACTTGAAATGGGGTGATAATAGAACCCAAATATTATTCTATTTGTTTATTGATTGCAAATAAAACAATTGCGCATTACAATCTAATTACAAAACTTGTGTTTTTGGAGGTTGTAACGCTTTTGTAATAGGTTTGAAACATTTCTTTCAAACCTTAGTCACACTCTCTTAACATCGACGTGGTTTCTTTGCATACGAAATTCAATAGGCATTTATGAAGAAGCTTTTTGAGAAAATAATAGAAGGAGTGTTAGCTTGTAGCGGTTTTGTAACAAGTATCACCATTGTGCTCATCATTCTGTTTCTTTTTTCCGAGGCGTTGGGACTGTTCAACAGCCGGGTAATTGAAGAAGGATATGTATTGGCACTGAATAAAGATAATAAGGTAAGTGAGCTGACCCCGGCTCAGATAAAAGATGTTTTCGATGAGGAGATAACAAACTGGAATGAAGTCGGGGGGCAGGATATGTCCATCCGGCTTTTCCGTTTGGAAGATATCACTCAGTATTATACCGAGGAAGAACTGGGGGCAGCTTATGAACATGCCGGAGTAAAGATTACCGAACTGGTGGAACGTACGCCAGGCATTATTGCTTTTGTACCGCAACAGTTTATTGTTCGTCCGGATTCCGTCCACTTATTGCAGGATAACACCATTTCGGTGAAAGATGTCTTTGCGGGGGCGGAATGGTTTCCGACGGCTACACCTGCCGCACAATTCGGTTTTCTACCCTTAATAACCGGTACACTGTGGGTGAGTTTATTTGCCATCCTGATAGCATTGCCTTTTGGGCTTTCAGTTGCTATCTATATGTCCGAAGTGGCAAATTCCAGGATACGTAATCTGCTGAAACCGATCATTGAGTTGCTGAGTGGCATTCCATCAGTGGTCTATGGTTTCTTCGGACTGATTGTGATTGTACCATTCATCCAGAAAGTATTCAATCTGCCTGTGGGTGAAAGTGGACTGGCGGGAAGCATCGTATTGGCTATAATGGCATTGCCTACGATTATAACGGTGACGGAAGATGCCATGCGCAACTGTCCCCGTGCCATGCGGGAAGCCAGCCTTGCATTGGGAGCTTCACAATGGCAGACCATATATAAGGTGGTGATACCTTATTCCGTATCAGGTATCACTTCCGGCGTGGTATTGGGAATCGGGCGTGCTATCGGTGAAACAATGGCGGTATTGATGGTGACAGGTAATGCGGCAGTCATACCGCATACCATTCTGGAGCCGTTGCGTACCATACCTGCAACGATTGCAGCGGAATTGGGAGAAGCACCTGCCGGGGGAGCACATTATGAAGCCTTATTTCTTTTGGGTGTAGTGCTGTTCTTTATTAGTTTGCTGATAAACTTCACGGTAGAAGCTGTGTCAGCCCGGAAAAGATAATGTCTTATAGAGAAAAGAAAAATAAGTATGATAGATAGGAAACATCTTTCGCAACGTATTGCATTCGGAATATTCCGTTTGTTGAGCCTGACAGTGGTGGGGATACTCTTTGCCATTCTCGGCTTCATTATATATAAAGGTGTGGGAGTTATCAGCTGGGAGTTCCTGACTACTGCCCCCACGGACGGTATGACGGCAGGAGGTATTTTCCCCGCGATTGTCGGAACATTCTATCTGATGATAGGCAGTGCCCTGTTTGCCTTCCCGGTAGGAGTAATGAGTGGAATCTACATGAATGAGTATGCGCCGAAAGGCTGGGTAGTCCGGTTCATCCGTATGATGACAAATAACCTGAGCGGCATACCTTCCATTGTTTTTGGTCTTTTCGGTATGGCTTTATTTGTTAACTATATGGGATTTGGCGATAGCATCCTGGCCGGTTCACTTACGTTGGGATTGTTGTGTGTGCCTTTGGTTATCCGTACCACAGAGGAAGCGTTGAAAGCCATTCCCGATACTTTGCGTGAGGGAAGCCGTGTGTTAGGGGCCATTAAGTTGCAGACTATCTGGCACGTTGTTCTGCCTATGGCGATGCCTAATGTGATTACGGGGTTGATTCTGGCTTTGGGACGTGTTTCCGGTGAGACTGCACCTATCCTGTTTACTTGTGCTGCTTATTTCCTACCGCAACTCCCCACAAGTATACTCGACCAGTGTATGGCATTGCCCTATCATCTGTATGTTATTTCTACCAGTGGCACAGATATGGATGCCCAGTTTCCACTGGCTTATGGCACAGCTCTAGTCTTAATCGTAATCATCCTTTTGGTAAATCTTCTGGCAAATGCTTTGCGAAAATATTTCGAGAAAAAAGTAAAGATGAACTAACAGGAATAAAACAGAAAATAAAATGATTGGTAAAATAGAAACAAATAATGTAAACTTCTGGTATGGAGATTTCCATGCTTTGAAAGGTATCAGCATGTCGATAGAAGAACGTTCGGTAGTAGCATTTATCGGACCTTCGGGATGTGGCAAATCTACTTTCCTCCGGTTGTTCAATCGCATGAACGATCTTATTCCCAATACCCGCCTGACAGGTGAGATTCATATCGATGGAGAGAATATCTATGGAAAAGATATTCAGGTAGATGAACTTCGCAAGAAGGTAGGTATGGTATTTCAGCGTCCTAATCCTTTTCCGAAAAGCATCTTTGAGAATGTGGCCTATGGACTTCGAGTGAATGGCGTGACAGACAGTAGCTTCATCCGCCAGCGTGTAGAAGAATCCTTGAAAGGGGCAGCTTTGTGGGATGAAGTAAAGGATAAACTGAAAGTTTCTGCCTATGCACTTTCCGGCGGACAGCAGCAGCGTCTTTGCATAGCTCGTGCCATGGCTGTATCTCCCTCCGTGTTACTGATGGACGAACCGGCTTCTGCACTCGATCCCATTTCTACGGCTAAGGTAGAAGAACTTATTCACGAACTGAAAGAGCAGTATACGATTGTTATCGTTACACACAATATGCAGCAGGCTGCTCGCGTTAGTGATAAAACAGCGTTCTTTTATCTGGGGCAAATGGTGGAGTTTGACGATACCAAGAAAATATTTACGAACCCTGATAAGGTGGAGACTCAGAATTACATTACGGGACGCTTCGGGTAAGCGTTTGTTTCCTGTGGAGAAACAAAAAGGAACCTCGGGCTTCCTTTAATTTATGATACAAGTAATCTTAAAATAGAAATTTATGGTAAAGTTTATCGAATCGGAACTCGTCTTGCTGAAAAAAGAAATAGACGAAATGTGGACCTTAGTATATAACCAGCTCGACAGGGCAGGGGAGGCTGTGCTGACCTTTGACCGTGAACTGGCGCAACAGGTACTGGTACGTGAACGTCGTGTGAATGCCCTAGAATTGAAGATAGACAGCGATATTGAAGATATCATTGCTTTGTATAATCCTGTAGCCATCGACCTGCGCTTTGTGCTTGCCATGCTGAAGATCAATACGAATCTGGAGCGTCTTGGTGACTTTGCCGAGGGTATTGCCCGCTTCGTTCTGAATTGCAAGGAACCGGTTCTTGATCCGGAACTTCTGAAACGATTGCGCTTGGAAGAAATGCAGAGGCAGGTACTTGCTATGCTGGAGCTTGCCAAGAAAGCTCTTCAGGAAGAAAATCAGGATTTGGCGACTTCGGTATTTGCTAAAGATAATTTATTGGATGAAATCAATGCAGAAGCTACTACTGTTTTAGCAGACTACATTGCCCAGCATCCCGAGGCTGTACTGCCCTGTTTGAACCTGGTAAGTGTGTTCCGTAAGTTGGAGCGTTCCGGCGACCACATCACTAACATTGCAGAAGAAATAGTCTTCTTTATCGATGCAAAAGTGTTAAAACATAGCGGAAAAACAGACGAACATTACCCTTTAACTAAGAAATAAGCTCTTTTTTAGATAAAATTTAGTGTTTGTTAGAAAAATGATATATATTTGTCCACTGAAAACGATTGCGGGTGTAGAAAGGCTACATAAGTGGTAATAAAACCAAAGAAATTTCAAAAAGATGTTATAAGACATGTTTTTAAATTTGGTAAGTATCTCGAAAAGCCGCTATATTTGCAGCGTTATCCTGAAAACAATCTTTTTACCTTAAAAAAAAACTAATACCTATTGAAAACTGAAAAATGGGGCTTTGTGAAAAGCTCCATTTTTTTTGTACCTATGTCACATTTATTTCGTATCTTTAGAGAAGATAAACTGCATCTCGGCAGAACTTTTTCATGCAAGCATGAAAGTTCTGCGCTCAATTTGCATTATCTTTGTACCACCAGAATGAGGAATTGTAAATCACTAAATTATAAATAGACTTATGTTTTCCGGAATAGTAGAAGAATGCGCCACCCTCGTGGCATTGGTAAAAGAACAAGAGAACGTACACTTCACGTTCAAGTGCTCATTTGTAAATGAATTGAAGATAGACCAAAGTGTGTCTCACAATGGTGTGTGCCTTACGGTAGTCAGCATGACGGAGGATTCCTATACGGTTACTGCCATGAAGGAAACATTGGAACGTTCCAATCTTGGCTTTCTGAAAGTCGGGGATGTAGTGAACGTAGAACGCAGCATGATGATGAACGGCCGTCTGGACGGGCATATTGTGCAGGGACATGTGGACCAGACTGCCACTTGCATAAATGTGGAAGATGCCGAAGGAAGTTATTACTTTACTTTCCGGTATACTTTCGATAAGGAAATGGCCAAGCGTGGATATATCACGGTAGACAAAGGTTCGGTAACCGTGAACGGGGTAAGCCTGACAGTGTGCAACCCGACAGACGATACTTTCCAGGTAGCTATTATTCCTTACACTTTCGAGCATACGAACTTCCACGATATCAAAGCAGGTAGTGTAGTGAATCTTGAATTTGATATTATCGGCAAGTATATCAGCCGGATGATACAGTTTAACTAATAGATATGGAAGATTTTCTGAAGTTAGTTGCTTCTCGGCAGAGCGACCGTGCTTATGATATGAGCTGTCCTGTTGAGCCTGAGAAGCTGGAACGGATATTGGAAGCTGCCCGTCTGGCACCTTCGGCTTGTAATGCGCAGCCGTGGAAGTTTGTTGTAATTAATGATCCGGAGTTGTCCGTCAAAGTAGGTAAGGCCACTGCCGGACTGGGAATGAATAAGTTTGCTAAAGATGCTCCTGTACACATTTTGGTGGTGGAGGAATCAATGAACGTAACTTCATTTCTGGGTGCAAAGATTAAAGACAAGTATTTCCCTTTAATAGATATTGGCATTGCCACTGCTCATATCACATTGGCTGCCGAGAGTGAAGGGTTGGGCTCTTGTATTCTCGGTTGGTTTGATGAGAAAGAAATCAAGAAGCTGACCGGTATTCCGTCTTCCAAACGCTTGCTGTTGGTTATCACCATTGGCTATTCCGTGAAAGAGAAGCGGAAGAAAGCAAGAAAGTCGAAAGAAAAGGTGGTTTCTTACAATAAATACTGATTTAGTGATTAGCGGTAAGTGATAAGTGATTAGCAAGTTGCGCTATGGTCGCATTGCTAATCACTTATCACTTACCGCTAATCACTAATTTACAGGTCTTTCAGCAGTACATGGCTGGCACTCTTATAATACTCCTCGCGTGCTTTCATCAGCACATCCCATTGATCGCTGAATTCTTTTTCCTTATCGATCTTGAAATCTTCCGAACCGTGCGTATCCAGTCTGTCCAACAATAGTGCGACATTCAGTTTGTTGATGTCCATTGCAGGCTGATAACCGATTACCTCGTCTTTTTCATCTACCACTTCATGCAGCAGGTTGATTTCCTGTAGCTCGTATAGCACCTGATGCGTCAAGCGGATAGGAATCTGGCATTCTTCGGACATTTCTTCGGCAGTGTACGGCTTAATATTCTCTTCAAACCGCTTGGCTATAAGAGACATGATAAGAATGGAAACAAAATCCCGGAACCTTCTGCTGATATTTTTGGTATCCTTGTCAAAGCTGAAATTCCGGATGTTTTGTCCTGCATAGGTCAGCTCTGCACCAAACAGGCAGATGGTCCATGATATCTGAAGCCAAAGCAGAAACAAAGGGAGTGCGGCAAAACTACCATAAATGGCATTATAGCGCGATACCCATAGCTGACCACTGATATAGAGAAACTGGAATGCCTGGTGTGCCGTTCCTGCCAGAATTCCTGAGATGAGCGCAGGCTTAAACCTAACTTTGGTATTCGGCATATAGATGTACAGTCCCGTGAACATAAACCATGTCAGTGCGAAAGGTATCAGGCGTATCAGGAACTTCAGGATAGGAGCCAGCAGAACAAAGTCTTCTATGTACTTTAAGCTGGTAGACATGAAGATAGAGAGACCACCCGAAACCACAATCAATATAGGCATCAGCAAGAACATGGAAAAGTAGTCCGTGATTTTACGGTACATACTCCGCGCTTTTTTTATTTCCCAAATACGATTGAACGTGATTTCAATATTGCTGATCAGGTTGATAACCGTCCATAACAACATGATTAAACCCACTCCGATGAATATGCCGCTCTTAGTTTGCGACAGGTAAGAATTGACAAACTGCAGGATTACTTCCGTCGTTTGATTGTGTCCTCCAAATCCCATTCGCACCTGGCTTTCCATAAGATTGTCGAAGCCGAATCCGCGTGCGATGGCAAACAGGATGGCAAGAATGGGAACAATGGCGAGCAGTGTGCTGTAAGTCAGTGCAGAAGCTTTGTTTACCAGTCTGTCTTTGGTGAAACGGTTAATGCAGAGGTAGATTGTTTTGATAATATTATAGAGGGAGAAGGTCGTTTTAGTGACTTCGTCCTCCGTAATACGCCAAATGTCGTATGTCAGGAATTTCCAAAGAGCAGTAATACGTTTATTCATTCTTCATTCTCAGTTCTTTATTAAAAAAAAGCAGTCGGTCTGTAAGCCGGGTTCTGTCCCTTGTTTTCAGGAAGAATTCTTCATTATTCATTCTTAATTCTTCATTCATCAAGGTGTCTATCATTTATCTGAGCCGTATGTCACCATACAAGCTTTAGCGGTCTACCCTCCGACATGGAGCGAGCAGCCCTCATAGTGTCGGTTTACATGACCTTACAACTCCCAAGACGTACAGCCCTTGTGTCGCCACAAGACTGGTAGGCTCTTACCCCACCTTCTCACCCTTACCGACGCCCGAAGACGCAGGCGGTTGTTTTCTTCTACGTTACTCTACCCTCGCGGACAGCTTTCTGTTAGGAAGTGGGATGCTCTGTGTTGCCCGGACTTTCCTCATACGCCGAGGCGCAAGCGACAGACCGACCAACTGCTTTTGTTGGGCAAAGATACGACTTTTATGCCAGCGGATACAAAACCTTGCCGAGTTTTTTAACTTCTTCTGAAGAATGAAGCGTTTGTTCCTCTTTTTATTCTTCTTTGCAAGCGGACATAATCAATGTTTTATCTACTTTCTGTCTGATCCACATCAACTTCGTACCTGCTCCGTGTCTATACGCTTGGACTTGATACGGAGTTGGTACGGTTTTGGTACGGCCTTGATACGGAGATGGTGGGTTTCATTCTAAAACTATATCTTAATATTCCTGAAAATATATAACCAAAATAGAAATTATTTCTAACTTTGCTAATACTTAATAACCCCCAAATCATTTTAGCTAATGAAAAGACTTATTCCTATTGTATCCCTGTTCTTTTTCGCTTCGTTATGTTCGGTGGCTTCGGAAGTCGGGGACAGGGCTGTTCCTGCCGATGTGGCACAGTTATCCGACAGTTTGAAACGTCAGTATGCTCCGGACAAACGAGTGGCACTTTTTGATGTAGATTATTCCTTTGCCGGTAAGAATGTGATGTTACGTGGTGTAACCACCTCTCCTGAAGCGAAAGCAGCTCTTCTCAATGGATTGTCGAAAGCCAATTATAAAGTGATGGACTGTCTGCAGGTATTGCCGGATGAGGCTGGGCTGGAAGGAAAAACATATGGCATCATTAATGTATCGGTATCCAATCTTCGTGTAGAACCGGATTTCTCATCCGAAATGATGACGCAGGGATTGATGGGAATGCCCATCCGCGTGTTGCAACGCGACGGCTGGTATCGCAT
Source organism: uncultured Phocaeicola sp. (assembly GCA_948566455.1). GTDB lineage: Bacteria > Bacteroidota > Bacteroidia > Bacteroidales > Bacteroidaceae > Phocaeicola. The sequence continues at coordinate 49,934 of CAOYQO010000004.1, forward strand.
TCAGACACCGGATAATTACATTGCCTGGGTGCACCGTGTAGGTATTCATCCGGTCACTAAAGAAGAACTTCATGCCTGGAATGCGACAGAGAAAATTGTGGTGACTTCTCATTACGGCTTCGTGTATTCCGAACCTAATCAAACTTCCCAGACTGTTTCTGATGTGGTTGCAGGTAACCGCTTGAAGTGGGAGGGAAGCAAAGGTGCTTACTATAAAGTTGCTTATCCTGATGGACGGACGGGGTATATCTCAAAATCCATCTCTATGCCGGAAAGTAGATGGCGGGCTTCTTTGAAACAAGATGCTGCCAGTATTATCCATACGGCACACACATTAATGGGCGTTCCATATCTTTGGGCGGGTACTTCTTCCAAAGGAATTGATTGTAGCGGTTTCATGCGTACCATTCTGTTCATACATGATATTATTATTCCGCGTGATGCTTCGCAACAAGCCTATGTGGGCGAGCATATCGATATTGCTCCTGATTTTAGTAACCTGCAACCGGGGGATTTGATTTTCTTCGGCCGTAAAGCTACGGCAGATCGTAAAGAGCGTGTGGTACATGTGGGAATGTATATTGGGGATAAACGGTTCATTCATTCACAGGGAGATGTGCATGTCAGTAGTTTTGATCCTGCCGACGAACTCTTTGATGAATATAACCTCGGACGGCTGTTGTTTGCTACGCGTGTGTTACCTTATATAAATAAGGAAGAATCCCTGAATACAACGGCAACAAACCCTTATTATGAATAATCCGTAATTCTCCCATCATCATCTAATAATTAAAAAACGAATCATATGCAAAACAGAAGAGATTTCCTGAAAACAGCGGCTTTCGCTGCATTAGGTTCCAGTGTGGCTATTAACAATGTATTTGCAGGGGAAAGCACCCCGTCTCTGTTCAATATCAATAAAAGTGGTGTGAATGCTAGGATGAAATTGCGTTTCTTCCCGTATGAGTTGAAGTTGCGCCATGTATTTACGGTGGCTACTTACTCACGCACCACAACTCCTGATGTACAAGTGGAGATTGAATATGATGGAATTACCGGTTATGGCGAAGCATCCATGCCGCCCTATCTGCAGAAAGAGTTGGGTACAATGGAAAGTGTAATGGCTTTCCTGAAGAAAGTGCAGGATGTCATCGGGCAGTTTCCTGATCCTTTCCAGTTGGAAGATATTCTGGCTTATGTGGATAAACTTTCGCCGGGAGATGCTGCTGCTAAAGCGGCTGTAGATATTGCATTGCATGATCTTGTGGGAAAATTGCTGCAAGCCCCGTGGTATAAGATTTGGGGACTGGATAAAGATAAGGCTCCTTCTACTACCTTCACTATCGGCATTGATACACCCGAGGTGGTACGTGAGAAAACGAAGGAATGTGCGGATCAGTTCAATATCCTCAAAGTAAAACTGGGACGTGAGAATGACAAGGAGATGATTGAAACCATTCGTTCCGTAACCAGTCTTCCTATTGCCGTAGATGCTAATCAGGGTTGGACGGATAAACATTATGCTATCGACATGATACATTGGCTTCATGAAAAAGGAATTGTAATGATTGAACAACCAATGCCTAAGACCCAGTTGGATGACATAGCTTGGGTGACGCAGCAAAGTCCGTTGCCTATCTTTGCCGATGAATCTTTGCAACGGCTGAGTGATGTGGCTGGTTTGAAAGATGCATTTCATGGCATCAATATTAAGTTGATGAAATGTACAGGTATGCGCGAGGGCTGGAAGATGGTGACATTGGCGCGTGCTTTGGGCATGAAAGTGATGGTGGGGTGTATGACAGAAACATCGTGTGCATGTTCCGCCGCCGCTCAATTCTCTCCTGCAGTTGATTTTGCCGATCTGGATGGTAATCTGCTTATTGCTAACGACCGTTTCAAAGGAATGGAAGTGATAAAGGGTAAGATTACACTACCTGATTTGCCGGGTATCGGAGTTGTGAAACTATAAAGTGGTATTGTCCCATCATCATCTATAAAAATAATCATTATGAAAAAAGTATTGTATGCCGCCGCTCTATTCTTCTTGGCCACTGCTTGTACAACGAAACCCGAAAACAAGCCTTACACCTGGGAAGAAGACCTGCATCAACGTCTCCTTACCGATTTCTCTCGTACAGAAACTGAAGTGAAAGACTACATCCGCAAGTATATTCCTGATGTTACTGATGAGCAAATGCGTCAATGGGAAGCTTCCAAGGCTTTGGAATGTATGACACTGGATGGCGAGAAACGTTATTTCCGCAATGCCGGGCCTAACTTATTCCGCGTGGACTCTGCCTGCTATAAGATAAAAGCTGCGAAAGACGGTGTTTCTTTTAGTGGAAGTGAAAAGGTGAATATGGAAAATCTGCCTGAAGTTATTGCAAGTGTGAAGAAGAGTGGTAATCCGATTACCACCCCCAAACGAATGCGTGTCACCTATACCCTTACTGTAGACAGCAATGCTGTTCCTGCCGGAGAGTTGATTCGTTGCTGGCTTCCTTATCCGCGTACTGACCAGCCACGACAACAGGATGTGAAGTTTATTGCTGCCAGCGAACCGGAATATACGTTTTCTCCGCAGAATTGCCTTCACAGCACTCTTTATATGGAGAAACGTGCCGTGCAGGATGAGCCGACCGTATTCTCCGAAAGCTTTGAGTATACTGCCAATGCTGAATGGCATAATCTGAAGCCGGAAGATGTTCAGCCTTATGACACGACCTCCTCTATATATAAGGAATATACGGCCGAGCGTGAGAAGCATATCATCTTTTCACCGCGTATGCGTCAGCTTGCTGCCAAATTGACAGAGGGTGAAACCAATCCCTTCTTAAAGGCTAAACGCATCTTTCGTTGGGTGAATGATAACTTTCCCTGGGCTTCTGCACGTGAATACTCTACAATAGAGAATATCCCCGAATATGTTCTGGATAACAATAAGGGCGATTGCGGTCAGGTTAGTCTGTTGTTCATTACACTTTGTCGTATCAGTGGCATTCCTGCGCATTTCCAAAGCGGTTTCATGATGCATCCCAAAGCGTGGAATCTGCATGACTGGGCAGAGATCTATTTTGAAGGTATCGGTTGGGTACCTGTAGATCAATCATTTGGTATTCCTACTTTCGCCCGTAATGCAGATGAAGAATATTTCTTCCTGGGGGGCATCGACTCCTGGCGTATGATTGTGAATAGTGACTACGGTATGCCTTTGATGCCCGAAAAGAAATATCCCCGCAGTGAAACCGTTGACTTCCAGCGTGGTGAAGTGGAATGGGAGGGAGGCAATCTTTACTTCCCGAAATGGGATTATCACATGGATATAGAATACCTTGATAATTAAGGATGTATTTTGTTTTAACGTCTATCTGCCTTATTTTCACGTCAGTAAACGTGCATAAATGTAAAATTGTCAGGTCTTGCCGTTAACCGCTGTTAAGCCCCAAAAGTTCACTGTTAAAAGAGAACAAAAAAGAGTGACAAGCGGAATAAGTGAACGATTTTTGTCGTTATTTTAACGTCGAAATGTTAAACGAGATTTGAATATTAACAATTAAAAGAATAGAAATTAAGTATGAAACAGACAACAAAAAACATTCTTGGGGTTGCAGCTATTGTACTTCTCAGTTCAGGAGTAGCAGGTTTAACCGCCTATAAGATGCTGCAAAAAAATATGCCTGCTGATAGTACTGCTGCATTTAGTGATATGTTCCAGCAGAATCCGAACGTACGTTTGGCCTCTTATAATGCCGTTGATGCGCAACCTGTAGATTTGACGCAAGCAGCAGAAAATTCAGTTCACGCCGTGGTACATATTCGTTCTACTCAAGCTTCCAAAGTTCAGGAAGTAGAAGTTAGAGACCCGTTCTCTGATTTCTTCGGTGAATTTTTTGGTGGTCGGGGTGGTACACAAAGACGACAGGTTCAGACTCCTGAACGTACAGGTTTTGGTTCCGGTGTCATCATCTCTAAAGACGGATATATCGTAACGAATAATCACGTAATTGCCGGTGCGGATGAAATCAGTGTAACGCTGAATGACAACCGTCAGCTTAAAGGACGTATCATTGGTACGGATGAAGTCACGGACCTTGCCTTGATTAAAATAGAGGGAGATGATTTTCCTACTATTCCGGTAGGTGACTCCGATGCATTGAAAGTTGGTGAATGGGTGCTTGCTGTAGGTAATCCGTTTAATCTGACTTCTACAGTGACTGCAGGTATTGTTAGTGCTAAAGCACGCTCGTTAGGAATGGGGCAGCAGACTGGTACGGAAAGCATTGAGTCGTACATCCAGACTGATGCTGCTATTAATCAAGGTAATAGTGGGGGGGCTTTGGTAAATGCACGCGGTGAATTGGTTGGTATCAATGCTGCTCTTTTCTCTCCGACGGGATCAAATACGGGTTATGGTTTTGCCATTCCTACCAGTATCATGAAGAAAGTTGTTGCTGACTTGAAACAATTCGGTACAGTTCAACGTGTAAAACTGGGTGTTGCTGTTACTCCGCTTGTAGAAGAACCGGGTGATACTCAACGTCCGGTAGATAAGAGTGGCAAGAAATTGAGTGAATTTAAAAAAGAGGCTCGTGAAAAATCAGGTGTTGTTGATGGCCTTTTAGTAGGAGAAATCGTAGAAGGTAGTTCTGCTGCAGGTGCCGATATCAAGGTTGACGACGTTCTTATCGGTATTGACGATAAACCTATTCATAAATTTGCCGATTTACAGGAAGCTTTGGCAAAACATCGTCCCGGTGATAAGGTTAAAGTGAAATTGATACGTGATAAGAAAGAAAAGACTGTTGAAGTGACGCTGAAAAATGAACAAGGTACTACAAAAGTAGTAAAAGATGCAGGAATGGATATTCTTGGTGCAGCCTTCCGTCCTATACCTGATGAATTGAAGAAACAACTGAATCTGGGTTATGGTCTTGAAGTAACAGGTGTTAACAGTGGCAAGATGGGAGCTGCCGGTATTCGTAAAGGCTTCATTATCTTAAAAGCCAATGGCGTACAGATGAAAACTGTAGAGGACTTGGAAAAGGTCATGAAGGAAGCTACGAAGTCTCCGGATCAGGTACTCTTTATTACAGGTATGTTCCCGTCAGGTAAACGTGCTAATTATGCGGTAGATTTGACTCAAGAATAAAAGGTATGTTTTTTAGGTAAGAAGATTGTAATATTAGCTAACAAAGAAGAAAAAGAATGTCGACAACTAACTTGTCGGCATTCTTTTTGTTTATAATACTATAGTGAATAAGATAAAAAAGTTAGGGCAAGTTAGCTTATAACTAAATTAAATGTCGTAACTTTGCAACCCAAATCTGTTTTAGAAGAATGAGACAACTTAAGATTACAAAAAGTATCACTAACAGAGAGAGCGCTTCTCTTGACAAGTATTTGCAGGAAATCGGTCGCGAAGACCTCATAACTGTCGAAGAAGAGGTAGAGCTCGCTCAACGCATCCGTAAGGGTGACCGTATCGCACTGGAGAAGTTGACACGTGCCAATCTGCGTTTCGTTGTATCTGTGGCCAAGCAGTACCAGAACCAAGGTTTGAGTTTGCCCGACTTGATTAACGAGGGTAATTTAGGACTGATCAAGGCCGCTGAAAAGTTCGATGAAACACGTGGTTTCAAATTCATTAGTTATGCTGTATGGTGGATACGTCAGTCCATTTTGCAGGCTTTGGCAGAGCAGTCGCGTATTGTGCGTCTTCCGTTGAACCAGGTAGGATCGCTGAACAAGATCAGCAAAGCATTCTCCAAGTTTGAACAGGAAAATGAACGTCGCCCGTCTCCCGAAGAGTTGGCAGATGAACTAGAAATCCCTGTTGATAAAATCTCCGATACATTGAAGGTATCCGGACGCCATATTTCGGTAGACGCACCTTTCGTGGAAGGAGAAGACAACAGCTTGCTGGATGTGTTAGTAAACGACGACTCTCCTATGGCGGATCGCTCTTTGGTGAACGAGTCTCTTGCGAGGGAAATTGATAGAGCACTTTCTACGTTAACCGATAGGGAAAAAGAAATCATACAGATGTTTTTCGGTATCGGACAACAAGAAATGACATTGGAAGAAATCGGCGACAAATTCGGTTTGACCCGTGAACGTGTACGCCAGATTAAAGAAAAAGCAATTAGAAGATTAAGACAAAGTAATCGTAGTAAATTGCTCAAGTCTTATTTGGGATAATAAGAAATATCAATTTCCGACAAATAGAAAGAATTAAAAACCGGTGGTCATATTATGATCATCGGTTTTTTTGTTATCTTTGCCGCAATTTGGTAATCATTCAAAACGACTTGGTATAGATGGGTGTTTTATTTTTCCGGTAGGAGAAATATTTTTTCCCAATAGGAGAAAAATAACTTAGTAATAGCTGATCATAAAATGGGAGATAAATTATCATTGATGTGCCAAGTATTTTTTTAAGCATACTTAATGTGCAAATATTATATTATTATGAAATACGTTCGTATACTTTTTGCCGTAGCATTGGTTTTTATGGTGTGCTCGGCATTCTCACTCAAGAAAGGAAAAGAAGGTAAGGGAAAGGCTGTGTATGCATTCGGTGTTGCTGCCTCTTTCAATGACACGGTAGTGTATTTTACTGATATCCAGGTGCTGGATAGTATTAAGCTGGACAAAGGCGGTTTCTTGCCTAAACGTGATCTTTATACGTATCAGTTAAAGAATTACTTGGAATTTGATTTGAAATGTCCTGATTATACTTGCATGATTTATTTCTCTGAGAATAAAAAGAAGTTGGAGAAAGAGTCTGCAAAAGTAAAAAGTAAATACAAGAAGAATAAATCGATAGTATTGATGCCTATCGACCCTGATGCGTTCCGCTTCAAGAAGCCGGAAGAATAATTTCTTTTATTTCCTTAAAAATTAAGGATCTCACCTAAATAACAGGCTGTAGTTATGAAAACGAGACTTTACTTCTTTTTGTGGGTTTGCCTCTCTATATTGCTGGTTGCATGTGAGGATAAGGAACCGGATGTCTCCATAGGAAATCGTACGATATTGGTCTATATGGCGGCAGATCAGCGTGGAACATCTAGCAATTTGTCCAAATTTGTTTCTGGGGATTTGAACGAAATGAAGGAAGGATGGGCGCAGATGAATACTTTGGGTGTGCATTTGCTGATTTATGTGGATGACGGTTCATCTCCCCGCCTGATAGAATTGGAAAAGAAAGGGAACGATGTGATAGAGACGGTTGTTAAGAAGTATGAAGACCGTAATTCCGTAGGCGTTGCCGAAACGCAGGAAGTGTTTGCAGATGTCTTTTCGAATTCAAAATATCAGGCTGATAGTTATGGATTGGTTTATTGGTCGCATGGTGATGGATGGCTACCTTATCCGTTGGGTGCCGGTACCCGTTGGGTGGGGCAGGATACAGGTAATGAGGATAATAGAATGAATATCTCTGAATTCGTTGAGATATTAAAGTCTGCTCCTCATTTTGATTTTATATTGTTCGATGCTTGTTTCATGCAATCGGTAGAGGTGGCCTATGAGTTACGTGATTATACGGATTATTGTATAGGTTCTCCGACTGAAATTCCGGGTCCGGGTGCTCCGTATGATGTAGTTGTTCCTGCTATGTTTTCTGCTGAGAATGCGGCAGTGAATATAGGTAAGGCTTATTATGAGCCTTATGCGGCTAAGTATGATGGTGGTAAAGGTATTTCAAACACTAACTGGACGGGTGGAGCATCTGTTTGTGTATTGAAAACAGATCAGTTGGATGAACTGGCTCGGATTACGAAGCAACTCTTTCCTGAAACGGTGGATAAGGCAAAGCTTCGTGCATCGGTCTTTAATTATGATCAACGCAGAGAGGTAGGTTATTATGATTTAGTAGGTATGATTCGGGGAATTACTGATGATACTGCTTATGAAACATGGAAGCAGGCTTTTGATGCTGCTGCAGTGTATTGGAATACTACCCCTATGAATTATTCGGCTTATGTCGGTATGTTTTCTATGGAAAATACCAATGGCGTGTCTTGCTATATTCCTACTACTTCTGATAATCTTACAGACAAGGCTTACCGTCTGACTGAATGGTATACAGCTATCGGTTTCGATAAATTAAACTGGTAATTTCTCTTCTTTTATATTGTCGAATTAGTGCTAACAGATACTGCTAATCTGTATCTTATGGTAGTTTCCTTTGGAAAATATTAGTTTTTGGAAAACAATTTCCTGCTTTGTATTGTTCTTAATTGAAAAAAGAGAATTATATGAAGTATGTGATTGTTGGCGGAGTTGCCGGAGGAGCTACGGCTGCTGCCCGTTTGAGAAGAATTGACGAGATTTCTGATATCCTTTTATTAGAGAAAGGAAAGTATATATCGTATGCAAATTGCGGCCTGCCTTATTATATCGGTGGCGTGATTGACGAACGTGAGAAGTTACTGGTGCAGACGCCGGCTTCTTTCGGTCAGCGCTTCAGAGTGGATGTGCGTGTAGAGAATGAAGTGATTGCCATTCATCCGAAGAATAAAACCATTACGGTTCGTACGGTTGACGGAAGCGAATATGAAGAAACTTATGATAAGCTTCTGTTGTCGCCGGGAGCTACTCCGGTCAGGCCACCGTTAGAAGGCATTGATTCAGAGGGAATCTTTACCCTTCGTAATGTTGAAGATACCGACTGTATTAAATCTTATCTCACAGAACATGCTGTAAAACGTGCAGTCGTAGTTGGTGCAGGGTTTATCGGCTTGGAAATGGCGGAAAATCTGCATCATGCAGGAGTCTCTGTATCTGTAGTGGAAATGGGCAATCAGGTAATGGCACCTATTGACTTCTCTATGGCTGCTCCTGTTCATCAGCATCTGGTTCAGAAGGATGTTTCACTTTATTTGGAAGAAGGAGTAACCCATTTTCAGCGCACAGAGCAAGGTATTACAGTTTTCTTGAAAAGTGGGAAGACAATTCCGGCAGATATGGTATTGCTTTCTATCGGTGTACGTCCGGCAACTGCTTTGGCCAAAGATGCCGGATTAAAAATAGGAGAAGCCGGAGGTATCTGGGTGAATGAGTATCTGGAAACTTCTGAGAAAGATATCTATGCCGTAGGGGATGCAATTGAATATCCGCATCCGCTGACCGGAAAACCATGGCTTAATTATCTGGCTAATCCAGCCAATCGTCAAGGACGTATTGTGGCTGATAATATGGTATTTGGCAATAAAGTTTCTTATGAAGGTGCTATTGGTACTTCTATTGCCAAGGTCTTTGATATGACTGTTGCCTCTACAGGACTTGCTGCTAAGCGCTTGAAGCAATGGGAGATGGAATATCAGAGTTCTGTAACCCATTCTGCTTCTCATGCGGGCTATTATCCGGATGCATTGCCACTGACTTTAAAATTAACTTTCCATCCTGTTACGGGAAAATTATATGGTGCACAGTGCATTGGTTATGAAGGAGTGGACAAACGTATCGACCAGATTGCCGGACTTATTAAGCGAGGCGGGACGGTTTACGATCTGATGGAAACAGAGCACACTTATGCACCTCCGTTCTCTTCGGCTAAAGATCCTATTGCCATTGCAGGATATGTGGCTTCTAATATAATAAGCGGTGCAATGCCCATTATTACCTGGCGCGAACTGGTACAGCAGAAGAATGAAGTCATGTTGATAGATACCCGTACTCCCGAGGAATTTTCTTTCGGTTCTATTCCGGGAGCAATTAATATTCCCTTGGATGATTTAAGAGATCGTATGTCGGAAGTTCCTGCAAGCAAGCCGGTTGTCTTGTTTTGTGCGGTAGGGTTGCGTGGATATCTGGCACAACGCATCCTGATGGGAAATGGGTATCGGAATGTGCGTAACCTCTCAGGAGGATATAAACTCTATTCTGCTGCAGTAGCGCCTGTACCTGTACCCGATAAAGTTGCCATACCGCAGGTTAATTCAATAGAATCTACGGTGAGTTCTTCTAAAGAGCCATTGAAAATTAATGCCTGTGGCCTGCAATGTCCGGGGCCTATCATGCAAGTTAAAAAGGCAATGGATACTCTTGCTCCGGGAGAACAAGTGGAGATTGTGGCAACTGATGCCGGATTTGCACGTGATGCTTCGGCATGGTGTGATACGACGGGAAACCGTCTGATAGGAAGTCATGAAGAAAAAGGCCGTTATACAGTAACTATAGAGAAAGGTGATCCGGCTGCTGTTTGTCCATCGTCTGCCGGAGCAATAGCGGGTAGGGGAAAAACTTTGATCCTTTTCAGTGATGATTTAGACAAAGCTTTGGCTACCTTTGTATTGGCAAATGGTGCTGCGGCAACAGGACAGAAGGTTACGGTCTTTTTCACTTTCTGGGGATTGAATGTTCTGAAGAAAGTGCAGAAGCCGAAAGTTAAGAAAGATATTTTTGGTAAGATGTTTGGCATGATGCTTCCTTCCAGTTCTTTGAAATTGAAGTTATCCAAAATGAATATGTTTGGCATGGGTAGCCGGATGATGCGTTTCCTTATGAAACAAAAAGGTGTGGATTCTTTGGAATCACTCCGTTCTCAGGCTCTCGCACAGGGTGTAGAATTTATAGCTTGCCAGATGTCAATGGATATGATGGGAATCAGTCGTGAAGAACTGTTGGATGAGGTAACTATCGGTGGTGTTGCTACTTACATGGAGCGGGCAGATAAAGCCAATGTCAACCTTTTCATCTAGTAATTTGTTATTTAACAAATAAAAAAGAGAATATATGGAGGATTTATGTAAAATTCGTGATGTTTATCGGGCGATAGCCGAGTTTGAAACCCAATTTATCCAGCAATACAACCTCTCGTTGAATGAGGGGATGTTGCTCTGTGCACTTCTGGATAATCCCCGGCTCACTTCCGGAGAAATAGCAGAAGCATTAGGACTTACTCATTCTAATACTTCCAAGCTAATACGCTCTGTGGAGGAGAAGAAGTTGATTGCCCGCATTATCGGTAAAGTCGATAAACGCCAAATGTATTTCTCACTGACTGCGGAAGGAAAAGAGCAGATTCATACGATTAAGAATTCCAACCATGAAATGCCTGCATTATTACAGCAAGTAGTAGATATGCTGGAAAAATAGAAAAAGGGTTAACTTCCTGTTGACAAACTCTTAACTTCTTGTCAACGGGAAGTCTACTTTTTGTATTTCATGGAAAAGCTTCTACTCGGAACTGCTTTTTCTTTATCGTAATATTTTGTATTCTCATTGTTACGCTTTAACTTTGCGTCCGTTGGATGAACGATTAAGTCTGCATTATTGTGGCTAATTTATTAGTTCATACATAGTAAAAGTCTAAATGCTATATAAAAAATCCTATTGTGAATACAAGCTCCGCCGATCTGAATTGGTATCCCCTGCGTATTACTTATAGCCGCGAGTTGGCCTTGAAAAATTATCTGGACAGCAAGCAAATAGAGAATTTTATTCCAATGCGTTATGAGTATATTGTGAGGAATGAATGTAAAATCCGCAAGCTTGTTCCTGCTATTCATAATCTGGTCTTTGTTCGCTCCACCCGAAAGCAACTTGAAGAGATAAAAGAGGCTAAAGGAGCTATTCTTCCAATTCGCTACATCATGGATTGCGAAACTCAACAACCTATTACGATTCCGGATGTACAAATGCGGAGTTTCATAGTTGTTGCGGGTAATTGCGATCAGCAGGTTGTCTACTTAGACCCCACTACTATTAATCTGAAGAGAGGACAGCGTGTTCGCATTACCGATGGCGTTTTTGAAGGTGTAGAAGGTGAATTTGTTCGTATAAAAGATGATCGTCGTGTGGTTGTTGTTATTCAGGGTCTTATGGCTGTGGCCACGGCTTTTATCCATCCTTCTTTAATTGAACAGATATAGGAGAATCTTTGTATAGGCTTTACACTTAAGTTTCGCTTCTATTTTCTTCGTGCGAGGATATTTCTATCTTCATCTTCAAAATCATTAAAATTTTTCGTGGATTTTGCTTAAGATTGCTTTAATTTGCAGCTAATATATTAAGCATTATAGCAATCGGATATGCAAAAATTATTATCCTTGCCGCCTAATCTTGTGTCGGCATTCTATGAACTGGAAAATGTAGATCGTACGGAATGGTTTTGTACTTCTGATCCTGTAGGGATGAAACTGGGATCGGGTGGGGGAACAACCTGGCTCTTGCGCGAATGGTATAGAAACCAACAAACAGAACACTCAACAGAGAAACGTATCCTGTTGCATGCCGGTGGACAAAGCCGCCGCCTGCCGGGATATGCTCCCTCCGGAAAGATATTAACCCCAATACCGGTATTTCGCTGGGCACGCGGGCAGAAGCTGGGGCAAAACTTATTATCCTTGCAAGTTCCACTTTATGAGAAAATCATGGAGCGGGCACCGGAAAAGTTGCGTACACTGATTGCGAGTGGTGATGTCTATATTCGTGCCGAGAAACCTTTGCAGGATATACCGGATGCAGATGTGGTATGTTATGGACTCTGGGTAGATCCGGTATTAGCAACACATCATGGGGTGTTTGTTTCTGACCGCAAACAGCCGGAAGCGTTGGATTTTATGTTGCAGAAGCCTTCATTGCAAGAGTTGGAAAATCTTTCCAAGACTCATCTCTTTCTGATGGATATAGGTATCTGGTTGCTGAGCGATCGGGCGGTGGAATTATTGATGAAACGTTCGCAGAAAGATGCTTCGTATTCTGATTTGAAGTACTATGATTTATATTCAGACTTCGGTTTGTCTCTGGGTAACCACCCGTGCATTATTGATGATGAGTTGAATAAACTGTCTGTGGCTATTTTGCCCTTACCGGGTGGTGAATTCTACCATTATGGAACGAGCCGTGAATTACTTTCCTCAACTGTCACTTTACAGAATAAAGTGTACGATCAACGTCGGATTATGCACCGGAAAGTAAAACCCAATCCTGCAATCTTTGTGCAGAATGCAGAAATAGGGGTAATTCTTTCCTCTAATAATGATAACCTTTGGATTGAAAATAGCTTTGTTGGTGCATCGTGGAAGATTGGTTCCCGGCAAATTATTACAGGCGTACCGAGAAATGACTGGACGTTGACACTGCCGGATGGAGTGTGTGTAGACATTGTGCCTCTTGCGGAGAAGCGTTGGGCGGTTCGTCCGTATGGCTTTGATGATGTATCTAAAGGAGATGTCCGGGATGAAAAGACTTTGTTCCTGGGAATGTCTTTCATTGATTGGTTGGCGAAACGTGGATTGACTCCAGATGATGTAACCGGAAGGAAAGACGACTTACAGGCTACCGGAATCTTTCCAGCAGTAGAAGATATAGAACAGATGGGCAAGGTACTTCGCTGGATGACTTCGGAACCGGAATTGGCGGAAGGTAAGAAAATCTGGTTGGACAGTCAACGTCTCTCTGCCGATGAAATTTCAGCAAAAGCAGATTTACGCCAATTATATGCACAGCGCGAGAGTTTCCGGAAAAGCAATTGGGAATTGCTGGCACATAATTATGAGAAGAGTGTATTCTATCAATTGGATTTGGCTGATGTTGCCGGGAATTTCCACAATTTGGAGATAGATAAACCGGAAGTACTGCCGGCTGATGCGCCTCACATGCAGCGTATCCATAACCGGATGCTTCGGGCGCAGATAGACAAGCTGAATGGAAAAGACTTTCAGAATGATGAAAGAGAGGCTTTCGGGCTGCTGCGTGAAGGGCTCCTTTCTGATTTGTATGAGAAGAAAAGCCGTCCTCACCTTAATGTATATAGCGATCAGATTGTTTGGGGCCGTAGTCCTGTGCGTATTGATGTTGCGGGTGGCTGGACAGATACTCCGCCATATTCTCTTTTTGCGGGTGGAAATGTAGTGAATCTGGCCATTGAATTGAATGGGCAACCTCCTTTGCAAGTTTATGTGAAGCCTTGTAAAGAGTATCGCATTGTTTTGCGCTCTATTGATATGGGAGCGATGGAAGTTGTGAATACTTTCGGGGAATTGCAGGATTACTGTAAGATTGGGTCTCCTTTCTCTATTCCGAAAGCGGCGCTGACGTTGGCAGGTTTTGGCCCGGCGTTTTCAGAAGTGGGTTATCCCTCGTTGGAGAAACAGTTACAGGCATTCGGTACAGGTATAGAGATTACTTTATTATCTGCTATTCCGGCAGGCTCAGGGCTGGGAACCAGTTCTATACTGGCTTCTACGGTTTTAGGTTCTTTGAGTGATTTCTGTGGTTTGATGTGGGATAAGAATGAAATATGCCGTCGTACGCTTGCTTTGGAACAGTTGTTGACAACGGGTGGTGGCTGGCAAGATCAGTATGGCGGAGTATTGCAAGGCATCAAACTGTTACAAACAGAAACCGGATTTGTACAGAATCCGTTGATACACTGGTTACCCGAACATCTCTTTACGCATCCTGATTATCGTGATTGCCACCTATTATATTATACGGGAATTACACGTACTGCTAAAGGTATCCTGGCAGAGATTGTGCGTTCCATGTTCCTTAATTCATCTGTCCATTTGGCAATATTGGAAGATATGAAGGCGCATGCGTTGGATATGGCGGAAGCCATTCAAAGGAACGACTTTGAAACATACGGTGCATTGATTGGCAAAACGTGGATGCAGAACAAAGCTCTGGATTGTGGTACTAATCCTCCGGCGGTAGAAGAAATTATCAATAAGATTAAGGACTATACACTGGGATATAAGTTGCCGGGTGCAGGTGGGGGAGGCTACTTGTATATGGTGGCAAAAGACCCGCAGGCAGCATTGCGAATCCGGGAGATACTGACACAGGATGTACCGAACCCTCGCGCACGATTTGTAGAAATGGCGTTGTCAGGAACAGGATTCCAGGTGTCTAGGTCGTAATTGAAAAATGAAGAATGAAGAATTTTATTCGTGATGATAGGGGCCACCTGCAAGTATATTCATGGCACGATACAGTTGTTCCACAAAAATAAGCCTCACCATCTGATGTGAAAAGGTCATTTTAGAGAGAGACATTTTCTCATGTGCCGCCTGATATACTTTTTGTGAGAAACCATACGGTCCGCCGATGACAAATACCAGCCGTTTATTTACGGTGTTCATCTTGCGCTTCATATAGTCTGCAAACTCTATGGAGCGCATTTCTTTTCCCCCTTCATCCAGCAATACAATCACATCACCCGGCTGGAATGCCTTACATATCAATTCCCCTTCTTTTTCTTTCTGCACTTCCATGGAAAGGCTCTTGGTATTCTTCAATTCCGGGATGACTTCCATATCGAAAGACAAGTAACGTTTGGTACGCTGCACATAGTCATTGATGGCAGTTATAAAGTGTTGTTCTACGGTTCTTCCTACGACGAGCAAAGTTGTTTTCATGTTGCTTACATTCTGATTCGTGCACAAATTTAGCGCTTTTTTATTGTATTTTACAATAAATGCTTACCTTTGCGTATCATTAATACTTGTGATTATGAAAAAACGAGTAGTTTTATTGTTGACCAGCCTCTTCTTATGGGTATCCTCGATCTTTGCTCAGGATGTGCCTGTGGGGGTGGTTACGGCCTTCAAGAAGGGAAACTCTCAGGAACTGAACAGGTATCTGGGCGATAAGGTGGATCTGATTATCCATAATCGTACTACCCATGCTGACAAGCGAACGACAGAAGGAGCAATGGCTGATTTTTTTGCCGAGAATAAAGTCGGCAGTTTCAATGTGAATCACGAAGGGAAACGGGATGAATCAAGTTTCATCATTGGCACTTTGGGAACCGCAAATGGAAACTTTCGGGTGAATTGTTTCTTCAGAAAAGTACAAAACAAATATGTTATACATCAAATAAGAATAGATAAAACGAATGAATAAGGAAGAAGAACTGATTGACAGGCTGATAGATCTCGCCTTTGCAGAAGATATAGGTGACGGAGACCATACAACCCTTTCGTGCATCCCCGCTACGGCGATGGGTAAATCCAAGCTTTTGATTAAAGAGCCGGGCATTCTGGCTGGTATCGAAGTTGCCAAAGAAGTGTTCCGTCGTTTCGACCCTACTATGAAGGTAGAAGTCTTCATCAATGACGGGGCAGAAGTGAAACCGGGTGATATAGCAATGATAGTGGAAGGTAAGGTGCAATCTTTGTTGCAGACAGAACGCCTGATGCTGAACATTATGCAACGCATGAGTGGCATTGCTACCATGACGCATAAATATGCCGAGAAACTGAAAGGTACGAATACGCGTGTGCTCGATACCCGTAAGACTACTCCCGGTATGCGTATTCTTGAGAAAATGGCTGTGAAGATTGGCGGTGGTGTAAATCATCGTATCGGACTGTTCGACATGATTTTGCTGAAAGACAATCATGTGGATTTTGCCGGAGGCATCGACAAGGCTATCAATCGTGCTAAAGAATATTGCAAGGAAAAAGGTAAAGACCTCAAGATAGAGATTGAAGTACGTAACTTCGATGAGTTGCAACAAGTGCTTGATCTTGGTGGCATAGACCGTATCATGTTTGATAACTTCACACCCGAAATGACAAAGAAGGCTGTGGATATGGTAGCAGGTCGTTATGAAACCGAATCTTCAGGCGGCATTACGTTCGATACACTGCGCGACTATGCCGAATGTGGCGTAGACTTTATCTCTGTAGGCGCTCTGACACATTCTGTAAAAGGACTGGATATGAGTTTTAAAGCATGTTGACAAGGGCGGAAGGCCGTATTAGGGAATAAAAGGGAAGCCTCTCATAAGTTTGCCATCATATTGCAATCTTTATGAGAGGCTTTTTATTAATAATCAGTATATTACGGAGTACTGAGAAACAGATGGTCTGTTAGGGGTGAACGCATGGTTTGTTGAGGTCAAACAGATGATGCGTTTCAAGTGAATAGATGATGCATTCGGAAGATATGGAAAAGATAGATTGGAAAAGAGTAAAAACGATAGTCAAAGGATGGAAGCTGGGAGACTACGTACGACAAATATCCATTGTCGTGATTGGTGTGCTGATTACCTTCATGGGCAGTGATTTGGTAACCCGAAATTCGGAGAAGAAGGATATCCGGGCTACCATGTTGCTGATTAAGGAAGAACTGAAAAGTAACCGGGAGAAATATGAAGATATCGTGGCTGAGTTTCAGGAAGACGAACGTCTTTCTGCCTTATTGGCAGAGCACGACTTGAAGATTCGTATCATACCTGAAGATTCGTTGAGGCAGTTTGCCCTTCTAATGGGGCATATACGTAGTTTCACTTATACCCAGAATGCACTGGATATACTTAAAAGTTCCATGTTGATGCAGAAAATTTCGGATAAAGAATTGCTGTTGCAGTTGACTGAGATTTATGAAGTATTGGATGGGTTTAAGGCGACTATGAACGGCTATTATGATATGAAAGACCAGGTTATGACACCTTTCAATCTTACACTGACCGATGAACAGATGCATTGTTTGTATGAGGGGGGATATGAGGCATGGGACATCTACCTTTCGAATATATCGGTGCGAAACTTTGTTAGGGTTGCTCATAGATATTTTACTCCCGACTATATAGAGCGTGTAGGGAAAAGAATTGATAGGGCAATACAGGCTATTGAAGAAAAATATCATTTAGAATAATCAGAGTTATGGGACAGAACGGTTGGGATAAGATAAAGAACGTGCTCAAAAGCTGGGAACTGGGGGACTATTTCCGTCAGTTCAGCATTGTGGCGGCAGGTATCATTGTTACTTTCTGGGGAAGTGACAAGATAGCGGAGCACAGTAAGCAGAAAGAAGTGCGAGCGACGATGCAATTGGTAGCGGAAGAACTGGAGTACAATAAGGAGGAATTGCGTAAAATAAAGCGGTTGCTGGATATTGATGTACACATGAGCACTGTGTTGTCGAACCACAATATGGATGTATCTAAGATACCTGGAGATACTTTATGGAAGTATGGCAAGCTTTTTAATAATTTTGATGAGTTCTCTTATAGAACCGATGCATTGGACGTGTTGAAAGGTTCTTCATTAATGCAGTATATCCCTGAGAAACGTATGTTGCAGGATGTGATGCAGGCCTATTTTGAGTTGGGAAGGAAAAAGAAAGATGTGGGTGATTATTATAAGATAAAGACCGATGTGCTGATGGGGCTTGCCTTGTCTGCGGGAAGAAAGAATATCTTGAGTGATGACCGCACTTTTAAGGATGAAGTCTCCTATCTTTTGGAACATGATAATTTTATTAACTTCGTCGTTATGGTTCCCGGTATCTTAGATTGGAGTGAGTTTGATGCACTGGATGAAATGCTTGACAAGCAGATACAGACTTTGAAAGCAAAATATAAATAATCTCCGTTCTTTAACTTCTTTTTAGATATTACATTGCAGCATTCTACGGAAAGCTGCGTCTAACTAACAAACGACGCGAAGAGGCGTCCGTAAAAAATAGCACTGACATTGGAAAATGAAATAGAACTGATAGAGGGCTGTCGGGCAGGAAAGGATTCCGCACGTAAGGAGCTGTATACCCTTTATTCCAAGCAGATGCTTGCGGTATGCTACCGCTATACGGGCGATGAAGATGCCGCTCATGACGTATTGCACGATGGGTTCATCAAGATCTTTACCCATTTCACTTTCCGGGGCGAATGTGCGTTGGCAACGTGGGTAACAAGAGTAATGGTGACACAGGCAATAGATTATCTGCGAAAGCAGAAGCGTATCACCCAACTGGTGGTAAACGAAGAACAATTGCCTGACATACCCGACGAAGCAAGTATAGCAGATAGCGGTAGCCGCCTCTCTGAACAGCAGTTGATGGCATTTGTGGCAGAATTACCTGATGGATGCCGAACCGTTTTCAACTTGTATGTGTTTGAAGAGAAATCACACAAGGAAATAGCGGAAATGCTTGGGATTAAGGTACATTCATCCACTTCGCAACTGCATCGCGCCAAAAATTTGTTAGCAAAAAGAATTAAAGAATATACAGAGTATGAAAGGAAATGATGAAATAACCGGTTTGTTCCGCAGTCGTCTCTCTGGTGCAGAGATGACGGTGCGGGATGGCTTTTGGGAGGAGCTGAAAGGCGACCTGTCAAAAGTTGAAACCGATGCAACCAATACTTCTGCAGCTGTTGCTTTCGGACAGAAGCAGAAACGTTCCGTCCTTACTCCACGCTTCTACCGGGTGGCTGCGGCTGCTTCTGTAGTATTAGTGCTTGGAGCTGCTTCCGCTGCATTCTGGTATTTCTCTCCGAAAGATGAGATTCAGGAAGCATTCACCAAGGTAGCTACGCTGACACCGGAAGGTAAACTGAACGGAGATGTGGTACAGGAAAAATTCCCCTCTATTCATGAGACTAAACCTACAGCGCAGACTCCGGGGCATAAACATCCGGCACCAACATCATCCGGTACCATACTTGCTGCGAATGGTGATGATGAAGAAACTGTATCTGTTACTGTCTCCATTACAATTTCCCAACGCGTATATGGCAATCACCACCAAGGTAATGGAATGTATGGTCAAACAACTTCATCAAGGAATGAAAATAATCATCGTGCCACAACTACTGATCCTACTGCTACAAATTCCAATACAGAATTTGGCTCAGATTCCGATAAAGCACTCCCCGTTACCAATGCGGGTGGTTCTGCTAAAAAATGGGCTTTCAAAGCAGGCATAGGTACATCGTTGCCAAAGGGAGATTTCGGAATGCCGTTCACCGCAGGAGTTTCTGCCGAACGTCGTTTGAGCAAACATTTTTCTCTGGAGGCAGGTTTGCAATACAACCGTCTTGATGGAGATCATACGATACATACACTGGCTGTTCCGGTGAAACTGAATGCAATACTGGCAAGCAACTCTAAAGTAGACTTTTACGCTACATTGGGTGGTGCTGCCGAGAAATGCGTAGCCGGAGCCGGGGACAATGGTTTTGAAGCAGAGCCCATACAACTTTCCGTTGCGGCAGGTCTGGGAGTTCGTTATAAGTTGAACGACCGGATTGCTCTGTTTGCAGAGCCTACGGTATCTCATCATTTTGATACGGATTCGCAAACAAAAACGCTGCGAACGGAACGTCCGACGAACCTTAATCTACTTTGCGGTGTTCGTATGACATATTAACCTTAATACAATGCAACAATGAAAGCAATTTCTAATATACGTGCCTTAATGGCCATTTTGATATTCTTCTTTTCTCTTTCTTTTGTGTCATGCACGGAAGAGACGTTGGACTACAATAATCCTGACGTGGATTTATTCGTCAAGCAACTGAAGGCCGGAAAATATTCTGTTGAAAGTCCGGAAGGGCTGAACACTATCCCTCGGTTTACTGTTGATGACATAGGAGACTTGTTGAAGTATGCCGAAGATTTGACGGTAATTCCTTCTTTTCCGCTGGCTCCGGTTTCTTATTCCGCAGGTGGTAAGCTTCGTTTAGGCGAATGCATCTTGTGGACAGTAGAAACAATCCGTCTGGGGCAGAATGCTTCGATGGGGTGCAAGATGGTACATGTGGATGCAGAAAATTATGAAGGCATTTACTTCTTGTCGGATGATGAAGTTCTGGATGCTTCCGCCCGTTATCGCCGTTGGTGGGAAAATCGTAAATACCCCCGTACGATGTGGACCATAGACCCCTGTTATGATGAACCGCTTTGTGGAAGCGGATATATGTGGTGGTAAGAAAATAAATAAATAAATGAGAAAATATTGCACTATAATCGGACTGCTTTTAGTAGTAGTCCTTCCTGTTTGCGCTCAGAACTGGACACCTCAGGACTCTCTGCGATTACGCCGTCTGCTGGACGGAGAAGGAGAGATTAAGCTGAATCCGGAAGTTCTGAAAGAAATGGGAGTACAGGAGCCTCTGGGTAAACAGCAGATGTCGCTGGAAAGACAGTGGCTGGATTTCGACACAATACTTCCCGAAATACCAAATACACCAAAGAAGAAAGTTATTCTTACTTTGCGTCCATATACAGCAAATACGAAGTATAACTGGGATCCGGTGTATCAGAAGAAAATAAAAATAGATAAGAACACGTGGAGAGGAGACCCTTTTTACGAACTTAAAATGCTTCGTATTTATTCTGATTGGGCGAAGACTCCTTTAGAAAAGGGTATCCGTAAAAGCATAGATGAGATAGAAGCAACCGGATTGCGTTATCGAGTGACGGAACGGGCTAATAATATGGCCGTGGGTAGCTGGCAGGGGGCCAGTGGCGGTTCGGGATTCTCCGGTGATTTTATGACGCCTTTTACAAAAGAATTCTGGAATGTCAAAGGACGTAAGCGCCGGGCCCGTACTCTGGAAGTGCTCCGTGCATACGGAGACTCGACTACAGTGCTGATTAAAGAGCCTGTCAAGGCGATTAAAAATTAAGGAAAAGATTTGTGATAGGGATAATTGTCTAATTTTTCATTTGTATAATTTGTACACCCGGTTTTGTGTATATTGTATATTCGTATTTCCGGGTGTATTTTTTGTGACATATCGCCTTTTCTTCCGAACCTTTCGTCCTTTTTTCTTGTTTCTTCCTTAATAATACCTAAATGTAGGAGAGTATGAACAGAATAACTTCCCTTTTCGGAATTCAATATCCAATAATCCAAGGTGGTATGGTTTGGTGCAGTGGCTGGCGCTTGGCGTCGGCAGTAAGTAATGCGGGTGGATTGGGCTTGCTTGGTGCAGGTTCCATGCATCCAGAGACGTTACGTGAGCATATCCGTAAATGTCATGCTGCTACACATAATCCTTTTGGAGTCAATATTCCATTAATGTATCCGCAGATTGAAGAAATCATGCAGATAGTGATAGAGGAAGGAGTCAATATAGTTTTCACTTCCGCCGGAAGCCCTGCCAAATGGACGGGATGGCTGAAAGAGCGGGGAGTGACAGTGGTGCATGTGGTCAGTTCTTCCCGCTTTGCGATGAAAGCCGAAGAGGCGGGTGTGGATGCTGTTGTTGCCGAAGGCTTCGAAGCCGGCGGGCATAACGGAAGGGAAGAGACTACCACTTTGTGCCTGATACCTGCTGTACGTGCCGCTACTACTTTACCATTGATTGCTGCCGGAGGAATTGCTACAGGCGAGGCTATGCTTGCTGCCCGGGTGCTGGGAGCAGAAGGGGTGCAAATAGGTACGCGTTTTGCATTGACTCAAGAAAGTTCTGCTCATGAATATTATAAGGAATATTGCCTGCGTTTGCAGGAAGGGGATACCCGCCTGTTGTTGAAGAAGCTCGCTCCGGTACGTTTGGTACGGAATAATTTCCGTGACGCTGTAGAGGCGGCCGAAGCAGTGGGGGCTACACAAGATGAACTTCGTATCCTTCTGGCTCATGGACGTGCCAAGAAAGGGATTTTCTATGGAGACCTGGAAGAAGGAGAACTGGAGATTGGTCAGGCTTCTGCACTGCTTTACGGTAAACAGATAGAGACGGTTGCTGAAGCGATGCAGGAACTGACGGAAGGATATAAAAGAGCGTGGGATGCGCTAAAGGAATAAGAATTTAGCTTCATGAGACGACGAAATTCGTCCCATGAGATGAAAAAATCCGTACCATGAGGCAAAAATAAATGTCTCGTGAGGCGAAAAGACTCATCTCATGGGACGAATTTTTTTTTGAATAGAGGGAATGAAATGGAGTCATTTCACTTTCTTACCGCCCAAAATGAAAAAAATGGGGCTGTACGTCAATCTGTACAGTCCCATTTTCATGTTTTCCGATTACGACCCTATGATTTAGGTGTACCGGAATTATTTGTTGTACTAGTTGTATTTACGGTAGGATTTGCAGTTGGTGTTGCCGTAGCTGTGCTTGTTGTGCCTGCTGCTGTTGCAGTGGTTGTTGCTGCGCTTGCTGCAACTTTTGGTTGTTCTTCCCAATGGAAGGGCTCGAAGTTAGTGTTCGGATCAACCCAAGTCGGTTTCTTGCAAGCGTAAATGATGAACGGAGCTGCCACTACAACAATGGCACCGATAATCAATACGGAGAACCAAACTGTATTGCTACCCGTTGAAATCTGACTGGGTGGGATAAAGCTCAGGATGAATGCCAACAGAGAACCACAGAAACCGAGTCCGCCGATGAACCACATCAATCCATTACCACCCTTACCGATACGGAACGGACGGTTCAACTTCTTCATCTTGTAACGCAATACGATAGCTCCTGTAAACATCAGCATATACATGATAAGGTAAAGAACTACTGTCAACTGTGACAGGATCTGATAGAAACTCTGTACGGAAGGCATTACTACGAACAAGAGGCTCAATACTGTTACAGCACCACCTTGTACGAACAGGATGTTCTTCTGTACACCCAGTTTGTTTGTCTTCTGGAAGAACGGGGGCATGTAACCTGCCTTACCTACGGCAAAAATACCTTTGGACGGACCGGCAACCCAAGTCAATACACCTGCCAGCACACCGAATGCAAGAGCAATAGCGATGATCGGTGATAACCAGGAAGCATGGATGTACTTGAAGTAATTGTCGAAACCAACCAGCAAGCTTTGTGTCAGACTGATGTCTTTGGCCGGAATGATAACACCCAGTGCGAAAGTACCCAGTACGAAAATGATAACTGTGATAGCTGCACCGATAAATACTGCTTTCGGATAATTCTTGGAGGGGTTTTCTATATCCTTAACGTGGATACCGCCCATTTCCATACCGGCATAAAAGAGGAAGATACTTGCGGCGAGTACGACGTTGTCGAAGTTCGTCAGATCGGGGAAGAAGCTGCTGTGGAAGTCCAAATTAGAGTGTCCGCCTGTAGCCAGATAAATGATACCCAGGATAATCAGCAAGGCTGCCGGGATAATGGTACCAACCATACCACCGACTTTGGCAACTTTACCTACCCATCCCATACCTTTCAATGAGATGAAAGTGGCGAGCCAATAGATGATGAGCACTACGGCGAGTGTGTAGTACTTGTTACTTGCCAACGACATATCGTGCGCGTCGTTCATTCCGATGAAGGCGATGGATACGGCGCCGAATGTCAATACGGTGGGATACCAGATGGTACTTTCAATCCATTGCACCCAGATGGCAAGGAAACCGAGCCGCTTACCATAGGCTTCGCCTACCCAGCGGAACACACCACCTTGTTTGTCCTGGAACATCGCAGCCAATTCCGCAGCGACAAGTGACGTCGGTATAAGGAATACGATAGCTGCAAATAAATAGTAAAAGGCCGAACTCATTCCGTACACGGCCTCGGCAGGTAGTCCACGTAGGGATACTACTGCCGTTACATTCATGATTGCGAGGGTGAACACACCCAGCTTCATTGTTTGTTTAATATTTGCCATAAGTTAAGGTTTTAGGTGAAAAATATGTTTTAAAATCAGTCTCTATAACAACGACCCGGTAGAGTTGTTTTCGGGGATAAAGTGAAAGTTGGTAAATTAACACTTAAACAAATGTCTTGTGCAAGACGTTTTAGGGCAATCAGACAGAAATCAGTAATATATTAAATCAGAATAAATAATAGGTATTATTATGAAAATGGCTCTTTCAGAATTTGCATTACGAGAGAAGGGAATTTATGGTGTCTTACACATTGTGATTCTGTTACTTTCGTTGTTTTTAGTGGTTAGTATTTCAGTAGATACATTCAAGGGTATTCCTTTCTATACTCAGACGGTATTTATGAAGGTTCAGTTTGCGGTGTGCGTATTGTTTTTGCTGGACTTCATTTTGGAGTGGTTTTTAGCAAAGCATAAAGTACGTTATTTTGCCACTCACTTTGTTTTCCTTCTGGTAGCCATCCCTTACCAGAGTATTATTTCTTGGGCCGGATGGACGTTTTCCGAAGAAATCACTTACTTATTGCGTTTTATTCCTTTAGTGCGCGGCGGTTATGCATTGGCCATTGTGGTGGGGTGGTTGACGTATAACAAGGCATCCGGTCTGTTTGTTACCTACCTGACGACTTTGCTTGCTACGGTTTATTTCTCCAGTCTGGCTTTTTATGTTATGGAGCATGGGGTGAATACATTGGTTACAGGCTATGGGGATGCTTTGTGGTGGGCGTTTATGGACGTAACGACGGTTGGTTCCAATATTATTGCTGTGACGGTGACGGGGCGTGTGCTGTCGGTTTTGCTGGCGGCATTGGGTATGATGATGTTTCCGATATTTACGGTGTATGTGACGAGTCTGGTGCAGAGGAGGAACCAGGAGAAACAAGAATATTATAAGGAGTTGCAGGGAGGGGATATAAAGTAATGTTGTGTGTGTGTACTTTTTCTTTCGGCTTGTCCCGAAAGAAAAAGATACCAAAAAGAAAGGGACCCCGGCTACGTCTCCGGTGCTACTCCGACATTGCCATTCGCAGACGGGGCTCGAACTCGCTTCGCTCAAACAGATCGCCCCTTACCTGCGCCTGACAGTGCCTACGTTTACGCACCTGCGCCTATGCCGGAGGGCTGCGCGGTGGGGGATTGGTTTGTGTTTATAAGAAATGAATGGTAGATACTGATGAACTTTTGTTAGTTTGTTGATAACTAATTTAGATAGTCTTCTGATTATCAACGGTTAGCATTTACCGATCATTTACGGTAGGATGTAAAAGCATTTACCGCCGCATGTAACGACCTTTACCACTTATTGTAACGCTCTTTACCTCGGTATGTAACGACCTTTACCTCGGCATGTAAATGGAGTTACCGTGTGGGGTTAACAAAGTTACTATTTGGGGTAAACTGAATTTCTATGAAAGGAAGTGTCTTTTCCTGATTTAGCTAGACGCTTTTTCTGTTTATAAACGATATCAGTAGACGGTTCTTTAGAGCATTGTACTGCTTCAGTAGTCACTTCTTCCTAAGTCATGCTGATATAGTGGACACCTTGTCTTGCTTTACGCTGCATGGTCTCCCGGCCTCACTGTAGGTGCGTAAGCGTAGGTGCTGTCAGACGCAGGTAAGGGGCGATCTGTTTGAGCGAAGCGAGTTCGAGCTCCGTCTGCGGATGGCAGTACCGGAGTAGCACCGGAAGTGCAGCCTTGAAAAGCTCGTTTTAGTGAGAGCAGCCGCAAGCTTGCTTGAGGATGCCGAACGTAAGGGCTTTCTGTAATTTTTCTTTTGGTATCTTTTCTTTTGTCTCAAGACAAAAGAAAAGTACAAGCGCCGCCTATCCTCTCCGGACGGACGACGCCTTTTATTTATGAAAAAGAGAGATTGTCTTATTCTACAATAGTCACACGGTCACCATTGAACACGCCCAAACCTAATTTGTTCATGATATACTTGATGGCGAGTTGTGATTTAACAGAATTCCCTGCTTCGTCCAAAGGAGGTGCAAATGCAGCTGCACCGAACACTCCGGGCAGTACAGACATAACTCCACCACCTACACCGCTCTTGGCAGGTATGCCGGCAGTGTACATCCAGTCGCCTGAATGTTCGTAGAAACCTACGGTAGAAATCATGGAAGTAATCTTCGGAGCTAATGAAGCTTCAAATACTTCTTTCTTGGTGACAGGGTTTACACCACTGTTGGCGATGGTTCCGGCAGCAATTGCCAATTGTCCGGCAGTGATACCTAATGAGCACTGACGAGTGTACAGGTCGAGTGCCATATCCGGATTATCGTAGATACGGTTGTAGTTCTTCAGTAACCATGCAATAGAGCGGTTGTTGAAGTTCGTTGCCGTTTCCGACTTATACAGCTCATCAATCAATTGTGGAGCTGAACCGCACAAATCAGTAATATTCTGAACAATAGCTTCCCATTTCTTATCTGAATTACCCACAGGCTCAACCATGGAACATGCTGAGATGGCACCTGCGTTTACTAATGGGGTAGAAGGGTGGTCATTCTCCAGCAAAATGGCGATGATTGAGTTGAAAGGTAGTCCTGTAGCATCTGCACCAATCATATCCAGCACCTTCTGCGCTCCGTATTGACGGAGGATAAGGATGGCTGTATGTACTTTGGAAACAGATTCTATACCGAAACGGTAGTCAGTGTCACCTATATTAATGGTTTGTCCGTTCATCAGACAGATGCTGATGCCGAACAGATTCTTGTCGATGTTGGCAAGGTAGGGGATGTAATCGGCATTTTTCCCCCCGGTGTTACCCTTCACCTGTTCATAGGCTTCCTGGGCAACCTCTTTTAGTTGAGAGATTGAAATCTTTTTATCCATAGTTAATAAAGTGTTAGAGTGTTAAGGCGATAGAGTGTTAGGGTGATATTGCTCAATCACCTTATTACTCTATCACCCTATCACTTCAATTATTTTACAGCCTTTTTATGGCGGCGTCCACCATGATTGAACATCTTAGCTTCTACCGGCAAGTTCTTTTCCTGAGCCATGCGGGTAGGAGTAGGATAATCCAATTTCTCCAGTTCAGTGATAGCATTCTTGATGTCGCCCAGCAACATGTCTGCCATGTCGCGGCTGAAGCCCTGGCGTACTACCACACGCATTACAACATAGTCTTCCAGTTTTGAAGGCAACGTATAAGCCGGTACCATCCAACCATGCTGAGACAGTTTATCCTGAAGGTCGTACAACGTCCATTTAGCATTCTTGGCGTACTCCGGTTTCATGTACCAGATGAACAACGGGTTCACCACTTCTTCTGAATAGTTGACGAACGGTTCCATCTTGGCGATTTCATCATGGATATACTTCGCAATGGTCAGCGAATTATACTGCACCTCTTTGTATCCCTGGAATCCTAAGCGAATGAATTGGTAGTACTGACCCAGGATTTGAGCAGCAGGACGGGAGAAATTCAATCCGACCTGAGTAATGTTTGCACCGAGGTAGTTTACGCTGAATGACATTTCTTCGGGCAGATATTCTTTGCCTTTCCAGCAAACCCAACCCAGACCCGGATAAACGAGACCGAATTTATGTCCGCTGACACTGATGGAAAGAACCCACTTCAAGCGGAAGTCCCATTTCGTTTCAGGATAGAGGAACGGCAGGATGAAACCACCACTGGCAGCATCTACGTGGATAGGAATATCGTAACCGGTCTTGGCGTTGTAAGCATCGAGAGCTTTGTCCAGTGCTTCTACGTCATCGTTCAGTCCGGTCCATGTCACACCCTGAATAGGTACGATACAAATGGTGTTTTCATCACACATCTTTAATGCTTCTTCCGGATCAAGAGTAGTCTTGTCAAGGGTCAAAGGCACTTCACGCATTTCAATCTGCCACAACTGTGCGAACTTTTCCCATACTACCTGGAAACCGGTTGAGATAACGAAATTAGGTTTATCGAACGGTTTGCCCTGAGCCTGGCGTTTCTTGCGCCAACGTAGCCAAGCTGCCACGCCACCCAACATACATGCTTCACTTGAACCAATGGCCAGCGCACCTGTTTTCCAAGTATCCTTTTCAGGAGAGTTCCACAAGTTTGCTACGATGTTGATACATTTTCCGTTCATCACGGCGATACGGGGATATTCCGTTTCGTCAATGTAGTTGATGTTGATAGCCTCATTCATCAGCTTGGTGGCATAGTCGTCCATATAAGTGGTAACGAATGTAGCCAGATTCAGACGGGGTTGAGTTTGAGCGAAAGTTTCGTCTTTTACCATCTGATAAGCAATCTCGGGAGTAGTAGGTCCGTCAGGGATCTTCTCTACCGGAGAGGGTTGCAACATTCTGTTTGATCCAAACACTTCTGTTTTGGCATCACCTTTTCTGAAATTTACATCTTCCATTTTACTAATTGTTTTAGTTTAGGTTTAGGCGGCGAGGATTTTCCCCGTCGAATTTCCCACAACAACGGCGTTTGCAGAGGAAAGTTCCGGCGTTTTACATATTTTGGCGTTTATTAAACAGTTACGAGCTACGAGCTACAAGTAGCTGCGCACTATCACGCCGCATGGTACTTGTAGCTTTGTAGCTAGTAGCTCGTAGCTGTTGTAGCTCGTAACTATTTGAACTTTCTATAACCATAATTGTTTCTCTTGCACTATTTCAAACCCTATAAATATATATGTGTATATGAAAATCAATACCGGACGGGGGACTATTCCCTTAATTACGCTTATCGGCATCTGGTCTATCTCTGCATTGACCTCTTTGCCGGGATTGGCTGTTTCTCCTATTCTGGGACAGCTTTCCACTACTTTTCCGGATGCTTCGGAGTTGGACATCCAGATGCTTAGTTCCTTACCGTCGTTATTGATCATACCTTTTATTTTGTTGGCGGGCAAGTTGGCTGAGAAACGTGACTTTGTCCGTCTATTACGCGCGGGGCTCTGGATGTTCGCCGCGAGCGGGGTGCTGTACTTGTTTTCCACAAAAATGTGGCAATTAATAGCTATCAGCGCCCTGCTGGGAATTGGTGCGGGACTGATTATTCCGCTTTCTACCGGATTGATTTCCCGTTATTTCACGGGAACCTACCGGGTGAAGCAATTTGGATACAGTTCCGCCATTACAAATGTTACGCTGGTGGTGGCAACTGCTGTTACCGGTTATTTGGCAGAAGTGAACTGGCATCTGCCTTTCCTGGTCTATTTACTACCTTTGGTAGCCATTATACTCACCATCCATCTGAAAGACGAAAATGCGGATGGTGAAGCACAAGTCACGTCATCGGATAAATCTCCTGCTGATACTTCTTCATCGGCAGAAACGGCTGTTCCGGCTATCCCCGGTAAGTATGGTATTCATGTCCGCCATCTGCTGCAACTGATGCTTTTCTACGGGCTTACCACTTATGTCGTATTGATCGTGACGTTCAACCTTCCGTTCCTGATGGAGGAACATCACTTTTCCAGTGGGAACTCGGGGATGATGATTTCCCTCTTCTTCCTTGCTATCATGGCACCCGGTTTCTTTCTGGGGCATGTTGTAAAGTATCTGAAGGAAAAGACTAAGTTTTACAGTCTGCTGTGTATTGCACTGGGGTTGGCACTGATATGGATTTCTCCCAAAGAATGGCTGATTATACCCGGCTGCATACTGGTGGGATTGGGCTATGGGGTTATCCAACCGTTGATTTATGATAAAACGGTGGATACGGCTGTTCCCCAGAAAACCACGCTGGCATTGGCTTTTGTGATGGCAATGAATTATCTGGCCGTGCTGCTTTGTCCGTTTATCGTAGATTTCTTCCAATCATTGTTTCATGTACGTTCGCAGGAGTTTCCGTTTATCTTTAACCTTTGCATTACGATACTTGCATTGATATGGGCGTATAGGAGGAAGAAAGATTTTCTGTTCGGCGATAAGCTGTAAGTCGGTAGTTTCACTTCAATGACTGATATCGACGGTTGAATTGCTAAAATAGCCGGTTCAGCACACAGTCATTCTGTGTATAATTCGGATAGTTTACTTTTGTGCAAAAACCAAAAGTATAAAACATGTTCGACGCTATCCTTCGATTCTCAGTAAAAAAGAAGCTTTTTGTGGGGCTTACCACTTTGTTTCTTTTGATTGGTGGAATTTATTCCATGTTGACACTTCCTATAGATGCTGTTCCGGATATTACAAACAATCAGGTACAGATTGTAACCGTGTCACCAACCTTGGCTCCACAAGAGGTGGAGCAACTTATCACAATGCCCGTGGAAATCGCCATGAGTAATATCATGAATGTCACTGAAATCCGTTCCGTCTCCCGTTTCGGGCTGTCGGTGGTGACGGTAGTCTTTAAAGAGAGTGTACCTACTCTGGATGCCCGCCAGTTGGTGAACGAGCAGATACAGAGTGTGGCCGGTGAGATTCCTTCGGAGTTGGGTATGCCCGAAATGATGCCTATTACCACTGGACTGGGTGAGATATATCAATATGTATTGAAAGTGGAACCGGGATATGAGGATAAATATGATGCAATGGAGCTTCGTACTATTCAGGACTGGATTGTGAAGCGGCAGTTGTCCGGTATCCCGGGTATTGTTGAGATAAACAGTTTTGGAGGTTATCTGAAACAATATGAAGTAGCGGTTGATCCGGATGTACTTTTCTCTCTCAATATCACTATCGGAGAAGTATTCGAAGCCTTGAATAAGAATAACCAGAATACAGGTGGTAGTTATATCGAGAAAGTTAATCGTGCTTATTATATTCGCTCTGAAGGGATGATAAGCCGTATTAAAGATGTGGAACAGATAGTAGTAGCCAACCGTAATGGTATTCCTATCCGTATCAGTGACATCGGTACAGTACGTTTCGGAGCACCCAAACGTTTCGGAGCCATGACAATGGACGGCAAGGGCGAATGTGTGGGTGGTATTGCCATGATGCTGAAAGGAGCTAATGCCAATGTCGTAACTGGAGAACTAGAGAAAAGAGTGGAAAAGATACAGAAAATATTGCCGGAAGGTGTTACTATCGAGCCTTATCTGAACCGCTCTGAATTAGTGAACCGCAACATTTCTACTGTTATCTACAATCTGATAGAAGGCGCGATCATCGTATTTCTGGTATTGATTGTTTTTCTGGGCAATGTACGTGCCGGACTGATTGTGGCTTCCGTCATTCCATTAGCAATGTTGTTTGCATTCATTCTGATGCGTATTTTTAATGTTTCTGCCAACCTTATGAGCTTGGGGGCGATAGATTTCGGTATTGTTGTCGATGGCTCCATTGTTATATTGGAAGGTATATTGGCGCATATTTACAGTAAGAAGTTTAAGGGTCGCACTTTATCGGCAAAAGAAATGGATGCGGAAGTAGAGAAAGGTGCTTCGAGTGTGGTACGGTCTGCGACATTTGCTGTATTCATCATTCTGATCGTCTTTTTCCCTATACTGACGTTGACAGGAATAGAAGGGAAGTATTTCACACCGATGGCTAAAACCTTGGTATTTTGCATTATCGGTGCTCTGTTCTTATCATTGACTTACGTTCCGATGATGGCTTCCCTGTTCCTGAAACATCATATTGTGACAAAACCGACTTTTGCTGATAAATTCTTTGAAGCACTGAATAAACTCTATGCCCGTGCCTTGTCATTTTGCTTACGCTTTAAGTGGCAAACTGTTGCAACTGCGTTTGTGGCTCTGGTTATTTCTCTCTTTCTTTTCACCCGTCTGGGAGCGGAGTTTATTCCTACGTTGGATGAAGGGGATTTTGCCATGCAGATGACGCTTCCGGCCGGCAGTTCGTTGAGCGAAAGCATCGAAGTATCCAATGAAGCGGAGAAACTCCTGATGGATAAACTCCCGGAAATAAAACATGTGGTAGCCAAAATAGGTACGGCGGAAGTTCCGACAGACCCGATGGCAGTGGAAGATGCCGACGTAATGATTGTCATGAAGCCTTTTAAGGAGTGGACCAGTGCTGCCAGTCGTGCCGAAATGGTAGAGAAGATGAAAGAGGCTCTTGAACCGTTAGCTAACCGTGCAGAGTTTAATTTCTCCCAACCTATTCAACTTCGTTTTAATGAGTTGATGACTGGAGCCAAAGCAGATATTGCCGTTAAACTTTATGGAGAAGACACACATGAACTCTATCAGAAGGCAAAAGAAGCTGCTGCTTTTGTAGAAAAGGTACCTGGGGCATCGGATGTGATTGTAGAACAGACAATGGGGTTGCCTCAGTTGGTAGTAAAGTATAATCGTGGAAAGATTGCCCGCTATGGTATCAATATAGAAGAATTGAATACTATTATTCGTACAGCCTATGCCGGAGAGGCTAGTGGAGTAGTCTTTGAAAATGAGCGTCGCTTTGACTTGGTGGTTCGTCTGGATCAGGATAAAGTGGCTGATTTGAATCTGGATAAACTCTTTGTCCGTTCCAATGAAGGCATTCAGATACCGGTCAGTGAGGTAGCTACCATTGATTTGGTGAATGGTCCGTTACAGATTAACCGGGATGCAACCAAACGTCGTATTGTAATCGGGGTCAATGTGCGTGGAGCGGATATTCAGCAGGTGGTGCAGGATATACAGAAGACGCTGGACAAGAATATTCAATTGAAGCCCGGATATTATTTCGAATATGGCGGACAATTTGAGAATTTGCAGAATGCCATCAACACTTTGCTGGTTGTTGTACCGGTAGCTCTGATGCTGATTCTATTACTATTGTTTTTCGCTTTCAAGAATGTTACTTATACATTGGTGGTGTTCTCTACCGTGCCTCTTTCATTGATTGGCGGTATTCTGGCACTATGGCTACGCGGTCTTCCATTCAGCATTTCGGCGGGAGTAGGCTTCATAGCCCTTTTCGGTGTAGCGGTTCTCAATGGTATTTTAATGATTAATCACTTTAATGATATAAGAAAAGAAACTATGTATGCTCTTTCTACCAGACGGGTGATTGCCCGTGGAACCGCTCATCTGTTGCGGCCTGTTTTCTTGACAGGACTGGTTGCTTCCTTGGGATTTGTTCCTATGGCCATTGCCACCTCGGCCGGCGCCGAAGTGCAGCGTCCGTTGGCTACTGTAGTTATTGGCGGGCTGATTGTATCTACTGTATTGACACTGCTTATTATTCCTGTTTTCTATCAGATTGTAAGCTATACAGTGGTATGGAAACGTCATTTCTCTGCCAAAAAGTTCTTGTTCTTCTTTCTATTGTTGGCTGTTATGTTGCCCTTTACGGCGAAAGCTCAGGAGAAAGTGACGATGGAGCAGGCTATAGAACTGGCAAAGCAGAACCATCCCCGGTTGAAAATAGCTTCTGCGGCAATCCGCCAGGTAAAGGCGGGCAGGGGAGAAGTTTTGGAATTGTCTCCTACCGAGATGAACTATTCATGGGGACAACTGAATGGTGAACTTAGAAAAGACAAGCAGTGGGAAGTAACCCAAGGCTTAGGCTCTCTGTTGACTCCTTTTTATAAGAATGCTTTGGTGAACAGGCAGGTTGAAACGGGGACTTTCTACCGGCAGATCGCTGAAAAAGAAGTGGTGGCGGAAGTGAAGCGGGCATGGGCATATTATCTGTATGCTTGCAATCTTCGTGCCTTATACAGTGACCAGAACAAATTGGCCAGGCAATTACAGCGTATGGGTGAGTTGCGTTATCAGCAGGGAGAAATAACTTTGCTGGAGAAAAACATGACCACCAGTATGGCTGTGGATATGAAGAATCGCCTTTTTCAGGCACAAGAAGAGGAAAAACTGGCTTTGTCACGCCTGAATTGGGTCTGTTATGCAGACCGGCCATTGATTCCGGCAGATACGGCATTGGTACAATTTCCGGTAGATTATCAGGTGCCGTCTTTTTCGGAAGTCCATCTGAATTATTTTCAGAGTCAGGCAAATGAGGCTAAAGCACAATTGAATGTGGAGCGAAGCCGATTTTTCCCTGAACTTTCCTTCGGTTACGTACGTCAGGATATACTTCCACTGAAAGGATTGAATTCGTGGATGGTTGGAGTTTCCTTTCCGGTTTATTTCTTGCCGCGGCATAGCAAGATAAAGCAAGCGAAAGTGGCTGCCGTCATAGCAAGAACTGAAGCTGAGGCTAATACACAGAATCTATATAACAAAGTTTCGGAAGCTGTTGCCAGTTTGCGCCGCCAGTCTGAAAGTCTGCGCTATTATACAACATCGGCATTGAAAGAAGCGGATGAACTGGTGAAGGTGGCCAACCTGCAGTTGCAACATAGCGAAACGAATATAACTGAATTTATACAAGCCGTTAATGTGGCGCGTGACATTCGTCGCGGATACCTCGAAACGGTATATCAATACAATATAGCAGCCCTTGAATACGAACTTTTTAAATAGAATGATGACGATGAAAAAGATAACTTTCCCCTTAATTCTGCTGGTGCTGACGGCATGCGGCGAGAACAAAGAAGTCCAACCGGCAGAAGAGGCTACCGCTGTTGCCGTAGTAGAAAACGTGACAGATAGCATTCAGGTAGATGCTATTACCTCAGCTACTTCTAAACCCAATCAGGTGTCATTTAACGGTACAATGGTTATTCCTCCGCAACGGATGGCGACGGTTTCACTTACGATGGGCGGGGTAATTAAGAGTACTTCTTTGCTGCCCGGCGAACCAGTCCGACAAGGGAGTGTATTGGCTACTCTGGAAAATCCCGACTTTATAACTTTACAACAGACATATCTGGACAGTCATGCACAGACTGAATTTCTGGAAGCAGAATATCTTCGCCAACAAGCTCTTTCCGCCGAACAAGCTGCCTCCCAAAAGAAACTTCAACAAAGCAAGGCAGATTACCTTTCAATGAAGAGCCGTGTAGAAGCGGCAGCTGCACAGTTGAAATTACTGGAAGTTGAACCTGAAGTCCTGCTAAAGGAGGGGATTCAACCTTTTTTGCAGATTAAAGCTCCGATCAGTGGTTATGTGGCAGATGTGAAAATGAATGTCGGTAAATATATGAATGTAGGAGATGCTCTTTGTGAAATAGTAGATAAAAGCCGGACTTTACTCAGATTGACAACCTATGAAAAGGATTTGGCAGATATGAAAGTGGGAAATCCGGTACAATTTCGTGTAAACGGAATGGGTAAAATTGTATTTAAGGCTACTTTGATATCTATCGGGCAGAAAGTGGATGAAGATACACGCTCTGTTGAAGTCTATGCCAGGGTAGATACTGTGGACAATCAATTCCGTCCCGGTATGTACGTCACAGCAAGGATTATGAAAGAGCAGGCTTCGGCTGAACAATAAGGTTCCTTATCTTTGAAAAAAGAAGGATGTGATGGAATAAAATGTATCTTTGTATGTAAAATACTGCAAGCATGAAAAATCGGTATACTCTGTTCATACTCATCGTTTCCATTTCCGTGGCAACATTGATTCATTTTCCGGAATTGGTTTCTCTCTTTGATGTCTTCGAGAGCCAGACACTGTTTCCGGGCATGAGGCCTGCTGATGTGGCAAGTGAAGTGTTTTTCACTTTCATCTCTCTTGTGATTCTGTTTGAGGTGAACATTTTGCTGTTCCACTTTAACCAGCCGGCTGTAAAAATTACCTGGCAGAAGATGATATTGTCATTGATACTGACTTGGATTTTAAGCAGTTTGTTAGGGAAATGTTTTGTATTCCTGCATCACACTTTCGATATTCCGGCCATTGATGCCATGGTACATCATTATCTGCATCCTCTGCGTGATTTTATAATAACCTGTACCGTATCGGGAAGTTGTTATATATCCTATCTTATCCGGCGCCAGCAGGAAGTCGTTATAGAAAACCAGCAGTTGCAGGCCGAGAACATCCTGAACCAGTATGAGGCTTTGAAGAATCAATTGAATCCGCACATGCTTTTTAACTCTCTGAATACTCTCCGGTCACTGGTACGCGAAGACCAGGATAAAGCACAGGAATACATTCAAGAACTTTCCCGTGTTTTGCGCTACACTTTGCAGGGAAATGATTCGAAAAGTGTGTGTGTGAAGGATGAAATAGAATTTGTGTCGGCTTATATCTTTTTGTTGAAGATGCGTTTTGAAGATAATCTCTCTTTTGATATTTGTATTGATAATAAATATGCCAATTATTATTTGCCTCCTATGGCAGTCCAGATGCTGATAGAGAATGCAGTGAAACATAATGAAATAAGCGACAGGCATCCATTGAATATCCGTATTTATACCGAAGGGGAAGAATTAATCGTTACCAATCCGGTGCAGCCTAAACTGACTGCTACTATAGGAACTGGCATAGGACTGGCAAATCTTGCAAAACGCTATTATTTGCTTTACAAGCGGGAGATACAAATCAGCGAGAACGAGCAGTTTACCATACGTATTCCTTTAATACCGAGTGTTTCATGAAAGTAATTATTATAGAAGATGAGAAAGCGGCAGTCCGCAACCTGAAAGCTTTGTTACAGGAAGTGAAGCCGGAAGTGGAAGTAGAGGCTACTTTGGACAGTATTGCGGCTGTATTGGATTGGTTTGCCATGCACTCTATGCCGGACATGATCTTTATGGATATTCATTTAGCTGACGGATCAGCCTTTGAAATCTTCGATCATGTAGATATTACCTGCCCTATTGTTTTCACTACGGCCTATGATGAATATGCTCTTCGTGCGTTCAAAGTGAACAGTGTGGATTATTTGTTGAAGCCTATTGGCAAGAGTGATATTGAAAAGGCTTTCCATAAGTTGGAGCAGTTGCATGGTTCGGAACAAGGGAAATCCCCTGACAATGCTTTGTTGCAATTAATTCATTCGCTGAAAAAGCAGGAAAGTTATAAAACGCATTTTCTCATTCCGGCGAAGGGTGACAAGTTGCTACCGGTTTCGGTGGATATGATTCTGCTGTTTTATATTCAGGACTGCAAAGTGAAGGTGGTTCTTGCCGATGGTAAGGAATATACATTTCCACAAACACTGGATGAAATAACAGAGTGTATCGATCCATCCCTGTTCTTCCGTGTCAACCGGCAATTTTTGATTTCCCGTGAGGCTATCAAGGATATTGATTTATGGTTCAACAACCGTCTGTCTATTAATCTTCGTTGTAAGGTATCGGATGAAAAAGTGCTGGTAAGCAAGGCACGTGTGCAGGAGTTTAAGGATTGGTTTTCCAAAACACATTGAGCATGTCGTGAAGAATTACAGAGAGAAAAAGGACATAAAATAATGTGCCAATCAATTCAACCGACGTTACATGAGCTACAAGCTACAAGTTACAAGTACTTTGCAGCGTGATAGCGCAGCCACTCGTAGTTCGTAACTTGTAGCTCGTATCTATTACCACTCTATCGGTTCATATTCCAGTCCGAATACATCCGCTACAGCTTTATAAGTAACTTTACCTTCTACTACGTTCAGTCCCAGTGCCAGAGCGGGATCGTCTTTACATGCTTTTTGCCAGCCTTTGTCTGCCAATGCCACGGTATAAGGTAGTGTGGAGTTCGTCAGTGCCATAGTTGAAGTGAATGGCACTGCTCCCGGAATATTAGCTACCGCATAGTGTACGATACCGTCCACTACATACGTTGGTTCGCTGTGGGTGGTAGGATGAGAGGTTTCGAAGCATCCGCCCTGATCTATGGCAACATCCACGAGAACGGTTCCCGGTTTCATCAGTTTCAGCATATCTTTGGTAATCAGATGTGGAGCTTTATCTCCCGGAATCAGTACGGAACCAATCACGAGGTCTATGTTGGGCAGTTCCATCCTGATGTTATGCATAGAAGAATATAGAGTTTTTACATTCTTTGGTAACACTTCGCTAAGGTAGCGCAGGCGTGTCAGATTAATATCGGTGATCAGTACTTCCGCACCCATTCCGGCAGCCATCTGTGCAGCATTGGTTCCTACTACACCACCGCCCAGAATCAATACACGTGCAGGACGAACACCAGGTACGCCACCCAGTAATTTCCCTTTTCCGCCTTGCGGCTTTTCCAGGAAACGGGCACCTTCCTGTGTAGCCATACGTCCGGCTACTTCACTCATGGGAGTGAGCAATGGGAGAGAGTGGTCTTCCTTCTCTACGGTTTCGTAAGCGATGCAGATGCCACCGCTCTCTATCATGGCTTCGGTAAGTATCTTATCGGCGGCGAAGTGGAAATAGGTAAATACCACTTGCCCCTTTTTAATCAGTTTGTACTCGGGGGCGATAGGTTCTTTCACCTTTACAATCATTTCAGCTGCGGCATACGTAGCTTCGATGGTTGGCAGCATTTTCGCACCCACTGCAGTGTACTCTTCATCAGGAAAACCGCTGTTTGTACCGGCAGACGCCTGTACATACACTGTATGACCTCTTTTCACCAACTCGGCTACTCCGGCAGGGGTCATTCCTACACGGTTCTCGTTGTTTTTGATTTCCTTAGGTACTCCGATAATCATAACCTTACAATTTTAATTGGGGGTTAAACATGTCGCAATGTAGCGATTTCCGTGTTTCGATGTACTTTGAGAGTAGGTGTTTTACAACAGTATTTTTATACAGGTTTTAATCTGAAATAATCGGATGCCCGCTGAGTTTCAATATTTTGCTCAGGAGGTTGTTCATGTATGAATATGAAATGATTAGTGCCTGTACCAGTCATATTTTTTTTCCTGGTCATCTGTTTTGTTCTCTTTTTGCAGTTGCTTTTGTGCCTTGTGTAAACGACGTATGGTGATAATCATTATTATAAAGCCTATGGCAATAAGTATTGCTAAAACAAGGCATGTGTAGGTGAAAGTTGTATGGGTCATTGATGTTTATATAAGTGTTTATTATATAGTTTGCGTTGCAAAGATATGTCTTTTGGGGAATTATGCAAGTACAATTATGATATTTATTGCGGCAAAGATGGGGATATTTTTTATCTTTGCCTGCGTTTAAAAACAAAGATTACACCTATGAATAGATATACCAAATCTACTATATATTTATCTTTTTTATTATTGTTCGGTGGAATGCAGATTCCTACTGCTGTTCATGCACAGGATGCTACCTTTACCCCGCCTTTTGATTTCCCCATTACTTTTTCCGGGAACTTCGGTGAAATACGTGCCAATCACTTTCATGGCGGACTGGATTTCAAAACAGGAGGTACTATCGGTAAGCCGGTGCATGCCTTGGCCGAAGGATATATTTCGCGTATCCGTGTCACACATGGTTCGGGTTATGTGCTCGATGTAGCCTATAATAACGGATATAAAACCATCAACCGACACCTTAGTGCTTTTGTGGGTGATGTAGCCCGTAGGGTAGAAGACTTGCAATATGAAAAGGAGTCATGGGAAGTGGAGATTACACCCGAACCGGGTGAATATCCGGTAAAGACAGGGCAGGTTATCGCTCTGAGTGGCAATACCGGTTATTCTTTCGGTCCGCACCTGCACTTGGATATGTTTGAGGCGGATACGGACGATTATATCGACCCGTTACCTTTCTTTAAGAAGAAAGTGAAAGACAATACAGCTCCCCGTGCCGAAGGTATTATGCTCTTTCCACAGCCGGGCAGGGGAGTGGTGGGAGGAAACCAGAAATATCAGGCCTTTCCTCTTAATCCCAAACAGCCGATTACCGCCTGGGGACTGATAGGTTCAGCTATTCGTGCCTATGATTATATGGACGGAGTGAGCAATCGTTACGGAGTGCATACTGTTATTCTGGAAGTAGATAGTGTGGAAGTATTCCGTAGTGTGGTAGACCGCTTCTCGGAAAACGAAAACCGGATGATAAATTCGTGGACGTACGGGCAGTATATGAAGTCTTTTATCGAGCCTGGAAATACATTGCGTATGCTGCATGCTTCCAATGGTAACCGGGGATTGATTGAGATCAATGAAGAACGCCCCTATCGCTTTGTCTATACACTGAAAGATGCATTGGGAAACACCTCAAAGGTGCGTTTCACCGTACATGGAAAGCGTACGGAAATAAAACCTGTGGAACATCGGGAGAAATATGTTTTCCGCTGGGATAAGGTGAATATTCTGCAAGAACCTGGCTTGAATCTGATCATACCCCGAGGTATGCTCTATGACGACGCATACCTGAACTATGCCGTACGGGCTGATAGTGGAGATATCGCTTTCACCTATCAGTTGAATGATACACGCATACCTCTGCATGGCCGTTGCGAATTAAGTATCGGATTGCGCCGCCGCCCGTTGGAAGATATGACAAAATATTACGTGGCAGGTGTGGGTAGCCGTGGTAAGAAGTATAGTATCGGTGGCAAATATGAAGATGGTTTCATGAAAACCACTATCCGTGAATTGGGTACTTACACTGTTGCCATTGATACCGTACCGCCTAAAATTACTCCGCTTAATCCGAAACAATGGGGAAGTACAGGGCGCATCGTATTCAAGGTAAAAGATGAAGAGACCGGTATCAGCAGTTACCGCGGAATCATAGACGGCAAGTATGCCTTGTTTGGCAAACCCAATTCCATCAGTGGGAATCTGGTGTGCGAACTCGACCCGAATCATGTAAAAAAGGGAGGCAAGCATGTTGTGGAGATGACTGTAACGGATGGATGCGGGAATCAGACAACAGAAAAGTTTGAGTTTGTCTGGTAAATAACCCTGTGTCTGAACTTTGTCATCTCCGTACCATCTCCGTGTCTATAACTACGGACTTGACACGGAGTTGGTACGGAGTTGATACGGACTTGGTAGGTAGCGGCTTATGTGCGACATTTGATTTAATAATTAATATAACTGAAGTATGAAAAGTAAAAGACTGACTCTTTCCGTCTTAGGTATGGTGGTAGCCGTGGCAAATGCATTGGCTTGCACCAATCTTATTGTAGGTAAAAATGCCTCTACAGACGGTTCTACCATCGTTTCTTATTCTGCCGACTCCTACGGGTTGTTCGGTGAGTTATATCATTACCCTGCCGGTGTACATAAGAAAGGCACTCTGATGGATGTACATGAGTGGGATACCGGCAAATATCTGGGCCGGATAGAGCAAGCCCGCCAGACTTACAATGTTATTGGTAACATCAACGAATTCCAGCTGACTATTGCCGAGACTACTTTCGGCGGTCGTCCGGAATTGGTGGATACTACCGGTATTATTGATTACGGCAGTCTGATTTACCTGGGATTGCAACGTGCCCGTACTGCCCGTGAAGCCATTAAGGTGATGACCGATCTTGTACAGGAATACGGCTATTACAGCAGTGGTGAGTCTTTCACTATTGCCGATCCTAATGAGATCTGGATTATGGAAATGATAGGTAAAGGTCCCGGTGTGCGTGGTGCCGTATGGGTAGCTGTACGTATTCCGGATGATTGCATTTCTGCTCATGCCAACCAATCCCGTATCCACCAGTTCGATATGAACGACAAGAATAATTGTCTTTATTCTTCCGATGTGATTTCTTTTGCCCGCGAAAAAGGTTACTTTACCGGCGTGAATAAGGATTTCAGTTTTGCAGATGCATATGCTCCTCTGGATTTCGGTGCACGCCGCTACTGTGAAGCCCGTGTATGGAGCTATTTCAATATGTTTACCGATCGCGGAGAAGAATTCCTTCCGTATATAGAAGGTAAAACCGATCAGCCAATGCCGCTTTATCTGAAAGCAAACCGCAAAATCTCCGTACAGGATGTGAAGAATGCCATGCGCGACCATTATGAAGGTACTCCGCTGGATATCAGCAAGGATTTCGGCGCAGGCCCTTACCACACACCTTATCGTCTTTCTCCACTTTCTTTCAAGGTGAACGACCAGGAATATTTTAATGAACGTCCTATTTCTACCCAGCAATCCGGTTTTGTTTTTGTATCTCAGATGCGTTCTTCTATGCCCGACGCTATCGGTGGTGTACTTTGGTTCGGTACAGATGATGCCAATATGACGGTGTTCACACCTGTATATTGCTGCACGGATAAAGTGCCTGTATGCTACTCACGCGTAGATGGTGCCGACTATATCACTTTCTCCTGGAATTCTTCTTTCTGGATTTTCAATTGGGTGGCGAATATGGTTTATCCTCGCTATGATCTGATGATTGAGGATGTACGTGCAAGCCAGTCGGAGATGGAAACTACTTTCAATGATGCGCAGGAAGGTATTGAATCAGCGGCATCCAAACTATATGCCAAAGATCCCGCCCAGGCAAAAGCATTCCTGACTAACTATACGAATATGACCGCCCAAAGTACACTTGATACCTGGAAACGTTTGGGTGAATTCCTTATCGTAAAATACAATGATGGTGTAGTGAAGCGTATGAAAGATGGTAAGTTCGAACGTAATTCCATCGGTCAGCCGGCAGGTGTGATACGTCCCGGATACCCGAAAGAATTCCTGGAAG
Source organism: uncultured Phocaeicola sp. (assembly GCA_948566455.1). Classification (GTDB taxonomy): domain Bacteria; phylum Bacteroidota; class Bacteroidia; order Bacteroidales; family Bacteroidaceae; genus Phocaeicola. The sequence goes on from CAOYQO010000004.1 coordinate 92,580, forward strand.
AGTATGTAAAACAAACCGGTGACCGCTATAGAATGCCGGAATAATGCCCTGTTGCAGATTTCACAGGAACTTCATTTCTCCTGTGAAATCTGTACAATACAGTGTAAATCTTTCATGAAAATGTAGGATATTTGAACTTATTCGCCTACATTTGTGTCTTACAAATAACAGATATATTTTAACCTCTAAAATAACAATAATTATATGGAGAATCAGGAACTTATCAAACAGGTAACTGAGAAAGCCCAGAGATGGCTCACCCCGGCTTATGATGCCGAAACTCAGGCGGAAGTGAAACGCATGTTGGAGAACGAAGATAAAACCGAACTGATAGATTGCTTTTATAAGGATTTGGAATTCGGAACGGGTGGTTTGCGCGGTATTATGGGCGCAGGAACCAATCGTATGAATATTTACACGGTAGGTGCTGCTACACAGGGACTTTCCAACTATCTGAATAAATGCTTCAAGGATAAAGAGCAGATTTCTGTGGTGGTAGGTTATGACTGCCGCAACAACAGCGACAAGTTTGCTCAGATTTCTGCAGATATCTTCTCGGCAAACGGTATCAAAGTATATCTCTTCGATGATTTGCGTCCTACACCGGAAGTTTCTTTTGCTATCCGTCACTTCGGTTGCCAAAGTGGTATCAATATCACTGCAAGCCACAATCCGAGAGAGTACAACGGTTATAAGGCTTATTGGGATGATGGTGCACAGGTACTTGCTCCGCACGATACCGCTATCATCGATGAAGTAAATAAGGTAACGGTTGCCGACATTAAGTTTAAAGGTAATAAAGACCTGATTCAGATTATCGGTGCTGATGTGGATAAGATCTATCTGGATATGGTTCATTCTATTTCTATTGATCCGGAAGTGATCAAACGTCAGAAAGATCTCAGCATTGTTTATACTCCTCTGCATGGTGCAGGTCGTGTTTTGATTCCTGCCTCTCTGAAAGAATGGGGATTTGAGAATGTAAATTGTGTACCTGAGCAGATGGTGAAGGATGGTAATTTCCCGACAGTGGTATCTCCGAATCCGGAAAATGCTGAGGCACTTTCTATGGCTATCGCTTTGGCGAAGAAGATCGATGCTGATATCGTAATGGCCAGCGACCCCGATGCTGACCGTGTAGGTATGGCTTGTAAAGATGATAAGGGTGAGTGGGTACTTATCAATGGTAACCAGACTTGTCTGATCTTCCTGTATTATATCATCAAGAACCGTATTGCAATGGGTAAGATGCAGCCGAATGACTTCATTGTGAAGACCATTGTAACTACTGAACTGATTAAGGCTGTAGCTGATAAGAATAAGATTGAAATGCGTGATTGCTACACTGGTTTTAAGTGGATCGCACGTGAAATCCGTTTGAGCGAAGGTAAACAGCAATACATTGGTGGTGGTGAAGAGAGCTATGGTTTCCTGGCAGAAGACTTTGTTCGTGATAAAGATGCCGTTTCTGCTTGCTCACTGCTGGCTGAGATCTGTGCATGGGCTAAGGATCAGGGCAAGACACTGTATGACGTGCTGATGGATATCTACGTAGAATATGGTTTCTCTAAAGAAACGACTGTAAATGTAGTGAAACCCGGTAAGAGCGGTGCAGATGAAATAAAAGCCATGATGGATAATTTCCGTGCTAACCCGCCGAAGGAAATCGGAGGTTCACCTGTTAAACTGATCAAGGATTATAAGACGTTGAAGATTACTGATGCCCAGGGAAAGGTTAGTGAACTGGATATGCCGGAAGCTTCAAATGTGCTTCAATACTTTACAGAAGACGGTACAAAGATTTCTGTTCGTCCGTCGGGTACTGAACCGAAAATAAAGTTCTATATTGAGGTGAAGGGTGAAATGGGTTGCCCGAAATGCTATGCCAGTGCTGATGCGGAAGCAGAAGAGAAGGTGGTAGCAGTACGCAAGTCACTCGGTATTTGAGAAAGGTAAACTGTTGATAAGCAGAAGGAAAGGTGTAATCCTGCGAAGGGTTGCACCTTTTCTGTTTTTTATCTGTTGGTGTGGACATTCTTTTCGCTTTAAGGTTCTTTTGCTTTCTTTAAGTCAACTCTGAAATCATTCTCTGTTAAATGCCGTTTTATATGCAACGTATGAACCTAACCTAAACCTTAGTTAATAGCCATCAGGATGGTAAAAGGGGATTTTGGCAATTAGTGGCGTAAGAACGTTTTCAATAGTGAAAGCACCAGTTGATATAAATTGCCATTATCCTCTTTTGTTTCTGATGGATATATTTAGAATGATTTGATGAAGGTCGGATGACCGGGAGATGAGAAGATATACAGATTGCGGTTGCATGCTAATTGGTTGATGTGAATGAGAGTCGTTTCATTCGTAGTTGTTCGTTTGTTGAATGCATGTCCTCCGCAATCTGTTTTTATTTGAATGTTTTTCGTCTTTTAATTATTGCTTAGCCACCAGTCTATCATCTTTCGTGCTATGCTCAGTTTTCGTGGAATTTCCGGCATATTTTCTTTCGAATAGAATGCTCCGGCACTGAGTTCGTCTTTTTGCAACTTGATTTCTCCACTTTCATAATCGGCAATAAAACCTACCATCAATCCGCTGGGATAGGGCCAGGGTTGGTTACCGAAATAAGTGATATTCTTCACCCGCAATCCGGTTTCTTCCATTACTTCACGTTGTACACATTGTTCCAGAGTTTCTCCTACCTCAAGAAAACCGGCTACCAGGCCATAGAATGTTCCGCGGAAGTTATGGGCATGTACCAGTAAGATTTCTTCTCCACGACGTATCAACACGATGATAGCTGTAGAGATAGGCGGATATATTTCGTAGGCACACGAAGGACACTTCTTCATGATAGGTGTCTTGTGTTCCGTAGGCATGCCACATGCAGGACAAAAACGACTATGTTGGTCCCAATACAATATTTGATATGCTTTACCAGCAGCTTTATATTCATCCAGGGTGATATATTCATAAGAGCCTCGGAGATTGACCATAAGCCATTCTTCCGTTTCCACAACGAGTTGTTCGATGGCGAATGCGTGTACCATTTCATCCGTAGGTAGTAAGACTTCATGAATCGTACAGCCTGAACCGGGAGCCAACGGTGGCTCTGTACCATAAGGTACACTGTATTTTATTTCTCCTTTTTCTGTTTTCTCTTTTTTCAGCAGCAGTTGGTCTTTAAAAAAGACGAACCACTGCGTAGGTTCTTGTTTCTCCGTATCTTCCATTATTCTATGATTTTTCTGTTTTTTGATTATTTATTCTGTGTATAACAGATTTATGTGGAAGCAATTATTGTTCAGACTATCTTTTGATATGCGATTCTTGCTGTTCCATTAGATACATACACGATTCCGCAGCGGATAAAGCCATTTCTTGTGAGCAGATTTTGCATGATAATATTGTCTTTATGTGTGTCCGCACGTAAATTAGGATGTTGTTTGGCGCACCAATCCAGACAGATATCGCCGATGCCTTTGTAACTTCCGTCGGAGGCGATGCGGTGAATCACATAATAAGGATCATCATTTAACCAGGCTCCATCTTCGATGATGGCATAAAAGGGGTCGGGACTCGGAACAAAACAGAATGTTCCGACGATTTTTCCGTGCTTATCTTCACATGCATAGCAATGTCCGTCGGTGATTTCTTTGGCAATCAGCTCACGTTGTGGGTAGCCATTGATCCACTGATTTCCATTTCCTACAGATGCCATAAATTTGCGGGCATGATCGAATATCTCCATCAGGCGGTCTAAATCTGAAAGCTGGCTGGGGCGAATTTGTATCATATCTGTAAACCTGTTAAGTTGCTTATTCCGGAATACAAAAGTACGTGATTATTTTGAAAAATGATAATTTACACTTTATCACCTCACCACTTTATCACTCTTTTCTTTTTCCTTTCATTAGAAATTCTTCAAAGAATGTATCGCGGTAGCTGTTACCTATGGCAATCTCATAATTACCTATGTAAATGTCATTGTTATCAAATGAATCGATGTGACGGGTATTGACGATATAGGACTTGTTTACCCGTAGGAACAGATCCTGGGGCAGGAGCTCGGAGATGCCTTTCATATTCATGCGGGTAATGATGTGCTGCTCCGGGAGTTGAAGAATTACATAGTCTTTCAATCCTTCGATGAAGAGAATATCAGTGTAGTTTACTTTGAAGTATTTCCGTTCGGATTTCACGAAGAAATACTCGGAAGAAACATTGGTTTCAATGGCCTCTTTCTCCTCTTTCATCAATAATGAATGATAGGAGAGGGCTTTCTGTACTGCCTTTTGGAAGCGTTCCGGTTCTATAGGCTTCACCAGATAATCGATAGCATCGACTTCATAGCTGTCCAATGCATATTCCGTATAGGCGGTCGTAAAGATGATGAGGGTTCGTTTGGAGACGGTATGTGCGAACTCTATACCGGTGATACCCGGCATCTGAATATCCAGAAAGATAAGGTCGACAGAATGTTCTTCCATAAACTGTGTGGCGGATACGGCATTATTGAACATGCCCAGTAAACAAAGCTCTTTATTTTCTTGCACCAGCATTTCCATGGCTTCGCGTGCTAGTGGTTCATCATCTATTATAATACAATTCATAAATCCAGTTTTAAAATTACTACATACTTATTTTCTGTCTCGGCTACTTCCAGTAAATAGCGACCGAGGTATAGGAGCTCAAGCCGGCGTCGGATATTAGTTAGTCCGATTCCCCCCACATGGCTTTTGCCTGTTGCTACGGCAGGCTTGGAGTTCTCACACTGGAATTCCAATTGATTATCCTCGACCTTAAAGAAAAGGTGAACGTATGACGGATGTTCGCTGTCGAAATTATGTTTCACCGCATTCTCTACAAAGGGAATGAATAGCAAAGCCGGTAATTGTATGGCATCGATATTACCTTCCTCTGTGATATTGTAATCAAAGTGATCGCGCCGTACCTTTTCCAGATTCAGATAGTCGTTCAGGAAATGGATATCGGAGCGGAGAGGTACATGTTCGCGGAAGTTATCATTCATCTGGTAACGCAATAAATCTTCCAGTTTGAATAAGACTTTGGATGCCTCTGTGGGATTTTTCCGAATGAGTACATTGGCATTATTCAGCATATTGAACAGAAAGTGCGGATTTATCTGATTTTTGAGAAATCTCAACTCAGAATGCAAGGTAGCAGATTGAATTTCATCTACCCGCTGATTATAGAGCATCCAGTGACGAAGCAGGAGTATGGCGGACATCCCGGCTACGGTAAATCCCATGGCCAATACTCCCGATATGGCATTTACCACGATAGGCAACAGATTGTTATCGGATGCGGGCACTGAAATGTCGATGGTGAAAATTTGGAATATAGCTACAGCTATAATGACTATCAGACTTACTCCGGACACACCGAGCGCATATATCAACAGGCGGTTTTTCAGCAGGAAGCGAGGGAATAGCCAGTAAAGATTGATATAGAAAACTGCATCAATGGAAATGAAATAGATGGCCCATCCCAATAACCTTTGAGGGAAACTGAGGGGACGCATGGGGACATTCCAGAGTATGTTCACTGTAATCATAAACACTACGAATTGCAGAAACAAATGTCTTGCCGTACGGTAACGTGGAGCAAGCAGGAAACTGGTAAAACGGTTATTAATCATTTTCCACCTCCTTTCAATTCAAGCTGGATGTTCTGGCCGGTTAATTCCAACCGGTAATTCTCACCGTATTGCAAATCGAGGCGTTGTCGGATTTTATTCAATTCCTGCTCCGGTTCCAGGCAAGGCATGGATACCTGACAGTTGAACAGAATGGTCTCATCTTCCGCTTGCAAATGAATTTCAATGGATGCGGATTGTTCTTCCTGAATTTCTATTTGCTTTACTGTGTACTGGATAAAAGGTATAAAGAGCAATGGGAATACAAATGTACGCCCTGTCTCTCCCGAGGCACTCATGTGGAAATCAAATTTATTCGAAACAAGTTGTTCCAGTTCCAGATAATTGGAAAGGAATTTGATTTCCGTATTTAGCAGCACTTTCTCCCGGTTACAGTCATACAACTGATAACGGAGTATCTGGCTCAGTTTCATTAACATTTCCGACGCTTTTCCCGGATTTACCAGTGCCTGTTCTCCTGAATAGTGGAGTACCCGGAATAACATGGAGGGGCTAATTTGTTCTTTCAGATGTTCTATTTCGGACTGTAACCTGATTTTTTCTAGTTGCATCACCCGTTGGTTTTCCAGTATCCAGAGCCGCAACAAGACAGTCATACCGCCGCCCATGATGCTGAGAAGGGTTAATGGGAAAGAGGAAAGATAATCCATAACAAATGCCACCTTAGAATATCCCACGTAAATATTAGGTACAGAGAAGATATCGGATACAATATACTCCTGTGTAGCTTGAAAAATAAAAACTATGATTAAAGCACCTGATAGGGAAAGAATATACGTCAGATATCTTTGTTTGAGCAAGTAACGGGGCACCAGATAGAGCAAATTGAAATAAAAAATGCCACCGTAGAGCAGAAACATGTTGAAGATGAGAAGATAGATCCACTTTCCCAACATCTCTATATAACCCTGACAGCTGAATAATACCAGATTACAGGCTATGACAAACAGTGCCACGACGACAGTGGTATGTCTGGCTACCCGGAAGCGTGAGCTGACGAGGAAGCGGTATAGAAAAGAATCATCATTGCCTATAATTGGTATTACTTTCATGGGAGTATCTCTCATTTGAGGTGACGAAGATAGAATAAATTCATATAAAACACTGGATTATCCTGAATTAAAACTCTATTTTGTAGCTGATATTGGTCAGACCGGTTTTCTGTTCACTTGCCTCTATCTTTCCTGTTTTTATGTTATAGAGGTGCTGAATGAACTCTTTGCTGCCTGTAAAGTTGAGGCCTTTCACGGAGAATTCATGAGATACACGGCGTTTATTGATGCGGTAGCTTACCGTATAATTGCCAATCAGCATCGGAGAGCGTTGAATGGAATATGCCCGCGTTTCATCATACTGCACTTCTTTGTCGGGGTGGGCTATCGTTGCTTCCACATCTATCGGAGCATAGCGTTCTCCACCTTGCAGGGTAAGCTTCAGGTTGACACTGAGAATGTTTTGTTTGTTGCGTCCCAGCATCCACTCTTTACCGATCAGTCCGTTCAATACATATTTCCGGTTGAAGCGTGTGTTGTGCCAGATACCATCGCCACCGCAATAACGGGAATCGAACAGGGAAGCGGTTATCATATAATAGAGTCCTTTGTTCAGTGCCCGTTCCCAAGTGAAGTCTACACCGAAGTTGCGTCCTCGGCCTTTGTTCACTAAAGCGTTTTCCACGAAGAATTCATCTCGGTTAAGTACCGAAAAGGAGCTGTCGCGCATGACGGGTACATCGTATAGAAACTGAATGTAAGGTTCCACTTTCAAGCTTATATTTTCTGAAACCTTATAGGCGAATGAAAGCATCAGATGGTGTGCTTTGGTAAAATCGAGGTTTTTGTTTACTGACCGGTCACCGGTGCTTTGCGTCTTTACGAAGTAAACGTCCATCTTTTCCATACGGCTGTACATACCGTAAGCCAAAGCAAAGGAAGTTCGGGCATTGGTTTGCCATTTCAGGCTGGTGCGGGGTTCAAGGGTCCAGCGGTTATTTAGCGTGAGCAGTTGGCCGTGCAATCCGAAGTTCAGGCTTATTTTGTCGTTTATTCCCCATGCAGAGCTGTTGTAGGCTGAAATCAGGCTGGTGTTTCCATCTCCTTTTGAGATTGTTTCCAACGGTTGATCGATGAATGGAGCAAGCTCGAAATTCATATTGTAGAACATTTGTGTAAAGGTGAATCCGGTTTTGTTGGTAAAACGGTTGCTTACTTTCCGGTTCAGTGACGAAGTCAGTATCAGGTTCGTGTTACTGCTGTTCTGTTCGATGTAAGGTGAAGAATTAAATTCTCTGTCGTAAGTGGTTTGAATGGCCTCTTGGTCGGAATAAGTTCCGGCAAGTGTGGTTTTCAGTAAGGTGTTCTCATTAAAGAAGTAGCGATGGGTAACACCTCCGGCTGCCATGTACTGGGTGGAACGCCCCTGTCCGGCATCTTCCAGGTAATCCCATTTATCCGGATTCTCTTCGAGTGAACTTTTGTATTTGTCAAGCAATGCAGTACCCCATACGGCAAAGGTACCTGCATGGCGGGTGGGGAAGTTTAGTTTGAAGTTCAGGTCCTGATAGTCCATCTTTCCACCTAAGTCAACGTTCAGTAGTCCCGTAGTGGAGTAGCGGTAATTGAAGATATATGAGGCTTTATGTTTCTTGCTTAACGGACCTTCGGAAGCGAAATCTATTCCCATGATGCCTACCTGGAATGTATTTTCATTTCGTTGGTTGTTCCCGTTGCGTAGCTTCATGTCGAAGACACCGGAAACGGCATTGCCGTATTCTGCCGGAAAAGCACCCGTGAAGAAGTCGGAGTTTCCTAAAACCTGTGCACTGAGTGAGGACAGAATTCCACCTCCCAAAGTGGCGATATCTGCAAAATGGTTTGGGTTTGGAATTTCCACATCTTCCAGTCGCCACTGCAATAAATGCGGTGCATTGCCGTGGATGGATATACCATTATTGGAAACGCTTGGCGTTACTCCGGCAAATGAGGCAACCAGTCGGGCCGGATCATCAAATCCGCCTGCATAGCGGCTTGCTTCCTCTACGCTGAGCATACGTGCTCCTGCGACAGCCATTTTATTCATTGCTTCGTTCCGGTTGTGTGCATGCACCACTACTTCGCTCAGTTCGTTTACGCTTTCCTGCAAAGCTATTTCCAGATAAACTTCTTTAGCGGAAGTCACCAGAATCTCCCGTACGGTTGCCGGCTCGTATCCCATAAACGAAGCTTGCACGGAATGGCGGCCTACCGGAACTTTGGGAAGTGCGAAACGTCCGAGACTATCGCACATCATCCCTAAACCCGGAATGTCCGTCAACTGTATCGTTGCATAAGGGATAGGATGCCCCGACGCCCGGTCATTAACCACTCCTCGTAGTGTTTGTACAGGGCGCCCACTACTTTGTGGGATATTCTCATCATCGACTGATGCTTGTCCGGGGATATTAGATACTTCCTTTCCGAAAGAGCAAATTGAAATTAGTAATGCGGCTATTACTAATACTTTAGTTTTATCCATCTTTATCGTTTTTTGTTTAATGCGACAAAGATAGGTCTCTGCTATGCGTTACTTTTTTATTTGAGACGAACCGGATGGGTTTGTAGACGAAACTCGGAAATAGCAGCTAAAGCTTGCTCTGCTTTTTCTATACTTACTATCTTTCTAACTTAACCCATGATTTACAGTTTATTTCTTTCAGGAATTCCTTATCATGTGATATGGCAATCACCGTTCCTGTATAGTCCCGGATGGTTGCCGTAATAATCTCGATGCTTTCAATATCCAGATTATTGGTCGGTTCGTCCAGTATGAAAACATCGGGGGTATTATCTGCAATCATCAGACAACAAAAGGAGAGACGCATCTTTTCTCCACCACTAAGCAATTTGCAAGGCTTGTTCCATGTAGCTACTGGAAAAAGGTAACGGTTCAATATCGTTTTCAGTTCATGCTCCGGTAGATGACGACGGTTGAAATGGTCCGCCTGTTCCAGAATGCTATATTCATTATGGATAAGAGAGTATTCCTGATCCAGATAAACAGTGCTGAAATCAATGCGGTCGAGTGTTCCGTTGACGGCAGCGAGTTCGCCGCAAATCAGCTTTAGCAATGTAGTTTTACCACTGCCGTTATTGCCTTCAATATAGAAGCGGTCGCCACTCCGTAACTGAAAGCTTAACGGTGTTGTCCACATGGGGTGGGGAACATCCGGATATTGAAAGTTCATTTCTTTTGCAGTAGCCAATATCTTACCTTCGTGCAGAGTGGAGGCATTGAAGTTTGTTTTTAGTTTCTCTGCAAGGGGAAGAGTACTTTTTATGTTTTGCATATCCTGCTGTAGCTTTTCTGTTTTCTCGGTATGTACACTTTTTAGTTTATTGGTACTTACTTCTGCTCTGTTTTTCATGGCACCCATCATAATGCGGGGAATGCCTTTCTTGATGGCGGCCTTTTCGCCCCGTACATTCTGTTTTGCCTTTTGTTCCGCCAATTCACGGGCAGTTTTCCGGGCAAGCCGCAGGGCTTTTTGTTTTTCTTCCAGTTGCTCTTGCAGGGTATTCAGTTGGATTCCCTTTTGCTCCTTATAGAAATCGTAATTGCCGCCATAGAAAGTTAGTCCGTTAGAGGATAATTCACAAATGGCAGGTAACCGGTTTAGTAAGGCGCGGTCATGGCTGATGACGAGTACAATGGCCGGAGTGCGCCGTACAAAGTCATATAACCGTTGTCGCCCCATTGCGTCCAGATGGTTTGTTGGCTCATCCAGCAGAATAGCGACAGGTGAATGTAATTCCATGCCGGCGAGGAAGATACGCGTTTTTTCTCCCCCGCTTAATCCGTCCATCAGACGGGAGAGGGGAATGTCATCCATTCCCCAGGCCGACAGGGCAGCTTGGGCACGTTCTTCAATATTCCAGTCATCATTCAGTGTGGCAAAATGCTTTTCGGATACATCTCCGTTCAGGATGGCATGCAAGGCTTCCAGTTTGCCATCTATTCTTAAAGCCTGTGCAATGGTTCGGTCATCATATTGCCCGAAATGTTGAGGCACATAATAGAGATGTTCCGGGTGGCTGACCGTTCCGGTTGTAGCAGATAAATCACCTGCAATAATCCGCATTAAAGTGGATTTTCCGCAACCGTTGTTTCCGGTTAGCGCCATTTTATCTCCCGGGTTGATAACAAGGTTCAAATGTTGGAATAAGACTTCTTTGTCGGAATGGACATAACTAAGATCTCTGATAATAATACTCATGGTAAATACTGTGTTTAAAGAGGTGAATACACTGTACCAAAAAGTGCTTTGGATACAATAAAATCTCGATTGTGGAGGGGAAAGACAAACACAGTATTGGCTAAACATTCACGTTTGTGATGCTCAGCGTTCTGAATTATAAAGCATGTAAAAAGTGATGTTTACCGAAATGTTTGTCTTTACTTGGAAATTCTCATCGTAGTAATTTTTAGTTAGTGGGTGCAAAGATAGGTATTTCTTTTGGATATTGCAATATTACTATCAAAAGGGGGATATTCTGAGTGTTTCGATAAGCCTTCGATTATTAGCCTTTTAAGTAAAATACCGTTTTTAAGAAGATTTTCTTAAATTGTAGAATAAAACCATATATTTGCCAAATAAAACTATATATTTGCAAAATATAAGGTGTATCTCGGCAGAGAACAATTAATCATTATATTTAATTATCTCAATAAATCTCGTATGAAATCTACTGATTCCGAACAAGAAGGAGTCGGCATGGAACTGGAACAGTACCGTAACCGGCTCGAACAAATGGTCGAAGAAAAATCTAAGGACCTGATTGCCATTCAAGAGAATCTGGAAGCAACCAACCGGCGGCAGGCATTATTCATAAAAGTGTTGCAAATATTACAACTGGAACCGGACATACCTACAGCCATGAATATGGCACTTGCTGAAATAGGCCGTTATACCGGTGTTGACCGATTGGCAACATGGGAAAACCATCTTGACGGGGTCACATACGGATGCACCAACGAATGGTGCAACGATGGTATTGAGCCGGCCATAGATTACCTGCGGAGTATGACCATTGAAGCGGGAAAGCCGTGGTTTGATATGCTCGAAAAGAATCATATCATCTGTACGTCCGATATCTATTCGCTCGATCCCTTTATTACCCAGATGCTCGAGGTACAAGGCGTAAAAGCTATAGCCGTTTTTCCTCTGTCGCAGTTAGGGGTGCATTTCGGTTTCCTGTCATTTAACTTCTGCTGGAATAAGCAGTGGGATGAAAAGGACGTGGAGTTAATGAGTCAAATATCGCAAATTGTATCCACTGCTACAAAACGCTGGCAGGTAGAAACGTCTCTGCAATTGTCTCAACGAACTATGCAAAAAGTATTGGATAACATCAATGCCAATATTTTTGTTTGCGATTATGATACACAGAAGGTACTCTTTGCAAACAAACCTTTCCGCGAAGAAGCCGGACAGGTTTCGGAAAATGCAGAATGCTGGAAAATGCTGAATGCAGGACTGAATGGTTTGTGTGCGCATTGCCCGAAAACACAGTTACTCGATGCCAACCGTAAGTTCACAGGTGTTCATTTCTGGGAAGACTACAATCCCGTTACCGAACGCTGGTATACCATTCAGAGTATGGCGATAAAGTGGCTCGACGGACGATGGGCAATCATGGAATTGGCTACTGATATCACTACCCGTAAGCAGGTAGAATTGGAGTTGATTCAGGCTAAGGAAAAAGCAGAAGAATCAGATAGGCTAAAATCGGCATTCCTTGCTAATATGAGCCACGAAATACGTACTCCTCTGAATGCTATTGTGGGCTTCTCAAGCTTGCTTGCCGAAGCCGATGATGATGAGCGTGAATCGTATATGTCTTTAGTAGAGGAGAACAACGAGCTGTTGCTCAACCTTATTTCTGACATATTGGATATTTCTAAAATAGAGGCCGGTACGGTGGAACTCATTATAACAAGGGTGGATTTGCCCCGACTTTGTCGTGAAGTAATTTCCACTTGTTCACACAAAAAACATGAGGAAGCGGTTGTACTGCGTTTTGACGAAAGCTCGCCACAGATAATGATTGATGCCGACAAGAACCGAATCATGCAAGTACTCTCTAATTTCGTAACGAATGCCTTGAAATTTACGATCAAGGGATCGGTTACTCTTTCCTATAGATTGGAAAATGACACTCAGGTGCGTTTCTGTGTGACGGATACCGGTAAGGGTATTCCTGCTGAACAGCAGCATGAGATTTTCAATCGTTTTGTAAAACTCGACTCATTTTCGCAAGGTGCTGGTCTTGGATTGTCTATATGCCAGAGTTTGGTAGAGCGAATGGGAGGAGAGATTGGAGTAGACTCCCGTGAGGGAGAAGGTTCGTGTTTCTGGTTCACACATCCATATACACTTGATGCCTCATCGGATTCGGAGGTTGTAACAAAGGATGGTGACCAGGTTATAAAGATCATTTCAAGAAATTATAAACCTCTGATTCTGGTGGCCGAGGACGTAGACAGCAACTATTTACTGATCGAGGCACTTCTTAGGAAGGATTATCGTCTGCTGAGAGCACATGATGGTAATGAGGCTGTAGAACTTTTCAATACTCAATCTCCTGATCTTATATTTATGGATATGAAGATGCCGGGTATGAATGGAATAGATGCGGTGGTTATGTTAAGGGAAGGCGGTGCCCGGGTGCCCATCATTGCCCTTACGGCATTTGCTTACGACGATGATAGGGCATTGGCACTCAATGTGGGTTGCAATGACTTTTTGACCAAACCTGTTTCGCCACTCGAGTTACGCAGGATGGTCAGTAAATGGATAGGGAAATAAACCCCAAAAATCAAAAGGATTACTCCATGGAAGATGCATCGAATGACAGAGGTAGCAAAGCACCTACATTCTTCATCTCATAGATACCCTTTTTCCCGAAAAGTAAAATGCGCATGGGGTGCTTGAAGCGTTTTTCCGTTTCAAGCATTACCTGGCGGCATGCACCACAAGGGGGAATCGGAGCATCCAGGAAATCCCGTTCATTGCGTGCGGCAATGGCAAGAGTTTCTACTGCCTGATCGGGATATTGGGAGTTTGCATAAAATAAAGTGGTACGTTCGGCACAAAGCCCCGACGGGTAAGCGGCATTCTCCTGATTGGTACCTGTGACAACCGTACCGTCTGCCAACCGTGCAGCGGCGCCTACTGAAAAGTGTGAATAGGGGGCATAGCTACGCCGGGTAGCCTCACGCGCTGAATCTATGAGTTGGCGGTCGGCATCACTTAATTCACTATAATCGTATATTTTAATGTCAATTTGTAAGGTCAAATCTTTCATAAGGCAGTGATGTATATTGTAATTAATGTTACAAAGTTAGAAAAGAGATTGGTAATTCCAATTCTTTTTAAGATTTTTGTACCTCAACTTATATTGCTATGAATAGAATGAACGCTATCAGACTCACTGCAATCCTGGCACTTCAGGTTTGTACCGTTGCCGCTCAGGCGCAGCGCAAGAATGCCCGTTACGTGGAATATATAGAGAAGTATGCTCCGCTTGCCGTACAACAAATGAAGGAACACAAGATACCTGCCAGTATTACTCTGGCTCAGGGACTTCTTGAAAGTGGTGCCGGACAAAGTGCATTGGCACGCAAAAGTAATAACCATTTCGGTATTAAGTGCGGTAGTAACTGGCGTGGACGCACAGTGCGTCATGATGACGATGCCCGCAATGAATGTTTTCGGGCTTACAGTAATCCCAGAGATTCTTATGAAGATCATTCTGCTTTTCTGAAGCGGGGTGCACGTTATGCATTCCTGTTCGATTTGAAGGTTACGGACTATAAAGGTTGGGCACGTGGTTTGAAGAAAGCCGGATATGCTACTGATCCCTCTTATGCGAACCGTCTGATAACGATTATAGAGGATTATGAACTTTATAAGTATGACAGTCGCGGTATGAGTAATCGTGAAAACCGTAATTGGGAGAAAGAACTGAAGAAGAAACCCTGGCTGGCTAATCCGCATCAGGTATATATAGCTAATGATATAGCCTATGTCGTAGCTCGTGACGGCGATACTTTCCGCTTATTGGGCAAGGAGTTCGATATCAGTTGGAAGAAGCTTGTGAAGTACAATGACCTGCATAAGGATTATACGTTGGAGGCGGGTGATATCATCTATCTGAAAGGTAAGAAAAAGAAAGCTTCTAAGCGGCATACTGTTTACATCGTGAAAGATGGCGACTCCATGCATACCATCTCGCAAAAGTACGGTATACGGTTGAAGAACCTGTATAAGATGAACCGGAAAGATGATGAATATATTCCTGAAGTGGGAGATAGGTTGAGGCTGAGATAACAGGCATTTCTGATTGGCATAAAAGGGGAATAGAATCTACTTGCTACGGATTAGATTCTATTCCACTAATTATTAATCTTCGCACCGCATTTAACTAATCTCCGTACCGCATCCAACTAATAATTAATTTCCTAATTATTATTCTTACAATATCTGTTGTAAGAAACTTATATAATTATTGTATGATACTTTTATATCTGTTGTAAGAAAGAAAAATATTTGTGGTAAGAATAGTTTTTAGTATCCGTGATATTAGTTTGTAGGCACTCCGATATTAGTTTCTAGTATCTTCGAAATTAGCTTTTAGTATCTTTGAAATTAGCTTGCTTCGTTGCCATTCAAAGGCTTATTGATTTATCCGAAAATGTACAGGGTGTCCGATATCGAACACCCTTCTTTTTTCTCTATCTTCTTGTTTTCAGCTATTTACGTTTTTGGCACGCATTTAGTATATATAAATAATGTGAATAATATGCCTGTTCGTTTTTGAAAGCGGGCGAAGGCTGAAAACTGATAAAATAATAAATAACTCAATATTCAACATGGACAGAGAAATACCCAAAGCAGTGCGTAACAAAGAACGCAACAAGAAAATTATCCGTTACGGAGGCATCGGCGTGGCAAGTATAGTCGTTATCAGCGTACTCATTTCATTGATGCGTACGGGAGTGAAAACAAAAGACCTGGTACTTTCCACAGTAGATAAAGGCACGATTGAAGTCAGTGTAAGTGCATCCGGAAAAGTGGTGCCGGCTTTCGAAGAGATTATCAATTCTCCTATCAATACCCGTATCGTCGAGATATATAAGAAAGGTGGCGATAGTGTGGATGTAGGTACACCGATCTTGAAACTTGACTTGCAGAGTGTAGAGACAGACTATAAAAAATTGTTAGACGAAGAGCAGATGCGTAGCTACAAATTGGATCAGTTGCGCGTGAACAACCAGACAAAACTGAACGACCTGTCTATGAAGATTAAGGTTTCCGCCATGCAGTTGAATCGCAAGAAAGTGGAGTTGCGTAATGAGCAATATCTTGATAGCCTGGGTTCGGGAACTACGGATAAAGTGCGCCAGGCAGAACTTAGCTATAACGTAGCCCAGTTGGAATACGAACAGCTGAAACAACAATATGATAATGAGAAAGAAGTGCTTGCTGCCGAATATAAAGTTCAGGAGTTGGATTTTAGCATCTTCCGCAAAGGCCTTGCTGAGATGAAGCGAACGCTGGATGATGCACAGGTTCGTTCTCCGCGCAAAGCTATCCTTACCTATATTAATAACCAGATCGGTGCACAGGTTTCTCAGGGAAGCCAGCTTGCCGTGATTTCTGATCTTAGCCATTTCAAGGTGGAAGGTGAAATAGCAGATACGTATGGTGATCGTGTGGCCGCCGGTGGCAAGGCAATTGTGAAGATTGGCAGTGATAAACTGGAAGGTACGGTGAGCAGTGTGACGCCGTTGTCAAAGAACGGAGTGATTTCTTTCACTGTACAACTGAATGAGGATAATAACCGTCGTTTGCGTTCGGGATTGAAGACAGATGTATATGTGATGAATGCCGTGAAAGAAGATGTGATGCGTATTGCCAATGCTTCTTATTATGTAGGACGTGGCGAGTATGACCTCTTTGTGCGTGACTCTGATAAAGAAATCGTGAAACGTAAAGTACAACTGGGTGATAGCAACTTTGAATTTGTGGAAGTTATCAGTGGCTTGCAGCCGGGTGACCAGGTGGTAGTGAGCGACATGAGCCAGTATAAAAATAAGAATAAGCTGAAGTTGAATTAGCTACGAGCTACGGGCTACAAGTGACAAGTGCCTTTCGGAGTAATTGAAAATAAGAAAGATATGTTAAGGATATATTTAAAGCAAGCGTGGAGCCTGCTGAAAGAAAATCCGCTGGTTAGCGGGCTTTCTATTGCAGGAACGGCATTGGCCATTACCGCTGTAATGATGATTATTCTTGTGATACAGGTGCGTCTGGCTGAATATGCACCGGAGACGGAGCGCGGACGGATGTTGCACATCATTGCAACCCGTGCTTTCATGAAGAGTAATGATGGAAACTGGAACAATGGCGGAATGGGAAAACGGGTGGTACGCGAGCTTTTCTATAATCTGAAGACTCCGCAGGAGGTGAGTGGTTATGCTCGTAACACAGTGTCCGTCAGTTCGATTGCTAAGCGTACCTTTACCAAATATCGGGCTACTTATACAGACGACCGCTTCTGGAAAATATTCGATTATACATTTTTAGATGGTACTCCTTTTACCTATGAAGACAATGAAAGCGGCATCCGCAAAGCAGTTATCAGTGAGAAACTGGCACGCCGACTTTTTGGGAAAACAGAGGTGCAGGGTCAACGGCTACTTATCAATCGTACAGAATATACGGTATGCGGTGTTGTGAAGAATGTGCCCCGCACTGCTCGTTATGCTTATTCGGATGTATGGTTGCCTTATAATTCCAGTGCCGGCACAGAAACGGCTGCCAATGCTTATGAGGCACTGGTAGGGTCTTTTAATATTGTGATGCTGGCACATAGTACCGATGATTTTACTGCTATTCGTGCGGAAGTGGAAAAGGCCGCAAAACAATTGAATGCGAATACGTCGGAATATGGCGTCAGCTTCTTTAACGGGCCGATGAGTAATCTGGACCTGGTGGTTACCAATAATAATGGTTTTGTTAATGATATCCCCTATGGCAATTGGTTTTTGCGGCAAGGCAGTTTCGTATTTTTCCTGTTATTGCTTCCGGCGCTCAACATGATTGGTATAACGCTGACTAACTTTCGTAAGCGGCGTGCAGAGATAGGAGTCCGCAAAGCATTTGGAGCAACTGCGGGTAATGTTTTCCGTCAGGTTATCAATGAAAATCTCATTATCACTTTTATTGGCGGCATATTCGGATTGGTGCTCTCCATTGGTGTATTGTTGCTGACGCGCGACATCTTTTTCCCATCGGGTACGGAATTCAATGTAGAGATGCTAGTACGTCCGGAAACGTTTCTGGTAACTTTGCTTTTCATCTTCCTGCTGAACCTGCTGTGTGCCGGTATTCCTGCCTGGCGTGCCGGAAAGTATAACATTGTTAAATCGTTGAATAATCAAGAATAACCTATGATACGTCATCTCATCACCCTGATATGGAACCAGCGCAAACAGAATGGCTGGATATTTGCCGAACTGGCATTGGTTCTGCTGGCTATCTTTATGATTACGGATGCCGGTTACAGCAAATATACTCTTTATAATGAGCCTTTAGGTTATGACATCGATCGTTGCTGGCGGCTTCATCTGGAGGAAACGGAACCCGGTAACGAAGGTTATACAGGCGAGGATGAGCGTGGAGCCAAATGTTGGGAACGCATCACGGAACTGACCCGGCGGTTGATGAATACCGGTGAGGTGGAAGCTGTGGGGTGTAGCTTTTACAGTTGCCCATACAGTCAGGGCAATTCGTGGACGAATGTCGAACCGGCAGGAGCGGATAGCATCAATGCTTATTCCGAATCTTTACACCGCCAACTGGGTGATGCTGGTTTCTTTGAAGTTTTCGGCATACATGACGTGAACGGAAAGCATATCCGCGAGCTGGAAAATCCGGCAAAGGATGAGGTTATCCTAACAGAGAAGGTAGCGCAAAAGTTTTTTGGCGAGAAGGAGCCACGCGGCCGGTTGGTGAATACCGGGAAACTGAATGATGCACCTGTACTGGCTGTTGCACCCACTATTCGTGAGAATGATTTTGAATCGGCTACTCCCACGTTTTATATCAAAGCTTCCGGTTCTACGATGGAGGAGCTTTTCGAGTGGTATCGTCCTTCTTCATTGGAATATTCTCTACGCATGAAGCGTGATATGACACAGGCTGAGATGGAAGAATGGCTTGCCTCTTTGGGTGAACGGTTGACGTCCGGCAATATCTATGTAAATGCCGTAACAGGGTTTGAAGAGATGCGTGCCGACCGTATAGATTATGTAGTAACGGACTGGCAAATGGTACAACTCATTGTAGCCTTCCTATTGTTGAATGTATTTTTCGGCGTTACCGGGACTTTCTGGATGCGTACGCAGGCACGCCGTTCGGAAACGGGATTGCGTATGGCGGTCGGCGCATCAAAGGGAAGGGTTGTATCTTGGCTCAATGCGGAGGGCTTATTGATTCTGTTGCTGGCTTTGGTTCCTATAGTTATTATTGTACTTAACTTTCGCCATATGGATTTACTGAGTGCGGAAGTTCCTTATACGGCAGGTCGCTGGATTGTAGAATTTGCTATTTCATTGGGAATTTTGGCAGCGATGATTATGTTGGGCATTGCAGTGCCGGCACGCTGGATTATGAAAGAGCAACCGGCTGAAGCATTGCATCACGAATAAACAAACGTAATATATTCAGGGATGATAAAAATCTATTGGAAGCAGGCGTGGGTCTTGTTGAAGCAGAATCCGCTTTTCAGTACCCTTTATATCGTTGGTACAGGTCTGGCTATTGCTATGACTATGATTGTGGCTGTGATTTACTATGTCAAAGTGGCCCCGGTCTATCCGGAGTTGAATCGCATGCAAACACTTTATCTGACTTCAGCAAGATTTCAAAAAGGAACGGAGCAGAATAAACAGACTTTTCAATGGGCTGTTTCCTATCAGGCATTGCAAGAGTGGTTTTATCCGTTGAAGAATGCTGAGGTTGTTTCAGGTTTCATGTATAACAGTGCAGATAACAATTATATTCAACCGTCTGATCGCAGCGGGGATTTCACTGTAAAATTAAAGCTGGTTGACCCGAATTTCTTTCGCATTTATCCATTTTATTTTTCGGAAGGTAAGCCTTTTACTGCATCCGACCTTGAAAGCGGTATCTGCACGGCTGTTATAACACAAGAGCTGTCCCGTCGTTTGTTTGGTACGACTGAAGGCGTAGTGGGGCGCTCGTTCAGTTTGGATTATGTCAATTATCGCGTTTGTGGTGTTGTGCGTAGTGCAAGTTACCTGACTTCGGATTCATACGCTCAAGTCTATATTCCTTATAGTGTAATTCCTAAATATCGTGACTCCAATTATGGAATACCTTATTTAGGTGCATTTGGCGTTACTTTTCTTGTAAAAGACGATGCGCAAGCCGAAGCGTTGCGTGCCGAAATTCAGGAAATTGTCCGTAAGGAAAATCTGTTGCATGCGGATGAATGGCAGGTGAATCTTTGGGAACAACCTACTTCCCATTTGCAGCGATTGTTTAAACCTTATCCTAGTATGACTACAGGTGCATGGGCACAGATACGTTATCTCCTTTTAATATTGCTGGTGCTCCTGCTGGTTCCTGCCTTGAATTTGAGCGGAATGATAGCGAGCCGTATGGAAAGCCGCTTGTCGGAGATGGGAGTGCGTAAGTCATTCGGTGCCGACCGTGGCGGATTACTTTCACAAGTGATGTGGGAGAACCTCTTATTGACATTGTTGGGTGGTGTATTGGGATTATTGTTGGCGTGGTTCGCCCTGTATACTTGTCGTGAGTGGGTATTTATGATATTGGAAGATTGGGCCGAACCGGTTCCGGAAGGAGTGAATGTGCTGGTTTCCGGTGAGGTGCTGTTTGCTCCGATAGTATTTGCTGTTGCTCTTTTGTTCTGTATCTTGCTGAATTTATTATCAGCATTGATTCCGGCATGGTATGCATTACGGAAGCCGATTGTGTATTCATTGAATGAAAAAAGATAAAGACTATGCTGAAACTTATATTAAAGAACCTGTGGGCACGCCGTCGCCGTAATGTCTGGTTACTGGCGGAATTGATTCTGGTCAGTATTGTTACGTGGATTATCCTTGATCCGGTTATCGTGACGACGTATGACCGCAGTATTCCTTTAGGTTATGATACCGACCGCCTTTGTCTTGTTACTCTCAGTACCTTGCAGTCACAAGCGCCCGGTTATGATGAAGAGGCTGAGGATTCGGCCATGATTATGAAATCTTACTTCAATCTGACGCGACTGGTTAAGGACTATCCCGGCGTAGAATCGGCTACTCCGGTATTGGGTTTCGCTTATCCCAATTCTACGGGGAATGCCAATACATCTATTCGTGCGGAAGGTGACACATTGGATTTGCCGGTAATGATTATGGAATTTATACCTCATACGAATTTCTTCGAAACTTATGGTTTTCGTTCCGGACGAGGCAGGACACCGGCCGAATTATCGGACTATGACTATACGGAAAATGACATCGTAATGACTGAAAATACGGCTGAACATTTGTTCCACACTAAAAATGCGGGTAATAAGCGTTGTTGGTCCAGAGAGGGGAATGATACAATTTATTCGCCGGTTATTGGTGTAGTGGGAAACTTTAAGGCAACCAGTGATTCCCGTCCGGCTCCTGTCATTTTTCGTCCTTTGATATCTATCGATATGGAAGATGCTTACGATGATATGCGGATATTGCTTCGTCTGAAAGAAAATGTGAGTATGAAGCGTTTCTTGCATGATTTTCAACCGTGGATGGTGAAAGAGTTGCGGGCCGGTAATCTTTTTGCCCGTAACGTCCGGTCTTATGAAGCATTGATAACGAAAAATGAGTCTTATGATGTTACGCCGATGTATCGGCGTAATCTGGCAATGGCGGCATTCTTTTTAATTAATCTTTGCTTGGGTGTTATCGGTACTTTTTGGTTACAGACACGTACTCGCCGCGAAGAAGTGGGAGTGATGCTTTCCTTTGGCGGTACGCCGGGATATATTGTCCGCTTGTTGATGGGTGAAGGAGCGGTGTTGACGTTTGTAGCTGCACTGGCGGGCTGCTTGCTTTATTTGCAATATGCTGTCAAAGAAGGATTGGAGAGAGGTAACAACTGGAGGCAGATTATTGATGAATGTTGGATCACGGATTTCACGCAGCATTTTCTTATCGTGTCATTCATCGTTTTCTTTATCCTGTTGGCGGTGGTATTGATCGGGATCTATATTCCTGCTCGTAAGATTAGTCGTATTCCACCGACAGAAGCATTACGTGATGAATAAATAAAACACAATATTATGATTAAACTTTATCTGAAACAAGCTTGGACGCTGATAAAGCAGCATCGTCTCTTTACCGGCATCTATGTGGTGGGTACAGGGCTTTCAATAGCTCTTGTCATGACAATGTTCATCATCTTTTATGTGAAGTTTGCGCCTATATATCCCGAATATAATCGCAACCGGATGATCGTATTGAAAAAGATGAAATCTTATCCTAAGGATGATGATAAGAGTTGGAACTGCTCCAGCGTCAGTTACGATGTGGTGAAAATGTTACAAGAATTGCCGCACTTGGACGCTATCGGTGCCGCGTCAGGCAGCTATCGAGAATATTACGTGGAAGTTTCTGACAATAATGAGCCTATTGGCATTACTCCGCTTTATGCCGATGCAGGATTTTGGCAGGTCTTTACCTTTCGTTTTCTGTATGGAAAGCCTTTCACACAAGCGGATATCGATGCGAAACGCAGGGAAGTGGTAGTTCCGGTAAGTCTGGCAAGGAGGCTGTTTGCTGCAGATGATGTGGTGGGCAGACGCTTTAAGATGGATGCGCAGGAATACCGGGTTTGCGGTGTGGTAGAGGATGTTTCTGCTGCTACGCCTTCTACCGTGGGAGATTTATGGATGCCAATAACGCTTAACTCTTGGATTAAGTCGGACAATTCCGAAAAGTTGGTTGGTAGTGCGGATATATATATGACGGCTCCCACTGCTACCGACAAAGAAGCTTTGAAGGAAGAAGTGCGTGAGGTTTTTCGGAAATTTAATCTTGCTGCTCCTAAATATATGAATGACCTTATGGGACAACCCGATGACTACTGGGCCAGCACATTCCGTGTAAATTCTTGCGGAGCCCCTGACCTGGCATCCGAGTTGAGGGGATATCTTTATATGTTGCTTGCTCTGCTTTTCATCCCTGCCATGAACCTGAGCGGCATGATGTCTTCGCGCATGGACGAACGCCTTTCCGAGTTGGGAGTACGCAAAACATACGGTGCTACCAACGGAAGCCTCATAAGGCAAGTGTTGTGGGAGAATCTTCTGCTCACCTGTATCGGTGGTTTGCTTGGCTTGCTAATTTCTTATCTGATAGTGCTGACGGCAAGCGATTGGATACTGACCCTGTTCGACAGTTATACGGATGCTGGGAAGACTCCTTTCCTCTCGTTTGAGATGCTATTTAATCCGATGGTTTTCTGTACGGCATTCGGACTTTGTGTGCTGTTGAACCTCATTTCTGCACTTATTCCTGCAATATGGGCATTGCGCCGCAACATTATTCAATCGTTGAACTCTAAACGTTAAGATGCTATGATAAAGATAATAAGACACCAGTTATGGAATCAGCGCCGGCAAAATGGGTGGATATTTGTGGAATTAGTCATCGTGAGCTTTTTCCTCTGGACGGTAATTGATCCTATCTATGTGCTGACTTCCAATCTTGCCCTTGACCCCGGTTATGATGAAGAACGGGCATACGCGCTTTATATGGATTATTATGATGAACTGCATGGTAAGTTTGACAAGGCACAAGATAGTGTTGCCATCAGGCAGGAAAATCTTTATCGCATTACCCGCTTGGTAAAGAATTGTCCCGAAGTGGAAAGTTTTGCCTTGGTGACTAATGCTAGTTTCCCAAATTGTAATTCGTGGAATGGCGGACAATACTTCAATGACACACTGAAGGTGCATTCGCAGTATTACCAGTTTGTGCAGGCAGAGGGTGGCGATGTATTCCGTACATTCGGCATGAAAGATGCCAAGAGTGGGCAGATCATGTCTTTGCCCGAAGACTGTGCTGCCCGTGAGGGAGTGTTTGTATCCGAACGTATGGCAAAGGAGCTTTTTGGCACTGCAGATGCAGTGGGCAAGAGGGTGCGATATGGCGACAGTACTTTCCATGAGGTGATGGGGGTGTTGCAGGACTATAAACATCGGATTAATGAACAGCCGGGTAACCTGTTGATACAAGTGAATGGCAAGATTCCAAACCATAACTGGATTCAACGGATGTATATGGTCACTTTTCGGTTAAAGCAGAATGTGGATGTTGCTGTTTTTGAGAAGCGCTTCAAGGCGGAAGTGGTTCCACAACTCAATGTCGGTAATTTCTATTTCACGAAGTTGGGACGCTTCGCTGATATTCGTCGTCAATATGAAAATGAGAGTGGGGTGACGAATACTTTACGTCTGCAATATTCATTGGCGGGATTTGCCTTGCTGTGCGTGTTTCTCGGTATGGTGGGCACGTTCTGGATACGTTGCAATGCACGGAGGCAAGACATCGGGCTGATGCGAAGTATGGGAGCTACCCGGAAAGGAATCTGCAATCAGTTCCTCACGGAGGCATGGCTGCTGGTGACGGTGGCATTTGTTGTTTCCTTGCCATTGACAATACACCGTGTCTATGCATCCGGTTTTGCCAATCCTACTATGGATGGAAACCCCGATTACTGGCAAAATCAGCCGTATACGCATTTCTTTATTGTCAGCCTGCTGACTTATGTGGTATTACTCATAATTGCTTTATTGGGTACTTATGCACCCGTCACCCGGGCAGCGAAGATATTGCCTGCTGAGGCTTTGCGTGATGAATAAGACAGAAGCGGACAATTGAAAACGAACAGGGTGTTCATTTTCGAACACATGCTTGTGAACTTAATTGGCTGATAATGAGTATGTGTCTTTTTTGGCATATCATTTGATTAATATGTGTGAAGAACAAATAAATAGCGAATTGAATCAATTAATAACAATTAAATACTTACCATTATGATTAAATTGACTGAGATAAACAAGATTTATCGTACGAATGAGATTGAAACTGTGGCATTGGAAAATGTAAACCTCGAAGTAGAGAAAGGTGAGTTCCTCAGTATTATGGGACCTTCCGGTTGCGGAAAATCTACGTTGCTGAATATTATAGGCTTGCTGGATGCCCCTACAAGTGGTATTATTGAGATCGACGGTACCCGTACGGATGGTATGAAGGATAAGGAACTGGCCGCTTTCCGTAACAAGAAGTTGGGTTTTGTATTCCAGTCTTTCCACTTGATTAACTCATTGAATGTGCTCGATAATGTAGAACTTCCTTTATTATATAGAAAGGTGTCCGCAAAAGAACGCCGCCGTTTGGCAGAAGAGGTATTGGCAAAGGTGGGTTTGAGCCATCGTATGCGCCACATGCCGACACAGCTTTCCGGTGGTCAGTGCCAGCGCGTGGCTGTGGCCCGTGCCATCATTGGTAATCCTGAGATAATCCTCGCCGATGAGCCGACCGGTAACTTGGACTCTAAGATGGGTGCTGAGGTAATGGAACTACTGCATCAGTTGAATAAGGAGGACGGACGGACCATCGTGATGGTGACCCACAATGAAGAACAGGCGAAACAGACAAGTCGCACGGTACGCTTCTTCGACGGTCGCCAGGTGGAATGACGGGGCAAATGAAAAAATGAAGGAATGAAAGGAAGGATATAATGATGCAAACTATTCGTCAGGCCTTTACGATTCTGAAGCAGAATCCATTATTGAGCACTATATCCATACTGGGTACGGCTTTCGCCATTACCATGATTATGGCTATCGTGATTACCTGGCAAACGAAATATGCCGATCTGGAACCGGAAGTGAACCGGAGCCGTTGTCTTTATTTCTCTGCTATGCATGTACAGGGAAAGGAGAATAAGGATTGGAACAACTTTGGCAAGCCTTCGGCTGCATTTATGAAGGAGTGTATACAGTCGCTTCCGGAAGTGGAAGCCTGTACGGCTTTCAGTACGGCAGATGTGGCGCTGGTATCTCTGACTGATGGGAACAACCGTTTGAAAGTGGATGCCATGAGTACTGATCCCGATTTCTGGAAAATCTTCAAACTACAGTTTCTTGATGGAAGAAGTTTCACGGAGGCGGAACGGGGAGGAGATATGCAGTCAGTGGTTATTTCCGCTTCTGTTGCCCGTAAGCTGTTTGGAACGACGGAGGCTGCGGGACGGCAGATGTTGCTGAATAGGGAGGTAGTACGCATCATCGGAGTCGTGAAAGATATTTCTGTCACTGCCAAAGATGCTTATGCACAGGTGTGGAGTATGTACCATCCGGGTGAACTGGACGTAACAGGTTGGTGGAGCTATAGCGGAACCAGAACTATTGCCGTATTGGCGCGTACTCCTGATGATTTCCCTGCTATCAAACAAGGAGTCGAGAAACGGGTGAAAGACGTCAATGCTGGTTTGGAGCAGAGGCAGATAGACATTATGGAGCAACCCGATAATATTGTAGCGCATGTAAACCACGTATGGTCTAATATAGGGCCCAACTTGCCGATGCTTTATCTGCAATATGGAATTGCCTTGTTCATTATCCTGCTGGTACCCTCGCTCAATTTGTGCGGGCTGAGTAATAGCCGCATGCAACAACGTGTCAGTGAGTTAGGCGTGCGCAAGGCTTTTGGGGCTACGGATGGTACACTTATCCGTCAGATATTGAATGAGAATCTGGTATTGACATTGATAGGAGGCGTAGTGGGGTTGATATTTAGCTACCTTGCAGTCTATGTGATGCGCACTTGGTTGTTTACCAATAGTGATAATATTGGCACGGCAGGCGATTTCAGTCTAAGCATGGGAGCCTTGTTCAGTCCGCAAATATTTGTCCTGGCTTTTATATTTTGCCTGCTGATTAATCTGCTGAGTGCAGGACTGCCTGCCTGGCTTGCCACTCGCCGCACGATTGTGGACTCATTGAACGATAAATAAGAAAAGGAAATATTATGAAATTCATATTACATAATTTACGCATGATTTGGTCGCGCCTGCGCAGCAACGGCTGGGTGCTGGCTGAACTATTTTTGGTGTTTGTCGTGATGTGGTTCCTTTGCGATTCTCTGGGCTGTCTCAAGTATACTTTCTACCGCCCTTTGGGCTACAGCATAGACCACGTTTACCAGCTAAGCACAATTATAGGAGGTGCCACCAGTGACACCACCCTGACAAATGCCGACAGATACCTGCGTGCATTGCGGAAATTGGAGCAGGAACCTAGCGTCGAGGCGGCTGCCTTGTGTTATTGGAGTTTGCCGATGAGTGGAAGTAATAGTTACAATTCACTGGCTGTGCAGGATACTATCGGGGTGAATGCACGTATTATCAATACAACCGGTGGATACATTGATGTCTTTCGTATGAGTGATGACCCACAACGTCCCTTTGCCAAGACACCTTCGGGCTGGAACAATGTGATGTTGAGCCAAGCAGCTGTCGACCGTTTCAAGAAGAGAATGCCGACCTTCTCGCTGGACACACCACTGAGCCAATACGGTGACTCTACTTCAGTTATAACCCAGAGTGGGAAGATCGGAGCTTTCCGAACATATCGTTACGGAAGCGATGCCTTCTGTTTCTTCTATCGTTTGGACGAAAACCTGATTAAGACGCAGTATGCCGACAATTGGGCGCAAATCGTTTTCCGTGTGAAACCTGCTGCCGATGGCCCGGATTACCGTGCAAAGTTTGTCCGTGAGATTGCACCTCGACTGGACGTAGACGATTTGTTTGTAGCTGATGCTGTGCCTTATACTGAACAGCAGTTGCAGTTTGAAGTCATGAATGGAGATACGGACAAGGTGAACAGTCAGGCAATTGTAGTGCTTTTCCTGTTAGTAAATGTATTCTTGGGATTGATCGGAACGTTCTGGTTTCGTACCCGTCGTCGCCGTGGTGAAATAGCTTTGCGTTTGGCTTTGGGTAGCACCAAGAGCCAGGTGTTCCGCCTGCTGACGGGTGAAGGATTATTGCTACTTACACTGGTAACGTTACCTGCTATGATTCTTTGCTATAATATAGGTGTGGCGGAATTCACCATCGGACGGACGGAACTGATTTCCACGTGGCCTGTTAAATGGACTTTTATACGTTTTCTGCTCGGTTCTTTAGGAGCTTGGCTGCTGATAGCATTGATGGTAATGGTGGGCATTTGGTTTCCGGCCCGGCAAGCGATGAAGATACAGCCGGCTGAAGCGCTGCATGAAGAATAAAAAGTGTTTGTATAAAGAACGGGAAATTGTAGATTTGTCAGTCTTATTTATTATAGCTGCCTTGTTTTGTAATTACTTGATAATCAGTGGTGATAAAGTGGCGCTATAATCAGTATACGACTGAATCCTATTCAGTATACGAGTGAACCCTATTCAGTGTCGGACTGAATTAGGTTCAATGACGGCCTGAATCGGAATCTTATTTTATTGTAATGAATAAATATCAAATATTAATAGAAACGAAATTAAAGGAGAAAATTCTATGAAAGCTTTATTTATAACCCTGAGTTTATTATTTGCCGCAGTAGCCGGCACAGTATATGCAGCTAACGAAAAAGACCCGCAGGTTAGCGAAATTCGTAAAGTTGAGGCTTTCTCCTCCGTTGAGGTGACGTCCGTAGCGACAGTGTACTTCACGCAGAGCAACAACTACTCTCTGAAAATAGAAGGCAGGGAAGAATATGTGACTACCACGACTACCGAAGTGAAGAACGACCGTCTCATCATCGGCTTCAAGAATAAGAAGGATGGCAACAACAACCGCAACAAAGGTGTGACTATCTACTTGACCGCTCCCGACCTGAAGAACGTGGAATTCAGTGGTGTCGGCTCATTCAATTGCAATGAAACGTTGAAACTGAGCGATGTGAAGTTTGAAATAGAAGGCGTGGGCAAGGTAAATGTGGAAGACCTGACGTGCAATTCATTGGTAGTGAAGATGGAAGGCGTGGGCAAGGCGGATATCCATGTGAATTGTGACCGTTTGCGTGCCAGTATGGAAGGTGTAGGTAGCGTTACGCTGAGCGGACGTGCGGGGCAAGCCGACATTTCAAAAGGAGGCATTGGTGGTGTGAATACACGTAACCTGAAAGTAGGAGAGTGACTATTGTCATTATAAACCGTAAGTAAATGATATGATTAAACAATATTTTACGCAAGCATGGGCGCAGCTACGGCAACAGCCGATAATCAGTGCTGTCAGCATAGCCGGTACGGCACTTGCCATCTTTCTCATCATGTTGGTGGTGATGATGCAACAAGTCAAAGTGGCACCTTTTGCACCGGAAAGCAACCGCGACCGCTTCCTGCACGCCCATTATATGAGCATTACAAACCAAAATTGGGGGGGCGGAAGCAGCAACGGTCCTATGAGTGCGAAGACTGCACGCGAGTGCTTTCAGATATTGAAAACTCCCGAAGCAGTAACTATTTATACTTGTATGGTAATCTCCACTCCGGTCAACCTTCCGGGACAACCTTCCATAGGTATCGACCTGTTGCAGACGGATGATATTTTCTGGCGTGTGTTCGATTTCTCGTTTATCGGCGGGAAGCCTTATGATAAGGCAACGTTCGATGCTGGGCTGCCGGTGGCGGTTATTACGGAAAGTGTGGCAAAGAAACTGTTTCAAAGTACGGATGTTGAAGGACGTGAGTTTCTGTTGAACCATGCACCTTATAAGGTAATAGGAGTAGTGAAGGATGTTTCTACCTTGGCTACAACCGCATACGGACAAGTATGGGTACCTTATACCTCGACAGAGATAACGAAAGATACGTGGAGTGATGAGCATATGGGCATGATGAGTTGTACCATCCTAGCACGTGATCGCGACGACTTTGATGCCATCCGTGAGGAAGCGGAACGGCGCAGACAGGAGTATAATGTATTGATTGGTGCCGATGGTTACGAGTTGATTTATCGTAACCGCCCCTACGACCAAGAGAAAAGTGCAATAGCCTTTGCTGCCAATCTGGAACCGGACGTGGACCAGGCACGCAGGCAGAGACTGATAATCTTTGTCATCCTGCTGATAGTGCCTGCCATCAATCTGAGTAGTATGACGCAGAGCCGCCTTCGTCAGCGCGTGGCTGAAATAGGCGTGCGCCGTGCATTTGGCAGTACACGGCTGGAACTGATGGGACAAATCATTGCCGAGAATCTTGTAGTGACCCTGATGGCCGGTGTACTGGGACTATTGCTCAGTGTGGCATTTGCTTATTTAGGTAATACATTATTGTTTGCGCAGGAGTTCAGTCAGACTCTAAGCCCTCCGGCAGTGAATACTAGCATATTGTTGCATGCTTCCACCTTTGGCTGGGCATTGTTGTTCTGCTTCATATTGAATTTATTGAGTTCCGGTATTCCGGCATGGCGTGCATCGAGAGTAGGAATTGTAAATGCATTGGGCGGACGCCTGCATTAATCGCTCATCACTAAACATTAATCACTGAAAGAAATGACTAAGAAACTTCTTACACAGATAAAGAATGAATGGCTCTCAAACCTATGGTTAGCGTTGGAGTTGCTGGTGGTGAGCGTAGTGATGTGGTATGTGGTGGACTACCTTTATACCCGTGCTGCCACTTACCTGGAACCGCGAGGTTTCAACATAGAGCATTGCTATCTCATTGAATTGGGTGAACTGACACCGAAGAGTCCCGATTATACGCCTGATAAGAGTAGGGATGACACACATGCGGATATTGCTGAATTGGTAGAACGCTTACGCCGCCGTCCGGAGGTGGAAGCTGTCAGCCTTTCGCAAAATTCGTATCCTTATAATGGAAGCAATAGTAGCGGGGAGGTGCGTTATGATACGCTTCAGTCACCCGGATGGACTATCCGTAGAATGGTTACGCCGGACTTTGTTCGTGTCTTCCGCTATCAAGGTACACGGGGTGAAACGCCCGAACAGTTGGCGGAGATGTTGGAACGCGGTGAGTTTCTGGCTTCTGACAACCTTTATAGAAAGTACGACCGTAAGCTGACGGAGTTTGTAGGCAAGCGTTTCCAACTTTTTGGTGATACGACTAAAACGTATCAACTGGGAGCATCCTTGCAGAATGTACGCTATCATGACTACGACCAGGCTCATTCTTCGTTTTGCTTTCTGGCTAAACAGTCTTTCTATTATGTAGGTCTGGAACTCTGTGTTCGCGTCCGCGAAGGGCAGGACAATAATTTTATTACAAAATTGAAGGAGGACAGTGAAAGCCAGTTCCGCATAGGCAACCTCTTTATTTCGGAGATTCGTTCGTTTCACGATATACGCCGCAATTTCCAGCAGGCATGGACCAATAATATCCGTAACTATGTGATGGGTATGGGATTTCTGCTGTTGAACATCTTCCTCGGACTGCTTGGAACATTCTGGTTCCGTACGCAGCAACGCCGTTCGGAGATTGCATTGCATAAAGCACATGGGGCAACAGACCGTGCCATCTTCAGCCGTCTGCTGAGTGAAGGCTTGCTGCTGTTAGCGGTTGTTACGCCTATTGCACTGGTCGTTGACTGGAACCTGGCGCATATGGAACTGAATTCATGGCGTAACGATACGACGTTGGAATGGGATAGATTGCTGTTCTGTGCAGGCATTAGTTTTGTATTAATGGCGTTGATGATTGCCATCGGTATCGGTATTCCGGCACGCAAGGCAATGAAGGTGCAGCCGGCTGAAGCCTTGCATGACGAATAAGTTTTAAGATAAAACGAAATATTATGATACGACTCTATTTTCTTCAGGCATTCTACCATTTGCGCGAGAACCCTATCATTACCTGGGTGTCTGTGTTAGGTACGGCAATGGCAATCTGCATGATTATGGTACTGGTTATTACTTTCCAGGTGCGGCTCGTGGACTGTGAACCTGAAGTGAATCGCTCGCGTACACTTTATGTTCCTTATATGTCTGTGAAACAAAAAGGTGGATCAGATAATGAGTCCGCTAATTCTTCCATGTCCGTGCGTACGGGTCGCGAATGTTTCCGTGCATTGACTACGCCCGAAGCTGTAACTTTGGCAAGTGGCGTTGATAAGGTTCGTGCTTCGGTTCCTTCCGGATCGAAGGCGACGGCAGATATGGTGCAAACCGATGAATCATTCTGGACGATTTTCAGTTTTCGTTTTCTGAGTGGCGCAGCGTTTACCAAGGCTGACTGTGATGCCGGATTACCGCGTGCTGTACTGGATGCCACCACTGCTCGTAGGCTGTTTGGTACTACCGATGCAGTGGGGCGTACCGTACAATTGAATTATGTCGACTATACCGTTGCCGGAGTGGTTGCTGATGTCTCTATGCTTGCTACGGCTGCTTATGCACAGATATGGGTGCCTTATACTGCTGCGGGTGCGGAATCTATGTCCTGGCAGAATGATACAATGGGACCTATGCATGCCATTATCCTTGCCCGTTCATCTGCGGACTTTGATGCAATTCGTGAAGAAACAGAGTTATTGCGTAAAAAGTATAATGACGGGTTGCAAGATGTCGAAGTCTTTTATCGTGGACAGCCCGATACTCAATTGGCTTATCTTTATCGTCGCTGGTATGCAGAACCTGATGTTTCGGGAGTGATGCTGCGTTATGCTATTGTTATTATCATTCTGCT
This sequence comes from uncultured Phocaeicola sp., assembly GCA_948566455.1. Classification (GTDB taxonomy): domain Bacteria; phylum Bacteroidota; class Bacteroidia; order Bacteroidales; family Bacteroidaceae; genus Phocaeicola. The sequence continues at coordinate 125,074 of CAOYQO010000004.1, forward strand.
TCTTGTTCCGGCTATTAACCTGTCCGGTATGACTCTTTCGCGCATGCGTCGCCGTATGGCTGAAATTGGAGTACGTAAGGCTTTCGGCGCTACGGGCGGCGAATTGATGCGTCAGGTCTTTTTCGAGAATCTGGTGTTGACGTTGCTGGCAGGTATTGTTGGCTTGGCACTGAGTTACGCTGCTACTTTTGTGTTGAACGGTTTCCTTTTCAGCAATTCGATGAACGCCTCGCTGAGTGGTGAGACTGCACTGACACCGGGGATGTTGCTGTCACCATGGGCCTTTATTGCAGCATTTGCATTCTGCCTCCTGATGAACGTGCTTTCCGCAGGTATTCCTGCATGGCGTGCTTCACGGATGAATATTACTGACGCTATTAATCAAAGATAGATATGAAGAACTTGCTGACACAAATAAAGAATGAATGGCGGAGCAATCTTTTCCTGCTCGTAGAGTTACTGTTGGTTTTTGCAGTGCTGTGGTATATTGTTGACTGGGTTACCGTCACTGCACGTGTCTATCACGCTCCGATGGGGTTCGATACGGAGCATTGCTACAATCTCTCTTTCAATAGCCTGACTCCTAAATCTGCATTATACGATCCGGCTCTGACAGCCGAAGACGATGTGGATGCTCTGCTTGAGATAACTGAACGTTTACGTCACCGTCCCGGTGTGGAGGCGGTTACTGTCTCACAAAACTGCTTCCCATATAATGAAGGGAGTAGTGGAGCATATTTTTATCTACAGGATACTATATGTGTCACTGCCCATCAGGTTTGGTCTGACCCGGATTTCTATCGTGTTTTCCGTTATCACACTGTTGATGGTGGGGATGCGGATAAACTTGCTGCCGCTACTTCCGATCAGACTCTGGTTGTCACTTCCAATGTCACTGACAGATATCCTGAACTGAATATGCCTGATGCCTGTTCCTTGCTGAACAAGGAAGTTGCTTTGACCAATCCTGATCGTGGTTACTATCGACGTGTTGCCGCCATTGCCGCCCCAGTGCGCAGTTCCCATTTTGAAACATCACATGAATGGGGTGGGGCATTTATCGGTTATAATCTGAATCGTGATGCCCTTATCAATGAGTTGGGCAACGTGCGTTACGTCCAGGTCAGCTTGCGCGTTTCTCCTGATGCGGACCATGATTTTGTTGATGCGCTTATGGAAGATGCCGACCGTCTCTACCGGATAGGCAATGTCTATTTGCTTGATGTGCTTCCTTTCAGTGATATTCGTTACGTTCGGGAACTTGAAGATGTGAACGAAGTGAAAACACAGCTTTGCATTCTTTTCTTCTTGATGCTGAATATATTTTTGGGTGTTATCGGTACTTTCTGGTTTCGTACACAACATCGGTGCCGTGAAGTGGCGTTGCGTATGGCAATGGGATCCAGCCGTCGCGGTGTGTTCTTACGCCTGATGGGTGAGGGGCTGTTACTATTATCGGTCGCTGCCGTTCCTGCTCTGCTGATTGCTTTCAATGTGGGTATTGCCGAGTTGGTAGACATTAACAAGATGCAGTTCACATTTGAGCGCTTCTTGATTGCAGCTGTGTTTACGTGGTTGCTTATGGCATTGATGATTGTTGTCGGCATCTGGTATCCTGCTTATAAGGCTATGCAGTTACAGCCTGCCGAGGCACTTCACGATGAATAGTGTTATTCTATAAAACGATATACTTATGATATTCAGACAAACATTTACACTTTTACGGCAGAATCCGTTTTTCAGTGTCGTTTCCATTATCGGCACGGCGGTGAGTATCGCTTTTGCTATGGTAGTCTACATGGTTTATGATATCCAGACTGCCAATATTCGTCCCGAATCGTATCGTGACCGAATGGTTTATTCTTCTTATGGTTATAGTTACCGTAAGGCAGATCATAGCAATTCAAATACGGGTATGTCTTACCAGGCTGCCAGTCGTGTTTTCGGCGATCTGCCCGGTGCGGAACTAGTCACTTATACCGGCTATGTCACCATGGAGTATTGTGGTGCTTCACCGGAGCAAGGACGTCGTTGCGAGAAGCGTCGTGTCGATCTGAACTTCTGGCGTCTTTATGATATCCGTTTCGTAGCCGGTCGTCCTTTCGATCAGCAAGAGTTTGATGCTTGTTCAGATGTTGTCGTCATTGCCGAGCGATTGGCACGCGAGGCTTTCGGTTCGGCAGAAGAAGCTATTGGCAAGAGCTATTTTGTTGGTTTCCGTCCCAAACGTGTAGTAGGGGTTACGGAAGATGTAAGTTCCCTTTTCACCTTTGCCTATGGCGAGGTGTGGGTGCCATACTATACTAAAGATCCTGCATGGGGGAGTGAAGGTTTGCGTGGTGGTTTTGAAGCGATGGTGTTGTGTAAACCTGATGTCAGTTTGGATGAAATGAAACAGCAGATAGAAAGTTCACTGGACCGCCTGAATGCGTCACTGACTGAATATGAGTTGGCACTTCCCGACCTGAGCACTTACGCTGAGCGCCAGTTCTTCCGTGATGATTTTCTTAACCCTATGGCTGCTTGTATCTTCTTGGGACTTATTTTACTCATTGTGCCTGCAATCAATGTCAGTGGACTTATATCTTCTCAGATGTCACGTCGTCTGTCGGAACTTGCGGTGCGCAAAGCTTATGGTGCCAGTCGTCTGACTTTGATGTCACAGTTACTAATTGAGAATTTGCTGATGGCATTTATCGGTGCATTACTGGGCTTCCTGCTTTCATGCCTGTTGTTATGGTTGGGTAAAGATTGGATGTTGGCAGGCGGATATACCAGTGGAAATTTTGAGGTTAGTATTTGGCTTTTCCTACGGCCTGCTGTATTCCTGATGGTATTGGGGGTATGTCTGCTTTTCAATTTGCTATCCGTATTTATTCCGGCATGGAATGCCACCCGCCGTCCGATAGCGGAAGTTATCAGTGGAGAATGATTGTTTAAAAACTAAAGATAAACCATTATGATAAAGTCTATCCTGACCCAAATCTGGAACCAACGCCGCTTGAACGGTTGGATCTTCGCAGAACTGCTGATTGTTTTCGTTCTGTTATGGTATTGCCTTGATATGCTCTATGCCTTTGCTTATGCAGAACGTCAGCCTAAAGGGTATGATTTGGAGCATGTGTATAAAGTCCGTATTTCCACGAATCCCACTCAGTTGGTGCTTTGCTCTTCCGAAGATAGTTTGCAAGATTTCTGGTTCAAGCCTATGGAGGAAGTGTTTCGACGGATCAAGCAAAATCCGGATGTGGAGAGTGCCTGTATCTGGCTTGGTTCTGATACTTATACTCGGAACACTGTATTCCAGGGATACACCACAGACAGTGTAAGTGTGAAGGATGCTAATATTCGTTATGTATCTCCTGAATACTTTGATGTAATGCGTATTCCAATACAAGAAGGCACAGGAATGTTTTCTGCTGATATGAATGCCTTTGAAAGTACTTCCGGCTCTTCGCTGTCATTTGCTTCAGCCGAGTGGAATCCTGCTGTCACTCCATTGCCCGCTGTCATTACATTAGAGCTGGCCGACAGCCTTTTTCACGCTCATAACGGAGTATTGGGGAAGGAATTTTTCGATTATTATACAGGTAGCAGTCTCCGTTACTGGGTGACTGCCGTATGCGACCATCAGAAGACAGATGATTATGCCCGCTATGAATCTTTCATTTTAACCCCTCTTCCGAATTGGTTTTACAGAATGCAAGCTATTCCTTTTATTTCCATTCGCGTGCGCCCCGAAGCTGATACGAATGATTTTGCTACCCGCTTCTCCCGTGAAATGACTTCACGGTTGCAGGTTGCACCGTTCTATCTGTTTGAAGTCCGTAGCTATGATGAACAGAAAGCGGAGCGTGATGCATCCGAAGGGATTACTCCGTATATTCGCAGTGCACGGCTTATTGCTATATTCTTTAGCTTCAATGTTTTTATCGGGTTGATGGGGACTTTCTGGTTCCGTACCCGCCATCGCCGTAGTGAAATTGCTTTGCGTATGGCGATGGGAAGCAGTCGTTCCAGGATACGTTCCCAATTGTTGGGAGAAGGTTTGTTATTGTTGATACTGGCAGCTATTCCGGCTTTGATTATTTGTGGTAATCTGGTTATGGCGGAAGCTGTAATGACGGAACAGGCTGACGCTACCGGACTTCGCTTTGTGTTAGTCTCATTATTCACTTTCTTTCTTATGACCTTGATGGTAATTGCCGGTATCTGGTTCCCTGCTGCACAGGCGATGCGGGTGAAACCGGCGGATGCTTTACACAACGAATAGTCAGTTTTTCTTCTATATGTGCACCTTTTCTTTTGCATAAGGTAAAAGAAAAGGTGCATTCTATTCTGTATTTCAATATAATCCGTATATTTGCGAGGAAAATTCTTAGCACATTTATTCAAAAACAGAAGAAATCGAGATATGAAGAGACGCATTCTCCTCGTGATGCTGATAGGCCTGTTTCCTTGCATTGTATTTGCCGGACACCTTTATGCTGCAGAACGTACATACAACGTGCTTTTCATCCAGTCATATAATCATCGTACTCCCTGGAATGAACGTTTGACGGAAGGAGTGCGTGATGGTCTGTCACGTGGAGGTATAAAAGCGAAAGTTACAACAGAATATCTGGATGCCGATTACTGGACTTTCGCATCTGAGTGTGTCATTATGCGGCGTATTTGTGAACGGGCACGTCAGAAAAACACGGATATTATTATAACAAGCAGTGACGAGGCTTTCTATACATTGATGCATTGTGGGGATTCTCTGCCTTATAAATTACCGGTTGTAGTATCGGGTATTAAATATCCTAATGAAAAACTGATGTCGAAGTTACCCAATGTCTGTGGGTATACATCTAAGATCGATTTCATACATTTGCTTGAAAATGCACGTCGTGTATTCCCTAATCGTACAGAAGTAGTTTGTGTTTCAGATAGCAGTCTTTTAGGACTTAGAGGAGTTGCTGAATTAGAACGTGCGTGGCCTGATTATCAGCAGCTTCATCCTGAATATAAGTTGAAAGTAATGAATGTGCAGGCACAGGCTCCCAATCCTGTTATTGCTTCCATCTGTTATGATTATAACGCATATAACCGTATTGTCATTGCTCCCAAATGGACTCCTTTTCTCTCTTTTATCGGAAAAAACTCTAAGGCACCGGTTTTTGCCGGACAGAGTCTGGCTTTGACAAATGGAGTATTCTGTGTGCACGATATGGAGCCTTATGAAGGGGCCAGTGCAGCAGGTAAATGTGCTGCGCAAGTTTTGCAAGGTGCCACACCTTCTGTGGTTGGAGTTACGGATCTTCCAGGCAAATTGCTTTACGACTTTAAGCAGTTGGAATATTTCAGAGTAAATGCGGATAAAGTGAGTGATAGTGGTGTTATCATGAATGCACCTTTGATGGAACGTTACCGCATCTGGTTCGTGTTGTTCTACTCTATTATTGTAGGTGCATTAGTTTTCCTCGTAATCTGGCTTTATCGTTTGAATCGTCATGAATCACGCCGTCGTATGCATGCTCAAACACGTTTACTGATACAGAATCGTTTGGTGGAGCAACGTGATGAATTTGATAATATTTTCTGTTCTATTCGCGACGGGTTGATTACGTATGATACGGATTTCCGTATACATTTTGTTAATCGTGCTTTGATGTTGATGCTCGAACTGGATCCTGATACTCATACGGCACGTTATTACGAAGGTCAGATGGCTGGTTCCATTTTCCATATCTATTCGAATGGGGAGGATATTCTACAGTCTTTACTGAAACAGGTGAGAGCTGAGCGTCGTGTAATACCTATTCCGGAGAAGGCTTTTATGCAGGAAGTTCATAAAGGAACTTATTTCCCTGTTTCTGGTGAGATTGTACCGATTTATTCCAAGAATAAGATGACGGGTATGGCTATTTGTTGCCGTAATATTTCGGAGGAAGAAATGCATAAGCGTTTCTTCAATCTGGCTGTGGATGCAAGTTCCGTATATCCCTGGCAATATGACATACGTACGCATAGTTTCCATTTTTCAGGTGCTTTGCTTGATTACTTCGGTCTTCCCGGCAAGCAGACTATCTTGCGGAAAGAATTGGAGCTTTTTATCCATGCGGATGATTTGGAAGAGGCTCACCGACATTTCACGGCCATTTTCAAAGGTGAGGAAATGGATACCCGTATGAGTTTCCGTATGCGTAGCGGAGAAGGTAAATATGAATGGTGGGAATTCCGTAGTGCCTCTTATAACGGTCTGGATTCTGAGGCGCCTTATATGGTATTGGGTGTTTGTCAAAGTATACAGCGCTATAAAACTACCGAAGAAGAATTGATTGCAGCCCGTGACAAAGCTTTGCAGGCTGATACTCTGAAATCGGCTTTCCTGGCCAATATGAGTCATGAAATTCGTACTCCATTGAATTCTATTGTCGGTTTCTCCGATTTACTGAAAGATATTGATGCATTCAGTCCTGAAGAAGTAAAACAGTTTGTAGATACAATCAATACGAACTGTACTTTATTGTTGGCATTGATTAATGACATTCTTGATCTGTCTCGCATTGAGTCCGGTTCAATGGACTTCCGTTTTGCCGGATACAACCTTATGTTTGTAATGCAGCAGATCTATGATTCTCAGCGTCTGAGTATGCCTCCGGGTGTAGAGCTGGTCATGAAATTGCCCGAAGAAAGTAAATCCATAGTAACGGATTCTGTCCGCCTGAAACAGGTGATCAATAACTTCATTAACAATGCCAAGAAATTTACGACTCAAGGCTCTATAACCTTCGGTTTCCTTACAGAAGAACCAGGTTATACGATCTTTTTTGTAGAAGATACCGGAAGCGGTATTTCAGAAGAAAACCAGCGACGTATATTCGAACGTTTTTATAAGGTAGATAGCTTTACACAGGGTGCTGGTCTGGGATTGAGCATCTGCCAGACTATTGTAGAGCGTTTCAGAGGAGAAATAAATGTATCTTCAGAATTAGGAGAAGGTACACGCTTTACAGTACGTGTACCCGATTATAATGAATAGTATTACTCAACTCTTTTGCATCCGTTAGCTTGAAGAAATTCATCCAATAGTATTTCGTAATTCCCCTGTATTAATATGTGGTGGTTTCCCAATGGATTTTTGAGGAAATATTCTGCAGGTGTATCCATTTTTATGCGTACTTGTGTGCGGCACATGTTGATGTAGTTCGTGTTTTCGGTTAGTGTGCCCGTGCTCAGGTAATACTCGTCCAGACATTCTCCGCCACATTTCACTATTGTTACGTGTCCTGTAGGCAGGATTCCCTGAATACCGATACCCGTCTCTGTTTCAAAGTGGTTGCGAATGATGTATTGTTCCGTTTGTGCAATACCCACAGTGCAGTGTGCAAGTACAATTTCGTTGGTGCGTGCATTGATCATGGAAGGGTTTGCCATGAAAGAGGCCTTTCCGGTCAGCACTTTTATGGCAAGTTGGGTAAAGATAGATTGCAGGTCACCTTCGCATCCGGCAATGATGCCATCGTCATTCAATAGAGAAAGAGCGAGGCATCCGGTGGTTCCGGTTTGTTCTATCAGCTTGAAGCAGCTCAGAGTGAGTGCGCTCAGTTTTTCTTCTTCCACAATCCGCTTTATGGCACGATACAGACGCATTGCCTTTATCAGATCTTCCGGACTTGCTTCTCGGCAGGCAAGTGCTTTACCTGCAAAGGTTGCACAGGCTTCGCCTACTTCATCATCCGTTATTTGATTGTAGTACTTATAAACACGATCCAGTGATATGTCAGTGTATTCAATTCCCCAACGTCGTTTGGAGAGGAGGTAATCTACATTGCTGGAAACGAGCCAGGAAGAAGGAGCACCTATTACGCCGATACGCGATCCTGAGAGTGCTCGTTGAGCTTTGAAGTTGCTGTATAGTACAAAGATACGCTTGATGATTTCGGGTAGCTCTCCGTGCAGAATTTCGCTTTTCATACCCCGGCCACGTAACCAGGACGAAATTTCGAGGGCAGCGGCAAGCGAGTTTTGCATACCATCCGCCAGTAAGATAGCAGGGCGGGGTAGAGACTCGAAGTGTTGGATAACCAACCGTTCTACACCGCCGGTAGCAATGAAAAGCAGGCTGAAATCGTCTTTTGTGAGTTTGTTGATGTTTTGATATTCTACAATATTTACAGTGAAATATTTCTCCAGTTCGTTTAAGATAAGTTCGTGGGAGCCGAGAATGGATGCTTGCTTATGAAGCAAAGATGCAAATGTTATCAGGTTTAATACCATGGCATTGTATACGATTTACGATTTGAGAATAATCAAAGGTACAATTTCTTTTGATACAATCACTATCTTTTAAGTCATAGCTAGTGTTTTTAAACTTTTTTGCCAATGCTTTCCTGTCATTTCAAATAAAGTGTTACTTTTGCACCTTTGAATGCATATATATGAAAGTGTATCGCCAATCGTTAACATTTATTTGTCAAATTGTAAATACTTAGACATGCCAGCAATATCTATTCGCGGAACGGAGATGCCCGCGTCTCCTATCAGAAAACTGGCTCCTCTGGCTGATGCAGCCAAGCAAAGGGGAGTGCACGTATTCCACTTGAACATCGGACAACCCGACCTGCCCACGCCGCAAGTCGCGATTGATGCTATACGCAATATCGACCGGAAAGTTCTGGAATATAGCCCCAGTGCCGGATATCGTAGTTACCGTGAAAAACTGGTGGGCTATTATGATAAGTTCAACATCAAGCTGACGGCAGATGATATCATCATTACTTCCGGTGGTTCAGAAGCTGTATTGTTTTCTTTCTTAGCGTGCCTTAATCCAGGTGACGAGATTATTGTTCCCGAACCGGCTTATGCCAATTATATGGCGTTTGCTATTTCTGCCGGTGCCAAGATTCGTACTATAGCCACTACGATAGAAGAAGGTTTCTCACTTCCTAAAGTAGAAAAGTTTGAAGAACTGATTAATGAGCGTACCAGAGCTATCCTGATCTGTAATCCTAATAATCCGACTGGTTACCTTTATACCCGTCGCGAAATGAATCAGATACGTGATCTCGTAAAGAAGTATGATTTGTTCCTCTTCTCCGATGAGGTGTATCGTGAATTCATTTATACAGGTTCTCCTTATATTTCTGCCTGCCATCTGGAAGGTATCGAAGATAATGTAGTATTAATAGACTCCGTATCCAAGCGTTACTCGGAGTGTGGTATCCGTATCGGAGCTTTGATTACGAAGAATGCGGAAATTCGTAGTGCTGTAATGAAGTTCTGTCAGGCACGTCTCAGTCCTCCGTTGATTGGTCAGATTGCTGCCGAAGCTTCTTTGGATGCCGATGAAGATTACTTGCGTGATACGTATGATGAATATGTAGAACGCCGTAAATGCCTGATAGACGGATTAAACCGTATTCCCGGTGTGTATTCACCTATTCCTATGGGAGCATTCTATACAGTAGCCAAACTTCCGGTAGATGATTCCGATAAGTTTTGTGCCTGGTGTCTTTCCGATTTTGAGTATGAAGGGCAGACCGTATTCATGGCACCCGCTTCCGGCTTCTATACTACTTCCGGTTCTGGTCGGAATGAAGTGCGTATAGCTTATGTACTGAAGAAGGAAGATCTGACTCGTGCGCTCTTTGTGCTTTCAAAGGCATTGGAGGCATATCCGGGAAGAACGGAATAAAGTGATAAAGTGATAGAGTGATAGAGTGATAAGGTGGTAAAGTAATAAAGTTATATCATTTTACCATCTTATCATCTTATCATCTTATCACCCTATCGCTCTGTCACTCCCTATTACTCTATCGCTTTATTATTTAATTAATTAACCCTATGAGCCTGCCGTTGTTTTTGGCCCGACGTATTTACCGCGACAGAGATGCTGGAAAGCAAGTTTCACGTCCTGCCGTGCTCATTGCCCTGATAGGTGTTGCTATCGGTCTGGCGGTGATGATTATTACGGTGTCGGTGATTGTGGGGTTCAAGAGCGAAGTGCGTGGTAAAGTCATAGGTTTCGGTTCGGACATTCAGATTACGAATTCGGATGCTGCACGTTCCTATGAAACGCGTCCTGTGGTGGTGAATGATAGCGTTATCTCCATTCTTTCCGAATATCCTGAGGTAAAGCATGTACAACGTTATTCCACTAAACCGGGCATGGTGAAGACTGCCGAAGATTTTCAGGGTATGGTTCTGAAAGGGGTAGGACCAGAGTTTGATCCTGCCTTTTTCCGTGAACATCTGGTGGAAGGAGAGTTGCCACAGTTCAGTGATACAGTTTCTTCCAATCGGGTCGTCATTTCTAAGGCACTTGCCACAAAGTTAAGATTGAAACTCGGAGATAAGATAGATACCTATTATATACAGGATGATATCCGTGCCCGCCGGTTGCAGGTTGTGGGAATCTATCAGACTAATTTCTCGGAATACGACAACCTCTTTCTTCTTACAGATTTATATCTTGTAAATCGTCTTAATAACTGGGAGCTGGGGCAGGTGAGCGGTGCAGAACTACAGGTACGCGATTATGATCGTCTTGAGGAAACTACCTATCAGATTGCTGCCGACCTGAACGGAATAGAGGATAAGTACGGAGAAGACTATTGCGTGCGCAATGTGGAGGAACTGAATCCTCAGATATTTTCTTGGCTCAGTATTTTGGATGTAAATATTTGGGTAATATTGATATTGATGGCTGGCGTAGCAGGTTTTACCATGGTATCCGGTTTATTGATTATCATCATTGAGCGTACTTCCATGATTGGTGTGCTGAAGTCTCTTGGCGCTAACAATACCACCATACGCAAAGTATTCCTTTGGTTCTCAGTTTTTCTTATCGGAAAAGGTATGTTATGGGGCAATGCTATCGGATTGGCATTCTATTTCTTGCAAAAGTGGTTTGGAATCTTCAAGCTTGACCCTGAAACGTATTATATGGATACTGTTCCTGTATCTTTCAGTATCCTGTTGTTCTTATTACTGAATATTGGCACTTTACTGGCATCCGTTCTGATGCTTTTAGGACCTTCTTTCCTGATTACACGTATCCATCCTGCCAATTCTATGAGATACGAATAGAAATGCCGCATTTCATCGTCCTGAATGCCACACCTCATCGACCCAAATGCCACACCTCAACAAGTGAAATGCCACACCTCAATAGAACAAATGCCACACTTCGTGGGTGATAAAGTGTGGCATTTGTTCTATTGAGGTGTGGCATTCAGGACGATGAGGTGTGGCATTTGAAATGCTAACCTTGCGGCATTGGAAAATAGTCATCTTCTTAGGAAATCACTTCTTTTTCTGAACTGGCAATATAGCTTCCAGCGGAGTGATTGCATCGGCTGTAAAATATCGAATACCGGAAGGGTAAAGAAGTAACGCCGTTCTTCTCCGAGGTCCTTTGCCGTCTTATTGATAATCAAAGCTTGCATAGTGTATCGCAAGGCGAACATCAGAAATGCAATGCCGGCTGTCAGCCAGTGAAAATTCAGTATTCCAATCACCAGGGCTGCTATCCATGCTGCATGGAATAGTAACCGTGTTGTAGTTTCAAAGCCCGATAAATAGCGTTGGATACCCTGGTAGAAGTGTGCTGTACCCATATAGCTGATTTTCTCTTCCCGCCAGTCTTTGGCGCGGTAAACGGGTTGTACGCGTACCACTGCGTTGGCATCGGTCTCTATCCTCGTGTTTTCGGCTGTAGCTGTCCTGTTGATGAATAAATCGTCATCTCCGCGTTGCAGGTTCAAGTGTGCAGAGAACCCTTTTTGGGCATAGAATAACTCTTTCCGGTATGCCATGTTGCGTCCGATACCCATATAAGGCTTTCCTGCCAGTGCATAGCCCAGATAGCGCATGGAAGTGAACAGATTATCAAAAGACACCCGTTTGTGCAGCCAGCCTTTTCCACGTTCGTATCCGCTGTATCCCAGTACGATTTGTGCACGGGAGGTAAAGTTACGTGCCATGGTGCGCAGCCATTGGTTGCTTTCGGGCAGACAGTTTGCGTCGGTAAACACAAGCCAGTCATATTTACTTGCCTTTATTCCGAGAGTGATGGCCAGCTTCTTGCGGCTGATGTAGCGTGAAGAACTCGGAACGAAGCTATGATACAGGTTCGGGTACTTTTCCCCTTGCAGGGTCAGGTAGTCTTCGCTTTCATCCGTGTTGCCATCGTTGATGACGATCACTTCGAATTGCGGGTAATCTTGCTCCAGCACAGCAGGCAGATTGCGACGCAGGTTTTCCACTTCCTCACGGGCATAGATGATGACCGATAAAGGTGGCAACTCCTGTGAAAAATGTATGTCACTTCGCTTTACGGCACGGCTACGGGCATGTATACGATTATAAAGACAAAAATAATAAAGGAGTTGGATCAGGAAAAGGATACCGACAGCGGCAAGTAATGCTTGTTCTGTAGTATTGAATGTTAATGTTTCCATGTGGTCGTATGACGTTTTTTGTGTTGCAAATGTACACAAAAAATATGATTATACGACAGGTACCACCACAAACTTGCTTTCCGGGAAATACTTATTCAGATACCGGCGGATATACAGCATCGTATCTTCTTGTATTGTAGTATCTTCTACGGTAGGATAGAGATTATACAGCACCGTATCCAGCTGTATTCCTCTGCTTCGGATTGCCTCGAAACTGAGCAATGTATGGTTGATACTTCCCAGCTTGCCGGAAGTCACGAATATCAGTGGATATTGTTTTTCTGCAATGTAATCAATCGTCAGGTAATCCTCGGTAAGAGGAACCATTAATCCGCCTGCACCTTCCACAAGCACTACATCGTAGCGTCGGGCAAGTTCTTGCGTGGCACGTTCTATCTTTCCGAAGTCAATCGGGCGGTTGTCGATGCGTGCAGCCAAATGAGGGGAGCAGGGATAAGAGAATATCTCAGGCATGGTCAATCCCTCACGATCCTCCTCTGTTATACCAATACCCATGAGGCGGCGGTGCAGGTCTATATCCTCGGAATGCCCGACGTTACCTGTCTGGATGAATTTTTGCGTGATAACACGTTTACCGCTGCCAATCAGTTGGCAGGCATAATAAGCTGTACAATAAGATTTTCCGGCATCCGTGTCAATACCACTGATAAAATAGACATTGTTTTCCATTGCTTTATTTGTTTTTCTTTCGTGTGACAATATAAATAGGATGGTACGTCAGAGTGACGTTTCCATCTTCCCGGCTGAACTGCTCGGTATATCCGTTGCAGAAGGTCTGTAACCGTCCTCGTGTCCATACTTTCTTTTCCGTTCCTGTTACTCCGGTTTCTTTCAGATGTTGCAATACCTGAAGTGGAGTATTAAAGGGGAGAGAAACTATTTCCTCTTCTGCGTATACAGTTTCAAAATGAGGAGCAAGCAGTTCTTTTAAGGTTTCTATCGACAGATACTCAAGTCCATGGCCTGTGAGTGTGTGGATTTCGCGCATATTTTCAGCGCCAAAGGTACTAAAAGCCAGATAACCCTCTTCCGACAGGAAACGATGACAACGGGCGAAGAACGCCTCTGGATCATTGAACCATTGCAAGGTAGAACAGGAAGTGATTAAATCCGTTCCTTCGGGAAAGTCCAAGGCTTCGGCATCCCCCGGAATGAATTGCACCATATTTTGTGAAAGCAAATCAGTAAGACATTCTCTCATTTCCGGACATAAATCATTCAGCAGCAAACTTTCCGGTTGTAGCTTGTCCAACAATAACCTGGAATAACTGCCTGTACCACATCCAAATTCTACGATACGATGAAAGAGGGAAGTATGCTCTGTCAGTAACCGTAACATTTTTTCGGCTACTTGTTGCTGTACCCGTGCTTCGCGTGAGTAGGTATCCCGTGCACGGGCAAATCGTTCTGCAATCAATCTTTTGTCCATATATCCTGCAAATAGTATCGGAACAGTTCAACTTGATAATGAGCATCTTCCGTATAATGTACCCGTATCTTTTTCCGGTTATTCTCTTCTTCTTTACGCCAGGCATTCAGTTGATTATCGGGTGGAATGATACGGTCGTTACTTCCCACTACTACTTGTTGCCAATGGAATGAAGTGGTAGGTTGTGCGAGATACATGCGTTCTATTTCAGCCAGTTCTTCTTTCAATTCTTCCAATGGTCGTCTGGGAGTAATATTCAGAAACTCTTTGAATGCCTCTCCGTTGAAGCACATCCTTCTTAGAAACTTATTCAGGGAAGGACCTGTCAACCCTTCCAGGGTTCCGTGATAAATAACGGATGGAATGCCACACGTATCATCAATAGGATAGGGAGTGCCGTTAATGGCTATACTATTTTTGATTATGAGAGATGTATCTGTTTCCTGTAATTTATCCATTACCCGAGATGCAGCCCATACACCCATTGACCAACCGATGACATTAATCTTCTTATATCCTTTCAGCAATGAAGCATCAAAATCCAGTGTCCGGTAATCGTAACAGAGCATATAATCACTGTCCGCAGGTTGATAATCTTTGAATGGCGTTTCATCGGCTCCCCAACCGGCAAAAAATAGCAATAGCCGGGGATGCCTGTCTTTTATTATATAAACTTGTTTCATAATCCTGTATGCTTTTTAAGGTATGCGGACGATGCGGATGAAAAATCAAAACCTGTGTTCGTCCGCTTCATTCGCGTATCTATATAATTATCTTAATCAGTTTCCTGATTTCTTCTTCCCTTATCTCCGCTGTCAATGAAAAACGAATGCGTGATGTTCCTTCCGGAACCGTAGGAGGCCGTACCGGCAAGGCATAAAACCCATGCCGTTGTAACTCTTCCGCCTTTAGAATCGTGTCTGAGCTTTTCCCTACAATCATCGGTACTATATAACTGTTACTCGGACAAGTATATCCTTTTTCTTTTAAAGCTTCGCGAAGAATATTGCTGATATTTTTTAAATGTATTCTTCGCTCTCTGAATTCAGCCAATCGCCGCACAATAAACAAAGTCCATGCGATATTTACCGGAGGAAGAGCTGTTGTAAAAATAAGTGTCCGCATCCTGTTCACCAGATACTCCCGGATGGTGCGCCGACAAACGATATATGCTCCGGCTGATGCGGCTGCTTTGCCAAAAGTTCCTACCAGAAAATCAATCTCCCGAATACATCCGGTTTCTTCAGCACACCCCAGTCCTTGTTCACCCCGCGCTCCGAAAGCGTGTGCTTCATCCACGTAGAGTAACACATTCTCATATATACGTTTCAGTCGTACCAGTTCTTTCAGATCGGCTATATCTCCGTCCATACTGAAAATGCTCTCGGTGACAATAATCACCTGTCTGTATACCGCATGATTTTCAGCCAATAGTCGTTCCAGTTGTTTCAGATCATTGTGCCGGTAACGGATACATTTTGCTGTCGAAAGTCGAATACCGTCAATCAGGCTTGCGTGTACCAGTTTATCTGCCAGTATCAGAGTCTGTGCATCGCTCACGGCAGGCAAAATACCAGTATTAGCGTGATAACCACTGTTGAATACCAGTGCTGCTTCAGTTCCGAAGAGTTCTGCGAGCGTCTGTTCCAGTTCCTCATAAATGGTGAAGTTACCTGTTAATAGACGTGATGAGGAAGATGTTGGCAAAAAACTGTCGGCTGTCAGTTCTTGTAGAAACTCTTCCCGTAAGGTTCGGTCTGCAGCCAGTCCCAGATAATCATTAGAGGAAAGATTTAGCATTCGCTGTCCATTTGCGATCACATCCCGTCCTTCATGGATCAGGTCGGGTAATGTCCGCAGATTACTGCTCTCTTTCAGTTCTTGCAGTTCCTGCTGCATTTGCTCTATTATACTCATTCCATTTCTCCTATAATCTTCAACAATCCACTTGTCAGCTTTGTCAACTGCTCCGGTTCTATGATAAACGGTGGCATGATGTATACCAGTTTTCCAAAGGGGCGTACCCAAATGCCTTCTTCCACAAATCGTTTCTGCATCCAGGCCATGTCTACTGGGTCTTGTACTTCAATCACTCCGATGGCACCCAATACACGGACATCTGCTACCTGCGGAAGTAGTAGTGCTGGTTCCAGTTCACGCCACAACTGTTCTTCAATGCGGTTCACTTTTCCCTGCCAGTCATATTCGGGTGAAGTCAGCAAGCGTATGGAGGCGCATGCCACTGCACATGCCAGTGGGTTTCCCATAAATGTGGGGCCGTGCATGAAAGCTCCCGGTGCGTGATTAGAAATCGCATCCGCTACTTCATTCGTAGTCAGCACTGCGGACAGGGTCATGTATCCACCTGTCAGTGCTTTTCCTATGCACATAATATCCGGTTCCACGCCTGCATATTCCCAAGCAAACATCTTGCCTGTACGCCCGAATCCAGTGGCTATTTCATCAAAGATTAGTAATATATTATATTCCTTGCATATTCTGGCAGCTTCCCGCAAGAATTGCGGATGATAGAACCACATGCCGCCTGCACCCTGAACGATGGGTTCCAGGATCAGTGCTGCCAGTTCCTCATGATGTTTTTCTATAATATCCAGCAGTTCCAGTGCATCATCCGCATCCCAGTCGCCATCGAACCGTGATTGCGGACGAGAAGAAAAATACCGTACCGGCAATGCCGAACCGAATAGGGAATGCATTCCAGTTATGGGATCGCATACGGACATTGCATTCCAAGTATCTCCGTGATAACCACGCCGGATGGTTACAAAGTTACTTTTTTTAGCCAAATGTGCCCGATCCGGAGCTGACTGACTTATGGCGTACCAATACTGTACAGCCATTTTCATAGCTACCTCCACAGCTACCGAACCTGAATCTGCATAAAATATCTTTTGCATAGATGGCGGTACAAGTGGCAACAGTAATTTACCCAGTTCTATGGCCGGGTCATGTGTCAGTCCACCGAACATGACGTGCGACATTTTTTCCGTTTGCTCCCGGAGAGCCTGATTCAGTACCGGGTTATTGTATCCGTGCACCATACACCACCAGGAAGACATGCCTTCTATGAGCACCTGTCCGTTTTCCAGTGTAATGGTTGCCCCGTCTCCGCGTTTCACTTTATATACAGGGAGTGGGTTAGTGGTTGATGTATAAGGATGCCATAAATGTTCCCTGTCGAATTGTGAGTCGCTGAAACGATATCCCGCATCTTCTATCAGCGCTTTGTCTTCCGAAACTTTAGATCCGAGAGTAGTCAGCAAATCTCCCACGATGGCGGAATTCACACCTATGTACAAAGATTTTTTCACAGCTTCTTTTGTCAACTGAGAACGTCCGCCTGCAAATCGCAGATAAGCTGTCGGATTGATGAAACGGAACAAAGCAATGGTGGTCAGCACTTCTTCTTCTGTCAGTTGAGTTTGGTTTTCCAGCGGTGTTCCCGGGATGGGTTGCAACAGATTCAGGGGAATGGAAGGTACTTCCAAATCTCTCAATGTAAAGGCAAATTCAATTCGTTGTTCAACTGTCTCTCCCATACCGATGATACCGCCGCAACAGATATCCATTCCTACGCGGCGGGCGGCTGCTAGTGTCTGTAGTTTTTCTTCCTGCGTATGTGTGCTGCACAGGGTAGGAAAGTGGCTTGGGGCAGTTTCTAAGTTACAGTGGTAGCGCGTCACGCCTGCTGTATACAAAGCACGTAGTTCGTCTTCGTTCAGTAATCCCAGTGAAGCACAGAGTTGAATGGAACTTTTTTGCCTCATATATCGTGCTGCTTCACACAGTTTCTCCATATTCTTTCCTGAAGGTTTCCGTCCACTGGTTACCAATGAGAAACGTGCCACGCCTTGTGATTCGTTGTGTAGTGCATGATGCAGGCATTCCTCCTTATCCACCAGATCGTAAACATCCGCTTTCGTCTTATAGTATGATGATTGGGCGCACCATTTGCAATTCTCAGGGCATCGGCCGGATTTTGCATTGATGATAGAACACATATCAAATTCCTGTGATGCCCGTGCGGTCGTAATCTCGTGTGCCGCTTCATAAAGGCTTTCCTTATCCGGCTGTGTAGCCAGCCATTCTGCTTCTGCCTGTGTGATGGGTACATCTTGCAGTACTTTGTTTTTCAATTCTTCTACTGTCATATTCTTACGTTGGTTTTAGGAGAATACAAAACACTAATGACGCGGGGCGTGCAAATCTGAAAACAGCATTTGCATGATCCGCGTCATTTGTGTTCCACTCTTATTTATAATAGTGTTTATATCTTTCTTCCCGTCAGGACTGATGGTAGTCGGACACAATACAGGCAGCAATCCCTTGAAACCGAAGATTTCAAGCATTGTTCCCAGTCTGTTTTCACATTCCAATGGTATGCCTATATCTGTTTCCTGTCCTTTACCGTTATCTGTATCTTCTAGGTTTTGTCCGCCGCTTTTGCAGCCGGTCGATGTCCCGGCATTTTGTTTGGAAAGAGAACAATCTGCCACATTTTTTGGCAGACAACCAATAGTGACACAACGCCCCAGACTGGCAAATGCAGCATAGGCTTTCCGACTCCATTTCCGGAAGCGTATAGTCATTCTATAAAGTTGTCTTTTCCTCATGATATTGGGCTATCGGTATTGAACCGATAGCCGGTATTATTTTTGTTAATCGGCTGCAAATGTAACAAAAATATTTTCGTTTGTGCGACTTCTCGCAGATAACTCTGTTTTATTTAGTCATCAATATCAATTACCCGCATCTTCGAATCGAACTTGATTTCCCAACGGTTAGACAGCTTCACTTCATATTCTTTCTTATCTTTCTCTATTTGTACGATCTTAGCATCCGGATAGTTAGTCTTTACATAAGTGCGGATAGCTTCCGGGATGATTTGTGCAGGAACTTCACTCTGCTGGCATTTAACTTCTGTCCATTCTCCCGCCTTATCGAATTCAACTTTTTCTCCATTGGTGAAGACTACATCGTAACTCTTGTAGAACAATTCCGTTTCCTGTTTCGCCAATGCTACTTTGTGATCTTTAAAATAAGTGTTGAGGAAAGTCTGAGCCTTTGCTGGGAGTTGATTGACTTGGATGGGTTTATCATTATCCGCCATAATCATTGTGTGCATCGTGAACATACATACTAATAACAAAACTAACTTTTTCATATTCTTCTATTTTTAATAATTAATACTTTGGTTTATTATGATATTGCAAATATAGAAGGAGAATCTGGAAAGAAACTGGAATAAATTTCTTTTTTAAAGTTTAAAAGTAGGAACGAATTCACTCAGTTTCCCATTGTAAGTTAGTGTCAATTTATGCATTGCCCTTGTTACGGCCACATAGAGCATACTTTTATCAATAGCTGAGTTATAGTTTTTGTCATTGACGTAAGGAATGATAACTTCATCAAATTCCAATCCTTTTGCCATATGAGATGAGGTAACGATGATACCCTTCACAAAAGCGGAGCTTTGATTGGATAGAAAATAAACTTCGGCAGTATATGTCTGTAGACTTTCTGCCAGCTCTTTCGCTTGTGCTTCAGTTTTACATACTATTCCGAGTGACTTATAACCGGATTTCTTGAAGGATGAAATCAGGTCGATAATACCGGAACTTTCCTTTTCTGTATTCTCGAATTGTAGGACTGAAGGGAATTCACCATGTCGCATGATTGGTTCTAATTCATTATTCGTTTGAATTTTCTGTGCAAAATCCGTAATCTCAAATGTAGAGCGGTAACTTTTGCAGAGCTTCATTACTTCGCCCATAGTGAATGCTTTTCTGATCATTCCGGCAGTTGACGAACCATAAGGATTGACAGACTGGAAGGCATCTCCAAGAATTGTTTTCCGGCAGGGATAAAGTTTCTGGATAACTTTGTACTGAATCGGAGAGTAATCCTGCATCTCGTCTATCAAAAGATGCTTGACATGGCATTGGGTAATATTCCCATCTAAAGCCAGATGTAAATAGGTTAAAGGGGCTAGGTCAGTATATTCCAGTATTCTGTTTTTCCGTAATTTGAATAATTCGGGTTTCCCAATCCATTCAAAGAACTCTTTATAAACCTGAAGATCATTGTTACCTGCAAACATTTTCTTTATTTCTTTCTTCAACAGATTCCTGTCGGCGGTGGTAACCGTAAAGTAGTATTGTACTTTCATCATTTCCAGGATATAATCCGTCATTGCCTCGAATCGTTGACGCATGGGATAACGGTTGAAGCGTCTGAATTGCTCTTCAATATATTCAGCCGGAATAGTGATGTGCCTGGTGAGTTTTACATCTGTAGCTTTGAAACAGTTATTTTCCATATAGAGAATAAACTTGTCAAGCTGTGAAATGAACTCGAAAGAGGATTTATATTTTATCCGTTCTATAAAACTCTGAGTTGTTTTCCCTAGTAATTCCGTTACCTGTTCAAAGAAGCTCTGGTATTTGTATTTGTTTTCAAGAACTCCCGAAAGAATCTGTTCCATACTGGTTTCAGGCACACTTTCTTCTCCTAACTCGGGAAGGACATTCGAGATGTAATCGCCAAAAACCTTATTAGGCGAGATTATCAGTATGTCTTTTGAAGATATATTCCCTTTCAGTGTATAGAGCAGGTAAGCGATGCGATGTAAAGCAATAGACGTTTTGCCCGATCCGGCAACTCCCTGGATAATCAATATATGGGCTTCCTCATTGCGAATAATCCGGTTCTGCTCCCGCTGGATGGTGGTAACAATATTCCTCATTTTATCGTTTGCATTACTACTGAGTTCTTTTTGGAGAATTTCATCGTGAACCGTCAACGAACTTTCTATCATGTACTCCATTTTTCCTTTGCGGATGCGATACTGACGTTTGAGCGAAACATCTCCACTGATTTCACCGGCGGGAGAGGTGTAAGTTGCTTCTCCCAGTTCATAATCGTAGAACATACTGGAGATGGGAGCACGCCAGTCGTATATCAGATTCATCTTGTTTTGAGAATCGTAAAATGTGTGTATACCTATATAAATAGGTAGAATGTTGGCACCGTTTTTCTTTTCTTTAAAATCTATCCTTCCGAAATAAGGAATGTCCAGTATCCTGCCCAGCCGCCTGCGTTTATCAATCACACTTTCACCCAGTGCAAAATGATTGAGGATACTCTCGCGCATAGAACGGATTTCATGAGGATCGATATCTTTGTTCGACCAGATATAATCTTTATATTCCTGTAAGGTTTCTACATGTTCTTTGACCGAAGTCTCAGTGTTATGAATCGTATCATTTATGATACTGATGAGTTGTTGCAAGTGTACTTTTTCTTGTTGCTCTGTTTGATAAAATGTCATAGTTCTTTTAATTTTTTAGCTGAAAAGTTTAGAAAGGGTGGCAAAGTTAGTCCAAATTGTCAGATTATTAAATAGCTATTTATAGCTATATATCCATCCTTTTTTCTACATTTGCAAGTCATTTCAAAAGAAAAAATATGGATATCCTTGATCTTGCCAGGCGAAATCAGCAGAAAGCTTGGAAAATAATAGAAGACACAAAAATCATCCCGGCTTGGGAAAGTGTGGGTGCCAGAGTGAATCTCGTAGGTTCTTTGAATACGGGGTTATTGATGAAACACCTGGATATTGATTTTCATATTTATACCCCGCAGTTTAGTTTGTCTGACAGTTTTCAGGCAATGGTAAAATTGACAGAGAATAAATCTTTTATGAAGATGGAACATAAGAATCTGTTGGATACTGAGGCGGAATGTGTGGAGTGGCATGCCTGGTATCGGGATGCGGATAATGAGCTTTGGCAGATTGATATGATCCATATTCTGGAAGGTTCCCGGTATGATGGCTATTTTGAAAAGTTTGCTGAACGGCTTTCTGCTGTTCTGACTGAGGAAACAAAGTATGCTATTTTAAAACTGAAATATGAGACTCCTGAGTCGGAAAAGATTATGGGAGTGGAATACTACGTAGCTGTTATTCGGGATGGCATACGCAGTTATGAGGAATTCATGGAATGGAGAATCCAACATCCGGTTACAGGCGTTATGACCTGGATGCCGTAAATAAGGTATTTCTTCCGGGTTAGCTTAGTACCCCCAATTCCAATCCTGCATTGATAGCCTCTATCGAATTTTGTACTCCTAATTTATGCAGAAGGTTTTGTCGGTGAATATGAACCGTATGAATACTTATGCGGAGATTATAAGCTATTTCTTTACTCAACAACCCTTTTTGGATAAGCTGTAAAATCTCCAGTTCACGCTGTGTCAAATGGATTCGTGGATTCGTAAGTAAGGTAGGGGAGAAAGTCTGTCCATTCTTTAGATTTAATACAGTACAATCTACCTGATCCGAATCTTTTTGATTCGGTGCGATATCCATGCTCCCGAGTATGAGCCATGCTTTCCCGGTACTGTCTTTTTCTAAAACTTGTAGCCTGCTGATAACCCGTACATACTGCTGCCTGGTATTTCGTACCCGGTAACTGTAGATATTGGAATAATCATTCCTCTGCTCCGGAGGCAGACTATAAATGAATTGACTTAACCGAATCTGCAAGGCTTGTAATTGTTGTTGGTCATCGGGGTGGATGCGAGACTCCAGATAATCTCCCTGCCTCTCCAATGTAGCTATCTTATGGCTGTCATACCCCAGTAAGTCCACAAAGTTAGAGGAGGCAAAGGCATATCTGAACTTATATACATCCACCACAAAGGTACAGCTCTGGTTAAGGCGAGACATCTGGTGGAGCATTAATTTATCACGCTCCCAGATGCTATAGTCAATATCGGCAGCAGATAAATTCTGTCTGGCCCACATTTCCTCTCTTGTAATGTCGGTTGGTTTCATACAGGATAGTTCTTTATTGCAAAAGTATAACAAGTAACTGTTTATCCTTGCATGTCTATCCTGCTTTTTTGTTATTTTCCCTATATTTAAAGGTTGTGTGTATTTATTAATTACTTTGATATTCAAAGAAGTCAGTCTTCACTGACGGAATTAGGACGTACATTAATAATCAGCTTGCCATTTTCTAGTTGATACCATTTTTCAAAAGGTGTTCGTAGAAAGTTCCAACAGAAACGCAATGAATCCTCATCAAATTCGTCTCTTACCGGTTCTTTCTTAAATACTACAGGGGTTAATCCGGTAGCTTTTTCAGTAGCAAGTACACGTCCTACTGTTTGAATGCTTCAATCTGTCTTTCATTTGTAGTTGGGAAGGACGATTTAGTACATATCCTATTTGCTGCCAATACATCAGGTCTTTACTGTGAAAGACAGGAATTCCGGGGAACCATTCGAAGCTGGAAGCTACCAAGTAATAGTCGTTTCCTACCCGGCAGATACTGGGATCGGGATGAAATCCGGAGACGATAGGATTCTTAAAAGTGGCTGTTTCATGATTCTGTCCTTTCATTGATATTGGCCATCCGGTAAGTGATCCGATAAAAATAAGAAGAGAAAGATTTTTTTATATTGTCATTATGTATTATTTAATCTGAAAGCAAATGTAAGAGGAAATTGGAAAACAGAATAGTGGTCATTTGTCTAAAAATAGCTCTATTTGATTATTTTTACTATATTTGCTGCGTGAAATTCAAATAAAACGATTGTTCAACTTATGAAACACCAACTCTGTATATAGCTACGCTCCACGAATAGCATCTTCCAATAAAAGCTATTCGGCTATTTGACGGATTTCTGTAGTTCGTCACAGAGTTTTCATATCTGATTTTTTATATCGAGTGGCATGCGGCTATGTATATAGTTGTGTGGCATGCGTTTATTTTAGTTGAATAATGAATTATACCTATAAACAAATATGGCTCATCAATTTTCCCGTAATGATGAGCATTCTGATGGAGCAATTAATCAATATTACTGATGCGATTTTTCTGGGACATGTGGGCGAAGTGGAGTTAGGAGCTTCTGCGCTTGCAAGTGTTTATTATCTGGCCATTTATATGCTGGGATTTGGTTTCAGTCTCGGTTTGCAGGTCATGATTGCCCGTAGGAACGGGGAGGAAAGATACAAAGAAACGGGAAAAAACTTTTTCCAAGGTCTATTCTTTCTGAGCGGATTGGCCATATTCTTAAGTCTTACTTCCTATGTGTTGTCACCTGTTATCCTGAAGTATTTTATTCATTCTCCAGAGATTTATAAAGCTGCGGTCGACTATCTGGAGTGGAGATGTTTCGGCCTATTATTCTCTTTTCCGTTTCTTGCATTTCGCGCTTTCTTTGTTGGGATTACGAAAACGAGAATATTGTCGTGGGCAGCTACTCTCGCAGTTCTTATCAACATCCCATGTGATTACTTGTTTATTTTCAGTTTTAATTGGGGGATTTCAGGGGCGGCAATAGCTTCTTTACTGGCTGAAGCCAGTTCTTTATTGATATTGGTTATCTACGTCTTCTTGCAAATGAACAAAGAGAATTGGGGGTTAAGACTTGTTTACGATGGGAAACTATTAAAGTCACTTTTTCATTTATCTGTATGGAGCATGATGCATGCTTTCATTAGTGTTATTCCGTGGTTTCTCTTTTTTGTGGCTATTGCACGGTTGGGGGAAGTACAATTGGCTGTATCCAATATAATCAGAAGTATTTCTACTGTTTTCTTTGTGATAGTCAATTCTTTTGCAGCCACTACCGGTTCGCTGGTCAGTAACCTGATTGGTGCGGGAGAGGGGAAAAGCATGTTCCGGCTTTGTGGTAAAATCCTCAGATTAGGATATGTAGTTGGCTTTCCCCTAATAATTATTGCTCTGTTATTAAATAAGCAAGTTGTCGGATTTTATACAGATAATCCTGCATTGATAGAGTTTGCTTATTATCCGTTTATTGTAATGTTACTGAATTATACATTTGCTCTGCCCGGTTATGTTTTTATGCATGCAGTAACAGGTACAGGCAATACCCGGATTGCATTTATTTTTCAGATATCCACTATAGCTTTCTATCTGGTTTACCTATATCTGTTGAGTTATAGTTTCATTGCTACCCTTCCGGTATATCTGATGGCTGAGTATCTGTTTGTGATTCTCTTGGGTGTACAATCTTACATATACCTGAAAATGAAGCAGCATTGATAAAGATCAATATCTCTATTTGATGGGTAGAGTAACAATCATTCGTGTACCTTCCTTATATGCAGGATATATTTTTATCTCTCCAGCAAGCCGTTTTGTGATGAGCCGGCAGAGATACAATCCCAGTCTATTGCCGGGCATAAAAGTGTCAAACTTGGAGAAGCGATTGAATACTTTTAATATCAAAAAGATGTGTGCAAAAATGCTAAAAGCAAGAAAAGAGGGCATTACTGTTGCTAAATCTATGTTTATTGGACTATTTATACCCCGGTACAATTGGAAAATAACAACTTGTTACCAAATCAATGAGAAAAAAGTCGCATAGGCAAAAGAAAAGATAACAGGACTATAAACTATAAAAAATGAGGTTGTGC
The DNA here is from genome assembly GCA_948566455.1 of uncultured Phocaeicola sp. Taxonomy (GTDB): domain Bacteria; phylum Bacteroidota; class Bacteroidia; order Bacteroidales; family Bacteroidaceae; genus Phocaeicola. The sequence goes on from CAOYQO010000004.1 coordinate 150,452, forward strand.
CAGCGTTCTGACACAACCTCTTTTTCTTGAAAGTGGTGCCACCAGGAATCGAACCGGGGACACAAGGATTTTCAGTCCTTTGCTCTCAAGACCTTTAAAAGTCTCGCCTACGGCTCAACTTTCAAAGGCAACCAACTGAGCTATTGCACCTTAGTAGTTATGTTATATTTCTTTATATTCCTCTATTTCTTTCTTTGGTTTAACTCGCAGTTTAACTCTCAAAGAAAACCAAGATAATTCAACAATAAATTAATAATCTCTTTGCAGCATTGAACTGCATCACAAAGTTAGTCAATATTACGCTGTTATGCAATGATTATTTCTTATAGTTTCGCTTATGATAATCACTTTTTTATCTATCTAATAATATGGTATATAATGGTATAGCGTAGCTTTCTCTTTACTTAAAAAGTATTCATAACTGTATTTCCATTATATAAATATAGTAGCGGTAGTAAAATCAATAGTGGGTATATAAAGCTATATCTTCTTAAAAATCTACCTGCTGAAAATATGCTTTGATTACTTGGTATTCTCTGTAATCATGAATACAGTTGTATAACACATAGTTTTATTGTTAATAGATATTGTTCAGAACTGAAAAGCCAACTTATTCGTAATAGAGTAGGTTGGCTTTTGTTGTTACTACTCTATATTCTTTGCAGGACTAAACCGTTTCTCAATGCCATGTGCTAAAAGGTAGTATCTCTATTTCAATATTCTGCCTAAACACATTACTCACCATTTATCGTAAAGAACTAATTAGGATTGACAGCCTAACAAGCACTTCACTGGTATTTTTTTCATGTCTCTCTTCAAGTTCGTTTGTTTCATTAGCCCATGATTCACGTGCTTTAATCCACTTGCCGATTACTATTGGAAGAGTAGAAACCTTTTGTTTGGCAACTGTTGTTAGTTCTTTGTAGCTCTCACTTTTCTCATCTTCATAAACATATTCTTTTAGTGCAGATTGACAGCAATCCAGTAACAGATTTTTGGCACATTCCATGAAAACACCATTGTCTTTATAAAGATAAAAATTATCGTTTAACAGACTTCTATCCTTTTGGTACATTGAAATGTGAGATTTTAAAATCTGAAGTATTCCTGCTGAACGAACTGGTCCGGTAATAGAGCCGCCCCAATATCTTAAATAAACGCAGTCACTATAAATTTCTGACATCAGAGTATTCAAATCAATCCACGCTTTAAATTCATCCTTTAGTAATCCTTTTTGTCCGTCTGTTTCACATAGCTCCAATAATCGTACATACTCATTATATTGTTGGAATATCAGTCGTGTACGTTCTATACCGTTGCTTATAGTCAGCCCCGCAGTAGAGCCGTCTGAATCCAACTTCCACAATTTCCGGCTTGCTTCAATTACTGTATCTGCTTTGGCGTAATTGGATATTGTATCTGTCCCTAATTGATTGACCTTATAATATCTGCATAATTGATTGCGGTATTTATTCATCCATTCTGTATTATCTTCAAGCGCGGATGATGAGAATTGGGCTGTGTGCACATATCTGTATAGAGTGTCCATTAACATGACAAGTTTATAATTTGTCTTTAGTATGGTGTCAGTAGCCCAAAATCCAAGTAGTCCTTCCACATCGGATGATTTTTCTGTCATTAAGATGTTGGCTATTTGTCTAAACACATCACCAGCCATCAATCCACCACTTGCAGGTAATCCTTTCTTATTAATGGTAACGATAATACTGTATTTCGGATTATCGGCAGGAAAGTAACCACAAAATTCTACGGCATATTCACCATTTGAAAGTTGAATTGTTCCCGTTGCTCCGGCTACTTTTACTTTATCTGATTGGGCAGGCTTGGCTAATCCATCAGAAACAGAGTATTCTAATGCTTGTTTAATGGCAGTGTTACTTTTAGCTATGCGATTAAAGAAAGTCAAGTTCTGTAATGGAGTTGTGATTATGCCATATCCCAAAGGATTATAAACAAGACTTGTGTCTTTCACTTGATAGCCGTATTTAGCAAGTGCTTCTGCAAAGGCTTGTCCGTTCTCAAATGCCTTTTTTGCTATTTTGTAATTGGCGATATTGGATGCAAGTCCGAAACCTTGCTCCACTGTGATTTTACCATATCCACCCCTGTGCGAATTATGGTCGTATAATGTATCTTTACCAATGGCTAAAATGCCATTACCAGCATCTATCGTATCGGATAATTTGATTGCCTTTGTTTCCAATGCTGCCAAAAGTGAAGCGGTACGCACTAATCCCGATTCTTGAAGAATAGAATCAGAACTAACAGAAGCCTTAATTTCTCCCGTCTGTACTTCCATTACAATAACTTGCCCTACTGTAGCATCAAGTTCGGATAGCTTGTTTTGTAGGATAGAATCAACACTTACTTGTAAAGTGCTGTCTATGGTAGAAACTTGTTCCGCTTTTTGCTTGGTGCAAGCTATGAATGTAGCTATGCTAATTAAAAGGATAACCGCTTTATTCATTTGTTTTTTATAGTTCTATGTTCTTAATAATAAGATGCTACTGTTATTAATAAGGCATTTCAATATCATTGAGTTTATTTAAGCAATTCTGCTTGTTTTGCTTCCTTTATAATATCATCAAAAGAGACAATATTGTACCATCTTTTTTGTCTTTCTATTGTTAATAAATAAGCTGCTCGAATAGATTTTCGGATTGCACTAAATAGTTCATTAGGTAAATTCTTTTTTAGTCTTATAAAGTCAGAAGAATCTTTTTTTCCGAAAAATTCTATTGTACGGCTTGCACAATCAATCTTTATAGACTTGCAGTTAATCTTTTCTTGTTCAGTAGAAAGATTCATCTGAAATAGAGGATAACTAATTTCAAAATATATATTTTGGTTAGGATATGTTCCGTAAAATTTAATATATGCAGTTTTCAATAATCTTATGCAGGTCTTAAACTCTTCTGATTGTGTAGCTTTTTCTTCTGATAGAGAAAGTCCTTCGCACCGATAGCCACACACGTTGAGGAAACTTTCTAAAGACTTAACTTGTTCCATATCAGAATCCCAATCACTTTGATTGTCATAGGAATGACAACTGTCACATGAATATTCACCTTTGACATACAATCGTGAATAGCGTTTATGAAATAGTGTTGCTTCTGCAAATTCCCAATATGTATTTGGAATAGCATCAATTTTTATAATTGTTTTTGCCATATTTTTATTCTTTATTATATAATACCGAAAGACTAATACTTGAACTTATTTGTTTAAATAATCAGATACTAATAAAAAGTTCTTTATCATACGGTGATATTCATCCCCTTTCTTTATAATTTCTTCTTTAGATAGAAATGAATAATTCTTATATTTTTCTTTGCATTGTCTTTGCTTTTCGAGATAAAAAGTATCTTTACTATCAATATTTTCCAAGCTAAAGCAATCTGCCATTAAGATATAATCTAATTCATCATAATTTGCTCCGAGTATTCCATCATTAGACATTTCATCCAATATTTCACACAAATAATCCAAAATATTGCTCATCACAAACAAACGAATGTATTTACATATTTCTATTGTTTTGGTTGATTCATAGGATTCTGTTCCAATAGTAGCACATATATAAGATAATAATTTGAATCTGTAATAAATAGATTTATCAATTATATTTTTGATAGATATACAGTTCATTGCATTTGCGGAAACAGCAAAGTTTCTATAATTAAGAATCAAGTCTATTACATCATTCCTATTGACCAGCAAATTCCTAATGGCATCTAATTTGTCTAAGGATTCATAATCTATAGAAAAGTCCTTTGGGAAGTTGTTAAATTTAGCCCATGTCTGCAAATAATTAGTTAGGCCATTAAACTTTATAGAATTGAGCAATTTTTCAAGTTCAATATTTAATAAATCTGTAGATAGACCTTGAACAGAAAGAATTTTATCCGGATACATTTGGATTATTCGATAGGCATCTTTATCATTATCTAAAAACTGCAAACAGTAATTCCCACCTTGTATATAACCCCATGTACGACTTTCCATCTTTTGAAGAATGGATTTTTTCTCATCATCCTTTAATATACCTTTAAAAATTATGGTAGCCATATATTTTAGATATTATCTCTCTTAATTCCCCGAAGAAAGCGAATAAAAAAATAAGGTGTGGGAACTATATCTGCTTTATCCGTAGTATGGCTTCTCGCATTGCCTTGGCATGGATAAAACAATAGCAACCCACACCAATTTTGACAATATCTAAGAGCCTTATGGATATAAGGTAGGTATATATCAAATGGTGTGGTGCTATTGCTATCATCTTCACGGAACTTCAAATTTTGCGAGAATTTGAGAAAAGAAGATAATTTCAATAACACCTTTCGTTAAATATGTCCTTTCAGTGCCTTAACGCATTAAGACTACCGAAATTGCTGCAAAGTTAGCGAAAGGTTTTGAATAGCTAAAGATAAAACGCTGATAAATGCAGTTCTAAGTGTTCCAAAACATATCTGTAGTAAGTAATTAGGGAAGTATCAGCTTCTTTTCTTCGTAATTGCATAAGCAGGTACTTTTTTTGAACGGGGACTATAAGAAGATTTCTTCCCGAAAAAAGTACCCGTAGATTCTACGGATTGAAAAATGAATATCTTCTATTATATATAAGGTATATAGGTTTACAGTCTAACTAAATAATCAATAAAATCAGTATCTAATCTGTATAGCTTCATAGCGGTATAAAAATTAGAAGTGGGCATATAAGACGATAATTTTTAAAACCCATACCTACTATTAGTTATAAACATTATAGCTGTTTTTCTGATATTGCAGATTAGTATAGCTGTTCGATGCTTATAAATAATTCCGAAAAATCAACATACTATAGGTTACAAGCCGCATTATGCCTTTTTAAAAAGATAATTTTCTTACGCTTGCACCAGTGCGGAATTAACTTCGTTATCGCAATCTGTTTGGCTTGGAATCATGTCCCATCAGATTTATATATATCCATTATTTACAGTTTCTCTTACATTGCAGTTTTTGAAAGTTACTGTATATTAGAGAACGGGACAAAGTTCTTTATTTCTGAAAATGGTATGATAACAACAGAAATTTCAAACTTTGTCCCACTGATTAGAAACTTAAACAGTCATAAGTATTTAACAGTTCTTCTTGTCTAAGTCCCAAGTATCTTTTAGTTATGGTTACACTGGAATGATTAAATAATTCCATCAGTTTAACTAAAGCCAATTCAGCATTTTCAGAGGATTCAAACACTTTCCTGCCAAAAGTCTTTCTAAGTGAATGAGTGGAAAAATGGTCTATCTTTAAATTATACTTGCTTTTCAGCTCTTTAAGTACAATGTTTATCCATTGAATAGAATAGACCTTGTTCTTACCTTTCCCCGATAAAAAACAGAACTCATTCAAGTTCTGAATATCCAAAGCTGTATAACAGTCTTTGATATGCTTTTGGAACTCCTTGTTAATTCTCACTTCCCTACGTTTGCTTGTTTTCTTTTCAGTAATGGTAAACTTTGCATCATTACTCAAAAGCATTTCCCAAGTAAGTTGCAATAGGTCAGAGATGCGTAAACCAAAAAATATGCCACACCCAACAAGCAGGCTTATCCTATAGTTCTTATCTCGATATAACTTTCTCACTAAATTTGTGGCACTGTCCCACTGTAGGCAGTCACTTGTTGTATAACTGTTCTTCAAACTCATGTTGTTTCAATTTTGTAGGTTTAACTATGAAAGTGATAGTAAATTCGGGAATCAATTTGTAATAATCTGATTATCAAATCACTTTCACTTCTACTAAAAAGTGTAACTAAGATTGCATGTGGATAATAATAGTTATAATCAGTATCAGTAAAAAAGGATTGATAATACCAATCATTATCAATGAAGAAATAACTATTATACTTCCTATTATCAGTTTTCCATCATCTTCCATATTGTAGTATTTTTAAGTTATTAAAAAAGAAAGGACACCTAATAAATAGATGTCCTCTCATTGATTAGTTTAACCCAAGAACCAAGAATATTTATTATCCAGTCCTTGTAATACATTGTTCAGTCCAACACTTACCTCTGTAGCATTTACCCCACGTTGTAAATAGCTGTCTATGTAGCTGTTTTTGTTTGACTGTGTGAGTAAATTATGAAAATCAAAAAGAGATATAGCATTGTCTTTCATTCCAAAAACTTCATTGGTGTAATAATCACGACACACACTATTTATTTGGCTGTCAGTGATTAAAAGTCTTGGTATTGCTTTCTGTCTTGCAGGTGAAAGTGCCTGGTACATTCTCATTCTGCCTACCACTTGTGCAAACTGTGTTTCAGATAGATAAGTATCTGATAATGTCTGCATCAAATGTATTTCTTTGGCAGCATTGAAGCCGTTAAGCAATTCCAGTACATTTCTGTAAAGTTCATTGATATTGGTTACTTCCATGTTGAACCTCACACCCTCACCGGTAAGAATCTGATTGGAACAAATTTTCATTCTCCAGCCAATAAAGACGGAAAACTTTTCTAAGCCTTTGGAAGAACGGTACAGATTCAGGTCACTGTAATTTCTTACCCCACCTATGCACAGTTCAAGTTTTTGCCCTCTTATCGTTTCAAAAATGGTTGGAACAGTAAAAGCAAAAGCAAGTCTTTGATAGAATTGTGTCTTTTCACATTCCAACAGTTCACTTGCTTTCTTACCAAGTGCGGACGGTATTCTGCCACGTACTATATGTGAAACTCGTATTTCGGGAAAGCTCACCTTTTCACCTGCATAGAATGAACTTGCAGCCTCATGCACACAAGAAATAAAGTCTTGGTGTGAAATGGTTGATTCCAAGTTAGCCCAAGTAGGCACAACACATTTGTTTGCAAGTTCTTCCAGTGTGATAGAATCTGTATTAGCTTCCAAGAAAGTAATACTTCGCGTTGCAGTTTCTTCCACAATTATAGTAGCTTCTTCTGCATACTCACCTAAATTCATTCTCTCTCTGTTCTCTGTTGGCATGATAACTAAATTATTCATATTGATAAAAGTTTAAATGATTAATAATTCTTTTTTATATCAATATACAGAGGGGGACTAAGGGGGTAGTACACTGTAAAGGCAGGCACTCTTATATATTTAAGGTTACTGATTGAATGGGGAGGGGGATTCTTATATTAAGTACCCTATATATTTGTTTTCTTGACTTTTAGCTAAACTGTATATAGGTGATTCTTTAGTCAGATAGTCTTTTTAATGTCATTAGCTGTATGTGGCATATTATAAAGTATGTGCTATATAACTCTTCCTAACGTGGAAATATTCAGGAAATCGGAATCGGGGAAAATGTACGGTTGTGGTTCTGCGCCAAAAATAAAAGCCGCAAGAATTTCCTGCGACTGTATATTATTAGTTAGTACGAAAATTACTCTGTTTCATTAGTTATTAAGGTAGTTACCAACATTTCTTTCAATTTCTGTATCGGGTATAGAAAGACAAGATTTTCAAGTTTTGTTGGTAATAGTCAGACTATCTCACTAATTAATTGATAACCTCTCTTTTTACCAACCCAGCAAGGGATAGCTTGGTAATAGTGATTGATTAGTTTAGGTTCTATCTTCTCTTCGGGGTGTATGTTCAACATCTCGAATATTCTCGTTAATTCATTAACTATTTTCTCATTGGAATACTTATTGCCGACCTTGAATATGTTCTTAACCAGTCTGACAACTTTATTCCCCTTACGTTGTGTCAGAATCATTTCTTCTTTGATATTCTTTTTGGAATAGTTAAGTTCTTCTATCCTCTCTTTGCCCAAAGTTTCAAACGCTTCCACAATGAACGGGTCAATCTTTCGCATATCATTGATATAGTCTAAGGCATATTCTGAATAGGGAGTTTCCATTTCACCAAGTTGCTGTACTATTTTTCTGCGCTTGTCCTTTACCGAGCGTGCAGCCTTGATAATTTTTAATTTCTCGTCATTCTCATTATATTCGCAATTCTCAAATGTGGGATTGAAGAAATGGCAGTCATTGTACCAATTCATTATTTCTTGTCTTGATTGGTATCTGTTGTTTACCCATACGGAATTAATCTCATTGTCTATGGCAAACCAGTTCTTTGTAAAGTCGGGATATAGAAATTTACGGAACGGTGCAGTTTCGAGAATCTCACCGAAAGCATTTCTGTATTCTTTGTAATCAGCACTATTATATAATGTCTGAATTAAGTTGTAGGCAAATTCTTGTTCTGAAATATGCTTTTCTATTTGCTCTTTGGATTGAATTGCCATTTCGGGGTTTACCCTATAGATATGTGTTGCCGATTTTATACCATTACGGAATCTTCCGCAAATCTGTATGCAGTCCGTATCTATGTCAAGTATGGTATATTCGGAAATATAAGGGTCTGTAACCATTACCAAATCGGGCTGATAAGGCAAGTCCAAGTCGAATGCCGTAAAGAATCTGCCAGTGAAGAAATTATATTTCTTCATGGTATCTGCGCTCCAATCATTATAAGCATTATCAAAAGAGTATTCATTTTTCAGTTTCAAACGGCTTTTTGGCGCACAGTAAACGGTAGAATCCTCCAATATGCCAAACTGTTTCATTATGGAGTAAATCATTACCACAGAATTGACGAAAAAACAGACAGTTCCCTCCTTGTGCTTTTCTAAATATTCACTTATTGCCTTGTTGATGTTATAAGTATGTGTAGCCGTAATTTCTTGTCTGTAGTCATAATCGGCACTTACTTCCACTGTTTCAAACTCTTTAAATCTTGGGTCACTGAATCCGATAGGAGTGGCGGAAACCAGTGCCTTGCCTTTGAAGCGGAAAAAGTCATTCATGGGCAGCACTATGTCTGTTCTGTAATCCACATCCTTGATTAATTGGTGGCATTCATCCATCAACAGGAAGAAATGATTATAAATGTCAATGCCGCTGCAAGCTGTTTTTACCTTACCGAAACTTTCGGGAGTAGTCATTATCTTATGTAGTCTGTTATTAGTCAGATAATTGCGAATCTTATCTGTTGTGACATCTTCATAAACGCCTAACAGATTGCTGTATTTGCCGCATTTGCTTTTGATAACGGGTACATTAGGCACTACGATAATGGAATTTCTTTGGGTTTCAAGTTCCAAAGTGGTAGCACCACAACCGGGTATTCTTTTGGAAAGTATGCAGTTTGACGGAATCTCACTCATTACGTCAGACAGGTATTGACCTTTATTTAGAGTAATCATAATCCTTTACTGTTTAGATAATCTATAAATTCATCGCTTCTCCTTATGCTGAAAAAGAGTTTTCCGAAACGGAACAGTCCCCTGAGTTTTATATAGGCTTCGGTTTCCCGTAGAAAAGGGATTCTTGCGATATTGTATTTCTGTTCTATCAGTCCTTTTACCACATCCTCTTGGAACTCGCTGCATAGCTTGGATAGTCTGGACGGGAATACTCCAAAATCCTCATAATCTCCCGTTTGCAGGTAGTTAAGAATCCACTGCCAGCCTTGTGCGTTGAGTTGGTATCTTATACCCGTTACTCCTTGACTGCTTATCCATGCTTCACCGTTCACTTGGATGTAAAGCTGCTTGTGCTGCTTCATCAGTAGCTTCACTTGTCTGTGTGCAGCTTCATTGTTATATGTTTGGGCAAACTGTATCTGTTTCATTTTCTCTGTTCCGATTAAAAAGAAAGCCGAGAGAGCTTGTTCCCTCGACTTTCTTCCAAGCTGATTGTTTAGGCTACTTCATTCTGTTCGGGAACTTGTTGTTTGGCTTCCGATTCTGATTTCTTCATCCATTCGGGCTTGCAGGCTTCACAGATAAGGCTGTTCACTTCATCCGTTGCTTTCATGCAGAACTTCACATTCCCGTTGAACGTGGAAGAGAATCTCACACAACGGTAACGCTCACCACCGTTGTTGTACCAGTCCGCTTCAATATAGCCCCTCATAGTGGAGTTTATGTACTGCTTGAACAGTTCCATTACCAAGTTTTCATTCTCTTTGGCAATTTCGACCTCATGTTCCTCCGCTTTGTAGTCGTGCAAACCGTTTATCATTTTAGCCATACCGAAATGTATTGCCGAAATAAGGTCTGCATCTCCTGCACCTTCAAAATGCTGTGTCATGCCGGTAGCGTAAACAACCGTAACCGATATAATCAGTTCACCTTTTGAGGATTGTTTGAAACGCATATCTGTTCTGACGGGAAACATAAGGAATGCTTCTTTCAGTTCCTGCACGAATGCTGCACTTACTTTAGTGTTTTCTACTACGTTTTCTACTTCATTATTTAACTCTTCTGTAAATTTAATATTCTTCATAATTTCTAATTTTAAATGTTTAACGTGTTAATTATAATGTCATTAAAGAACTACTAAAGCTATGCGTACTTGCTTATTTGTTCCCTTTTGACATTGCAAAATTAGGTAGGAATTTAGGGGTAACAAAGCATTTTGCCTAATGCCCATGTGTGTAGAAAACGTGCCCGTTTCAGTACGCAAAAAAAATGCGTACCGAGAGAATAAGCCTTTCAGTACGCATTCCTGCTATGTTTTTATGTATGTCGTTTATGAAACTACCATGTAGTTATTAGCTATAACAGACGGAAATTCCTCGTTCTTGTATCTTCTAAGGAGATTGGATAACATTCTGTTCTTGTTGCCCTCCGAATCGTATTCTTCATTATATCTCTTGCCATCATAGCCCACTGTATAGATTAGCCTTGAAACAAGCATCATCTTGTCTTTAGATACCTTTACCCTTTTATTGGGTATGGTGGTAGCCTTTCTTCTTTCAATAAAGAACAGAAACATATCCGTAAACTTCCACTTCTTATAGGATATGTCAAGACTGGACTTGTCTGTAAAGCTGATTTTTGACGATAAGTCATTTCTGATAAATCCCTCCAGACCTATGTCCTTTAATTGTTTAATCATGGTTTCTCTGTCTTGTTCACTATGTATAATATCGCTATATGTATTGACAAAATGCTGCAAGGCTGCCTGAATGATTCTGATTGTGTCCTCCCTTTCAACAACATAGCTTTTCTTGTTGCTCTTCCTTAAGGTGATACTTGTAGCTTCCAACAGATTGGCATGAAAATAACTAAAGTCTTCCAATACGGACTTGTTCAATGTAGGTGCGTTTGTGCCAATATCCTCTATAAAGTCATATACGAACAGAAGTAGATACCAAAACTTGCTAACATCCAACTTATACGCTTCAATGGTATTCTGTAAATCTTCATTAGTTAGAAACTTCTCTTTGAAAGAATCATCCAGCTTTCTGTATTCTCGTTTCTTGTATTCTTCCAAAGTTCCTTTGAATGTTTTCATTTCTTGGGTTCTCTCGTACCTTTCTTCAACGGATAAGTTTCTTTCCGCATATCTGTTGGCGAATATGGCAGGCGCGGAAGATTCTACGGGTATCATTCCCGTATCTGTTTCCGCATAATCGGGCAGGAAGTGATTGGCTACTTCCCATACATATTCTAAAAGTGGTTCATTTAGACATTTGTAGCTTTCATGCCAAGCCACTTTTAAATCGGGCAGTTCTTCTATTTCCATTGTATGTTGTGTTAGATAAAAACTTTTTCTTTATCTGTATTTATAAGATTCACTCTGTTATATTGTCTAAATGAGGTTAGTTTGTTATTCGTTAATGAATCTAATTGTTGCATCATACAATGGTAGCCATTTTCTTTATAATAAAAGAGCCAAAATTCTTTATTGTTATCAGGTGAGAACTTGTTATATATGCAGCTGCTTTGAAAGAGATTGTTAAAATATGTATGGTCCGTTTCTCCTAAAGAATGCCCAAAAATTACAATTGATTTTATTCTGTCATATAATTCAGAAAAATTAAGTGCCTTATATTTTATATTATATGCTTTGCGCAAAAAAACATGTTCTTTTTTTATTCTAGCATTATCTTCAACCCCCAATATTATATCATTATTAGATGCTTCTCCATGAACTTTTATTAATCTATTATCTATATCTTCATCAGATAATCCGCATTGTTTTAATACCAGTCTTGTTGATGCAGTATAATTAAAATCTAAAATAATATTGTTTTTTGTTGAAGACAAATTTGTAAGAACTTCATAAGCTGTAGAATTTTTATTTATACTTGAATAGTCAATACTATTAATATAAACGATTAATTGTTTACATAAAGCCTCATACTCAGCCTTGAATTTTGCGTTATTTTCATTTATCGAGTAAAGCTTTAACTCATTTTCTATATCTATCCAGTTTTGTAATTCTGCGTTTGCTTTTAGATAGATAGCTAATTGATTTTGCATATCCAACAAGACTTGAAATTCATCACTATTGACAAAATCCATATAGCTTGTGGATAAACCTAAACTTAAATCAAATCCATTCCCTATTATTAGAGCAGATTCGTATTTACTAAAATCAATATTTCTCATTCTGTTCTTTTTTGCAAAAATACAAAAATAACTCCCACTTACATTGCTGCATGTGGGATTATTTTGAAGTTAAAGTAAATTTTTCATTGCATTGTTTATCTGTTCATTATCGAAACTGTCTAAGTAAACTTGCGTTACTCGTTCCGAGCTGTGTCCCATAATCTGCCCGATGATAGCGGTTGATATACCTGCTTTCTTCATAATAGTAGCTTGGCTGTGTCTTGCAACGTATGTGGTGATTGGAATAGGTATGCCTAATTCTTCGCCAATCTGTTTTAAGCGTTTATTTACTTTGGTGATAACTTTATGCAGTCTGTTGGCTTTCTCTTGTTCTGTTTTATGCCTATTGGAGAATATCGGGAACAGATAAGAGTTGTTCTTGCTATGATACTTCTTAATAAGTTCAACTGCTTGCGGAACTAATGGTAGTTTGATGAGCTTACCCGTTTTGCTTCTTTTATAGACAAGTCTGTTGTCTATGATGTTCTTCTGTGTGAGGTTGGCTATATCCACAAAGTTAATGCCACCCATATAATAGGTGAAAGCAAACAAATCTATGGGTAGGCGCATAAATCTGTTGTCTGTCTGATATTGCAACACTCTGTTTATGTCTTCTTTGCTCAATGCTCTTTTGGCTGTCTCTTGATTCAACTTGGATACTTTGTATTTTTTGAAAGGGTAGTGTTCCGCTTTTACCATATCCTCTTGTATGGCATAATTATAGATGGTGCGCAATGTTCTGAATCGTATGCCGATGGTATTTTCCGCAAGTCCGTTGTTTCTAAGCCATGTCTCGTATTTCTTTAGCCAAGCAACATCTATATCTGTGAAATGAATACTCAGGTGTTTATTGTACTTGATGAGTGAATTGTACACTTGCTTAACGGAAAGCATATATCCACGTCTGTTTTCTTCTTGAAGAAGTCGGAGATACTCCTTAAATGCTTCTTCTACTGTTTTCGGTTTAACTGAATTAGAAATTTGCTCATTCAAAGTATTGGCTGTAAATAACTTATCTTCTGATTTCAGTTTAACTATTTCCGTTTCGTACTCTTTTTTCTTGTTAGCTATGAGTATGTTAATATGCTCTCTGTTAGAGCAATTCGATTTTGGAACATTCTTTTCAAAGTTCCAATGTTCCGCTTTTACAGACACGCCAAGACTGACATACTTCTTTTTGCCATCCTTGCAGATACGAATCATAAGCGGATGTTCACCATTACTAAGAGTTTTTGACTTGTAACACAACACATTAACCGTTGTAGCCATATTGATTTCCGGTTTAACTCTTGGTTTAACTCCGATAGTGAAAAGCGGCTAAAACTATGGAAGAACGGGGTAATATATAAAGAAAAAAGCAGCTACTTTAATTAGTAACTGCCTGATAATTAATCTTTTAAAAGTGGTGCCACCAGGAATCGAACCGGGGACACAAGGATTTTCAGTCCTTTGCTCTACCAACTGAGCTATGGCACCATTGTTTCTCTTTTGCGGTTGCAAAGGTAGTGAAACTTTTGGACTGTGCAAGGGCTTTGGGGATAAAAAACGCTGATAATTGCCTATGTGGCTAAGTATCAGCGTTTATAATTTAATAAAAAAAGTGTTTTTTTATTCTTCTCCCTTTTATTCTTCTGCATTTTCGGTCGTTTCGTCTTTCAGCGGATTCCAACCTTGGGCTTTTAACTCAAATTCCTGGCCGTCGCGGGTAATCAAAGCACAACCCAGTTCCGGTTTCGTGATATGACCGATCAGTTTCACACCCTCCATTTCAGAAATCCTTTCGTGGTCAGAGATGGGGACGGTGAATAGCAATTCATAATCCTCGCCACCGTTCAGTGCACATGTAGTCAGGTTCATGTTGAACTCCTCTGCCATGACAGCTGTCTGGTAGTCAATAGGAATATGCTCTTCGTAAACACGGCAACCTACTTTACTTTGCGTACAGATATGCAGCAATTCAGAAGATAAACCGTCCGAGATATCCATCATGGAAGTGGGCTGAATCCCTTCTTCCGCTAATTTCTTGATGATATCGCGACGTGCCTCCGGTTTTAGCTGACGTTCCAGAAGATATTCTTTTCCGGAGAAATCAGGCTGCACATCAGTCTTCCCTTTTAATGCCACCTTCTCTCGTTCCAATAGCTGTAAACCCATATATGCCGCACCCAAGTCACCGGTCACACAAACTAGATCAGTCTCTTTGGCACCATTCCGGTAGATAACCTTATCCTTATCTGCCTCACCAATACAAGTGATGCTGATTGCCAGTCCTGTAAGCGAGGAAGAAGTGTCACCACCTACGATATCCACATCGTACTCCTCACATGCCAGGCGGATACCTGCATATAGCTCCTCCATATCTTCTACGGAGAAGCGTTTGGAAAGAGCCAGGGAAACGGTTATCTGCTTCGGGGTACCGTTCATGGCATAGATGTCGGAGAAGTTCACGACAGCCGCCTTATAGCCTAAATGTTTCAGTGGGACATAAATCAAATCGAAATGCACACCTTCCATCAGCAAGTCGGTAGTAATCAAAACCTGCTTTTCGGTAGGATAGGAGAGTACGGCGGCATCGTCGCCTACACCGTACTTGCTTGATTCATTCTTCAGTTCAATGCCTTCGGTAAGGCGGCGGATAAGACCGAACTCACCGAGGCTTGATATTTCTGTTCTCATGATTACGCTCTGTTTATCAATTCTCTCATAATTTCCGTCATCTTTGGTTGTGCAGCATCGGCAGCTTTCTGTACTTCCTCGTGCGTTACTTCCACAATCTTACCTTCCACACCGAGGTCGGTAATCACGGAGATACCGAACACTTTGATGCCACAATGATTGGCAACAATCACTTCCGGCACTGTAGACATACCTACTGCATCCGCACCGAAGATATGGAATAATTTATATTCGGAAGGAGTTTCAAATGTCGGGCCTTGTGTACCGACATATACGCCATGTTGCACTTTAATTCCTTTTTCTGCTGCAATAGCATTCGCCTTACGGATCAGCTCTTTGTCATACGCCTCACTCATATCCGGGAAACGCGGGCCATACGGAATGTTCTTGCCACGCAACGGATGTTCTGGGAAGTAATTGATATGATCCGTAATAATCATCAGGTCGCCGATTTCAAAATCAGGATTCGTACCACCGCTGGCATTTGAAACGAACAGGGTTTTGATTCCCAGTTCACGCATCACACGTACGGGGAATGTTACTTCTTTCATCGAGTAACCCTCGTAGTAATGGAAGCGTCCCTGCATTGCCATGATATCTTTGTTGCCTAACTTTCCGAATATAAGTTTTCCGCTGTGTCCTTCTACCGTCGATACGGGGAAGTTCGGGATTTCCTCATATTTTATTTCATACTTCTCAGTGATTTCGGTGGCGAGACTGCCTAAACCGGTTCCGAGGATAATTGCTGTCTCTGGTTGTGTGTGCATTTTACCTTTTAGGTAAGCTGCTGTTTCTTGAATGAGCTCTAACATAGCCAATAATATTCTGGTTAAATATATGTTGTTGATTTTGTAAAAATTCTATCTCAATAGGCAAAACGTATAGATACGGTTTCAATGCTTCGGCCAATGCCGGATGATGTTGCAACCTTGTCGCATCCTTTTCTGTTGTGATTATCAGCTTCTTATCTCCTTCCAGACGCTCAAAGCGTTCTTTGATCATTTGCAGATCCTTGTTACTGAAATCATGGTGATCGTCAAACTGGCATATGTTCACATGCGGCGTATACGCTTCCAGTTTTTCTACCAAGGGTGCGGGCGAAGCGATTCCTGTAACCAGCAACACCCGTTCGTCTTTTTCTAGCGATGTGAGTGTTCTCCGCTTCTTGCCGAAAAGCGGTGTCAGTGCTCCATATCGGAATGAGGAGAAATAAAGTTGTTGGTATGGGTACAGTTTTAGCCTTTTCGTGATGATATTGAAATCTATTGGTTTGATATCTTCCGGACATTTGGTTACGATCACGATATGCGCCCGGTTTTTGCCATCTTCCGGTTCACGCAATCGCCCTGCCGGAAGCAGGGTGTCATCTGAGAACAACCTGTGAAAATCAGTCAGCAGTATATTCAGTCCGGCTTTTACATGCCGGTGCTGGTAAGCATCGTCCAGTAACACCACATCCACTTTGGGATTGTCCAACTTCATCAGTTGTTCGATACCATGACAACGATTCTCGTCTACAGCCACCCGGATACCCGGGAATTTGGTTTTTATCTGATATGGTTCGTCACCGATGCGCTTTACGTCTGTTTTCTCCGTAGCCAGCACATATCCCTTGCTTTTCCGTTTATAACCGCGGCTCAGCATGGCAACGTTCGCTCCTGTCTGTTGCAACAGTTTGATAAGATACTCCGTGTGTGGCGTCTTGCCTGTTCCGCCTACAGCGAGGTTTCCAACGCATACTACAGGTACGTCAAAACTCTTTGACTGGTAATATCCCCAATCAAAGAGTTTATTTCTCAGATATACTCCCATCCCGTAAATCCACGAGACGGGGTATAGCCAATAGTGTATCTTAACCAGCGGTTCTTCCATCCACTCCTTTCTTTAATTGATGTTCAACTCGAACGGAACACGTGCTTGAATCTTATCGTAGTTCTCAAAGTTATTCAGCCAATCGAACTGATTGTAAAGTTCACCTACTTTGCCTTTCAGCATACGAGATTGGATATATCCACCCGGATTCGTATCCATCAGCGTTTCGAAGAAACTCTTCTTGCCGGGGTAAGACATTACGGTGTAAGCATCCAGTCCGGCTTTTCCAATAGCCATTTCCAATGCTTTGTCCAGCCCGCCCAGTTCGTCTACCAAGCCCAGTTCTTTGGCTTTGGCACCTGTCCACACACGACCTTCGGCAATCTTCTTGATTTCGTCTGTAGTCATGCCGCGACCTTCTGCGCAACGTTTCACGAACAGTTCATAACCCTCGTTCACCATATTTTGCATCAAGGCCTTTTCACCATCATTCAGTGCACGTCCCATCATTCCGAAGTCAGAATATGTATTTGTTTTCACAACGTCGAATGAAAGACCGATTTTGTCTGTCAGCCCTTTCACATTGGGAAACATGCCGAAGATACCGATGGAACCGGTCAGTGTGGTCGGGTCAGCTACGATGCTGTCTGCATTACAAGAAATATAATAACCACCTGATGCAGCATAGTCACCCATAGATACAATCACCGGTTTTTCTTTCTTCAACTCGGTTACTGCGTACCATATTTGTTCTGAACCGAAAGCACTACCACCCGGAGAATTCACGCGCAGTACTACCGCTTTCACGTCTTCGTCTTCTTTCAGTTTGCGCAAGTCGCGGATCACCTCATCTGAATAGATGTTGCTTTCGTTGTCTGTACGGGAACTTCCACTGTAGATGTCTCCGTAAGCATAATATACAGCAACAATATTTCCGCTTTTATCTTTGGGAACATTCTTTTTTACATTTATCATATCTTTCAAAGTCAGTACCGGCATATGGTCCTTTTTATCTATGCCTATCAGAGTTTTCAGATAGTTGCGTACATCATTCTTATATATCAAGGTATCTGCTAGTCCATATTCCACGCAGTCTTCTGCAGGATAGAACATCAGCATCTTGTCAGCAACTTCATTCAACTTTTCTTCGCTTACACTTCTTGATTCGGAGATGTCACTCAACATTTGTCCCCAAATGCCATCCAGGAATACAGCTACCTGTTCGCGGTTGGCCGGACTCATTTCAGTGGAGATAAATGGTTCTACAGCCGATTTATAAGTACCTACTTTGAATACCTGCATTTCCACGCCAATTTTAGACAGCAAGTCCTTGTAGAAAATCGGAGTAGAAGCCAGACCGTACCAGCCGATTGAACCTTGTGGATTCAGCATTATCTTGTCGGCTACACTTGCCAAGTAATACAGATGCTGTGAATATTGGTCACCGTAAGCTACTATAAATTTGCCGCTGTTTTTGAAGTCAGCCAATGCTTTGCGTATTTCTTCTATAGAAGCAAAACCTGCACCCATTGAACCGGCCTGCAGATAAATACCCTTTATGTTTTCGTTTTCCTTAGCCTTTTGAATGGACGATAAAATGTCATCTAAGCCATAAATGGTTTCATCTTCACTCAGGAACATGTCAAACGGATTGTCCTGACTGCGTTCAGAGAGCATACCTCTCATGTCGAGCATCATCACAGAGTTTTTGCGCACTTGTGTTTCAGACTCCGACGAAGACAGCATACTAAACAGTATTAAGATGCTGACGAAGAACAACACAACGCATGACACGATAATACCTGTGATGGTGGCAAGCGTAAATTTAAAAAAATCTTTCATTGTAGTTATTGTTTTTTGTATGCTAACTTATAAAAGCTAACAAAGATAAATAATTGAATTGATATTTACCCTATCTGTCGTAAAGTTTTTCATTTTGTCACACTGTCTCTTGAAAAATATTGTTGTCTTTATGTCGTTTGGAATTGGAAGTAGAGCAAATTATACGTATATCTTGCGAACATTTATGTTGTTTGCAGGAAATGAAAGGATTCTTAGGGAGGTTTTGGAAGAAGCACAATCATTCTACTGTTTGCTTTTTATAAGTAAGCACAAATAATCGGTAGAATCCCTCTTTTCTTCTTAGTTCCTTTTTGCTTTCTGCTGTTTTCTTCCTCTTTTCATATCTTCCTCTTCTATCTTTCTTCTTTTCTTTTTTTCTCTTCCTTCCAGTTTTCTCCTTGCTAAATATCTTTTTTCTCCGTATC
>CAOYQO010000005.1 GCA_948566455.1 uncultured Phocaeicola sp.
TATTTATGAGACTACCAACTTTTTATGAACAAAATCTTATCCCGAACTGGGGTAATTATTAGCCAAATACACACTTTAATTTATAACTTTGCAATTCTAATAGAATGAATTATGGAAAATAAACTAACCATTTACAATACATTAAGCCGTCAAAAGGAACTTTTCGTTCCCTTGCATGCCCCTCATGTAGGTATGTATGTATGCGGTCCTACCGTATATGGCGATGCCCATTTAGGACACGCACGCCCCGCCATCACGTTCGATATCCTGTTCCGTTATCTTACCCATCTGGGATACAAGGTACGTTATGTCCGTAACATTACCGATGTCGGTCATCTGGAACACGATGCAGACGAAGGCGAAGATAAAATCGCCAAAAAGGCCCGTCTGGAGCAACTGGAACCCATGGAAGTAGTGCAATATTACCTCAATCGCTACCACAAGGCAATGGAAGCCTTGAATGTACTTCCACCCAGTATCGAGCCACATGCATCAGGCCATATCATTGAACAGATAGAACTGGTAGAAGAAATTCTGAAAAACGGCTATGCTTATGAAAGTGAAGGTTCCGTTTATTTCGATGTAGCAAAATACAACAAAGACCATCATTACGGCAAACTGTCCGGCCGCAACCTGGACGATGTGCTAAACACCACCCGCGAACTGGACGGTCAAAGCGAGAAGCGCAATCCTGCCGATTTCGCCCTGTGGAAATGTGCACAACCCGAACATATCATGCGCTGGCCCAGCCCGTGGAGTAACGGATTCCCCGGTTGGCATTGTGAATGTACCGCAATGGGTAAGAAATACCTGGGCGAGCATTTCGATATTCACGGAGGGGGAATGGACTTAATTTTCCCACACCACGAATGTGAAATCGCACAAAGCGTGGCTTCACAAGGAGATGACATGGTTCACTATTGGATGCACAACAACATGATTACCATTAATGGACAGAAGATGGGAAAATCATACGGCAACTTCATTAACTTGGATGAGTTCTTCCACGGTACCCACAAGTTACTGACCCAAGCCTACAGCCCCATGACCATCCGTTTCTTCATCCTTCAGGCACATTACCGCAGTACAGTGGACTTCAGTAACGAAGCATTACAAGCAGCCGAAAAAGGATTGGAACGGCTGACAGAAGCTGTGAAAGGTCTTGAACGCATCACTCCGGCAACACAAACCACCGGCATAGAGGGGGTAAAAGACTTGCGTGAAAAGTGTTATACAGCCATGAATGATGACTTGAACTCACCGATTGTCATTGCCCATCTGTTTGACGGCGCCCGTATGATTAATACGGTTCTGGACAAGAAAGCCACTATTTCCGCAGAAGATCTGGAAGAACTGAAAAGTGTGTTCCATCTCTTTATGTACGAAATCCTGGGTCTGAAAGAAGAAGCCGCCAATAACGAGGCACGTGAAGAGGCATACGGCAAAGTAGTAGATATGCTGCTGGAACAACGTATGAAAGCCAAAGCCAATAAAGACTGGGCTACAAGCGATAAAATCCGTGATGAGCTGGCCGCTCTTGGCTTTGAAGTGAAAGATACCAAAGACGGTTTCACATGGAAACTGAATAAATAGGATACATAGAGCGACACTATATTTTTCACCACAGACTATACAGATTCACACAGATTACCCACCTGACAATCAATGACTTAAGAAGCATCTGCGTTTATTTGTATAATCTGTGGTGAACCTTTCAGATAACCATCAAAACTGAAAAATCTCCCTTCGGATGGTAATACTTATTTTTAAATAACTATTTTTGCGGAAATTATACAAAACTGCTTATCACACCAATCCAATGCTAGCTGAGAATAAGATAACTTTAGCGTCCCTGTATAAGATTTTGTTTGAAGAAGAGCCACTGACACTCTCCGACCAATGTATGCAAAAATTGGAAGAGAGTTTCCATTTTCTGAAAACATTCTCCAACGACAAGATCATCTATGGCATCAATACCGGCTTTGGACCGATGGCCCAATACCGTATTGAAGATGAATCCTTGTCACAATTACAGTATAATATCATCCGCAGCCATGCCACCGGAGCAGGGCAACCCCTTCCGGAACTCTATGTCAAAGCTGCCATGATAGCGCGTCTCTATACTTTTCTGCAAGGAAAATCCGGCATACATAAAGAACTGGCATTGCTCATTACCGAGTTTATCAACCGGGGGATTACTCCATACGTACCCGAACACGGCAGTGTAGGGGCCAGTGGCGATTTGGTACAGCTTGCCCATATCGCCCTCACCCTGATTGGAGAAGGAGAGGTCTTTTACCAAGGCAAGAAAAGAGATACGGCATCCGTTTTGGCGGAAAACGGATTGCAACCCTTCAAAATGCATATCCGCGAAGGGCTTTCAGTGACCAACGGCACTTCGGTAATGACAGGTATAGGCATTGTCAACCTGATTTATGCCCGCCAACTGATGCATTGGGCAGTAGGCGCATCGGTCATGATGAATGAAATTGCCGCCTCGTACGATGATTTCATGTCCGAACCGCTGAACGAAGCCAAACGGCATGAAGGACAGCAAGAGATAGCCCGCATGATGCGCCAATGGGTGGAAGGCAGCCAATGTGTACGCAAAAGAGAGAATGAACTTTACAACGGAAAACACGAAGAGAAAATCTTCACCCATAAGGTTCAACCCTATTATTCGTTGCGCTGCATCCCACAGATTCTAGGACCGGTTTATGATGAATTGCTCAATGCCGAAAAAGTATTGATAAACGAAATAAATTCAGCCTGTGACAACCCGATAGTGGACCCCGACACGCAAAACGTGTATCATGGCGGTAATTTTCACGGAGATTACGTTTCTTTTGAAATGGATAAACTGAAAATAGCGGTCACCAAACTGGCCATGCTTGCCGAACGGCAGATCAATTACTTGTTTCACGACCGCATCAACGGCATTCTGCCCCCCTTTGTCAATATGGGAGTGCTGGGATTGAACTATGGTTTGCAGGCGTCACAATTTACCGCGACTTCTACCACAGCGGAGTGCCAGACTTTGTCCAATCCGATGTATGTGCATAGCATCCCCAACAACAATGACAATCAGGATATTGTAAGCATGGGAACCAATTCCGCACTACTGGCAAAAACAGTCATAGAAAATGCTTATCAGGTGATGGCTATCCTGATGATGGGTATTGTACAAGCTGTAGACTGTTTGGAAATAGCCGGTCGGCTAAGCCCCCGGTCACAACAAGTATATAAAGAGATACGAGCATTTTTTCCTGTATTCCGGGAAGATACGCCTAAATATAAAGAGATAGAAAGAATGATGGTATATCTTAAAAAAGGGAGGTTTCAAGAAAAATGAAATACGCATTAGTAACAGGAGGAAGCCGGGGCATCGGACGGGCTGTATGTCTGAAACTGGCCGAAATGGGATATCATATACTGATAAACTACCAAAGCAACGATACGGAAGCCGAAGCCACCCTGCAACAGATACGGGAACAAGGCTCGGACGGCGAACTGATGAAATTTGACGTGACAGACGCAGTAGCCACACACGCCGCACTGAACGGCTGGATGGAGAAGCATCCCGATACCTACATTGAGGTACTGGTGAACAATGCCGGTATACGCCGTGATAACCTGATGCTGTGGATGGAACAGGATGAATGGAGCCGGGTGTTGGATATCAGCCTGAACGGTTTCTTTAACGTCACCCAACCCTTGCTGAAAAATATGCTGGTAAAGCGATTCGGACGTATCATCAACATCGTTTCCCTGTCGGGTATCAAAGGAATGCCGGGACAAACCAACTATTCGGCAGCCAAAGGCGGAATGATAGCCGCCACCAAAGCACTGGCACAGGAAGTGGCCAGAAAACACGTGACGGTGAACGCCGTAGCACCGGGATTTATCCGCACGGATATGACCAACGGCATTGATGAAAATGAATGGAAAAAACAGATACCGGCAGGACGGTTCGGCGAACCCGGAGAAGTAGCCGCACTGGTAGGCTTCCTGGCATCGGAACAAGCCTCCTATATCACCGGAGAAGTAATTTCCATCAATGGAGGAATCTATACATAAGCAGAAGATGAGAAGAGTAGTGATTACAGGCATGGGTATTTATTCGTGCATAGGCAAGAACCAAGATGAGGTGAAAGACTCTTTGTTCCAAGGGCGTTCCGGCATCGGCATCGATCCGGCACGTAAAGAGATGGGGTATTTTTCCGCATTGACAGGACTTGTCGAACGTCCTGATTTAAAGAAGTTATTGGACCGCAAAAAGAGACATAGCCTCGCCGAACAGGGAGAATATGCCTATATGGCTACCTTGGAGGCATTCCGTCAGGCACAAATAGACGAGGAGTTTTTATTGGATCATGAAGTAGGCATATTGTATGGAAATGACAGTAGCGCCGCTCCGGTAATCGAGGCCATTGATGTCATTCGTGCCAAGAAGAATACGGCTATGGTGGGCTCCGGTTCTATCTTCCAGTCCATGAACTCTACGATTACCATGAACCTTTCGGTTATTTTCCATTTGAAGGGAATTAATTTTACCATATCGGGAGCTTGTGCCAGCGGTTCACACGCCATCGGCATGGCGTATCTTCTTATTAAATCAGGACTTCAGGATTGCATTCTGTGCGGAGGGGCACAAGAGGTAAATCCTTACTCCGTGGGTAGTTTCGACGGATTGGGCGCGTTCTCCACCCGTGAGGACGAACCGGAAAAGGCATCGCGCCCCTTTGACAAGGGACGGGACGGTTTGGTACCCAGCGGAGGAGGCGCCAGCCTGGTACTCGAAAGTTATGAATCAGCCGTAAGGCGCGGAGCTACTATTCTGGCAGAAGTCATAGGATACGGTTTTTCATCCAACGGAGATCATATTTCCGTACCGAATGTGGACGGTCCCAGACGCTCTTTACAGATGGCAATCAACGATGCGGGCATTCCCTTGGAAGAAATCCAATATATCAATGCACACGCCACTTCCACCCCCGTGGGAGATTTGAATGAGGCAAAAGCCATAGCGGAAGTGTTTGGAAACCATCGGCCCTATGTCACATCCACCAAGTCACAAACCGGACATGAGATGTGGATGGCAGGCGCCAGTGAAGTCATTTATTCCATCTTGATGATGAATAACGGATTTATCGCTCCTAATCTCAATTTTGAAGAACCCGATGAAGCCTCTGCTCTGCTGAACATCCCCTCCCGGAGGATAGAAACGGAATTTGACACCTTCTTGTCCAACTCATTCGGATTCGGAGGAACCAATTCCTCACTGATTATCCGTAAATTTAAAGAAAACAATTAATTCAAACCAATATATAAATTTATGACCAACGAAGAAATCATCGAAAAGATCAGAACCACCCTGGCCGAAGAATTTGAGATTGATGTAGAACAGATCCAACCGGACGCACCCTTGATGCAAACCTTGGAATTGGATAGCCTTGACCTGGTGGATATGGTAGTACTGATTGACAAGAATTTCGGTTTCACCGTTACAGCCAAAGATTTTGCCGGTATCAAAACCTTCCAGGATTTCTATAATCTGGTAATTTCACATATGCAAAAAGAAGACTGATGTCCGAAACATGGAAAGGTAAGACAAGAGGAGGCATATTCGGATACATGTTCTTTATCTACATGATCCGCTGTCTGGGGATAACTGCGGCCTACGGCTTCCTGGCATTGGTCGTCCTCTACTTCATACCTTTCGCACCGAAAGCAACGGGCAATACTTGGAGTTACGCACGGAACAGGCTGAAATACGGACGGCTGAAATCCGTCGCACTGCTCCTGAAAAACTATTACCGGCTGGGACAAATATTGATTGACAAAGTGGCCATCGGCAACGGAATGACCGGCAAGTATCATTTCAAGTTTGAGAACTATCAGGCATTTTTAGACGTACTAAACGGAAACACCGGAGTAATTATGATTGGCGCCCATGTGGGCAACTGGGAAATAGGCGCTCCTTTCTTCGATGAATATGGCAAAAAGATCAATATCGTCATGTTTGACGCCGAACACGAACGGATAAAGGAGATTTTGGAAAAGAACGCCTCTACGCGAGACTACAAAATAATTCCGGTGAATGAAGACAGCCTGACACATGTATTCCGCATCACGGAAGCGCTGGACCGCCGGGAGTATGTCTGCTTTCAGGGAGACCGCTATCTGAATAAAGAGAAATTACTCACGACTTCTTTCATGGGAAAAGAAGCCAAATTTCCGATGGGCCCTTTCCTGCTGGCTTCGAAGTTAAAAGTACCCGTCGTATTCTATTTTGCCATGCGTGAAGCCCAAAGAACGTATCGTTTCCATTTCTTTATAGCCGAGACAGTAGTACGGACGAAAGAGAAACGGGCCGAACAGGCATTATTGGAGCAATATACACAAACGCTGGAAAAGATTGTCCGGCAGTATCCGGAACAATGGTTCAATTACTACCCGTTCTGGACATAAAAATAAATCTGGTATGATGCATAAAAGATATACAAAAGAACAATGTACGGCTGCCGAAGCGCAAAGACTGGCACAAGAGATAGCTTTCGGTCCTGTGGTATTCCAAGTATCGCGCCTGATGTTGAAATTCGGAATTTTCCAATTATTGTCCGGCAAACGGGAAGGATATACGCTGCAAGAAATCAGCGGGCAGACCGGACTGACACGCTATGCGGCACAAGTATTACTGGAAGCATCGCTGACCATCGGAACCATCCTGTTGGAAGAAGACCGTTATGTACTGGCCAAGGCAGGCTGGTTTCTGCTGAACGATAAAATGGCTCGTGTCAATATGGAATTCAATCACGATGTGAACTATCAAGGCTTGTTCCATTTGGAAGAAGCTCTTTTAAACGGGCGTCCGGAAGGATTGAAAGTATTCGGAGAATGGCCTACCATTTACGAAGGTCTGTCCCAATTGCCGGAACAGGTACAGAAAAGCTGGTTCGGCTTTGATCATTTCTATTCGGACCAGTCATTCGGCAAAGCGTTGGAAATCGTGTTCAGCCATCACCCGAAACGCTTGCTCGATATTGGCGGGAATACCGGCAGATGGGCCACACAATGCGTACAATATAATAAGGAAGTGGAAGTAACCATCGTGGACCTGCCTCAACAACTGGAAATGATGAGAAAGCAAACGGCCGGTTTGTCCGGTAGTGAACGCATACACGGTCACGGCGCCAATCTGCTGGATCGGGACGTGCCCTTTCCCACGGGTTTTGACGCTGTATGGATGAGCCAGTTTCTGGACTGCTTCTCGGAAGAAGAAGTCATCAGCATCCTGACCCGTGTGGCACAATCCATCGGCAAAGACAGCAAAGTCTATATTATGGAAACATTATGGGATCGCCAACGGTATGAAACAGCATCTTATTGCCTGACACAAATCAGCCTCTACTTTACAGCAATGGCCAACGGCAACAGTAAGATGTTCCATTCGGATGACCTGATCCGCTGCATTGAAAATGCCGGATTGGAAGTGGAAGAAATTCAAGATAACATAGGACTGGGACACAGTATCCTGCAATGCAGACTGAAATGAGCAGCAAAGAAATCATCTGTCAGGGAGAAGAGCTGTTCCGGCTGATTCCCCAACGCCCGCCCATGGTAATGATAGACCGCTTCTATGGGATAGAAGAAAATACATCCTGGTCAGGGCTGACCGTCACTCCCGACAACCTGTTCTGCCGGGACGGTGTATTACAGGAGACGGGAATCATAGAGCATATCGCCCAGTCGGCGGCGGCACGTGTAGGTTATATCTATATGCTGCGGAAAGAACCTGTACCATTAGGTTTTATCGGTTCGGTAGAAAAGATGAAACTATTCCGTCTTCCTTCTGCCGGAGCGGAACTATATACCGGTATAACCATCGTTCAGGAAGTATTTGATATCACCCTGATTACCGCCGAGGTAAAAGAAAACGATGAATTGCTGGCCGAATGCCGGATGAAAATATATCTGAAGAAAGAATGAAACGAAAAACAAGTCCACATCAGGCGGCACTGACGGACCGGACCACCATCAAAGTCCGCTTCAGTGAGATAGATTCCATGCAGATAGTATGGCATGGAGAATATGTGCGTTATTTCGAAGACGGACGCGAAGCTTTCGGAAAGCGGTACGGTCTGGACTATATGAGCATCTACCGGGAAGGATATGTAGTTCCTATCGTAGACCTGACCTGCCAATTCAAACAACCGCTGTCTTTTGGCGAGGAAGCGATTGTCGAGACACGGTATATTCATAGTGATGCTGCCAAAATCCTTTTTGAATACACCATCTACCGGGCATCGGACCAAAACATTGTGGCAACAGGAACCACTACACAGGTATTCCTGAATACAAATAGAGAACTGGAACTGGTTAATCCTGCCTTTTACATAGAGTGGAAAAAGAAATGGAACATCATCTGACTACCTATATCACCCATGATACCCTGATCAGCGCGCTGGGTTTCGGCACACAGGAAAATCTGGAAGCCATCCGGAGCTATCACAGCGGTATCACCCTGCAGACGGACAAACGGATTGCGGACACTCCCCTATTGGCAGCCACTCTCTCGCAAGAGAGATTGCAACAACAGGCGGAGGCCATAGGAGTAAGTGGCTATCCCCGGATGGAACAACTGTTCATACTGACTATCAACGAACTCATCCGTCAGTCCGGACAAACTTTGGAAGACAAAACCTGCGGACTCATCCTCTCCACCACCAAAGGGAACATCGATTTACTGGCCCGTCATACGGAACATCCCGATGAAGCGGTCTTTCTTTGGAAAATGGCAGAAAACATTGCCGGTTATTTCCATGCCGAGGAACGGGTGCATGTCATTTCCAATGCCTGCATTTCAGGAGTGTCAGCCCTCATAGCAGGAAAACGCATGATAGAGAACGGCATCTACCGCCGGGTAATCGTAGCGGGAGGTGACCTTCTCTCTCATTTCATCACCAGCGGTTTCGGGTCTTTCCGGTCTCTCAGCTCCCGCCCATGCCGTCCGTATGACAGCAGCCGTGACGGATTGAACTTGGGAGAGGCCTGCGGAGCCGTATTGCTCAGTTCAGAAGGAACAGAAGAACATGTTATCCTTTCGGGAGGAGCCGTCAGTAACGATGCCAACCACATCTCCGGTCCTTCCCGCACGGGAGACGGACTCTATTTCGCCATCCGCCAAGCCATGCAGGAAGCAGGAACAGCCCCTCAGGATATCAGTTTTGTGAATGCTCACGGCACTGCTACCTTATATAATGATGAAATGGAATCCAAAGCCCTCACACTGGCTCATCTGGAACAAGTGCCCGTCCATAGTTTGAAGCCCTATTTCGGCCATACCCTGGGAGCATCGGGAATCATTGAAAGCATTGTCTGTATGCACGAACTGAAACAAGGCATCCTGTTCGGCACTCCGGGTTACGAAACGCCGGGAATTCCTATGCCGATACCGGTCTATGCCACCCACCGGAGCATCCCGATGAAACATTGCGTAAAAACCGCTTCGGGATTCGGCGGATGCAACGCAGCCATTGTCTTATCTTTACCGGAATATACTCCGTTCAAGGATGAGGACAACACCTTGCCCGAAATCCGATGTACACGGGAGGTTCGTATTGAAAACAGTTCTGTCTTCATAAACAACGAACTTATTTTTCATTCCGAAGAACCGGATTTCGGCACATTTATACGTGATACCTATAAAAAAACATGCGGAAACAACCTGAAATTCTATAAAATGGATGACCTTTGCAAATTGGGATATGTGGCCGCCGAATACTTGCTGGAAGGTAAGACATTCGCCCCACTGGAAATGGGGATGTTACTTGCCAATGCCGCTTCCTCTCTGCATACGGACATCAGACACCAGCAACTGATAGACCGGGAAGGAGACCAGGCAGCCAGTCCGGCTGTATTTGTTTACACACTACCCAATGTAGTGTCCGGCGAGATTTGCATCCGCCACAAGATACAAGGGGAAAACACCTTTTTCATCACTGAAGCCTATCAGCCGGAAAAACTGGAAAGATACGCACGTATAGTCATGCAAAAAGGGAAACTGAACTATTGCATCATCGGGTGGTGTGAATTATGGAAGAACACCTATAAAGCAGTATTTAAACTGATTGAAAAACAATAAAGAATATGGAAGAATTGATTGATAAACTGAAAGTTGAATTAATAGAAGCATTGAATCTGGAAGAAATCACTCCGGAGGACATTGACAGTGAAGCACCTTTATTCGGAGATGACGGTCTGGGCCTTGACTCGATTGACGCATTAGAGATTATCCTGATTCTGGAAAGGAATTATGGAATCAAGATAGAGAATCCTGCCAAAGGCAAGGAAATATTCTATTCGGTACGTACCCTGGCAGACTACATCACCGCCCATCAGAAATGAGGAAGATCTATGTCACCGGTCTGGGAGTGATTTCGGGCATAGGGAAAGGAGTGGAAGAAAACCTGGATTCCTTAAAAGCCGGAAAACACGGTATGGGGAAAATCACCCTTTTCCCCACCGCACTTGACGTACCCGTGTCCGAAGTAAAACAGAGCAATGAAGAATTAAAGAAACTCCTGTCCCTTCCATCCGGCAAGACGTATTCACGTACAGCCTTGCTGGGCTTGTGGGCAGCCCAAGAAGCGGCCCGTGATGCGGAACTCGATTTCACTTCTCCCCGTATCGGGCTCATTTCTTCCACTTCCATCGGAGGAATGGATGCAAGCGAGCGGTTTTATGCCTCTTTCCGGGAAGATAACCGGAAAGGGAGATTACGTGACATTATCTCCCATGACTGTGGGTCCAGTACCGAAATGATAGCCGCTTATTTGGGAGTGAAAGGAACGGTGACCACCCTCAGCACCGCCTGTTCTTCCGCCGCAAATGCCATTATGTTAGGGGCACGCCTCATCCGGCACGGTCTGCTGGACGCCGTCCTTGTAGGCGGAACGGATGCCTTATGCCGTTTCACGCTCAACGGTTTCAATTCATTGATGATACTGGACAAAGAGCACTGCCGCCCTTTCGACCGCACACGTGCCGGACTAAACCTGGGAGAAGGAGCCGGATACCTTGTTCTTCAATCTGATAAATCCCTTACTAAAGCTCCTTATTGCGAACTCAGCGGTTACGCCAATGCCAATGAAGCCTACCACCAGACAGGAAGTTCCCCCGACGGAGACGGGCCTTTCCTTTCCATGAGTCAGGCCATAGCCTCTGCCGGGCTGACAGCCGGAGCCATAGACTATATCAATGTACATGGTACAGGCACTCCCAGCAACGACGCTTCCGAAGGGAAAGCCATCCGGCGTATCTTCGATACCCGTATTCCGCCTTTCAGTTCGGTCAAGGCTTTCATCGGTCACACCCTGGGAGCCTCGGAAGGAATAGAAGCCGTATATTCCGTACTCTCCATCCGTCACGGACTGATTTACCCTAATCTGAACTTCCATCTGTCCGATGAAGAAAGCGGCCTTATTCCTGAAACGGTTTTCCGGTCGGGACTTCCCATACGGCATGTATTATCCAACTCCTTCGGATTCGGCGGCAACAACTCATCTCTCGTATTTTCCACTCTAACCCAATAGCGTATGTGCCCAGTATATATCAACCGTATCGCCTCTATCCATGCGGAAAGCAGAAATGAAAAGCCTTATTTCTCCGCACAGGAACCTGATTATAAAGAAATGATCACCAACGCCAATCTGCGGAGGCGCATGAGCCGCATGATCAAGATGGGAGTAGCCTGCGGACTGGAATGTCTGAAAGATATCCCGTCGGAAAAGGTAGATGCCATTATCACCGCTACAGGACTGGGTTGTCTGGCCGATACGGAAAAGTTTATGAACGCCTTGATGGACAACCGGGAACAGATGCTCAATCCCACCGCTTTCATTCAGTCCACCTTTAATACGGTGGGTGCACAGCTAGCTTTGCTACTCAAAATACATGCTTATAATGTTACGTATGTACACCGTGGTTTAAGTTTTGAAAGTGCTCTGATAGATGGCATCATAAGCATTGCCGAAGGCAAACAGCATGTACTGGCAGGTGCTATGGATGAAATAACCCCTACCAGCCATATCATTCAGCAGCGTTTAGGACTGTTGAAAGGAACGACAGCCGGTGAGGGAGCACAATTTTTCCTGTTAAGCGCACAAAAAGAGGAACAGACTTTTGCCGAACTGAAAGGGGTAGATACTTTTATCACCCGGATGAGTGCTCCGGAAATCAGTAACAGGATGCATCATTTTCTAAAATCTCACGGGCTTGCACCCGAAGACATTGACTGGTTTATCAGTGGCAAGAACGGGCAGGAAGCAACAGATGCCGTTTATACGGATCTGGAACACAGTCTGTTCCCTCATGCCCTGCATAGCAACTTTAAAGAACAATGCGGAGAATATCAGACTGCTTCATCCTATGCTCTCTGGATGGCGGCAAAAGCCTTGAAAGAAGAAGCTTCATCCCGTTACGCATTGATTTATAACCAATATCAAGGTATCAATCACTCAATCATCTTAATCAAGCGATGCACATCCTAGTTTCTGTAGTCATCATAGTAAGCGTCATGGCCTATTAAAAAGATGCTTTTAAGATACTGAAAACAGGAATAATGCTTAACTTTATCCCTCATAAAATAAAAGTAGTAGAAATAATGAAGAAAATAACTGTTACGAATATTGATATATCCATATCTGTAAGACCTGATAATAATGATTATATCTGCCTGACAGACATGGCACATTTCAAAGACAGAGAACGTACTAACTACATTATACAAAACTGGATGCGTCTACGTAGTACGATTGATTTTCTAGGGTTATGGGAAAAACTAAATAATCCAAATTTTAAAGGCATCGAATTCGATGCTTTTAAAATGGAGAGTGGAACAAACAGTTTCACCCTAACCCCCAAACAATGGATAGAAAAAACTAAAGCAATAGGGATTATATCCAAGCCCGGGCGATATGGGGGAACTTTTGCCCATAAAGACATAGCTTTTGAATTCGGGACTTGGCTCAGCCCTGAATTTAAACTATATCTCATCAAAGAATACCAAAGACTTAAAGAAGCAGAATCACACCCTTTATTAAGTGAATGGAACGTAAAAAGAATACTTAGTAAAGTAAATTATTCCATACATACGGATGCAATCAAAGACTTTATTATACCTAAAGTAGAAGATTTCAATCAAAAACTTGTTTATGCCGATGAAGCTGATTTGTTAAATCTCGCATTATGGGGATGTACCGCAAGACAATGGCGTGAAGCAAATCCACAATACGCAGATAAGAATATCAATATCAGAGATGTAGCAAGCATAAATGAATTAGTCGTATTATCGAATATGGAATCCTTCAATGCAGAGTTAATCAAGCGTAAGGTGGACAAGTCTAAAAGGTTTACTCATCTTCGGCAGATGGCCAAAGAGCAATTAGCACACTTGAATACGATTGATACCGAAAAAAAGTTCAGAATACTGACAGATAATGACAAACAATTAGAATAATCTCTACAAGATCATTTATTAAAGTATCACTCAATCATCTTAATCAAGCAATGCACATCCTAGTTTCTGTAGTCATCATAGTAAGCGTCATGGCCTATTTCTTTTACGCTTCTTACAGCATCCGTGCCTGTATTTACATGCGTGTCTTCTGTTGCAAGAAAACCGAAGAGAAAATCATAGCCATCACTTTTGATGACGGGCCCGATCCGATACAGACCCCCAAAGTGCTGAAAGTGTTAAGAGAAAAACACATACCGGCCTGCTTTTTTTGCATCGGAAACAAGATAAAAGGCAATGAAGAACTGCTCCGGCAAATCATCAAAGAAGGACATCGTATCGGGAATCATTCCTTCTCCCATTCCGGCTATTTTCCTCTCTATACCTTCAAACGGATGTGCCATGATTTAATTACCTGCCAGCAAGAATTGGAAAAAGTGACCGGCCAACCGGTCCGATGGTTCCGGCCGCCTTTCGGAGTGACCAATCCTACCCTGGCTAAAGCAGTGCGCAGGCTGGGATACATCCCCATTGGTTGGAACATCCGCACACTGGACACTCAGCAACCCACTCCTGAAAAAATTATCAAACACATCAAGAAACGGCTCGTTCCGGGCTCCATCCTTCTGCTACATGACCGGATGCCCGATAGTGACAGGCTGCTGGTACAAGTTCTGGACTTTATAGAAAAAGAGGGGTATACGGTAGTAGCGTTAGATAGGCTGATAAAGGACATGACAAAATAAATTTCTTCTATATTTTCAACAGCAACATCACCAAGTTCCAGAAACGAGACCTGGTTCACCCTTCATGATCAAACCGATAAAAAGATAACTTCGTCTTACGTAAAACATAAAATTCTTCCGCCACTTCATTCCACTCATTACCAACAACTTGCCGTGTAAAAAAGTCTGTAATACCCCCAAACCGGTATGTAAGCGATGGAGTGGAACATTCACCCGTTATTTGCAAGAGAAGCGCAGATATCAGATTAAATCTGACAGGATATGCTGTACTTTCGTTCAACTTAATAGGATGTCAGTGTGTAAACTTCCGATATATACTGTTGCTTCACCAGTTTGAAACGGTGGTTTCACACTGGTGACAACAGCTCTTCACACAGGTGAAAACCCATCTTCACCTAAGTGAAAATCATATCCTACCGTTCTCCTTACAAGAATTCCAACAGACCTTCATCCTGCATAATGACGCTTTCTGCCAAACTGACTCCGACAGGGAAAACGGATAAACCGTTTCGAGGGGGATACAGGAGGATTCGTCACTATAAATTATTGATTAACAATAACATGCCGTGATAAAACAAAAAAATATTGCAACGCAGAAATATAACTTTTTTATTCATTATAATTGCCCATGTGAACGATTGTAGAAACAGGTAAAAATCGTAAATAAGCGATAAAGGTATGAATGGTTTCTCAAAATATACTATCTTTGCTTCCCATTACAAACGGATAAACCTCTATAAAGTATGACCTACATGAAAATACTTTTGCTCTTGATGTTCTGTACAGTCCTGCCGATGCAAGCCCAACAGATGAAGAAACTTACTGATCTGAAAGATTTTGAAGCCCGTCTGCTGCAAGAGGCTAAAAATATAGAGTCCATCGAAAGTAATTTCACTCAGATAAAATATCTGGATGTATTCGATGAGAAAATAACCTCGAAAGGAAAGTTCTATTATAAAAAGAGCAATAAGATATGCATGGACTACGCACAGCCCATGAACTACCTTATCGTGATCAACAACAACCAACTGAAAATAGTATCGGACGGAAAGAAAAGCATCATGGACCTTCACTCCAATAAGATGATGAACCAAATGCAGGATATGCTTACCGCCTGCATGGTGGGCGACCTGTCCAACATGTCGCCCGGCTATGCTTTGGAATATTTTGAAGACGCCCATTACTATCTCATTCAAATCAAGCCCGTCAGCAAAGCGATACAGGCATATATCAACCAGATTCAAATTTATTTAGACAAAAAAGACATGTCTGTCCACAAACTACGTTTATCGGAAACCGCAACCAACTATACCGAATACGAATTCTCGGACAAGAAATTCAATTCTTTGAAAGATGAGGCAAAGTTTACGATACGCTAGCTGGCTGCTGTTGCTGTTTATCCTGCTCTCCTGCTCACACCGGGTGACAGGGGAAGCTACGGCACTGCCTCCCATCCTGCAGGCAGAAGCACAGTCGCAAAAGTACAACTTGCAACTGGATTTCATGAAACATCATTTCAGCGGAATGCTCATTGTCCGCCAAATGCCTGATAACGAAATCCGTATCCTGGGATCCACTTACTTTGGCCTCAGCCTTTTTGACTTCTCCCTGCACTGCGACACCTTCATAGTAAACAGTTGCATTGAACCGATGAGGAAGAAAAAGATGCTGAAAATACTGGAAACTGATTTCAAAAATCTATTTCTAAAGAGTGAAAAAGCACGTATTAAAAAGAAAAGTAGTACTTTTGAGCAAAGAATCAGTGGCAAAGGATTTGGAAAGACGGTATTCACCTTGTCCGGCTTTGTAAACGGACAGGCGGAGAAAGTACAAATCAAGCATCCGCTGATACGGTTAAGAATCCAATTGGACAAACTGAACATAAACAACCCTTGAAATGCTGCTGGAGAACTTTTATAAAATCATTCATATAAAGGAAAGAGAAGACGGAAAACAGGCAATAGAGATAGAGCTGAATCCCGGCCATGTGCTCTATCAAGGTCATTTCCCCGGACAGCCGGTGGTTCCGGGCGTCTGTACCTTACAGATAATAAAAGAAAGTGCCGAACAGATCGCCAACCAACCTTTGCAGTATGTACAGATTGCTTCTTCCAAATTCCTGTCTGCCATCAACCCGCTGGAAACTCCGCTACTACAGCTGTTTATCCGATTAGAAAAAACGGAAGAGCATCTTTTCAAGTTGCAGGCAGAAGGCATTTGTAATGGAAAAGAATTTATCAAGTTGAAAGCGGTACTGATGGCAAGTAAGTATCAATGAAGCAAGTCCTTCTGTTAAATATCCATAATAGCAAGAACAATAAGTCCATTTATAGTTGTCAACACCCATTAAACATCTTATATTCAGACAATTATAAATATGACACCTATGAAAACAAAATTCACAATGATTATGGCTGTTATTGCAACATTTGCAATAAGCTTGAACCTCCACTCTTCTAATGAGGAAGTAGTGTTTGGAGCACCTGCCGTGCAAATGCCACGAGGGGGTCCAAAGTACTGTGCTTTCGAAGCTGAATGGGAAAATTGCAAAATGGCTGCTACAGGCACTGTGTGTATCAGTGAAGATGGTAAATGCGGCACCGGAGTAGAGGTAGGTGCCCCCGGTGAAGGTTCAGGAGAAGGTGGGAATCATGGTGCTCCTACCAATTAACAACCAACAATTTATGTGGCCGGTTAGAAATCCGGTCACATAAATTACATACATCATAAAACCGAAAATATTATGAATCGAACACTCCTTTTTATATCACTCTTTTCTATATTTATCCTCGTATCTTGCCAGTCCTCCCCAAAAAACGAAGCTGGCAAACAGAACGAAGTAGAACTGGTAGCAGAAAAACAGCTGGCTTTCCCTTTAGACGAACAGACCTATTACTTAAGCAAATCCATGTTCCAATTCGAAGAAAACGGGAAAGAATACCTTCACTTTGAGAATACACAAAAATCATTATATGACATTGTCATTTTTGATATAGAGAATCAACAGATAGCCAAACGGATACCTCTTCACAAGACAGGTCCCAACGGGCTACCAGCTGTATTCGGCAGTAGACCTTCCCCCGATTCTCAATATATATTAGTTGCACAGAATAATATCAGTCGGCTCAGTTCCATAAACTCTCAAGGGGAAATAATACGAAACTATAATTTCCAAACTCCTGAAGGCAGATTTACACCCTTGTCTTTTGGCAGTTACTACAATGCACCTGCTTTTATCAAAGACTCATGCATATTTCTACGCCAAGAAATTTTAAAACCCGATATGAAAAAGGAAGACTGGCCTAGAACCCATATGTTCGCCTCACAGGATCTGAGAACAGGAGAAGTTAAATGGATTCCTATTTTCTATCCACCCATCTTTAAAGAGGAATATGACAATATCGCAGGAGGATACGGTTTTAGTTATGATTACAACTACAAAGAGAGCCGTTTGGTCTGTGGATTTTTCGGATATGACAGCCTGATGGTTACAGATGACTTGAAACATATCCGATGGTATAACGCCAAAAGCAGATATCTGAAAAGCATGAAGCCCAAACTGGGTAATTCTATGGAAGGCATTAATGCTATTATAAAACTCAATGAAAATCCTAGATATTGGCATATCATGTATGACAAATACCGCAATGTGTACTACCGTTTTGCTGAAATGCCTTACAAACTGGCTTCCAACGAAAGCCCCTATGACGAACCCAAAGGAAAGGAGTTCTCCGTCATTGTACTGAACGCGGATTTTGAAATCATCGGAGAAACAAAATTCCCCGGAAAGAAATATTTCTATAAAAAGAGTTTTGTGGGAAGGGAAGGACTGTATATATCCGAGAACAATCTGGAAAATCCGCAATTCGACGAGAACAAGTTGGTGTTTACCTGCTTTAAAATTAAAAATGCATCTCCAAATAAATAATTAACGCCAGAATGCCCGCATCCGAAAATATACTATCTTTGTCACCCATTAGAAACCACATAAGTTCAGGTACGAAAACATTCATCCCAAACGTATCTGAATAGTTTGACTGAAAAACAAGATGAGTACAAACACAACATCGGTTTGGCGGAAGAAACTAAAGGAACTGGAGATTGTCGTCGTTATTCCCACCTACAACAACGGGAAGACACTGGCGGCAGTCATTGAGGAGGTATGCAGGTATGCAGACGATATCATTGTCGTCAATGACGGCTCTACGGATGATACGGCCAACATTCTGGAACAATATCCGGCTATCCGCACCATTACCCATCCTGTCAATAAAGGAAAAGGAACCGCTTTAAAGCACGGTCTTTCCCAAGCAAAAAAAGAAGGTTTCCGCTATGCCATCACCATCGATTCGGACGGACAGCATTTCGCTTCCGATATTCCCTGTTTTATCGAAGCCATTGAAAAAGAGCCCGACACGCTGCTGGTAGGCGCCCGAAACTTAGCCTCCGACAATATGCCGGGCAAGAATACCTTTGCCAATAAATTCTCTAATTTCTGGTTCAGACTGGAAACCGGGCTGAAACTGGAAGATACACAATCGGGATACCGCCTTTACCCTCTGCGCAAAATGAATGTGCAAAGCTGCTGGTACACCGCCAAATACGAATTTGAGTTGGAAGCCATCGTCTTTGCCGCATGGGGAGATGTAGCGGTGAAGAACATTCCCATCCACGTGTATTATCCCCCGCAAGCAGAACGGGTATCCCATTTCCGGCCGTTCCGGGATTTTACCCGTATCAGTGTGCTGAACACGGTGCTGGTGCTGATTACCTGCCTTTGGATTGTTCCCCGTAACCTGCTCCGCAAACTGTCATGGAGCAACTGCAAGCGATTCTTCACCGACCATGTGCTGAATACACGGGAATCCAACCTGAAGATTGTACTCGCCATCATGCTGGGGATTTTTATGGGTATCGTTCCGTTATGGGGTTATCAGATGCTGATCACCCTCTTTCTTGCGCATCTGTTCAGACTGAATAAAGTGATTGCCCTTGTCGCCGCCAATATCAGTATTCCACCCATGATTCCCCTATTGCTGTACGGCAGTTACCGGACAGGCTGCATGGTACTGGGTAATCCTCCCGATTTGCATCTCGGAGACCTTTCTCTTGAAAATGTCAAATCAGTTTTAGAGCAATATTTAATAGGAAGCATTATCTTTGCAATGGCTTGCAGTCTGCTGTCTGGAGTAATCTCCACCGTGTTGCTGGCTATATGTAGGAGAAAAAACGGATATGACTAAATTCTTTGTTGGATTATATAACTATTTTGAAAGGCATAAAGTCTTGTTTTACCTGTCCCTCAGCGTATGCATCCTCTTTATGGCCCTTTTTGCCGCCCAAGTCAGATTCGAGGAAAACGTAACCAGTTTCTTTCCGGATACCAAGGACTCCCAAAATGCCATCAACGTATTTGAAAATCTGAAGATAAAGGATAAAATTATGATCATGCTGTCCGGCAAGGACGGTGTGGCGGATGCGGATTCCCTGATTGAAGCTGCCGAAACCATTAAACAGGATTTACAGCAACAAGCGGAAGGAACCCTGATTAAAGAGATCTTCTCAAAAGCCGACGAAAACCTGATCAACAGTGTCGGAGATTTTGTTTACGACAACCTGCCCCTGTTCCTTTCCGACGAGGCCTACCAACGGCTGGACACCTTGCTTACCGCCGGAAACATTGCCGCCCTGATGCAGAAGAACTATTCCAACCTGATATCTCCGGCAGGATTCGCCTTGAAGAACTACATTATGCGGGACCCGTTGGGACTGGGCAGCCAGACGCTGAAACATCTGCAAGACTTCCAGTTGGAAGCTAATTACGAACTGATTAATGAACATATCTTCTCACGGGACGGTTCCACCCTGCTGATGTTCATCACCCCGGTATTCAACACCGGAAGCACGGGCAAAAATGACAAACTCATCCGGCTGATTGAAAATGAGCTGCAAAAAGCGGAAAAGGAACATCCCCAATTGGTTGCCGAATATTTCGGAGGTCCTTCCGTAGGAGTGTACAATGCACGACAGATAAAGAAAGATACGCTGGTCACTTCTTCCATCGCGCTGATTATCATCATTGTCTTCATATCTCTGGTATTCAAGCATAAGAAATCCATTCCGCTTATCATCACCCCGGTGCTGTTCGGAGCTTTATTCGCCTTATGCCTCATCTACTTTATCAAAGGCGGCATTTCAGCCATTGCCGTAGGTGCGGGCTCCGCCGTAATGGGCATTGCCTTGAGCTACTCCATACACATGCTGGCGCATCAGAATCATGTATCATCGGTACAACAATTAATCAAAGAAATCGCCTATCCGCTTACCGTAGGCAGTTTTACTACCATCGGCGCCTTTTTCAGCCTCCTCTTTACCAGTTCCAACCTGTTACGGGATTTCGGTCTGTTCGCCTCGCTTGCCTTGATAGGAACCACGCTGTTTTGCCTGGTCTATCTGCCGCATTTCCTGAAAGGGCAGGCGCATGTAAAACAAGGGGCGGTGCTACGCTTTATCGAGAAACTGAACGCTTATCCATACGAAAAGAACAAAGGCTTGGTAGGGGGCATTCTCGTGCTGACCATAATATGTTTATTCACCTCGCAGAACGTGCGTTTCAACGAGGATATGATGAGTCTGAACTATGAGCCTGCCCACTTGAAACAATCGGAAAACAAGCTGGCCGAACTCTTTGACAAGAAAGAAAAGACTGTTCTCTTTGTCAGTACAGGCAAAGATATGGGAGACGCTACCGGACAATACGCCGAAACGAACCGGCTGCTCGCCCAACTGAAAGAAGAAGGAAAAATAAAAGATTACGCCTCTGCCGGACAGTTTCTGATACCGGAAGAGGTGCAGGAAGCACGGTTGAAACAATGGCACAACTACTGGACTCCGGAAAAGAAAGCCCGGTTACGCGAAACCATCCGGACAGAGGCTGCCCGTTATCATTTTCGTGAACATGCATTCGAGCCGTTTTTCCAATGGCTCGACCGTCCGTTCCAGCCTTTGGACTACCAGAATGAAATCACTACCCGGCTTCTGAACGAATGGCAGACTTCCGCCGATTCCCTGACCATGCTGATTACTCAGGTACGGATGAACGAAACCGACAAGGAAGCGGTGTACCCCCTTTTCCAACCAAAAGAGAAGGTGGTTATCTTCGACCGCGGCTATTTCGCCAGCCAATGGGTATCAGCCGTCAATCAGGATTTCTATCTGATTCTTTATATCTCCTCTTTTCTGATTTTCTTTGCCTTATGGATCTCCTACGGACGCATAGAACTGACTCTGATGAGTTTCCTGCCGATGCTGGTCAGCTGGATTATCATTGTGGGGTTAATGGGCATGCTGGGTATTGAATTCAATATCATCAACATCATTCTGTCCACCTTTATTTTTGGAATCGGGGATGATTTCAGCATCTTCATTATGGACGGATTGCAGAATAAGTACCGCACAGGACGGCAGTTGCTGAACTCGCACAAAACAGCCATCTTCTTCTCCGCTTTCACCACCGTGATAGGTATGGGTACGTTGGTCTTCGCACGCCATCCGGCATTGCAGTCCATTTCCCTCATCTCCATTTTGGGAATGATTGCCGTCGTACTGGTAGCCTACACGCTGCAACCCATTCTTTTCCGGTTCTTCATCACAGCACCCGCTTCCAAAGGGTTGCCTCCTTATACATTGACAGGACTGGCAAGAACCGGCGGCCTGTTCCTGCTGTTCTTTATCGGATGCCTGTTCCTGCGCTTGCTGATAGCTGTCATGACCTTGCTTCCTATCCGCAAAGCCTATAAGAAACAAGTACTTTGCCAACTGATACATGTCACCTGCAAAAGCCTGATCCATATAGCCACATTTGTACATAAAGAAAGGATAAACCGGACAGGAGAAACGTTTAAAAAGCCTGCCATCCTGATAGCCAATCATCAGTCTTTCATCGATATACTGGTATTATTGGCACTGACTCCCAAACTGGTCATGGTTACCAATCACTGGGTATGGCACTCTCCTTTCTTCGGAGCCATTATCCGCTATGCCGATTTCTATTACGTAGGAGACGGTTACGAGCTTTACGTGGAACGGATGCGCCAAAAGGTGAAAGAAGGATATTCCATCGCCATTTTCCCCGAAGGAACACGTACCTACGACGGACGGATGAAGCGTTTCCATAAAGGAGCTTTCTATCTGTCGGAAAAACTGCAACTGGATATTATTCCGGTCATCCTTTACGGCAACTGCAAGATCATAGCCAAGGCACAGCCGTTCAATGTACGGAAAGGCATCATGCTGACAGAGATTCTACCGCGTATCCCAGCCAACGATGCTA
Source organism: uncultured Phocaeicola sp. (assembly GCA_948566455.1). Lineage (GTDB taxonomy): Bacteria > Bacteroidota > Bacteroidia > Bacteroidales > Bacteroidaceae > Phocaeicola. Next base: position 22,595 of record CAOYQO010000005.1, read on the forward strand.
CGTACGGAACCACTTATCAGGAACGTACCAAAAACATCTCCGCGCGGATGAAAAAAGAATATGCCCGTATCTGTCGGGAACAAAGCACAACGGACAATCCCGTCTTCTACGAAAATCTGGTACAGAACTATATCTATAAAGGACCGGTAGAGGAATGGTACATACGCATCAAGGTGAAAATGGAAGATAACTACAGGTTATTCAACCAACTGGTTCCTGTCAAAGGACAGATTACAGATATCGGCTGCGGATTCGGACCGCTTTGCTATATGCTTTCCCAACTTTCCGAGGAACGGGAGATTACAGGGATTGATTATGATGAGGACAAGATAGCAGTAGCGCAACAGGGTTGGCTCCGCACTCCCCACCTGCAATTTGTATACGCCAATGCATTGGAATACCCTTTGCCGGAAAGTGACGCATTCATACTGAATGATATCCTGCATTATATGAACTATGAGCACCAGCGGACCTTATTGCTCAGATGCATGGAGCAGTTGCGCCCGGAAGGAAAGCTGATTGTGCGGGACGGCAATGCCGCCAACACCCGGAAACACCGCCTCACCCGTTTCACGGAACTGCTGTCTACCGGCATTTTCAGTTTCAACAAGACGACAGAACAACTTTGTTTCACATCCGAAGCGCAAATAAGGAGCATCGCGCAAGAAGGTGGGATGCAGCTGGAGATTTTACCTAATGACAGATATACCTCGAATACGATTTATATCTTCCAAAAAAACAAACCGGAACATGAGTAAGTACGATATCATCATCATAGGCAGCGGACTGGGCGGTCTGGAATGCGGAGCCATCTTGAGCAAAGAGGGCTACCACGTCTGTGTGCTGGAGAAGAATGAACTGTTTGGCGGCTGCTTCCAGACTTATCAACGCGGCGGGCACCGGATGGATACCGGCATTCACTATATCGGCAGTCTGGATGAAGGACAAATCATGAATCAGTATTTCCGTTATTTCGGTATCATGGACAAGTTATCCATCAAACGGATGGATGAAGAAGTGTTCGACCGGATTTATTATAAAGACGCTATCTATGATTACGCCATGGGGCATGAACGGTTCATGGAAACCCTGTGCCACTCATTCCCCCATGAACGGGAGAACTTAAAACGGTATGTGGCAGCTATCCGATCGGTGGGAAACCTGATCAGCACAGACCACCTGAAAAAAGGCCGCCTGTCCCAAGAAGGCATGGATTTCTTTGCCACCTCAGCAGCCGGGATGATAGCATCCGTTACCACGAACAGGGATTTACAGAATGTACTTGCCGCAACCTCCCTGCTCTATGGCGGGATCAAAAATAAATCTACCTTCTATGAACACGCCATGATTAACAACTCTTATCTGGAGAGCGCCTATCGTTTCACGGAAGGAAGTATGCAAGTCAGTCTGGAATTAATCCATATCATACGTGCCAACGGCGGTACGGTGCTGAACCGGAAAGAAGTGACCCGTATCCTTGTCAAGGATGAAGCCATACAAGGAGTGGAAGTGAACCATGAAGAGATACTGGAAAGTACTTACGTCATATCCAACCTGCATCCGCAACTCACCTTATCCCTGCTGGATAAGAACCATTCCATCAAACCGGCTTTTGTGTCTCGCATCAAGTCACTGGAAAACAGTTACGGGATATTCACGCTGAATCTGATGATGAAAAAAGACTGTTGCCCCTATCAGAACCATAATATATACCTGCACGGCAATGAGGATGTATGGTATGAAAAAGAGATGCACAAAGGGAATACCCCCAGTTGCATGATCTCCATGCAAGTACCCCGCGGCAACAGCAAATTCACAGAGGTGGTTTCCATACTGACCCCCATGTATATGGATGAGGTCAGCAAATGGACGGATACGACCCCCGAACACCGTGGCGAGGCATACCGCCAGTTCAAAGAAGAAAAGACGGAACAGATCTTGCAGTTCCTGAGGCGGTTCGGATTTCACTGGAATCATTGCATTGAAAAGATCCATACCACGACTCCGCTGAGCTATCGGGACTATACCGGAACCATAGACGGTTCGGCATACGGCATTGTCAAAAACTACCAGTATCCGCAAATCAGTTTTGTTTCCACACGCACCAAACTGAAGAATCTGTTCCTCACGGGGCAGAATCTGAATGTACACGGCGCTTTGGGCGTGACGCTGACAGCCATGCTCACTTGTTCGGAATTTGTAGGTCAGGAATATTTAGCAAAAAAAGTAGGCAATGCATAAGATTTGGAAGAAAACAATAAAGTACGGGGGGATGGCCCTGTTGATTCTGATAGCGGCGATCATGATAGGCATGAGTTATCTCTATCTATCTGCCGATATGATGACTCCGCAATTTGCGTCTACCCCTGAAACGGATCGTGTGATACGGAAAGACAGCCTCCGGCAGTATGGCGGAAACTACCTGCGGCACAGTGAGAGCGGACTTTGGGAACTGAAAGTCAGCGGACCTGCCTACGAAAGAGGCAAAGCCATCGGCCAACTGACTTCCGACTTACTTTATTTTCAGGAAAAAGTATTTGTGGATCAGATAAAAGAGATAGTCCCCTCTGAAAGTTATCTTAAATTCCTCCGTTTCTTCATTGTCCTTTTCAACCGGAATCTGGGGAAAAATGTGCCGGAAGAGTACCGGGACGAGATTTATGGCATCTCCCTCTCCTGCACCCATGAGTATGATTTCATCGGCACCCCCTACGAGCGTCAGTTGAATTACCACTCCGCCCACGACTTGGGACATGCCATGCAGGACTATATGCTGGTAGGATGCAGTTCATTTGCCTGCTGGGGTGAGAACAGTGCCGATTCTTCCCTTATCATCGGCCGTAATTTCGATTTCTACATGGGTGACGCCTTTGCACGCAACAAGCTCGTTTCGTTTTACCAACCCGAAAACGGATATCGCTTCGCATCCGTGGGATGGGCCGGAATGACCGGTGTCCTTTCCGGCATGAATGAAACGGGGCTGACTGTCACCATCAATGCCGCCAAATCGGATCTGCCTGCCGCATCCGCCACCCCTATTTCCATTCTGACCAGGGAAATATTGCAATATGCTTCTACCATTGAGGAAGCATACGCTATCGCCCGGAAACGGAAAACATTTGTCTCGGAGTCCATACTGGTGGGTTCGGCCAAGGACGGCAGAGCCGCAATTATCGAGAAATCGCCGGAGAAAATAGCCTTATTCACAGGAAACGGGCAGCAGATCATCTGTACCAACCACTACCAGTCGGAAACCTTCGGCCATGACAAACGGAACCTGGAAAACATAGAAACTTCGGACAGCCCCTACCGCTTTGCCCGCTTGCAGGAACTGCTGAAAGAAAACGCACCGATAGATGCCCCCAAAGCCGCCTCTATCCTGCGCAACCGGAAAGGAGTGGGAGAAGCGGAACTGGGCCTTGCCAATGAAATGGCCATCAACCAGTTCATCGCCCATCACTCCGTCATTTTCCAACCCGAGAAAAAACGGATGTGGGTATCCACCGCTCCCTGGCAATGCGGCAAGTACGTGGCATACGACCTGAACAGGATTTTCAGCGACTCCATCGATTTCAACCATGAAATCTATACCGAAAACCTGACAGTGCCTGCGGACTCCTTCCTGCAACAACAGGAATACCAACAGCTGATGACTTACAAAAGACTGGCTCCTGTACTACGGAAGCAGATTAAAAAGAAAGAACGGCTGGACGAACAGACCCTGCATGCCTTCCAACATGCCAACCCTCATTTCTTTTATGTGTACGAGTTGCTGGGAGATTACTATCATGCCACAGGACAGCAGGACAAAGCCCTGCGCAATTGGAAGAAAGCCCTCTTGCTTCCTATCCCCAAGCGAAGTGAATCAGAACGTATAGAACATAAAATAAACAACTAAAATGAATAAGAATCCGGAAATACAATTCCGCTCCCCTGAAGAAATCAAAGCCTATCAGGAAAGCCGGCTGGCTGAGGAACTGCTTTATTTGCAGAATCATTCACGATTCTACCAACATCTGTTCCAAGCATATCACATCGATATACAACAGATAAAAACCATAGAAGACTTGCAACAAATACCTGTCACGACCAAGACAGACCTGCAACTTCATAATGAAGATTTTATTTGCGTGAGCCGCGATGAAATTATTGACTATGTCACCACTTCGGGAACCTTGGGCGACCCCGTCACTTTCGTATTGACTTCCGAGGACCTTGACCGGCTGGCCTACAACGAATATCTGTCATTCACCACCACCGGATGCAGCAGACAGGATATACTACAACTGATGACCACCATAGACAGACGTTTCATGGCGGGCCTCGCCTACTATATGGGAGCCCGTGAGCTGGGCATGGGGGTAGCCCGTGTGGGAAACGGCATTCCCGAACTGCAATGGGACACTATCCGGCGCATCCATCCCACTTGCGGCATGGTAGTCCCTTCCTTTCTGATCAAACTGATTGAATTTGCCGAAAAGAACCATATTGATTACCATCACTGCTCCATGCAGAAATGTGTATGCATAGGCGAAGCACTCCGCAATCCCGATTTCACCCTGAACACACTGGGTAAACGGATACACGAGAAATGGGATTCCCTGCAACTTTACTCCACCTACGCATCTACCGAAATGCAATCCTCGTTTACCGAATGTAATGAATTTCACGGTGGCCACCTCCAGCCGGAACTGATTATCGTAGAGTTTCTGGATGATAACAACCAACCTGTAAAAGAAGGGGAAGCAGGCGAAGTGACCATTACGACTTTGGGAGTAAGAGGAATGCCGCTGCTCCGCTTCAAGACCGGAGATATCTGTTACCATTATACCGAACCTTGTGCCTGCGGACGTAACACCATCCGTCTCAGCTCCATACTGGGCCGTAAAGGACAAATGATAAAATATAAAGGTACGACCCTTTACCCACCCGCTTTATTCGATATTCTGGATAACATCCCCCATATCAAGAATTACATTGTAGAGGTTTATACCAATGAACTGGGAACGGATGAAATACTGATCCGCATCGGAAGTGAAAACCGCAGCGAAGCCTTCGCTAAAGAAATCAAAGACCTGTTCCGTTCCAAAGTACGGGTGGCTCCGAGTATCAATTTTGAATCGGCAGAGTATATCGCGAAAATACAAATGCCGCCCATGAGTCGAAAAATAGTTAAATTTATTGATTTGAGATAATATTTTTCTACCTTTGGCAGCAGCAAAACAACACTTAAAAAAGAACTAATATGAAACAGTTACTCGTTTTATTGTTCCTTGTAAGCAGCATGGCTTGCTTCGGGCAAAACAAAGACGCATTGAAAGACATCTCTTCCGTGACATTTTATGGCATAGACTTTACCCGTGCCAAAGTGTACGGAGCAAAAGAAGGCCCCATGCAGTTCAAATATACTTTTGATGACATCAACAAGCTTTTCATCACTGAGCCGAAGAAGTATGATATTGGCAAAAGACTGGGTGTCAATGTAGAAGTAACCTCATTGGAGGCAGTAAACGATGCCAACAAGACCATCAATCCCGATGAGATCATGACGACCAACAGCGGATACACTCTGGATGAAAAACAGATAGAAGAAGTCATCAAGACACTTCCCATCCTCTCTCAAGAAGAAAAAACAGGATTGATTATGATTGCCATGCTTTTAAACAAGGCTGATGCAAGAGCGACCTATCAAATTGTATTCTTCAACACGAAAACCCGTGAGATTCTGTATAGCGCACCGACTAACGGCAAAGCACGCGGTTTCGGACTACGCAATTATTGGGCAGGTTCCGTACACAGCGCCATGAAGAAACTAGACTAACATATAATCCCGGTTCACTGTAGGGGTGAAATGCTCCCACCCGATACCACAAAATCAATGTATCCGGATGAACTCAATTCACCCCTACAGCTATAAACCTTTATTAATCAAACCCCTCTACGGTACCAGAATACTACCAGCCATTTCCTGATAAGGATAAGTAAACCAAAAGCAAGAGCCTTCTCCTTCTTCTGACTCCACACCGATAGTTCCACCCATCTGTTCCACCAGACTCTTACAAATAGACAAGCCAAGTCCCGTACCATGAACAAAACTGTTCAGTTTCACAAAACGGTCAAATACTGTTTTTATCTTATTCTTCGGGATTCCCATTCCTGTATCACGAACATAAAACCGCAGATACCCATCTGTCTGCCTATAATATCCTAACGTTATGCTGCCCGAAAAAGTGAACTTCAAAGCGTTATTAATGAAATTGGAAATGACTTGATTCAAACGATTCTTGTCTGCCCATACATGACATCCGGGCAAGCATTCTTCAAACACCAGCTCCACACCGGCCGGCACTTTCATGCGTAAAGAACGGATAATCTCACTGCAAAGCAGATTGACATCCGTATCACTCTTGACAAATTCAAAAGCTCCCGACTCCATCTTCGATAAATCAAGAATATCTGAAATAAGCTGAAGAAGCAACTCCGTATTCTCCTGTACAATAGCCATGTACTGCTTGCGGTCCTTCATATCTTCCGTTTCCGTTAAAAGGCTGGAAAACCCCACTATAGCATTCAGCGGAGTGCGGATCTCATGACTCATATTAGCCAGAAAAGCGGATTTCAAACAATCCAGCTCTTCCGCTTTATCTCTTGCCGCTATCAACTTCCGCTCCGTTTCTTTCAGTTCAGTTATGTCATAATTGACACAAACCATATCAATAATCCCGTCTTCCGGACGAAAATCGCGTACCATTACATTGACTCTTGTCCATGTATACGTGCCATCTTCACGTAATATACGCACATCACGCCTCAGATGGCTGGCTTCCCGTATCAATACCTGATCAAAGAAGCGAAGCATCATCCTGCGATCATCCGGATGAAAATGAGAATGCACTTTGATAATCTCATTCAATGGAGTTCCTTCTTTCTCACCTACATTCCGATACCAGCTATTCACAGCATAGCCATCACATTTCAAGGCATTAAAATGGGCATATCCTACTTTGGCATAGTTACCAATCAATGTGAAAAACTCCTCAAAGTCCTGTATTTTGCTATATGCATTTGTTGTTTCCGTATTATCAATATTGATCAACAATATATTTATCAGATTGCCCAAAGCATCATAAAGTGGAGCGAATTTCGAGATCAAACTGATAGTACCGGTACGAGAAGTAGAATAATAGCCGTCCAAACGGTCGAAATCATAATTAAACGACATATCAATAGGTGCTCCTGCTTTCAACTTATCTTTCAATCCCTGCGGCAGCAAAGGATTATCAAATAAATTCAATCCTATCACATCCTCCTTATGCCGGAGACCGAAGATTTCCATCTCCTTGTCATTCAAATCTGTCATAAACCCATCCTTATCATACAACTCGATACCAGCAGGAAGATTCTTATAAATATTCTGCAAATAAGCTTTTTCCAGCCGGGCTTCAGATTCAGAGCGTCTCAATTCCATACAAATACTGATAATATTACCCAAAGAGACAAACCATTGATAATCCTCATTGCACCAATTCCGGTGCTCACGCACCATATCCACCCCTATATACCCCCACACTCCGTCTTTTGAGTTCAAAGGCACCACCATAGTAGATTTCACTCCATATTCCTCTAATCTACGCTTATCCGCCCCGGCTGAATCAGGAAGCAAATTTAATGTAAAAAGAATGATTGGATCACCAGCCAATATCTGTCCTGTCCACCAGGAGGCATAATCAATAGAAGATTCCGACAATAAAACCTTACGTTCTTTTATACCCTCCACTGCTATTTCATAGGTACAGACTTCCGTATGCAATTTCCTGTCCAATTCAAAAATATAAGTACGATCTGCTTGAAATTGGCGCAATACCTCCTTTAAAATCTTATTGATAACCAAGGTAATATCATCAGAATGCAAAAAATCAAGCAATGACTTGGAAATGCCGTTCAAACGAGATAATAAAGAGTTCAACCGGTCTACCGTCTGCTCCTGCATATTCATCCGTTGCCGGGAAATACATTGCAACATACCCATGACGCGGACATGACCTTCTTTGGTAATACGCTTCTCACCGACCTTGGTACTGACCCACATCATCCCATATTTGGAATGTATCGGAAAAACCTGCTCATAAATCTCCATCATCCGGAAAGAGCGAAATTCCTCCAAAATACGCTCCCGATAATTCTCACAAATCAGATTCGCGAAATCTTTAGCAGAAATCTTATTCCCTTCTATTCCTAACAAATCGGCTACAAACTCAGAACAATAGTAAACTCCTTCATCAAAGTCCACCTCCCACCATCCTATGCGTGCCATTGATACAAGCTGCTGCAACCTTGCATCATTCTCTTGAATCTTCCCCATATACAAGCTACCTTTTAATTTATGCACCAAGATAATCATTATCTGTCAATACCAAATACTTAAACATGAAAAAATAAACACCGGCAATAAATAATCAATGCCCGAAATCTATTTTAACGCAGTTCACTTGCAAATAAACAGCGAACTGTGTATTTTCGTAAAAGAACTACATTACAAACCTTACAAATTCGTATAACCATGAAACGTAATATCCTATTATTAATAATTTTGACAGTCATATCCTTAGAAGCATCCGGACAAAAATATACGATTTATGTAGATGACTTCAATAGTGAGATCAAAATACCCAACAGGGCGATCAACCTGATTCGTCTCGCATTTATCGATGGTATCCGCAACACCAACCGCATCAATGTAGTGGACGCCGTTTCGGCTGGAAGTGATCTCAGTCTGAGCCCGCTGGAAGATGCACGCCGCTTCAGAGCAGAGTACCTGTTAAAAGGAAACCTGATACAAAGGGAAGCAACCGATGACGGAAGCTCTCACAGACGTTACCACAGCCGTGAGAACAGTTATAAAGAGAAATTCACCCTGCGCCTTGATTTAATACGGACCAGTGACGGAGTAACTATCAGCACACGCAATTATGAAGAGACAGGCTCAGCATCCGGTAAAGATGCCACCCAATATAGCGCTTTAGAGAATTCATTAATCAATGTGCCATACGAAATGGGACTTTTTGTAGAAAATCACTTCAAAGTATACGGTTCAATACTGAAAGTGGTATCTACCAAAAGAGACAAGGCAAAAACCATTTATATCAACCTGGGATATGATGATCCTATCAAAGAAGGATTACGCTTTGATGTAGTGGAAGATGGCATACTGGAAGGACATAATATAGAAACCAAAATCGGTGAAATACGGATTACCGAAATCATGGGACCGAAAATCTCTTTATGCAAAGTGAACAAAGGGGGTGAAACTATTCTTACTGCATTAAATGAAGGAAAGACCTTGAAACTTATTTCCAGACAGGCCAAACTGTTCGATGAATAACATACCATTCATAATGAATATACAACAACACAACCGCCGACCCGGCATCTGCCAAGGCCCGGCGGTATTACTATATCAAGACAAACCGCTACTTTTCTATAATGGAAGTTAGAGGATGACGGTTCCCCTTTATCTCTCTCAGAAATGCTTTTGCCGAACCAAAATTCAAATATAAATCCAAACGCACCGGCAAATGGTTTTTATCATCAGTTACATAAAAGGTTATTACCTCTTTTTCTTTTCCTTTTTTATACTCTACCAAGGAAAAGACCAAACAACGGTATTTCACACCATTCTCCGCCTTAAAATTCTTCCGGCCACGATAAATCAATGTTTGCTGCTCTACTTTAGTACCTGTAGCCATATCAAACAATATTTTATCGCCGACTTTATAGTCACTTACATCAAATGAACGTGCCCTCATCAATATGCTCAGCATATCAAAAATACACTCATCACTTTGGTCTTTCGATTTCACCGTATCCCGTTCCCTCCTCATACGACGCTGATCGGCAATACATTTCCCGTTTTTATAACTGAACCATACTTCGTCCACCGTATAGCGGTCGCCCTCTTCGGCTCCTTTACGAAAATAAACAGGTTCCAGACGACTGCTGGTAATACAAGTCAATGTATCACGCATCTTAAAAAAGAAATCAACTTGTCTGTTACTGACAGAAATCAAGTTACTACGAAAACAAGGTTTCCCCTGATAAGTAATAGCCTGCATGTCCATTTTTGCCTGTCCGGCAGCAACCCAAATGAATTTCCAGTTAAACTTTAAATCGTACACTAATTCTTCACCTGCCTGGATAGCTTCGTTTTGTGCCGCACATTGCGCCCTGGTTGCCATAATGGCAAACCAGCCGCACAATAATATGAGAATAGTTTTTTTCATCGGCCTAGTTTTCTAGCTCTTTCTTTATTTCTATCTTGCACCTTTTTGGTCTCTTCCGGTTTTTGTTTCTTTATTTCATCCAGCTTTTGCTTGTCTATAGGAATAGCATTCACATCCCAATTCTCTTCAAATTCAAAGTTAGCTTTCATTTCCCAAACTTTCGGGAAATAGAAAACCTCTTCAGGCTGAATCTTCTTATCATAATCTCCCGTATCCCAAACTCCGTTATTATTATGGTCGTTAAACAAACGTATATAATATTTCGTACTCGGATTCAAGAAATAGAAGTCCGCCGTTCCTTCCTCCGTTACCGGTTGTTGGCGCAATACATTTCCATTCGCATCCAACAACTCGGCAACAGCATGGGGAGCAGTTCCTTTTATATTCAACAAGATAGTTCCGTACTCGTCCATTTTTTTCACTTTCACCGTTTGCTGGACTTTGTCCGTATGCAGCCCATAAATACCAATAAACGCCAAAGAATCAATAGTCAACTGATATTCCTGCTCCGGTTGCCAATCTGCCAATATCTGATATTGACGTGGCATCAACGAGTCTGCCATAAAGAAGAAAGGAGCCGGTTGCCACACACTATCCACCTTTACTTCCATATGAATGGCCGCCGTGTCTATGCTTGCCACAGGTTCTTCAAAAGATAGATAGATATTCCTGTATATATCGAATGCTGACGGAGCATCGACGTTCATAGTCAGGAATTTAGTTGGTTCCACCCTGATGGTATCTCCTTTTTTCTCCCTTTTTTTACGTTCCTTCTCCTTTTCCTCATTCGCTTTTTTCTGCAATTTTTCCCGTTGCTCTCTTGTCAGTTTATTAGCCAGATAAATGGTATCGGTTTTGGGAACCAACCGGTTTAGTGTATCCGTATATAAATAATCCAACTGAACCTCCAGCGTATCCATCTGATAAACCAACGAATCCTTGATCCAATAACAAATTGAGTCGTTTCGTGGAGTCGTTTCTATAATAAACGCATCCTTCTCATCAAAGTTCAATCCTTTCAAAACAGGCAACGTATCGGCCGGCGCACTGAAAGATAATATAAAATGATTCTCTTTATCACGCTCGCTCTTGGACAGATACTGGCGGTTATTTATTCCCTTAAATGCTCTTAGAACAATATTATCCGGCAGAAAACGGGTATACCCCACTGTTTTAATCGTATCGATAGTCGCTGTATCCTTCCACAACGTATCCTGACGCACAGCAGCCTCCATGGAAGGAATAATAATAGAATCACAAAAAGCAATCATCTCGGTCTTGGAGTCATACAAATAATTCTGGTTACCATCCATCAAACCAAAGATATGATATTTACCAGGTGCGATACCGCGGATGGTAAAACGCCCTCGGCTATCAGTACGGGATACACGGTCAAACGGTTTCTTGACAAAAGCGCTATCGCTCAGATCTGCATGCAATCCCACCATCATACCTTTGACAGGTTCCAAATCAGCAGCAGCCAATACATTTCCGGAAACTTCCAGTGTATCAATGGCTTCTCCCGTAGAAAAAGAAAAAGCATAATTACCTAGCGGATTACCCTCATTGTTATCCACAATGGCATCCGAAAAATCAATGGTATAAGTGGTATTGGGCTTCAATGAGTCCATGAGGTTAACCAATACTCTTCTGCCGCTTGCCTTAATATCAGGTTGTTCCAATTGAGGAGGAGACACTACCACCTTCTCCGATGTTTTCTCTAATTTGATGAACTCATCAAATTCAATGGCAATCTTCTTATTCTTATTGTTTGTTGCATACGGCTTGGGAGAGCTTCTGATAAACTTGGGCGGCTCCTCATCATACGGACCTCCATCCGGTGTTCCCATGCTTGCGCAGGAATACACCACGATCATCAGCATCAACAAAGCAGGTAATTTATGTTTTTTCCAATTCATGTTCTTATTGGTTCAAGCTTAGCATTTCTTCTATATAATCACGCGTATTGCTCAATCTCGGCACTTTGTGCTGTCCGCCTAATTTGCCTTTTTCTTTCAGCCAATCGTGGAACAGATTAGGTCTCGCCACGATTATTTCCAACGGCTGCAAGGTAATGTTTTTATGGCGTTTAGCTTCGTAATCGGAGTTAATTTGTTGTAAAGAAGTGTCAAGAACCCGACTAAAATTCTCTAAAGAATCCGGCATAACGGCAAATTCTATCAGCCACTGATGACGGCACTTGGCATGTGCATCCATGAAAACAGGAGCAGCAGAATAATCAATAATCTGTGCACCGGTCGCCTCGCAGGCTTTTGCCAACCCTTGTTCCGCATTATCCACCATCAACTCCTCACCAAATGCATTAATAAAGTGCTTGGTACGCCCTGTTATAACAAATTTATAGGGGTGTTTGTTGGTGAACTTCACGGTATCACCAATCATATAACGCCACAATCCGCAGGAAGTACTGATGACCATCGCATAATTTTTATTCAACTCCACATCTGTTAACGGAACAATATGAGGATTTTCAGTACCGACATCTTCCATCGGAATAAATTCATAAAATACCCCATAGTCAATCATCAGTAACATGGAAGGATCACTGAAATCATTTTGTAATCCGAAAAAACCTTCACTGGCATTGTATGTTTCCATATAATGCATCTTGTCGCTACGAATAAGCTGTTTATATTGTTCGCGATAAGGAGTAAAAGCAACCCCTCCATGAAAAAAAACTTCCAAATCAGGCCATACTTCCGCCAAATTATCCGTTCCCTTCACTTCCAGAATATGTTTCAGTACAGCCATCATCCATGACGGCACTCCTGAAAGATTGGTCACATTCTGATTCATTGTGGCACGAGTAATCCTTTCTACTTTTTCCTCGAAATCACTCAGCAACGCAATCTTTTTATCGGGCACCCGAATCAGATTGACCAACGGATTCACATTTTCAATCAATATGGCAGAAAGGTCTCCTACAAGACTTCGTTTCACATTATAGTTTGGTGCATGGCTTCCTCCAAGAATCAGACCTTTTCCAGAGAAAAAACGACTCTCAGGATTTTGTTGGAGATACAGCGCCACTGCATCCATACCACCCGCATAATGAATATCATGAAGTCCCTCCCTGCTGACAGGAATAAACTTACTTTTGTCATTAGTTGTTCCTGAAGATTTGGCAAACCACTGCACTTCTCCACGCCACAGGACATCTTTCTCTCCATGACGCATCCGTTCCACGTATGGCTTGATTTCTTCGTAAGTCTGTATAGGTACACGTTGAAAGTCTTGATATCTCTTTATGTCTTTATAGCCATATTTCAATCCCCACTCCGTATGGGCCGCATCCTTCATCAGCCGGCAAAACACTTTATGTTGGAGCGCCTCAGCCTGAGTTGCATACAAGGCTGTCGCTTTTTGTCTGGGCTTGAATAGCGTACTAATTAATCTGGTAGAATTCATTTGTCTTAGTATACGATTCGTTATATCTTGCAAAAATAGCTTATTTCTATATTATAATGGCTGATAACATTATTTTTTTTATAGTTTTCTACATTACTTTTATTTTTTGTTATCTTTACGGTCGCTTACAACTTAACATCAAAGGCTATGAAGATAGGAATATTGACATCAGGAGGAGACTGTCCAGGAATAAACGCCACAATTAGAGGAGTTTGCAAAACAGCGATAAATCATTACGGTATGGAAGTTTATGGAATTCATAGCGGATTCCGGGGATTGCTGGACAATGACGTAGAACCATTGACAGAAAAATCATTATCGGGCTTGTTAAATCTGGGAGGGACAATACTAGGCACTTCCAGAGAAAAGCCATTCAAGAAACGCCTGTCGGCAGCCTCGGAGGACAAACCGGCTTTGATGTTAAAGAATATCCATGATCTAGGTCTGGACTGTATCGTATGTATCGGCGGAAACGGAACCCAAAAGACCGCAGCCAAACTGGCCCAAGCAGGTGTGAACGTTGTTTCTGTACCTAAAACAATAGATAACGATGTTTGGGGAACAGACGTTTCATTCGGATTCGATTCTGCCGTGACCATTGCTACCGATGCCATTGACCGGCTGCATTCTACAGCCAGTTCACACCAACGTGTCATGGTTATTGAAGTGATGGGACATAAAGCTGGCTGGATTGCACTTTATTCCGGAATGGCGGGAGGCGGTGACGTGATTCTTATTCCGGAACTGTCTTATGATATTCATAATATAGGCAATACCATCATTGAACGCTTGAAAAAAGGGAAGCCCTATTCCATTGTTGTTGTCGCAGAAGGCATCAAAACCATGGACGGCAAAAAAGCCGCCGAATATATAGCCCAAGAAATAGAATATGAAACCGGATTCGAGACCCGTGAAACTGTACTGGGATATATCCAGCGTGGCGGCTCTCCTACTCCCTACGACCGTAATCTGGCCACTCGTATGGGTGGACATGCCACAGAACTGATTGCTTCCGGACAATTCGGACGAATGGTCTCTCTGCAAGGTGCGGAAATTGGCTCCATCCCTCTGAATGAAGTGGCTGGTAAATTAAAACTTGTCAATGAGAACCATGACCTGATTGTACAAGGCAAACGGATGGGAATCTGCTTCGGATAAGAAGCAGATTCAATCCTTTTCCATATACTTGGATGGAGACACTCCGAATTGCTCGGTAAAATGCTTTCGGAGCGTACGTGTATCACTATATCCTACCATTTCGGCTATTTCCTGAATGGAATACCTGTTCTCCATAATAAGGGAGGCAGCCTTGCTCATCCGTACACTCCGAATCATATCAATAGCAGCCAGTTCGCTACGTTGCTTTATTTTTCTATAAAGAGTAGGCTGACTCATATTCAATTGCTCCGCCAACATTTTTACATTAAAGTTCTCATTCGCCAGATTAGCTTCTATGACATGAATAATTTGCTGTATAAAATCATCCGGAGCATTATTCCCATCCGCTTCCGGTTCACTTTCCTGCTGCTTCAACATCAACGTCTTTGTATATATCCTCTTCAGGCGTTCCCGCTGGAGTATCAGGTTCCGGACTTTTGCCTTCAATACCTCCGGATTGAAGGGTTTCATCATATAATCATCCACACCTATTTTTGAAGCCTGCAACACATCCGCATCCTCAGCCTTTGCCGTCAGCATCAAAATAGGGATATGTGCTGTCCGAGGCTGCTCACGCAATTCCCGGCAACAGGTAAACCCATCTTTTACAGGCATCATTATATCAGAAATAATCAAATCCGGAATTTTACTCATTGCCACATCAACCCCCTCTTCACCGTTTGCCGCCTCATATACGGCATAATCTTTACAGAATAAAGAACAGACATAATGCCGGATTTCCTCATTGTCCTCAATAACAAGAAGAGATGTTTTTTTATTCGAAGGCTTGTCTTCCTGCCCTTCCGCCTGCATTACCGGTAACGGAAGAGCATATTCCTCCATCTCCGGAGCACCAACAATCTCATACCGGTCCTCTGCAAAATGTGCATTTCCCTCAGGAATCAATAATGTGAAAGTGCTACCCTTTCCGAGAGTACTGTCCAAATTCACCGTGCCATGATGAAGATCCATCGTATTTTTAACAATACGCAAGCCTATACCTACCTTATTAGAAAACAAAGGTGTATTTTCTCCGGTAATAAATGATTCAAAAATCCTCCCCCGTAACTCTTCCGGTATTCCTTTACCTGTATCCGATATGATTATACTGCAAAATGAATATCCATCTATCTCGATACGGTTCATCTTAAAAATCACCTTTCCATTCGGAGATGTATACTTAAACGCATTAGATAATAAATTACGGATAGCCGAACTTATTTTTTCCACGTCTATCCATAGCAAAAGTGGCTCATTCAGCGATTCAACCGTAAAGTTAATCCCTTCTGTTTCTGCCAGTTCATGAAAAGGATCGGTTATCTGCTTTGCCAATACCACTATATCGACTTTCGAAATCCGGAGTTTAATCATACCTGCTTCAATCTTCTGCACATAAAGCAAATGATCGACCAATGTCTGCAAAGAGGTTCCATTGCGATACATGGCAGCCAGTTTAGTATAGACGGTGTCTGAAGGGCGGACGGTTCCTAACAATTCCTGCAGGGGAGATAAGATTAAAGTTAAAGGTGTACGCAACTCGTGAGCTGCATTCGTAAAGAAATTCTCGCGTTCCATCCGAATCTGCTTCTCCTTGTCACGCTCTACAGTAGCAGCAAATATCTCATGTTCCAAGCGCAACTCGTGCTCCAACCTCTTTTGCCGTAATTTAATACGCTGCATAACCATATAAACTATTATCCCTCCCAGCACCATCATACAGAAGCGGAAAAAGAAAGTTTCACTCCAATGAGGCAAAATCTCTACTCTCAACGAGGTTATTTTACTGTCTCTTTCATCCGGATAAATATTTTTCACCTCAAAAACATATTCCCCGGCAGGAAGGTTAGCATACGAAACTTTTTCCCCTCCGTTGGCCACAAGCCAACCAGGCTGATAAGGACGAAGCCTGTAACTATACTTCTGCTGGCTTTCAGAATAAGAAAGGTTATTGAACGTCAGCGCAAAGTCACGATTCGCATGATTCAACCGGACAAAAGGCGTATAGAAAATACTTTGTGAAAGAATGGTCTGCCCATTGACCTCTCTTCCTATCTCTACAGGTTTATTATTTACCTCCAATCCGGTAATCACGACAGATTCGGAAGTGGTAAACGCTTTAATGTCATCGGGGTTAAAATAAGTAAGATTTTTATTATTTCCCCAAAACAGGACATCCTCCCAATGCAGGACAGAACGGTTACTGCCTGCAATGTAATAATTATAAAACAAATGCTGATGACGGCTATAACGGGAAATACCTGAATTAGAGCCCAACCAGATTTGCCCGTCCGCATCCTCAGTCATGCAACCAATAAAGTTACTGCACAATCCATCCCGGGTAGTATATACATGAGTTATCGCATCCTGTCCGGGAGAGAAAACTGCCAGACCGGCCATGTATCCGACATACAGATTACCATCAGACGAAGCTAATAATGAACGAACGGAATTCTCAGCCATACCATACTTCTTTTCATAGCCGGTCTGCAGTTCTTTTTCATTTATCACTTTACATATACCATAATTCGCAGTGCCCAGCCAAAGCGTATGATCGTCGGTTTCAGCCATAGCACGAATATAAAGAGGAGACAAGTTCTGTAATCCGGATACTTTGAAATGTATCTTCTTACCCCTGTTCGTTTCACGGTCGAATAACCAAAGTCCTTTATGTGTACCAATCCAAAAACGGCCTTTGCTATCAAGAAATAAGGCCCAGACAGATGATTTGTTAAGGTCACCATCTTCCGTGATCAATCGCAATATCTTGAATGAGCGTTCTTTTTTATAATAACAGGTCAATGAACCATCTGAATTCCCAAACCATAAATTCCCTTTCTCATCTTTCAGACTGCACAACACTGTCTGTTGTTTTTTCACATCTTGATCTCCTACTTGAAAGAAGTCTGTTTTTTCCGAAGTACCAAACGCTGTCCGGCTCCGCATAATTCCTTTATGGTATGTTGCCAACCAAAGATAATGATCGTCATCCGCTACAATAGAACAAATCTCATTATGCCTGTCCTGATAAAAACAATTATAAAACTGCATACGCAAATCCGACCAGATAACTCCTCCACCATCCGTACCAATCCACAGAATACCATGTGAATCGTAATAAGCCGCAATCATCCTCGTTTCAAGATTGCGGTACATCAAAGAAGAAGTGTTACTATAAACTTCTGTCAATATCTCGTCCTGATTATTTTTATCTATTGTCATCACCGTATATCCATTCCACGTTACGGCCAGATATTTATTCTCATTTAATCTGATAACACCGAAAACATCTGTATGAGAAAGTCTGTCGGATACCGGAGCCACATGATAAGTCAACTGCTTGATTTTCCCGGTTCGTTCATTGTAATAAATAACCCCATGAGCAATTGTAGAAATCCATATCCGACCATCATCATACAAAACAGAATTTACAGACAGACTACCGGTACGCCCCAGGTCAATCACCCGAAAGGAATTCAGGTTTGTCGCATCCAGCAAGATAATTCTACCTTTTTCATCAATCAGACAGATACTTTTTTTATCCGAAGAATAAGTGATGGCAACCAAAAGATTATCCTGGTTATTCCAGCCTGTATATTTTTCTTGAACCCGGAGCCGAAGCTCACCCTCTTTTGATGCGCACCGCTTCATTAAATGCAGCTCACTCCCGGAAATCACCCAAACCAACGAATCATTCCTCTGCAACATCCCTCGAGATGGAATACCCTGTCCCGAAGAAGAAACCACAGACAAAAACCGTTCTTTTTTCAAATCAAATGCAGAAAAGACACCATTATCCACAAATGCCAGCACCCCGTCAAAAACCTCCTTTAAGTTTGAAATACTAGGATAACTCCTACTCCTTTCAAAATTTGTAATCCGCCTACCGTCATAACGGCTCAACCCGTTTCGGGTTCCAAACCAAATGAAGCCTTCTTTATCCTTATAAACAGCAGATACGGTATTGTCGGCCAATCCGTTTTGCATATTGAGCAGATGCACATCTTTGCTTAAAAAAGCATAGCACACATCCGGCAGCAATATACATACTCCAATTATAACCAGTGATAAGATTTTAAGGTTCATATTTAATTCATTACCTGTAGCAAAGGAATAAAATAAAAAAGAGATAACAACAAAGATTCACCAAAAAATATAGAGATGCATTAAACATGCATGCTGAATGAAATGAACGTGTATTAAGCCACATCACTGATTAACATACATTTGCAATGTATTAACCTAATGTCTAATTAAAAAACAGAGAAGCATGAAAAAAATCTCAATTCTATTTTTGATATTGCTTTGCAACTGTACATTCCTGTACGCCCAGCAATTCAGCATCACCGGTGTAGTCACGGATAAAAAGCTCAATGAGCCCATTATCGGTGCTAGTGTAGTTGTCAAAGGTACTACCAACGGAACGGTTACTGATCTGGATGGAAAATTCACAATCCAAGCCTCAAAAAGCAGTGTGCTAATTGTTTCCTTTATCGGGTATACCCCCCAAGAATTTACAATCAATGGCAACCAAACTTTTTATCAAATCTCTTTAGCGGAAGATACGCAAACGCTGGACGAAGTTGTGGTAGTAGGCTTTGGTACGCAAAAGAAAGTGAACTTAACAGGAGCAGTTGCTACCGTGGATAAAAAAACACTGGAATCACGTCCTGTCACTTCAGTTTCACAAGCTCTTCAAGGAGTGATGCCAGGATTGAACATTGACATGAATGACAAAGGTGGACGATTAGACTATAATCCCACCATGAATATTCGTGGAACAGGAAATTTGAATACCGGATCCAGTGCCTCACCTTTAGTTTTAATTGATGGAGCCGAAGGAGACATAAACTCGTTAAATCCGCAGGATATCGCTAACATTTCCGTGTTAAAAGATGCTGCCGCATCTGCCATTTACGGTTCACGCGCTCCATTTGGCGTAATCTTGGTTACAACCAAATCAGGAGAAGCAGGAAAAGCCACCATTCAGTATTCAAACAATTTCAGATGGTCACGCCCCACCAACATTCCTGACATGCTCGACTCCTACCGCTTTGCCAAGTATTTCAATGCAGCACAAAAAAATTCAGGAAGCGGCACCACTTTTATTTTCACTGATGATACGATAGACCGCATTCAGAAATACATGGCGAGTGAATACCCATACACCTCAGACCCCAATGGTTCACAAGGAAACAATTTTTTCCCTTTCAACGTCGCTTCCAATGATAATCAAAACTGGCCAAGAAACTTCATTGACAAAACATCTTTCGGACAAGAACATAATCTAAGTATCTCCGGAGGAGGTGAGAAAGTTAAATACTATCTATCGGGAGCTTTCCTTTCTCAAAACGGACAGATGAATTACTCTGACGAAAACAAAAAACGTTATAACATCAGTGGAAAGGTAACAGGACAAGTCACCAAATGGCTAAGTTTAGATTTTAACGCTCGTTTTATACGTTCAGATATAGAAATGCCAACTTTTGTGAAACTCTATGGCGATCGTTTCTTTGCAGAAACGACCAAATTATATCCCATGATGCCTCTCTATGACAACAACGGACACTATACACGTAATCCTAAATTAATGCAATTAACTTCTGGAGGGCGTTCAAACAGCAGTAAAGACACCTACTTCACTTCCGGAGGTTTCCATCTGACTCCATTAAAAGGATTAGGTATTCACGGACAGGCGACTCTACGGACAGAAAGCTACCGCCACCAATATAATGTAAATAAAGTCTATCTCTATACCCGTGACAACCAACCCGTGGAAGAAGCATGGTTAGGAGGAGACCCCGATTTAGCAGCAGGAAAGACATTTGTGCAAAGTCAAACACAGCAAACTTCCATGATGACAACTTCACTATATGCAGATTATGAATATTCCTGGAACAAGCACAATTTCAAAGTTACAGCAGGTATGAATACCGAATATTATTACATCAACGAATTAATCGGCAAACGCTATGATGTCATCAACGAAAATGTCCCCAGTATCAATACGGCCACTGGTACAAGTGATTTGAAAGGCTCCTCAAAAGAATGGGCTACAATGGGATATTTTGCCCGTTTAAATTATGACTACGAAGGACGATACCTATTAGAAGGAAACATTCGTCGCGATGGGACTTCACGCTTCCGCGGTAACCAACGATGGGGCACATTTCCCTCTGTTTCTATAGGTTGGAACATCGCCCGCGAAGCATTCTGGAGTCCGGCAGAAGCATATGTCAACCTGTTAAAACTACGTTTTTCTTACGGTAGCCTAGGCAATCAGAATACAGATAATTATTATCCTACTTATTCTATTCAAAATATAACTGTAGGTAGCGTAGATGCCGGCGGACGCTGGCTGCTTGACTTAGCCAACAAGTCCAATATAGCATCTTCCCCCGGTCTCGTCAGTTCCTTGCTCACATGGGAACGTGTCACCAGCTATAATGCAGGACTTGACTTTGGTGCATTTAACAATCGTCTGAACGGATACGTTGAATACTACATTCGTGATACCAAAGACATGGTAGGACCTGCCGAAGAAATAACTCCATTAGTAGGAGCATCAGCTCCCAAAATGAATAATACCTCTTTACGAACCAAAGGCTGGGAATTACAACTAACTTGGCAGGACAGAATTGGTAAAGTAGGGTATCATGCTTCTTTCAATCTATCTGATGCTCAAACAGAAGTAACAGAATATCCCAATCCTGATAAAACATTTTACACCAAAGATGAAGACGGAAACACCATTGAAAATTATTGGAAAGGGAAAAAATTAGGCGAAATATGGGGATTCAAAACAGTAGGCATAGCAAAAACCGATGAAGAAATGCAATCATGGATAGCCCAACATGACCAAAGCAAATTACCCAATGTAGGAAACAATATTTGGAAAGCCGGTGATATCATGTACGCTAACCTGGATGACAATCCTGCCATAGAAAAAGGTACGTCTGCCACTGATCCGAAAGATTTAACCATTATTGGAAATTACACACCCCGCTTTCGTTTTGGCTTCTCATTAGGAGCTGACTATAAAGGATTTGATATCAATCTAATGTTCCAGGGCGTAGCCAAACGTGACGTTTGGGTAGGAGGCGACGACAGAACCGCTTATTCTAAAGGTATGATTTTCTGGGGTATCAACGGGGGGCAATGGGATTCCACCGGATACGAAGAACACATGGATTACTTCCGTCCTGAAGGAGATGAAATGGGAGCAAATCTCAATGCTTATTATCCGCGCCCCATTATTGGAAGTAAACAAAACCAGCAGGTACAAAGTCGTTACTTGCAGAATGCAGCTTACATCCGCTTGAAAAACATACAAATAGGTTACACGTTGCCTAAAGCATGGATACAAAAAGCTAACCTGGAGAAAGTACGACTATTCTTCTCCGGAGATAATTTATGGACTGGTACCAAGATGAGTAAAAATTTTGATCCAGAACTAATTTACCAAAACGGTATGAGTTATCCGTTAAGCTATACTCTATCATGTGGAATTAATATTACATTATAAACTTTAAATAAATCATAATCATGAAATTAAAATACATCATACTCCCTATAATAGCAACTTCATTCGCTATAAGCTCATGTAACGATTTTCTAGATAGAGAACCATTGACAGACAATGTGAATGAAGGTTTTTTCACAGAACCAAGCCAATTGCAGGCTTATTGTAACAAGAAATACGAACTATTGCCCGATTTCAAAGACACCAATCTTTTTACCAACGATCAAACCAGTGATAACCAAGCAGGAACAGATCCTGTAGATTTCTTTCTACCGCAACGTATCAAAGTTGCCGCCACAGGAAGTTATAATCGGCAAGGACATTTGCGCGACTGTAACCGATTGTTATATTACGCTTTGGAAAATATCCAAAAAGGGGAACTGGAAGATACCCGCGAAACTCAGCAATATATCGGTGAGATTTACTTCTTCAGAGCTTACATCTATTTCGAATATTTGAGGAAATTCGGAGATTTTCCCATTATCAAATCAGAACTTAGCGCAGATGATTATGCCGCCAATGTGAAAGCAAACAAACGTAAGCCACGTAATGAAGTGGCCCGATTTATTCTAGAAGACCTGAACGAAGCCATTGCCCGATTATTACCGCGCAGTAATAATCTGACCAATCACCGTCTGAACAGAGAGTGTGCCTATCTATTTAAATCACGTGTAGCCCTGTATGAAGCAAGTTGGGAAACCTACCATCAAGGAACCGCACGAGTACCAGGTGGTCCGGGCTGGCCGGGCGGTACTTTCAATGGCAACCTTAATACTGAAATAGATTTCTTCCTGACTGAAGCGATGGCATCTGCCAAAGAAGTGGCAGAAGCAATACAAATCTCTGATAAAATAGAAGATTATATGAATATGTTCAATCAATATGATCTTTCTTCCAACAAAGAGGTATTATTATGGCGTATGTATAGTGCGGATGCCAAAGTGAATAGCTTAGTAGAAGGCAATTATCATAGCATATACAATGAAAACGGTGAAGGCTGTGTGGGACAAGGTGGAGGTTATACACGATCCATGGTTGAAACTTTCCTAACTACCAATGGCCTGCCTATTTATGCACCAGAAAATACAGAATACAAAGGCGACAAAAGTATCCCCGATGTAATGGAGAATCGTGATTTACGCCTTGTAGAATCAACTTTCAAACCGGGTGATATGGTTTGGAGAGGTGGTAATATGGACCAAGACGGAAGAATGGTCTATGCAAATCTACTACAAGCTTATCAAAACTTAAGCAGAACAGCTACAGGATATTTAGTTCGTAAAGGATGGAGAGACAGCAATGTAGCTCCAGCGGATAATTCACCTTTGGCTTATATGATATTCCGCGCCAGCGAAGCATATCTCAACTATATGGAAGCTGACTATATGAAAAACAAAAATCTAGATGATTATAGCAAAAAATACTGGAGAGCTTTGAGAAAGCGTGCCGGCGTATCAGAAAACTTCCAAAAAACTATCGATGCAACAGATCTAAGTAAAGAAAACGATCTGGCTGTTTGGTCCGGAAGTCAGATGATAGACAAAACTTTATATAATATCCGCCGTGAACGACGTTGCGAATTTATAGCAGAAGGCATGCGTAAAGATGATCTTTTACGCTGGCGTTCACTAGATAAAATGAAAAACTATCAAACAGAAGGATTCAATTGGCAAGAGTATCAAAAAGAGCCTTACTATGTGAAACAATTGGCTGCCGGCTTAGTGGTTAGTAATTCTAAATATTTACGTCCGCATTTTGCCAACGAACTGATCATTACCAACAATGGCTACAACTTTGAAGAAGCGAATTACCTGACCCCTATCTCTTATGACGTATTCCGTCTTTCAACCCCTGAGAAAGGAGGCGATATTTCCACTTCCGTTGTTTATCAAAATCCAGGCTGGCCTGTCGGTGCCAATCAATATGCTCTGCAATAGGTTTAGATAAAATAACTCAAAAAGGGTGTAGTTTAATTCGTTACAATGTATTCTTATTGTACCTTTGAACACACCCTTTACCAATATCATACCGAATTAATATGAAATTTTTCTCTAAAAAAACATTTTTCATCTTTCCGTTCTTGACTTCTATCTATTTACAAGCTCAAGAAAAACCTAACCTGGTCTTCATCATGGCAGATCAATGGAGAGGAGATGCTTTAGGTTGTCTCGGAAAAGAACCTGTCAAAACACCTTGCCTGGACCAACTGGCCCGTGAAGGTGTGAATTTCACCAATGCTGTCAGCAGCTATCCCGTATCTTCACCGGCACGAGGCATGTTGATGACAGGCATGTATCCGCATAAGAACAAAGTAACAGGCAATTGCAATTCTGCCAACGCTCCTTATGGAGTAGAACTTCCACAAGATGCACGCTGCTGGAGTGATATACTTAAAGCCAATGGATACCAAACAGGATATATCGGCAAATGGCATCTGGATGCTCCTCATGAACCATACATAGATACTTACAACAACCATGGTGCAGTTGCTTGGAACGAATGGTGTCCAAAAGAACGCCGGCACGGTTTTGACTATTGGACCGCTTATGGCACTTACGACTACCATTTAAAACCCATGTACTGGGACACTGACGCTCCCCGGGACAGTTTTTATTATGTCAATCAATGGGGACCGGAGTATGAAGCCGACAAAGCGATTGAGTACCTCAACGGGCATATAGATAAAACGCAGCCATTTGCCTTAGTCGTATCCATGAACCCTCCACACACCGGTTACGAGTTGGTGCCCGACCGATACAAGGAGATGTATAAAAACCTGAATGTAGAGGCATTATGTGCCAACCGTCCCGACATTCCCGCCAAAGGCACTGAAATGGGCGACTATTTCCGCAACAATATCCGCAATTACTATGCCTGCATGACCGGAGTCGATGAAAATATAGGTCGGATAATCAACGAATTGAAACGTTTGGGTTTATTTAAAAATACTATTGTAGTATTCACTTCTGACCACGGCATCTGCATGGGGGCTCATGAACAAGCCGGAAAAGATATCTTTTATGAGGAATCCATGCGAATTCCAGTCCTTATCTCATGGCCGGAAAAAATAAAGCCGAAAACCGACCGAACAACCATGATAGCTTTTGCCGACTTGTATCCGACCCTGCTTTCCATCATGGGCTTTCAGCAACAAATACCGGAAGAAGTACAAACATTCGACCTTGCTTCCGTTCTCCTCTACGGAAAAGAAAACAACCGCATTGTCCAACCCTATTATTACATACAGTCATCCAATCCGGCAACAGGCTACCGGGGATTACGCACCGCTACACATACGTTTACTATCCATGCAACCGATGGTAAGGTAGATAAGATTATTCTATTCGACAGGAGATCAGACCCTTACCAAATGAATAATATAGCTATGCAGCATCCCAAACTGGTAAACCGATTGAAAAGCCAATTAAAAACATGGCTGCAAAAAACAGAAGATCCATTTTTTAATTATTTATAACCTATGAAGATACTATATACATCCCTTCTCTTCCTTATGAACTGTGTACTGAGTGTTGCACAACCGGAAATCATTGTACCCAAACCGCATCAATTGAAATGGCATGAAGCGGAAATGGGAGCCGTATTTCATTATGACCTCCACGTATTCGACGGCATCCGCTACGGACAAGGCAATAACCGTATCAGCCCCATTGAAGATTATAATATATTTAATCCTACCCAACTGGATACTGACCAATGGATTCAGGCAGCTAAAGCCGCAGGCTGCAAATTCGCCGTACTCACAGCCACGCATGAAACCGGCTTCGGATTGTGGCAAAGTGACGTAAACCCATACTGCCTGAAAGCTGTAAAATGGCGTGATGGCAAAGGAGACATTGTCCGCGACTTTGTCAACTCCTGCCGTAAGTATGGTATCCAGCCGGGCATCTATGTAGGCATCCGGTGGAATTCACTTCTGGGTATCCATAATTTCAAGGTAGCCGGTGACGGAGAATTTGCCGCCAACCGACAGGCGTGGTATAAACGCTTCTGCGAGAAAATGGTGGAAGAACTTTGTACCCGCTATGGAGATTTATATATGATTTGGTTTGATGGCGGAGCCGATGACCCACGAGGTGACGGTCCTGATGTGGAACCCATCGTCAATAAATACCAACCCAACTGCCTGTTCTACCACAACATAGACCGTGCTGATTTCCGCTGGGGAGGTTCAGAAACCGGCACAGTGGGATACCCCTGCTGGTCCACTTTTCCGGCCCCCTGTTCACATCATAAACGTATTGAAAGCCAAAAAGACCAAATAGCCTTATTAAAACAAGGTGATCCCGAAGGCAAATACTGGGTACCAGCTATGGCAGACAGCCCCCTGCGTGGTGCCAACGGCCGCCACGAATGGTTTTGGGAACCCGATGACGAGAATAATATCTATCCATTGACAACGTTGATGGATATGTACGAAAAATCAGTGGGCCGCAACGCTACGTTAATCATCGGGCTGACCCCCGATCCCGATGGGCTATTGCCGGCAGGTGACGAACAGCGTTTAAAAGAATGGGGAGAAGAAATAAACCGGCGCTTTGGTACACCATTGGCGGAAACCCAAGGCCGGAGGCAACGGCTTACGCTGAATCTGAATGAAAAACAACCGGTCAACTACTGCATCATCCAAGAAGACATTGCCAAAGGCGAAAGAATACGCCAATACAAGATAGAAGCGAAAGTCAACGGAAAATGGCAGACAGTGTGCTCCGGCGAGTCTGTGGGACACAAACGCATTGCACACTTCGAACCGGTAGAAACCACCGCCTTGCGCCTCACCGTAACCCAATCCGTTGCCGTACCCGAAATCAGACATTTCAGTGCCTATAACGTAACTCTCAAATAAAAAATCATGAGAGAATATAAAGCAATATTCATTTGTATCCTGATTTGCAATGTATTTGTTTGTCCGAAATCCTTCGGGCAAACAGATTACACATATGAAAAAGGAAAGTCTTTCAAGAACACAAACGCTTTGTCAATGACAGATACGATTGATTTAACTTCCATTTCTTCTCCCATACCCTATAAGAAATCCATACCCGGACAAACCCAAACTATTGCCTGTCCGGTACGGTTACCCGGGTACGTCCGAGGTATTTTCTTCAGCCGAGACTCCCGTCCGGGAGATTTTGAATGGCCCAACAATACCAACCGGCTCCTACCTTGGGTGTTCAACGATTTAAAAGAATTAACCGACACCCGCTATCCGGGAATACCTTCCAATGCAACCCCATCTACGTTGGGAGATGCATTACTGCTGGAACTGACAAACGGAGAATACTTGTTTGCCAAAGCTGTTGCCGGCCGTAACAGTTTAAGCTGGCTGCAAGTAAACGATAACGGCTCTGTCACCCTATATGTATCCACCTTAGGAAAAGACTATCTGAAACCGGAAGTCCCTCTTCTACTCATCCGACAAGGAAAAGATATTTATTCAACCATTCGGCAAGCCTATCAAGCGCTGATGAAAAATACAGAAGCCGCCGACTTAAAAAGCCGCACAGCCAAGGAATATTTCGAAGCTTTCCGCTATCTCGGTTGGTGTACATGGGAACATTATCATGATGATATAAACGAATCCAAGATAATAAACGATATGAAAACGATAGAGGCATCCGGCATTCCTATCCGGTATGTACTGATTGACGACGGTCATCTCGCCCACAAGAACAGGCAACTGACCGGTTTCATACCAGATAAACAACGTTTCCCGTCGGGATGGAAAAAAATCATGTCATACAAAAAAGAAAATAAAATCAAATGGATCGGACTGTGGTACAGCCTTTCGGGATACTGGATGGGATTATCCCCCGAAAACGGATTTCCACAAGTCGTCCGACAAGCCCTATACCCACACGCCGGCAGCCTTCTGCCAGGAACGGACAGCACCCGCATCCGTTCCTTCTATCGCTACTACGTCAGCACCTTAAAAGAACAAGGATTCGATTTTCTGAAAGTAGATAACCAAGCTTTTACGCTGCCACTCTACATGGGAGGGCATGAAAGTATCCGCCAGGCAACCGACTGTAACCGAAGCCTGGAAGCCGAGATCCACCGGCAAAATATGGGATTAATGAACTGTATGGCACAGAACGTCATCAATACCGACCATACGTCATACAGCAACAGCACCCGTGTCAGCATAGACTATAAGAAATATGATGAGGATATGGCAAAATCACATCTATTCCAGTCTTATACCAATACCCTGCTACTAGGACAAACCGTATGGCCCGACCATGATATGTTTCATTCCTGCGATACCGTTTGCGGCACTTTGATGGCACGTTCCAAGGCCATTTCCGGAGGTCCGGTCTACCTGTCGGACGCCCCCGGGGACTTTATCAAGGAAAACATCTTTCCTTTAATTGACAAACAAGGCAAACTGTTCCGCCCCGAAGCTCCTGCCGTACCTATGCCGGAATCTATACTGACCAATCCATTATGGAGTGGAAAAGCATATCGAGTAGCAGCTCCCTCAGGCAACGGAGCAATGACATTAATCTGTTACAACCTGAATGTTTCCCCCCGACATCAGCAAGTTCAGGCCACTATAAAAAAAGAAGATTATTCTCTTCGGAACAGTTTTGAGAAAATGTCTGCCACCCCCGAAGAACGCGTGCTGCTTTATAATTGGGAATCACAAAAGGCAGAAGAACTATCAGACAGCAGTACATTCGAACTTATCGGATTTACAGACAAACTGTTTCATCTCTGCCCCATACGGAAAGGATGGGCAGTCATTGGCATACAGGAAAAATATCTGTCCCCGGCCACCGTCCAAACTATCTCTTTAACAGAGAACCGCTTGGTGCTGAACGTACTATGTACAGGTACACTAAAAGTATGGATAGAAAATTCCGGCAAGCAAGAACTGAGAAGTATTTCCATAGATACCCCCAAAAAAATTGTAATCGAAAAATAACTTATAAAACTAGCCGATATGAATAAAAAACTACTTGTATCTTTCGCTCTCGCTTCCTTAACAGGAATCTCGACGCAAGCAAAAGAAAAAATGTCTTCAGAAACAACCCAACAACGTCCCAATATCATCTTATTTATGGTGGACGACATGGGTTGGCAAGATACATCCTTACCTTTCTGGACACAGAAAACACATTATAATGAAGCCTACGAAACTCCCAATATGGAACGTCTGGCTAAGAAAGGGATGATGTTCACACAAGCATACGCCTGCAATATCAGTTCCGCTACCCGTTGCAGTCTGATAACGGGTGCTAACAACACCCGACATCGTGTAACAAACTGGACACTTGAAAAAAACAAAGCTACCGACAGACCAAGCAATACAATAGAATTGCCAGACTGGAACTACAACGGAGTCAGCCAAGTAACAGGAACGCCCAATACCTTTGTCGGCACTTCTTTCGTTGAGTTACTCAGACAGAACGGTTATCATACCATCCACTGCGGAAAAGCTCATTTCGGTTCTATTGACACACCGGGAGAGAACCCTACCCATTGGGGGTTTGAAGTAAACATAGCCGGACATGCCGCCGGTGGTCTGGCTACTTATCTGAGCGAACAGAACTACGGGCACACCCGCGATGGAAAGCCCTATTCACTAATGGCCATCCCCGGCTTGGAAGATTATTGGGGAACAGGTATATTTGCAACAGAAGCCCTGACACAAGAAGCCATCAAAGCATTGGACAAAGCAAAAAAGTACAATCAACCTTTTTATCTATATATGGCACATTATGCCATCCACATTCCTGTTGACAAAGATATGCGCTTCTTCCCCAAGTATATTAAAAAAGGACTTAGTGACAAAGAAGCCGCATATGCATCCTTAATTGAAGGAATGGATAAAAGTCTGGGGGATTTGATGAACTGGTTGGAAAAAAATGATGAAGCAGATAATACTGTTATTATTTTTATGAGTGACAACGGAGGGCTAGCTGCCGAACCCGGATGGCGCGACGGACAAATTCACACTCAAAACGCTCCTCTCAATAGTGGCAAAGGCTCCTTATATGAAGGAGGAATACGCGAACCAATGATTGTAAGCTGGCCCGGAGTAGTCACCCCGAATACTCGTTGTGACAAATATCTTATAATTGAAGATTTTTATCCTACCATACTTGAAATGGCGGGTATCACAAACTATAAGACAGTCAACCCTATAGACGGTATCAGCTTTATGCCCCTGCTGAAAGGTACAGGAGACCCGTCCAAAGGACGCGCACTGGTATGGAATTTCCCTAATATCTGGGGTAATGACGGACCAGGCATCAATCTGGACTGCTCTATCCGCAAAGACGAATGGAAACTGGTCTATTATTATGAAACCGGTAAAAAAGAACTTTTCAACATACCAAATGATATCAGTGAAAAAAATGATGTAGCAAAGCAACATCCCGGCATCGTAAAACGGCTCTCCAAGGAATTAGGGAACTATTTGCGAGCAACAGGAGGACAACGTCCCACATTCAAAGCCACAGGAAAACCCTGCCCATGGCCTGATGAAATCTAATTCCCGTCAGTATATGAAATATGCCCGACTACATTTTCTTGATGTAATCGGGCATATTCCAATGTATTATGTATTCCTGCCGGACATACCCAAAACCACCGGAATAGCCAATTAATAAATTATAAACAATATCGATAAAATCCGCTAAGCGTTTTCCTTAAAAGCCTTTTCTTCCGCTTCACTGATTATCTGCTCGACCACATCCGTTTTCTTAATCTCCTCCAAAGAAAGATCCGGAGTAACGGCCCCACTGTCTGAAGGCTTACTATCAGAAACCGTTACCTCCTCCTGAGGCAACTCACGGGCAGTCTTAGCCGCAAAAATACATTCAATAAAGCCGGAATCATTCTTTATTTTTCCCAAAGCCACACGCGCAGCCATTTGCTGAGACTCTTTTTTAGAATAACCGGTTCCTTTTCCTCCCGAAATACCTTCCACCAGAACTTCACTCTCGAAAGTCGGATTATATCCCTGATCATGTGATTGGGTTATCAGCTCAAAGGTAACCTCAAAACGATTTTTCTGGCTCCATTCTATCAACTTGGATTTAAAGTTTACCTCCTTACGGGAAATCTTCTCCAAATTTATATAAGGCCCAATAATACGATGCTCCATGAAATATTTACAGGCACGATATCCCCTGTCTAGATAAATAGCACCTACCAATGCTTCGAATGCATTGCCGCACATATAGCTGTTATGAGAAGACTGGCGGGCCGTATACTTGATCAGCTTATCCAAACCAATCTCTATAGCCAAACGATTCAATGTTTCACGCTGCACTATTTTAGAGCGGGTATTCGTGAGAAAACCCTCACGCTTTCCTTCAAACCTTTTGTAAACAATATCTGCCACCACAGCATCCAAAATAGCATCCCCCAAGAATTCCAAACGCTCATTATTAAGCAAACGCCCCTTTTCAGACTTCACTGATAAAGATTTGTGAAGCAAAGCCTGTTCGTAGATGCTAATGTCTTTGGGATAGAATCCAAGCATCTTATAAAAACGAAGATAAGACTCCCTATCCTTACGAAAAAGAAGTCTTATCCTATCCTTTATATTGCTAAACACGATTATTCAGCATATTTTTTTACGATTACACATGCATTATGTCCACCAAAACCGAAGGTATTGCTCAATGCAGCGTTTACTGTACGTTTCTGAGCTTCGTTGAACGTGAAGTTCAAGTTATAATCAATGTTTTCATCATTATCACCTTCCTCATGGTTGATAGTGGGCGGAACAATGTCATTCTTCACAGCCAATACACTGGCAATAGCTTCTACCGCACCGGCAGCACCCAACAAGTGTCCTGTCATAGACTTAGTAGAGCTGATATTCAGTTTATAAGCGTGATCTCCAAATACATCCTTAATAGCTTTCACTTCTGAAACATCACCTACAGGAGTTGAAGTTCCATGTACATTGATATAATCAATATCTTCCGGTTTCAATTCCGCATCTTCCAATGCGTTCAACATCACCAGTTTAGCGCCTAATCCTTCCGGATGAGAAGCTGTCAAGTGATAAGCGTCGGCAGAAGCGCCTACACCGGCAAGTTCCGCATAAATCTTGGCACCACGTGCTTTTGCATGTTCCAATTCTTCCAAAATCAGACAGCCTGCGCCTTCACCCATCACAAAGCCATCACGGCTTGCACTAAACGGGCGGGATGCACGTTCCGGATCATCATTACGGGTAGACAAAGCATGCATAGCGTTAAAACCGCCCAAACCAGCTTCAAAAATAGCAGCTTCCGCACCACCTGCCACAATTACATTTGCTTTACCCAAACGGATATAGTTAAATGCATCGGCAATAGCATTTGATGAAGATGCACAGGCAGAAGTTGTTGTGAAGTTAGGACCGTGGAAACCATACATGATAGAGATCTGTCCCGATGCAATATCAGCTATCATTTTGGGGATGAAGAATGGGTTGAATTTCGGTCCGACAGTATCTTTATTCAGTGTATAATTAGCTACTTCCTCTTCAAAAGTATGAATACCTCCGATACCTACACCGTAAATTACACCTATTCTATTCAAATCTTCTTTTTCGAGGTCCATTCCAGAATCCTCCACCGCTTCTTTAGCAGCTGCAATGGCATACTGTGTATACAGATCCATTTTGCGAAGTTCTTTACGGTCAATGTAATCAGTTCCATTGAAATTTTTCACTTCGCATGCAAAATGAGTCTTGAATTTAGACGCATCGAAATGAGTAATAGGTCCTGCCCCGCTTACCCCCTTCACCAGGTTGTCCCATGTTTCTGCAACATTGTTACCTACAGGAGTAAGAGCACCAAGACCTGTTACTACTACTCTTTTTAATTCCATATTATAAAATAAGGATAATTACTTAGCGTTAGCTTCGATATAAGAAACGGCGTCACCTACTGTACCAATTTTCTCAGCTTGATCATCAGGAATAGAAATACCGAATTCTTTTTCGAATTCCATAATCAGTTCTACAGTATCCAGTGAATCTGCGCCCAGATCGTTAGTGAAGCTTGCTTCTGTTGTAACTTCTGATTCTTCTACACCTAATTTATCAACGATAATAGCTTTTACTCTTGATGCAATTTCAGACATAACTTTAATTTTTTAGTTAATAAATTGAATTATTTTATTTTCTTTGCGGTTGCAAAGGAATAAATATTTCTTGGGCTGAGCAAATATTCAGGCAAATAAATGCAGAATTTTGCACATTTTTTTGTTTTATGTGCACCAAAATAGAGAACATCATGAAGAAAATCGCAATTTTAGCTTCAGGAGAAGGCACGAATGCTGAAAGAATTATTCGGTATTTTTTAGAGAAAAGAACAGCTGAAGTAGCATTGGTTATCGTCAACAAAGCACAGGCCGGTGTACTCAAGCGAGCTGAAAGACTGAGTGTTCCGTCACTTATCCTCACAGCCCAAGACTTTGCCGACGGGAAAGCACTGGAAATACTGCACCAATATCATATTGACTTTATTGTACTGGCAGGCTTCCTCTTGAAAGTACCTGATGCCATTTTGCATGATTATCCGAATAAAATAGTAAATATTCATCCGGCCCTCCTTCCCAAGTTCGGTGGTAAAGGTATGTACGGTTCCCGCGTGCACCAAGCTGTCATAGCTTCCCATGAAAAGGAAAGCGGCATCACCATCCATTATATAAATGAACGATATGATGAAGGAAATACCATTTTCCAAGCCACCTGTCCGGTATTGCCCACTGACACGCCAGATACATTGGCAATACGGGTGCACCAGTTGGAATACGAATATTTCCCTCGGGTGATTGAAGCGACTATTCTAGGCAAAAATCTTTCAATCTAATACGAAAAAACTGAAGAGCTTTGCCTATCCGATAATTGACAGTCTGCACCGACACCTCCAGCTTGTCAGCAATTTCTTTATGGGTCAGTTGTTTATACCGACTCATAACATATACTCTTTGCAGTTCTTTAGGAAGAGAATGAAGGGCTTCCATATAGGTATTAAACAACTCCGTGCCATAACAAGAATCCAATGCCGGCAGAGATTTCAACTGTTGGCTCTGATATTCTTCATATACCTGACGGGTAATATGGGAACGGGTGATTGAATTCAATGCCCTGTTCCTGACACTGGTAAATAAGAAAGATTTCAGCGACAAGTCCTCTACCAGCAACTCACGTTTTTCCCACACATACATCATCAAATCCTGCACTATCTCTTCAGCCTCTTCAAGAGAAACATACGAGGAACAAAACAAACATAGCGGCTTGTAATAAGAAGCATAAACCAGGGAAAATACTTTTTGATCTCCCGACTTCAAGGTTTTAATAATTAAGCGGTTATCATTAAGGTTCATAGGTCATTTTTAATTTAAGGTTACACAAACATAAGTATTTATTTCAAAATAAGAAAACAAGAATGAGATAAAATACAAAAAATATAAGTTTTTGTTTAGTAACCCGGTTATGATATTTGTATTAATAATGTTGACCGACTTAAAGAGAGATTAACAGAAACCTTAATAAATAAACCTTGATAAGTTAACCTTAAACTGAATGCCTATGCGAAAAACTATCAAATCAAACCCATTGGGTAAACATGCCCAATTATCAACAAACCTATTATTTAATCTGAAAACAAAAATCTAATTAAGAACGAACCTCAAAATCTAACCTTATGAGACGAATTTTTACTTTTTTCCTGACATTCCTATTGGGAGTGTTTGTAACAGCATTGTATGCACAAACGCATACAGTCAGCGGTACTGTAATAGATAAAGACGCTAACGAACCTCTGATCGGCGCAAACGTATTAATTAAAGGTACAACTATCGGAACAGTGACCGACCTCGACGGAAAGTATACCCTGCAAGCCGGTGACAAAGACATTCTGGTATTCTCCTATTTAAGTATGAAAACCATAGAGGAACCTGTAAACGGACGTACAGTAATCAACGTAAAAATGGCATCGGATACAGAAACACTGGGTGAAGTCGTAGTAACGGCAATGGGTATTAAACGCCAATCCGAAACACTGACCTATTCTGCGCAAACAGTAGGAGGTAAAGACGTTAATGACATCAAGAGCGTCAATATGATTAACTCCCTGCAAGGTAAAAGTGCCGGTATGATGATCACACCGAACTCAACCGGAGCCGGCGGTTCTTCCAAGATTCTGTTCCGTGGCAATAAGTCCATCAGCGGTAACAACCAACCGTTAGTAGTAGTAGACGGAGTTCCTGTCATGATGAATATCACCAACTCACAAGTAGACAGCAACTACGGAGGCCAGCGAGACGGTGGTGACGCCATGTCTACAATCAATCCGGACGACATCGCCCAAATCACTTTGCTGAAAGGTGCATCGGCAGCAGCGCTTTATGGTGCGGTAGCAGCCAATGGCGCCATTATGATTACCACCAAATCAGCACAGTCGGGTAAAGTTTCCGTTAATGTATCCAGCAACACCACGATGGAGAGCCCAATGGTGCTACCCGAATTCCAGACTACTTATGGAATGAGCGACAACGGTACTTTCAGCTGGGGTGAGAAACTAAGCAGCAAAGCTCCAAACTATGCAAAAAAATTCTTCCGTACCGGATTTACAACGAATAACTCCATCTCCTTAAGCGGAGGCAATGAAAATATCCAATCTTATTTTTCCTATGCCAATGTCTATTCACAAGGCATCACTCCCCAGAATGACTACCGAAGCCACAATTTGAATTCAAAAGTAGGTTTCAATATTCTGAAAGACATTCATATTGATTTCACGGCCAAGTTTACCAACCAGCACATCACCAATCAGGCAGCTGCCGGTTACTTATGGAATCCGCTGACCGGTGTTTATCTCTTCCCTAGAGGAGAAGACTGGAATGGCTATAAAGAGAACTTCGAGGTATATGATCCCGCAAGAGGCTGCTATGTCCAAAACTGGACAAATACACAACAACAGCAATTCGGTAATCCATATTGGATGTTGAACAGACAGACCCCTATCACCGACCGTAACCGCTATGAATTCGGCGGAAGCATCAAATGGAACATTACTCCGGATCTGAATATCCAAGGACGTATGCGTTACGAAAGAGGAGAAGAACACTGGGTACACAATGCTTACGCATCCAGCGTAGGAAACCTTTATCCGATGGGACGCATGAAAGACAACCGCTATTTCAGCGACCAACTTTATGGCGATGTTTTAGTAAGCTACAACCATACATTCAATGATTTTTCTCTATCCGCTACCGCAGGTTCCAGTTTTACAAAAACCAAAACCTCTCATGTAGACCTATGGGGCGAGGGTTCCCAGTTCTCACAGCCCGGTTCCGGAAACATTTTTTATCCGAACATCTTTACTCCGAACAACTATTATGGCAATATGTCCACCGTAGGCAAAGATGACAACTGGATGACCCAAAAACGGCTGAACTCAGTATTCGCCACCGCACAACTCGGTTACCGTGAAGGCATATTCCTTGATATATCAGCACGTAATGACTGGTCTTCGGCATTGGCTTTCACAGAAAGCTGTTCATTCTTTTATCCCTCTTTTGGAGGTAGTGTCCTGCTGAACAAATTTGTAGATATGGGTAAGAACATTGATTTGTTCAAATTCCGTGCAAGCTATTCTATCGTAGGTAATGACGTACCTGTATTCATGAGTAATCTGCTCTATTCTCTAGGTTCTCAAGGTGCCATCACTCCCCCCGACAAAGCTCCATTCAGAACATTGAAGCCGGAAAAAACCCATTCTTTAGAAATTGGTTTTGACGGTACATTCTTACAGAACCGACTGAATATCAACCTGACTTATTATAAAACCAACACTAAAAATCAGTTCTTCTCCGTTGCGGCTCCTTACGAATCAGGCTTGAGAAACCGTTATGTAAACGCCGGTAATGTAGAAAACAAAGGCTTTGAATTCAATATCGGATGGTACGAGCAGTTCACTGACAACTTCAGCTGGAGTACCAACCTGAACTTCTCTTATAATGATAATAAAATCAAAGAATTGGTAGATGACCTTCCCAACGGACTGACATTGACCGATTTCGGAGGTGCAAAAGTTATATTGAAAGAAGGCGGCCACTACGGAGATCTGTATGTACGTCATCTGATGCGTGATGAAAACGGCAAACCCTTGCAAAACGAAAAAGGAGAGCCTATCGTAAGTGGTGATTCTATGGACGAACTGGAATACGCAGGCAATATGAATGCCAAAGTAAATATGGGATGGACAAACACATTCCGCTACAAAGACTTCTCACTATCGTTCCTAATTGATGCTAAATTCGGTGGAAAAGTGATTAGTATGACCGAAGCCGCCTTGGACGGATGGGGCGTATCGAAACGTTCAGGTGAAGCCCGTGATGCCGGCGGTATTACAGTGGACGGAGTAAAATTTGATGCCGACAAGTACTATCGTACCACCGGTAACAACAACTTCAACAGTCCATACGCTGTGGAAAACTATGTTTATGATGCTACCAATATACGTCTTCGTGAAGTGACTTTCGGTTATACCTTCCGTAACTTGCTGGGTGCAGGCAAGAACCTGACAGCAGCCATCATCGGCCGCAACCTGTTTTTCTTCCATAAAGACGCCCCGATGGATCCGGATGTATCGGCAGGTACAGGTAATGGAATACAAGGTGTAGATATGTTTGCACTGCCTACCTCACGCAGCTTTGGTCTTAATTTAAAACTTAACTTCTAATGCTTGAAACTATGAAACGGAATAAGATATTAACATACGCCTTCTTAATGGCAATCCCCATGACTACAGGAAACATCTTTTCTTCCTGTACAGACGACTTCGAGAAATTGAATACCAGTAACATACAGGTAGATCCGGCAGACCTTCCTTTTGCCGCACAATGTACCGAACCGATGACCTACTGTTATCCTCCTCAGCAAAATATGTTCCAGTTTTGGACCAACCTGACTATTGACCTTTATGGAGGTTATTTTATGACTCCCAACGGTAACTTCACCAACGGTGATATGGGAGAGAACCGGGGACATAGCGGTGGTATGTACGAAAACTATTATCTCCATATTTTCAATAACACCCGCCGCATCATCGCACAATGTGACGCCAGTGGTGAAAGAGGCCTGTCAGGCGTGATGCGTATCGTACAGGCTTACGGAACATTGATGACCACAGATGCCTACGGACCGATACCTTACAGCTCCATCCTATCGGGAGAAAACGAAGTGTATTTCGAGTTCGACAGCCAGAAAGACCTGTATAAAGCCATGCTTGAAGATCTGAGTACAGCCATTACTGACATCAGTGCCATGGGAGCAGATGAAATAGCCAAATTGAAATCCTTTGACTGTTGGTGCAACGGCGACAAAGACCTATGGGTAAAAATAGCCA
The DNA here is from genome assembly GCA_948566455.1 of uncultured Phocaeicola sp. Lineage (GTDB taxonomy): Bacteria > Bacteroidota > Bacteroidia > Bacteroidales > Bacteroidaceae > Phocaeicola. The sequence continues at coordinate 61,369 of CAOYQO010000005.1, forward strand.
ATACGATGAAACTACGCATGGCGTTACGCCTGTCCAAACGGGAAACCGAAGCCGGCAACGCCGGAATGAACCTTAAGGCAATCGCTACCGAGGCTGCCCAAAACACTTTGGCAACAGTCAACAAGGATATTCTGATCGATAAAAGTCTTGAGAATGAAATGTGGCTGATGTTCAATTGGGGTGATTGTGGATTCAATGCCAATCTGGTAACTATTATGAGTGGAACCAAAGATCCGCGCCAACCGTTATATATGACCCTGAATACCGGAGATATCAAAAACGAAGCCGGTACTACCACAGTAGCTGCCAATAGTCAATACCTGGGTATCCGTTTTGCCAGTGGCCTGCCTGCCAAACCAAACAGTTGGGGTAACTTCTCCGGTTGGATTCAAGGAAACAACGGTTCCTCTTATTCCATGCCACTGCCCATCATGAAAGCAGCGGAAGCCTATTTCCTACTGGCTGAAGCAAAATTAAGATGGGATATTGGCAGTGAAAGTGTAAAGAACCTATATGAAAATGGAATCCGTGTTTCCATGACTAATGAATTAGCTTATCGGGGGGCTTATGCCGGAATCAAAGAATATCCGGAAGGAGCAGTAGATGCCTACATCAACGGAACAAGCACCCAAATAGACTATACAGATCCCATCAAAGCCGAATTAAGCACTCCGGCTGTAAATAAATTAAGTGTAAAATGGGATGAGAGCGCAAGCAACGAAGAAAAGCTGGAAAGAATCATCACCCAAAAATGGCTCGCCCTATTCCCTCTATCCACCGAAGGCTGGGCAGAACAACGCCGCACCGGCTATCCACGCTTCTTCCCTGCATTCGTCAATGAAAGTAATGGAGCCGTAAACACAGAAGAAGGTGTGCGCCGCGTAATTTATAGCAGCCAGGCTTATGATGCCAACGCTAAGGGAGTAGAAGGCGGAATCAAGCTTCTGGACGAAGAAAATTCCAGCAAATTCGGTATTTCCGGCGACAAAGGCGGTACACATCTTTGGTGGGATAATGCTGATAAAGGAAACTTTTAAAGGCAATATTTTAAGGTAAAGACTGTGATTTTTGTTTCAATAGGTATTCCATATTAAAGTTTCGGATAGGGCAGACCGTGAGGTTTGCCCTATTTTATGACTACCTCCGAAAAGCCGATACAATAACCTCCCGCACCCGAATTGTTATCATTACTAAATGAAATTAAAGACTTTTTCATCTCTTGTTGCTTGGCAAATAAAAGAAAAGCCGTAAGTTTGCCTTCCAAAAAAGAATAAAACACAGGATGCAATTATCACCCAAGGAATTTGAATACCAATTTCGCTGTCTTTACCGTCCGCTGAATATGTATGCCCTGCGCTATACTGAAAATCTGGATGACGCAGAAGACATCGTCCAACAAGCCTTCTCTGATGTATGGGAGAAGCTTGTCGGAGGCACATCTATTCAAAACCTGAAAGCTTATATGTACCAAACTGTACGTAACCGCTCACTCACACTGATAACCAACCGACAAACACACTGTGAAACAACCGAACTGACAGACTTGGAAGATTTAACAGAAGAAGAACGCATCATCCGGTCAGAACGTGACGCGCGTTTATGGACAGCCATCGACCACCTTCCTACCGAACGGAAAAAGATCTTTCTGCTTTCCAAACGTGACGGCCTTACTTATCAGGAAATTGCCACCGAACTGGGTATTTCTATAAAAACTGTCGAACATCAAATCAGTAAGGCACTGAAAACATTACGAGAAACAGCCATTAAAATATATACTTTTTTCTTCGGATAAAAAAATCGGCAAGCGAATAGGGGGATTTTGTCTTTTCCCTGTCTTAACAATAAAAAGAAAGAAGATCGCATGGAGAAAGAAGAGAAAGATATTCGTTTTGTAGCCCGGTTCTATCGGGAAAACAGGCTGGACACAACACAAGCCTGGCAAAAACTAGGTATCGGCAAACAAAGAAATAACTCTATCTTATTATATAGACTGATAACTATCGCTGCTGTCACTTTCCTGATAGCCGGATTCAGTTGGTGGTGGATATACGACAGGCAAGACTGGATTGTCATTGCCTCATCCGCACACGCTGTCAAAGAAGTCACGCTTCCGGATAACAGCCATATTACGCTGGCAGAGAATTCGGCCTTACAGTATGACCGCTTGGCATACGGCAAAAAAAACAGGAACGTCACTTTAAATGGAAAAGCATATTTTTCAGTCACACATCAAGAACAATGTCCTTTCAGGGTACAGACCGAACTGGCAAACATACAAGTACTAGGTACACAATTCCAAGTAACGGCAAATGCAAATCAGACTTCGGCAACCGTAGAGTCTGGAAAAGTCCGTTTTTATAACAAAGAACAAAAAGAGGCTATCCTGACAAAAGGCATGTATGCCTTCATTAACCAAAAAGGACAAATGCAAATAAACAAACAAAGTGACCCCAACACTTTTGCATGGAAGACCCACGTGTTTGTTTATAATGAAGCCCCCTTGAAAAAGGTAGTAAAAGAATTAGAAGAAGTCTATAAGGTCCATATCGGCGGAATTCCACAAAAAGAGTACTATCTGACCACGACCTTTGACAATACTCCGATAGAAGACATAATTGAAATCATAAACCAAACACTAGATACGAAACTAGACATAACCCAATGATGCAATTCCATTCTAAATTTTCTTTTCTTCTGCTCCTTTGCCTCATGCACATTTGTATTGAGGCAAAAGGAACAGAACATGATGAGCCCCTCGTAACATTAGATATGAAACAAACCCCCATCCGTAAAGTTTTGGCAGAAATCACCCGGCAGACAGGTGTAACCTTTTCGTATGAGTCCTCCTTAACAAAACATCTGTTACCGATAGATATAACAATAACCGCCCAGCCGTTATCCCACTGTTTGCGCATTCTGTTTCAAAAACTGCCCGTAGAATATATACAATCAGGCAAATACATCATCCTCAAGAAAAAACAGAAAAACATTGTAATCAGCGGCTTCATACGAGACAAATCCTCCTCAGAGTCCCTTATAGGCGCCTCCATCTATGATGCCAAAAGCCATCAAGGAACAACCAGCAACGCCGACGGCTTTTTCAGTCTGACTCTGGAAGCCGGAAACGATGTATACCTGAACATCTCCTATGTAGGTTATGACAGTTTCCACCGTTCATTCACACAATTGGAACAAGACACGCTGCTTCCGGTTCTGCTGAACAGCCACCAGCAATTAGCCGAAGTGGTAGTGACCGGAGAATATACCTCTTCTCCATTAGTCCAAACATCCGATATGGGACATACCCGTCTCAACAAAGACCTGATCCAACAAACCCCGGTATTATTCGGAGAAGCTGATATTATAAAAACCCTACAGACCTTGCCGGGTGTATCGGCAGGCACAGCCGGATTAGCAGGAATGTATGTGCGGGGCGGTAATGGAGACGACAATCTTTATATGATAGAAGGGAATCCGTTATACCAGATCAACCATGTGGGCGGTCTGTTTTCCTCCTTCAACGCCGAAGCCGTAAAGGATGTAGAATTCTTTAAGTCCGCCTTCCCCGCCCGTTACGGAGGAAGACTGTCCAGCGTAGTCGATATCCATACAAAGGATGGCAACATGAAAGAATATCACGGAAGCGCCATGCTGGGACTGACCTCAGGCAGCCTGAATCTGGAAGGTCCGTTGGTCAAAGACCGGACCTCATTCAACTTTGCATTACGCCGTTCATGGATTGACGCGCTTTCGGCCCCAACCATCGCCATCTGGAACGCTACCAGAAATAAAGGAGAAACCCAAATAGTGGCACGATACGCTTTTACCGACATGAACTTTAAACTCAACCACCAGTTCAATGACCGCAGCCGCGGATATGCCGGTCTTTACTGGGGAAACGATTTTTTGAAGGGAGGAGAAAAAAGAGAAGGTGACAATGGATATGAAAGCAGAAACACCGGCAGACTGCGATGGGGAAACATCATGGCATTTACCGGCTGGTCATACGTATTCAACAACCAACTCTTCGGTAATGTGAATGCCGCCTTTACCCACTACTCTTCCACCTTGAAAGGAGACTACTACCAAGGAACAGAAGCCAACTACGTATCACAGGAAAGTTCAACCCGGAACCGCATTGACGACCTCAGCATACGAGCCAATTTCGATTTCCGCCCCAATGCTTCCCACCAGTTGCATTTCGGCACTCATTATATTTACCACCGTTTTCATCCCGTAGACGAAAAATCGCATTTTTCCAATGGCATGACCACCCAGACCAGACAAAACAACGACACTGCCCTACCTGCACATGAATTAGGCATATATATGGAAGAAGACTGGAAAATGAACAAAAGAATACGTTTAAACGCCGGGGTTCACCTCGGACTATACACCATTGACGGGAAAACGTACACTTCCCTGGAACCCCGTTTTTCCAGTCGTTTCCTGATCAATCCGCAACTCAGCCTCAAAGCCTCTTATACCCGGATGAGCCAATATGTACATCAAGTCAATGAAAGCTACATCAACCTGCCCACAGACACATGGATACCGGTCAGCCGCAAGCTGAAACCGATGCAGAGCGACCAACTGGCTGTAGGAGCTTATTACACCACCGGCAACAAAATCTACTCTTTCTCCATAGAAGGATATTATAAATGGATGAAACATCTGATGGACTATAAAGACAACTACCAGTTTCTCCCTCCTTCCACCAGCTGGGAAGACAAACTGACTCAAGGAAAAGGACGTTCTTACGGCGTAGAACTTATTGCCCGCAAAGAAAAAGGGAAAATAACCGGATGGGCAGGCTATACTCTAAGCTGGAATGACAGACAGTTCACTGAGATAAATAAAGGCAAGCGTTTTCCTGCCAAATTCGACAACCGGCATAAATTCAATATAATAGCCAATTGGAAAATCAAGCCCAAACTGGAGTTGACCGGAAGCTGGACCTACGCAACCGGTAACCGGCTCACGGTTTCTTTCGAAAACTACCAGGCCGTTTCTCCCCAACATCCGTTTCCGGGAGGCAGCCTGGTTCCTCCTTATATAGATCCAGGCGGATTAGACTATTATACGGAACGTAATAATTTCCAACTTCCCGCCTATCACAGACTCGACTTGGGCATCAATATTTACCGGCCAAAGAAAAAGAACCGGATGGGAATATGGAATATCAGCATCTACAATGTCTATTCCTACATGGCACCCGTCAGCATACGCAAAGGATGGTGGTATAATAACGACTGCTTCTATACCCTGGGCATAGTTCCCATTATACCATCAGTTTCTTACACTTATAAATTTTAAATGATTATGAAACATCTGCTATATACATTACTTCTAGGAGTGTTCCTTACCTCCTGTTATCGAAAAATAGATTTGGACGAATATCGCACTACGCCCAAAATAGTAATAAACAGTGTAGTATCCCCCGACACAGTGGTAATGGCCTCCATCACCCGGACCTGGTTCTATCCAGACAAGAAGCCTTATGTCAATCTCCCTCACGCCCATGTGGAGCTCTATATCAACAATCAATACATAGAAACCATGCAATGGAAAACACTGAATAATCCCCGGAACCCAGACCAGCCGGATACCTTATTCCTTTCAAATACAATCCCGGCAGAAGGAGACCGGATAAAAATTGTTGCATCCACCCCCGAATATGGTACGGTAACGGCAGAAGATATCATACCAAAGAAAGTACCTATAAAAAACGCCAGTCATACAATTAAAAAAGGTAACGGAGTTTATCAAGGAACAATTTCCGACTATTTTGAAATATACTATGAAGTCACGTTTGATGAATTTCCGGAAAAGAACAATTATTATCTGGCCAAAATCACACAAATAAAAACGGGCTATTACGGTTACTACGAAACAGAAATAGATTATATAGATCCTGTATTCAAGGAACAGGATGCCATATTGGACGAAAGTATGGCATTCAACGGATTGGAAAAAAGAGGAGGAGCCCTCTTTACCGACCAAAGCATTAACGGACAAACCTATACTTTACAAATAAAAGAGACAACGGCAGAGTTAGACGAAACAGAACAAAGAATCATTTCCATCTATTCCCTTTCCGAATCCTACTTTTTATACCTGTTGTCCTTACAAAAAATTGCCGGAAGCACGTTAGAAGGAGGCTTGGGTAACATTGGACTAGCCGAACCTCTACGGGTTTACAGCAATGTGGAGGGAGGAACAGGTATTCTGGGCGGCAACCAACATTCGGAAACAACTATAACATTGAATAACCTATCTAAAAAATAATTGATTATGGATACATTACAACAAGCTCCCGCCTTATGGTATTGGAGCGAACCCGCATCGGGATACAGCATTGAAGATTGCGAACAGATTGTAGCAGAAGAGATGCAAACAGCAAAAGCAGACTAAAAGTTCTGGCCACCGTAGGGGTACATTGAAATGTACCCCTACGGTAAAAAAGAAATTTCACGCCTCAATGGATAATTCCCCCGCAAATGTTCAAATTCTTCGGGATGCCGTTTCAATGCATCACTGTCACGAGTCGGATCATACACCTGTAGAAAAGCCTCTTCCGGATCAGAAGAATAATCCATATACGGCAAAGCGGGCGGTACTATTTTAAAATCAGCCTGTATATGGAAGAAGTTACAAAGCTCCTCCAATGCCATCCGTGTAGCATTCGACTTTCCGTCAGCTGAATACCCTGCTATATGAGGGGTTCCCAAAAAAACTTTCTGCAACAAATCCGGGTGAATATCCGGTTCATTTTCCCACGTATCAATAACCGCATCACGTATCCGGCCTGTCTTCAGCGCATCAAGCAAAGCCAATGTCTCTATTACTTCTCCACGAGAAGTATTCACAATAAAAGGTTTCCGTTGCAAACCGGCAAAGAAATCCGCATCCGCCAGATGGAACGTTTTATATTTCCCATTCCTGTTCAGCGGAGTATGAAAGGTTATTATATCACATTCCCTTGCCAGTACAGACAAATCCACAAATCCCGTTTCCCCCCGGTCCGCACGTGGAGGATCATTCAGCAAGACCCGCATCCCCAATGCCTCCGCCATACGTTGGATACGGCTTCCCACATGTCCTACCCCAACAATCCCCAGACAGCTTTCTTCCAATCTCACCCCCTTCCGGCGTTTCAACAATAATAATACCGAATGCAGGTACTGCTCCACACTGCCGGCATTACAACCGGGACAATTTTTCCATACAATTCCCGCCTCATCACAATAGTCCACATCAATATGATCAAAACCGATGGTCGCAGTAGCAATGAATTTCACCTTGCTTCCTTCCAGCAGTTCACGGTTACAACGGGTACGGGTACGGATCACCAATGCGTCAGCATCCCGTACATCCCCGGCGGTAAAACCACTACCGGGCAAATACACCACTTCATCGGCTATCTGTTCGACAGCTTCATGTATATAAGGTATTTTATTATCTACAATTATTTTCATCTTTCAAAAACTTGCTTGGGAACAAAGGTAGACACTTTTACCGAATAATAATTGGCTGATTAGAAAACTTTGCATAGATTTGTACATTCAATAAAACAGCTGTTATGTCCAAGATTCTTGTAATCTGCTTTTCATCCATCAATAATGTGGCAATGGCAATCCCGGTCATTCACTCATTGGCTACGCAATATGCCCAGCATCAAATCATGGTGCTGAGCATAGACACATTCTCCCCCTTATTCGAGAATGTGCCGGACAATGTTATTTTCCGTGGGGCAGATTTCAGAGGAGAACATGCCGGATTAATGGGTCTGGGATGGCTGTACAATGATTTAAAAGAAGAAAAATTTGATGCCGTAGCCGCTTTCCAGCCCACATTCCGCAGCCGTTTTCTTTGCTGGCGTTTTCGTCTGGCAGGCATAAAAGCAGCCCACATCAAGCAGAACAGGCGGGAACTGCAAAAACTGATACGGCGGAAACATAAAATATATACAGAGCAAGACTCCTTTTTTCAGCGCTGTGCCCATACGCTCAGTCAGATAGGTTACCCCATCCGGTTAAGTTTCCTCTCCCTTTTCGGAAAGAATAAAGGCAATATTTCCAGCCTGGCTCCGTTAACCGGTGAGAAGAACCAAGAAACATGGATTGGAATCGCTCCCTTTGCAACACATGTAGGCAAAATCTATCCGTTGTCAAAGCAAGAGCAGATCCTCAAACATCTATCTGCACGCGACCATACAAAAATCTTCTTATTCGGAGGCGGGAAAAAAGAAATCAAAGTATTGGAAGAATGGGCCCAACATTTCCCCAACGTCATCTCAACAGCCGGCAAACTAACCATAAATATGGAATTGGCCCTCATGAGCAATATGGACGTCATGCTGGTAATGGATGCCGCCAATATGCACCTTGCATCATTAGTGAACATCCCGGTTGTATCCATTTGGGGGGCAACGCATCCCTGTGCAGGCTTTGCAGGATGGAATCAGTCTGCGGCAAACACAATACAGATAGACCTGCCCTGCCGTCCTTGTTCCTTATCCGGAGAAAAGCACTGTTATAGAAAAGATTATGCCTGTCTGCAAGGCATAACTCCCGAAATGGTAATAGAACACATAAACAAAGTCATCAGTTAAATGAAACAAATAAATCTCATATATTATTCCGTTTTCTTTTTGTGGTATTTGCTTTCGCTTCTACCCTTGCGATTCTTATATTTCATATCCGATCTTCTTTTTTATCCGCTCTATTATTGCATCCGCTACAGACGTAAAATCATACGCAATAATTTATCGAACTCATTCCCCGAGAAAGATTTAAAAGAGATTGTCCAAATCGAGAAACAATTTTACTCTTTCTTTTGCGACTATATAGTAGAAACGCTCAAGTTATTCTCCATTTCAAAAAAACAACTGATGAGAAGAATGACTTTTGAAGGACTGGACGAGATAGTGGAAAGCATGAACAAAAAGAACAAAGACTTCTGTTTTATCTATTTAGGGCATTATTGCAACTGGGAATGGATTGCATCCTTGCCTTATTGGATTTCCAAAGACATATCCTGCGGACAAATCTATCATCCACTGTACAATCAGGCTTTCGACAAACTATTTCTAAGATTACGCAACCAGTTCGGAGGCGAATGCATCCCCATGAAAACGACTTTGCGCCGCATCATTGAATTGAAACGGACAAAGCAAAAGGCAATTATCGGATTTATTTCGGACCAAGCACCCAAGTGGAACAGCATACATCACTGGACTGAATTTCTAAACCAAGAAACACCGGTTTTCATCGGTACGGAGAAAATAGGCAAGCAAGTGGACGCCTTGATTTATTATGCTGACGTAACACGGGTCAAAAGAGGATACTACCACTGCCGGCTCAAACCATTGTGCGACACCCCCCGGCAAGTACCCGATTTTGAATTGACCGATTTGTTTACCCGAGAATTGGAACAAACAATAAAAGCGCATCCCCAATATTGGCTCTGGAGCCATAACCGCTGGAAAAGAACCAAAGAAGAGTGGCTGCGCAGACAACAGGAAGAAACTAAGTGATTATGGAAAAATATGATTATTTGATAGTAGGTGCCGGTTTGTTCGGCGCCGTTTTTGCCCACGAGGCAAAACGAGTAGGTAAACATTGCCTGGTAATTGACAAGCGCAATCATCGCGGAGGCAATATCTACTGTGAAGATATGGAGGGCATCCATGTACATAAATATGGTGCACATATCTTCCATACCGACAATAAAGAAGTGTGGGACTATGTAAACAGCTTTGTCGAATTCAACCGATACACCAACTCCCCTTTGGCTTACTTTGACGGGAAATTATACAATCTTCCCTTCAACATGAACACTTTTTATCAGCTGTGGGGAGTAAAGACTCCGGCAGAAGCCAAGGCCAAGATAGAAGAGCAACGTAAAGAATTTGACCATATCGCCACCCCCGCCAACCTGGAGGAGCAAGCATTAAAGCTATGTGGAAAAGACATTTACCATCGCCTTATCAAAGGTTATACAGAGAAACAATGGGGACGTTCCGCCAAAGAATTACCGGCATTCATCATCAAACGTATTCCTTTCCGTTTCATTTATGACAACAACTATTTCAATGACAGCTACCAAGGAATCCCCAAAGGCGGATACAACGCCCTTATCGATGCGTTACTGGAAGGAACCGAGGTTCGTCTCAACACCAATTATTTCAGCAACCGCAATGAACTGGACGCATTGGCAGACAATATCCTGTTCACCGGATGCATAGACCAGTTCTTCGATTACCAATGCGGACATCTGGAATACAGAAGCCTGCGCTTTGAACATAAACAGCTGGAAACAGAAGATTTCCAAGGCAACGCAGTAGTCAATTATACAGAACGTGAGGTACCCTATACCCGAATCATTGAGCACAAGCACTTTGAATTCGGCACACAGCCCACCACTGTAATCACGTATGAATATCCCGATGATTTCGCGCCGGGCAAAGAACCTTACTATCCGATAAACGACAAGCGGAACACCGAAATGATGAGCCAATATAAAAAACTGGCCTCTGGGCGGAAAGACGTTTTATTCGGAGGCCGTCTGGCACAATACGCATACGCCGACATGGACGATACCGTAGCCGCCGCCCTCGCCTTATGCAAAAAGACATTTAAATAAAAGGAAATCCTTGGACTCCCCAAGGTTTTCCGCTAAATTTGCATGATATTCCTAAATTGACAAACAACATAGATAACAAACCAATGAAGTGCCTTCATATCATAACACCCGTAAAAGATTCGATTGACTCCACGCTTGAAACCGTAAAAGCAATCATGGAATCGGATATTTTGGTTCCTTTCACTTATACTGTCTATAACGATTTCAGCACGGAAGAAAATACCCATCGGCTGGAAGAGGCCGCCCGTCAATGGAATTTTCGTCTGGTCAACTTATCAGACCTGACCGACCACCCCTCTCCCAACTATCTACTGGTGTTACAAACAGCACAAAAAGAAGCCATCGAAGCAGATGCAGGATTACTGATTGTGGAATCGGATGTTATTGTCAAAAAAAACACATTGCAATCACTATACAATGGAGCATTGCAACAGAAACAATGCGGAATTGCAGCAGCTGTGACAACCGATGAAAAAGGCGTAATCAATTACCCCTACCTACACGCCAAGGGACACGAGAATCAAGTGTACCCGGAAAAAAAGCATTGCAGCTTCTGCTGTTCACTACTCACCCCCGGACTGCTGAAAGCATTTGACTTTCAGACATTAGACCCAAGCAAGAACTGGTATGATGTGACCATCTCGCACGAGTCACTGAAACGAGGTTTCCAAAACTACCTGTTCACCACGTTGCCCGTATGGCACAGGCCCCATAGCAGCCGTCCGTGGAAACAACTGAAATACAAGAATCCTTTAAAATATTACTGGTTGAAATATACCAAAGGACTAGACAAAATTTAACACTATTATAATGATATGAGCAAGACAGAGCGTTTGTTTCATCCCCGCACCTTAGTGATTCACCCTGATTTCAAAAATCTGGAAGAATTTATAGTATCCATTCCCGAACGTTTCCAAAGGAATGAAGGTACTGTTATTCACCAAGGGCGCAATGAATTGCGGAAAATGGAATACAATGGCAAAGAATATGTTATCAAATCCTTTCACAGCCCCCACCTTATCAACCGGTTTGTATATGGCATATTTCGTCCATCCAAGGCAAAACGCTCTTACGACCATGCAGAAATGCTGCTGAAAATAGGTGTAGGCACTCCGCAACCGGTGGGATATATGAATATACGTTCAGGGCTGCTGTTCGATAAAAGTTATTATATCAGCCTCCTCTCCACCTGCCCCTACATTTACGACAACCTGTTCACACAGCAATTTGACTACGCCGAGGAAGTATTCCGCGCCATAGGCAAAGTGACCGCCCGTCTTCACGAACACGGATACGCCCACAAAGACTACGGACGTGCCAACATCCTGTTTCAGAAAACTCCCAATGGCATAACAATAGAAATTGTCGATTTGAACCGGATGTACATCGGCCCCATAGATATGAAGACCGGCTGCAAAAACTTTGAACGCCTGCCGGCAACTCCACAAATGCACCGATGGATGGCAGAAGAATACGCCAAGGCACGGAACTTTGATGTGGAAAAATGCTTTGAGCTCATGAGAGCCTATAGAAGCGTACAGCCGGGAAAAATAGATAACCTTTACTAAAAACTAAATGCATCATGAACATTATAGCCGTAGTTGTAACCTACAACCGAATGGAACTTCTGAAAAGAAATATTCGTTGTCTGCAACAAAACAAGCCGATATCTTCCATTGTAATAGTAAATAACGGAAGCACGGACGGTACAACGGAATGGCTTGCCGCACAGGAAGGGCTGACAGTAATCAATCAGACCAATGTGGGCGGTGCGGGAGGATTCTATACAGGCATACAATACGCTTATCAGGCGGGTGCCGACTGGATTTGGTGCATGGATGACGATGTATTTCCGCGGGCCGACTGTCTGGAACAACTCTTGCCGTATACCGGCAAGAAAGATATCGGCATACTGGCCCCTCGCAGGTTGCTCGAAGGAGAAATATTCACCCATGACTTCCAGGCATACAACCTGAGCAATCCTTTTGTATCCATGTACAGCAAGAAACTGGCAGGACGGCACATCACCTCACCGACAGAAATTACGGGAACAGCTTTCGAAGGTCCGTTCATCCGCCGTGAAGTCGTTGAGAAGATAGGTCTTCCCAATAAAGACCTTTTCATTTTCTGTGATGATACAGATTACTGTCTCCGCACCATACGGGCAGGGTACAAAATACTCTATATACCTGATGCCCTGATGGATAAAGAGAAATTCTTCTCCAACGACACATGGAATGAGCGAAGCAAGAAGAAAAAGTGGAAACGCTTTTACCAGATCCGTAATTCAACTTATTTAAACCATCACTACGGACGCAACATAGCAGTGAAATATCTTCGCGGCTTCAACGGAGTAATGGGATATATTTTCATCGCGTTGTTCACCAGTCCGTTTGCAAAAGCCTATCAATGGAAAGATATACCCCGATTATGGAAAGCCTATTGCGACGGAATACATGAAAAACTTGGAATTATGAGTTAAAAAACGGCAACGCTCTTACCAGTTAATGTTTCATAATAAACTAGCATTTATATACTATATTTACAGAAAAAGAGTAAATTTGTTATATAATTAAATATCAGAATATTATGAGAAAACTAAGGATTACGTTATCTATTATAATGAGTTCAGAATAAAACAAATTCTTTTGACAATAGTATTAATTATCTCTAATATGACAGGTAGAAATCAATAATCATTGGTTATTTATGAGCAATTTATTACTATCCAAAATAGGGCACGTTATATCCGAATTTCCTTTGGCTTTTAAACAAACGAAAGAAGTCAAATTATTCATGACATTGCTGGTAAAAAACGAAGAAGGGATGCTGGAAGAGAATTTACAGTTCCATAAAGCGATGGGAGTGGACGGGTTTATCATTACTGATAATAACTCCACAGACTCAACTCCGGACATTATCCGTAAATACAAACAAAAAGGGTGGATTAAAGAAGTGATAGAAGAAAAGGCTACCAACTATGAACAAAAGGACTGGGTAGACCGTATGATTTGGAAAGCCAAAACCATTTATAAGGCCGACTGGATTATCAATGCCGATGCCGACGAATTATGGTATGCCCCTACCGGCAATTTGAAAGATGAATTATATGCCACCAATGCCAATGTGCTGAATTGTGAAATGAGAAGTGTCTATCCTGAAGAAGAAAAACCCTTTTGGCAATGGGATAAGACTGTAAAAGCAGTAACCGAACCTGAAAAATATGACTTGTCACTCTATTCGCTGTTTGAGCGTCAGAACAAAAAAGTCATTCACCGGACTGCCGGTTACCTGCAAATTTCAATGGGAAACCATAAAGTAACCATGTTCCCACAAAACTCTGCCGACAGCCATATCCATGTATATCATTACAATATACGCGGCAAGCAGCAGTTTATGGAAAAGATGATAAATGGCGGCAAGCAACTGGAGCAACACAAGGGCAGACACGGAGGTCGCCACTGGCGCTACTTCTATCAGTTACATAAAGAAGGAAAACTAGAGGCTGAATATGAACGTGTTATCGGCAGTGCTTATTTTGAAGCACTTCGCAAAGACGGATTCATTATTCCGGATGTAACGATTCCTAATTTCTTTAAAAGATTAAAACCTGATATATAATGAAACATGCATTTCTGATTATCGCCCACAATGAATATCCGGTACTGGAGGTACTACTTTCCATGTTGGACGATGAACGTAATGACATTTATTTGCATATTGACAAACGGGCTACAGAACTGTTTCAGCAAATAAAAAAAGTCAAAATGCAGAAAGCCGGCTTTTATTTAATAGAAAATCCCATCAAAGTATATTGGGGTGATATCAGCCAAGTACAAGTAGAATATCTTCTCTTTGAAACGGCCTTATCACACGGTCCCTATGCTTATTATCATTTATTATCCGGAACGGATTTGCCCATAAAAAGCCAAGATTACATTCATGCTTTTTTCCAGCAGAATGCCGGTAAAGAATTTGTAGGCTTTTGGCAGGATGCCGCTCATCAGCGTGATTTGGAGCGCAAAGTATTCCGATACTATTTTTTTACAAAAAGGTTAAAAGATAAGGAACATCTGTTACATGGAATTACAGCATTAATCCGAAACCTCATATTAGCAGTACAGAAAATAAGCCATTATCGCAGAAAACAAACTTTTGAATTCAAAAAAGGAGGAAATTGGATAAGTATTACCGAAAACGCAGTCAAGTATCTATTACAATACAAAGAGATTGTATTAAATCGTATGAAATATACACTTTGCGCAGATGAAATATTCATTCAAACTATTTTATGGAACTCTCCTTTTCGAGAAAGAATGCATTGTACGAACAATGCCAATACCGGTAGTATGCGGGAAATTGACTGGGAGCATGGCAGCCCCTATATATGGCAAGACCATGATTATCAGACGCTTATTAACTCTAATAAAATATTTGCACGGAAATTCAATTCAAACCAGATGGGAGTTGTCTACAAGATTCAAAAATTATATTTAAAACAAGTTCCCAAATGAATATACTATTTTATACTACCAATGAAGTTGCGCCACAATACGGAGGTGTTGAAAGAGTTACTGCTAATATTGCAAATGCATTAACTACTTTTTATAATGTGAACTGTTACTCTGCCTATAAATACAACATTGACAAATCCTTTATTAAACAGCAATTCGTTAATACAATTAAAATCAATTCTTATCACAATCTCAATAATTTAATCCAATTTATAGAACAAAATAAAATTGACGTCATTATTAATCAAGGAGAGCATAAGTTAACTAAGAGTTTAAGACTTGCTTTAAACCAGTCTCAAAACAAAAAATGCAAGCTAATATTTGCACTCCACGTAAGTCCTGCCACGGAAATTAATTTCATCACCTTAGATAATCCTAAAAAAGAACTAAAAGAAGGAAAGAACATTAGGAAAAACATCAGCAAATTTTTATCCTTTCCATATCAAAAGATAAGAAAAATAATAAAACTACCTATTTTATATAGAGAGTCATATCATTTTGCCGATAAGGTTATCTTATTATCTTCTCATTTCAAAAAGCCGTTTCTAGAATACTCTCATTTAAAAGATGATAGTAAAATAAGAATAATCCATAATGCTCTTTCATTCCACTCTTTCTATGATTTAGCCAACTATAATCACAAAAAGAAAGAAGTACTTATTGTATCCAGACTGGAAGAAGAACCTAAAAGAATTTCTCTGGCTTTAAAGATTTGGAAGGAAATTGAAACAGACCATACTCTATCGGAATGGAAGCTAAAAATAGTAGGACATGGGAAAATGGAAAGCTGGTACAAAAGTCTAGTCATACATTATGGCTTACAACGTGTCTTTTTTGAAGGGACAAAAAATCCGGAACCTTATTATAATGAAGCTTCTATTTTTATGATGACCTCATCTTTTGAAGGATGGGGGCTGACATTAACCGAGGCACAACAATATGGTTGCGTTCCTTTAGCTTTTCATAGTTTTGCTTCATTGACAGACATAATAACAGATAAAGTCAATGGGTTTGCTATCCCCAATGATGATATATCACTATATATTAAACAGATGAAGCTATTGATGACAGATGAAAAGCTACGTAAATCAATGTCTGCCAACGCTATTGAAAGTAGCAAGCAATTTTCCATCGAAATTATCATAAAGAAATGGATGGAAGTGATCAATGAATAATACTTTTATTTTTATCATACCAAATCAAAATTCTAATAATTCCATGCTCTCTTATATGCAATTACAAGATAATCAGCGCTATCCAAAATAAAATTTCATACCGTCTTAACATTATCCCCCCCCTTCAAAAAATCCTGGCTTCCTTTAGGATTCACCTGAAAAATCAAGGGGAGAACCTTTGTTCTTAAAGTATCATTTTATTCTTTGGATAACATCCGAAAGTATTCTTAATATATCAGCTCACTAGAAAGTTCGGAACATTTATACCCTCATGCCCTCACTACATATATAACAAGTTAATTATAAGATATTTATGTAGTGATGATAAAAAAAATTGCTCTCACTTATACCCTCATGCCCTCACTACATTTTAAAACAGAATTTCTCATAACCTACTTACTGTCAGTTATATATTCTTTCCTGTAAGCTGCTCCGACTTGATATAAAGTATGGCATTTTCAGACTTTTTCCTTGCAAAAGTGCAATAAAGAGTGTGTACTTTCACAGAATGACGGATAACGAAGGCATGGCAACGGTGAAAAAGATCAAAACGTTTAAAAGAATTCATTATCTTTCCTTCAAAATAAGACAATCAATAATACAGGCTATCTATAAATTCTTCCAATAAATAAGGGAATGAATGGATGTGTATAGCAGTCAGCCCTATTGCATAAGCTTTTTCTATCTCCAGATTAAACCTTTTTATATGCATCTATTCTATCTCCATAGCCTTTGGAGTTATCTCCATAAGCTTTGGAGTTATCTCCCAAGACTATGGAGTTAACTCCAAAGGCTTGCGGAGATAGAACAAACAGGAAGAAAACCCTTAACCATACAGCAAGAAATGTTTAGGGATGCGGATAAGATATTTTAAGGATGAATCTGATTTTAAAACCACACAATTCCTTACGGATGAAAAAACTCCCCAATGTCCTTCTTTAAAAAAGTGAAACAATATATGACAGGAAGATATACATCTGACTATACATACAGGACAGAAATATGAAGTGAGAGCATATATGCACCCAAACTTTTTATGAAAATACAGGCACTCTTGAGAAATCGCAAGCGGCTGCATAAATGAAATTAAGAGAACAACCTAAAATTCCTGAAAAACGTAGTAAAGGCCGCCCTTTTATTAAATCTTCCCAAAGCCATAGATACCCCCCACAAACCACATATATTATAATGTTTATGCAATGAAATACGAAGGATGGTATGGATATAGCATTGCAATGCACTAATCAGCTCCGGATCATCCACATAATCGGAAAACATATTCCTCATCCATCTCAAGAAAAGAATAGTAGCGTGCAATTTATCTTTGTCATGACCGGCAGAGTTACTGATGTTTGCACCTTCAACATTCCTCCAACATACAGGCTGCCCCGGCAAAGAAATAACACCCCCCGCATGACGGGCAAAAGCAGCCCACGTAGCATCATCCGAACACCAAGCCATAGGAAAATGAACAAAACCACCTGCCGACTGCCATATCTCCCGACTGAACACGTACTCTACGGCAGCCGAATCTATCTTTCCCTGTAACTTATCTAGCAGCAGCCGGTAACAAGACACACTTCCTTCTTCCAAAGGACGATTGGCACGTATCCGCTTGTTTTCACCATCAATGACAGCTAATGGAAAACGAAAGAAATATCCTCGCTGATGGTGTGGGCGCGACAAAGCCTCCATGACACGTTCCACACCATCAGCCGGCATCAAATCATCATCCGAGAAAAGCCAGATAAACGGCTCTGCAGACAGCTGGATACACCTCTCCCAATGGGCCACCAAATCTTTGCCCCCCATATTTTCGCTAAAGCGATGATACACCAGATTTACCTTATTCTGATAAGATTCCACAATCTTATCCAATCTTTCAGGACTTGCATCATCACCTATATATAACACGAACTCATCTTTATGGGCCTGAACTGCAATTGAGTCGAGCGTTTCCTTAAGGAAACGCCCCTTGTAGGCGGGAATAACAATTGCCAATTTCTTTATTTGCTCCACTTTACAAAGACTGCATATCGTTCAACTTCTTGTAATATCCATTCAAGGCTATCAGTTCATCGTGAGTTCCTCTTTCTACAATGTCGCCTTCATAAAGTACACAAATTTCATCGGCATTCTTAATGGTACTCAATCTATGTGCGATAGCGATAGTAGTACGCGATTTCATCAAACGCTCCAACGCTTCCTGAACCAAACGCTCGGACTCTGTGTCAAGAGCCGAAGTAGCCTCATCTAATATAAGGATAGGAGGATTTTTCAAAATTGCACGGGCTATACTGACACGCTGACGCTGACCACCGGACAAACGCCCTCCACGATCACCAATCATCGTGTCATATCCTTTTTCCGTTTCCATAATGAAATCATGTGCATTCGCTATCTTGGCAGCTTCTATTACTTGCTCCATAGTGGCATTCTCTACACCAAAAGTAATATTGTTATAGAAGGTGTCATTAAACAGAATAGCTTCCTGATTTACATTACCAATCAGAGAACGTAAACTGTGGATGGATACATCTTTCACATTCTTGCCGTCAATCAGCAATGCACCCTCCGATACATCGTGATAACGCGGTACCAAGTCCACTAAAGTAGACTTTCCGGAACCGGACTGACCCACCAGTGCAATCGTTTTTCCTTTAGGAACAGTCAGATTGATATGGTTCAAGACCGGACGCCCTTCTACATAGCTGAAACTTACATTTTTAAACTCTAACTTATCTGTGAAAGCGTCCAATGGCAAAGGCTGCTCCGGCTCTACGATATGATTTTCCGCTTTCAATATCATATCAATTCGCTCCATACTGGCCAATCCCTGCGGAATATTATAAAATGCTCTTGAAAATTCTTTCAAAGGATTGATGATACTATAAAGGATAATCAGATAAAATATGAAAGTAGCCGCATCCATCGGAGCATAGTTTGTATTTAAGATTAAAGCACCGCCAAACAACAGCACGGTCACAATCACACAAGTGCCTAAAAACTCACTCATGGGGTGGGCTGAACTTTGCCGGATAATCATCTCGTTCATTGCATCGCGGAAGTCATTGTTTGTTTTAGAGAACCGGGCAGACATTTTGCTTTCGGCTATAAACGCTTTGATAACCCTTAAACCTCCTAATGTTTCATCCAATTGGGACATAATATCTCCCCATTGCGCCTGTGCTGTAGAGGACTGTCTTTTCAGCTTCCGGCTGACAACCCCCATTATCCAACCTGTCAGAGGTAAAATAAAGATAACAAAAAGCGTCATTTGCCAACTTACCGAAAACAGAGTGACAAAACAAACCAAAAGAGCGATAGGATTACGGATAAGCATATCGATGGAACTGGTCAACGAGTTCTCCACCACCGTAACATCCGCACTCATACGGGCTATGATATCTCCTTTACGTTCTTCTGAGAAAAAACTCAAAGGAAGACTTAACACTTTATTATAAACCTGAATACGGATATCCCGGACAATACCTGTACGCAAAGGTACCATGACAGCCGCAGAAGCAAAATAACCGGCAGTTTTCAACATAGTCATAAAGATAAGTATTCCTCCCATCATGGCAAGTGTATAGAACGCACCATTTGTCGCCACAAAATTGCTCACAAAGTAATAGGCATTATTTATGAGTACATCCTTATCCAAATTATGAATATCCATAGGAATGTACTCATAAGACTTGGTATCAATTTTGAACAGAATGTTCAAAATTGGCACAATCGCCATGAACGAAAACACATTAAGCCATTGCGACAGAAAGTTCAGTATCAATGCCCATGTCAAATATTTGCGGTATGGAAGAATATACCGCTTCAACAAACTAAAGAACTGTTTCAGCATAATTATCAATTATATATAATGCCGCAAAGGTAACAAAAAAGAAATAATCACCCAAGATTACCCCACTTTATCCCCTAATATTTGTTCATACACGGCAAGCCTTCTTTCCTGCATCTGTCCGGGGTTATATACTTGCCGCAAACTGTCTTCCGCATGGGTAACCAACTGTCTCTGCAACTGCGGATTACTTGACAAGGCTATGACAGCTTCTGCAAATCCGGCAGGGTCATCAACAATCAAGCAATCTTCACCATCCTTAAAATCAATGCCTTCCACACCCTTTGCCGTCGTTACAAAAGGAACTTTTGACAATACAGCATCTAATATTTTCATACGCATACCACTACCGATACGTATTGGAACAACAGCAACACTGCCTTTTAAAAAAGAGCCCAGATCTTCCACATAGCCTGCCAGCTTCAATTCCGGGTATTCGGACTGCAAACGATTGATACACTCTCCACGCCATTTACCAATTACTTGCAATGTAAACGAAAAATGACGTTTACGCAGATGCGGAATCACTTCGTGACAGAACCATGCCACGGCATCCAGATTGGGAAAATGATCCTCACTTCCCACAAAAGTCAGGCGTCCGCTTTGGACCGGAACAAAAGGCTGTTCCAGCCTGTCACCCACTTGCACCACAGCCGGAGAAGTGTAGATATGGTCTTTCCGTCCTATGAAGTCCTCCATAATTTTACGGTCTACTTCAGTCAGAACAATAACATCTTTATATTTCAATAATGCACTGCGCTCAAAATCCTTTGCTATATGAAACAACATCCTGTCACCGGCAGTCTGTTCCCTGAACAAAGTAATCTCCTTTTCATTACGGATGTAGCGGAGTTCATGATGCACAAAAATAGTCTGTACATTTTCAGGCAACAAGAATCCCAATGACAACAGTTCATAAAACTCTACTTGAATAATATCAAAACCTGAATGAGCCACCTGAGAAACATACTCCACATACCCCTGGTCTAGCGGCTGGAAACAAGAGCTGAACAAAGTACTCTTTCCCCGTACTAAATCCACAACTTCGCCCGTTTCATCCGTCCATATCTGTTGCCGGTTCATTTTACGGGTTACAGACGCATGTATCTTTTGCAGCCATTTATAATAAAAAGGATGTTTAATTTTGGGTAATCTGACAGTTTTAGTTTTAGGAGTATAAATAAAGAAATCCACATTATCCCAAATTTTCTTCAATGACTCTACATCTTGCATACGTCTCCCTGTTTCAGGATAAAGCAATACAGATACGGCCATCTTATGACGCAGATATTCCACCATATTAAAGAAAGCTTGATTACCGCCCGAATCCAGCGGATAAGGAATGTACGGAATAATAAAAAGAATTTTCTTTCTCATACTAATTGAATTTAAACAATAGTCTAATGTCTAATTTAATTTTTAGTTTAATACAGCAAATGCTATGTAGTGTATAATGCAAAGGTACAAGAAAGACTGCATACTAAAATGTTAATTATCGTTTCTTTTTAAAAGTTCAACAAAATTCCTGTTTTTTGAAAAAAAAAACAAAGAAGCAACTTGTTTATTTACCTGTATAACATTACATTTGTAGAAATAAAACAAGAACTAACTTAACAATAAAGCATGAATGCACTTCCCTTGGTCAGTGTAGTGGTACCTAATTATAATTATAAACGATACCTCAATCTACGAATTCAGAGTATTCTGCAACAGACCTATCAGAATATCGAACTGATTTTACTTGATGATGCCTCAACAGACGGTAGCGAAGAGGTATTATCGGACTATCAAGACCATGCCAAAGTGAGCCATATTCTATTAAACGAACACAACACCGGAAATCCATTTAAACAATGGTTTAAAGGCATGCAATTAGCCAAAGGAAAATATATATGGATAGCCGAAGCCGATGACTTGTGTGAGCTTACTTTTTTAGAGAAAGTAGTTCCTTTAATGGAGAAATACCAACAAGCCGCCGTATGCTTTGCCGGTTCCAAGTATATTGATAAAGACGGTAATGTGCTGAGTTACGACATGAACAAATGGAAATCTGCCATACCTCCATACGCCGTATTCAATGGGAAGACTTATGCCGAACATAACCTTTACTGGCGCAGCTATATAGCCAATGCAAGCTCGGCCATTTTCAGAAAAAGCATGGTAAATGCCCAAAATATGGAACAATGCCTGCAAATGCGCTACAGCGGCGACTGGCTGTTCTGGTTTTATATGGCAATGCAAGGAGACATTATAGAAAGATATGAAGTACTGAACTACTTCAGACAACATAACCAGAAAGTTACCGTCAAAGCTGAAAACAACGGAGGGGGTAAGAGCGAAGATATTGAGATAGTACGCATTATGGAACAACACCTTACCCACCTGAGCAGATACAAACGGTGCATACGAAGGGGAATGCTTTACAACCGCATTGCCAAACTAAGCACAACAGACCGGGTAAAACTGCAATTATGGGAACTCCTCCGGCAGAAATTAAACGGAACGCGGAAAGACGGACGTCTGGAGCGCCTCAACCGGATAGCACGGCTATTCTGTCCTTTTGTTCTGACTATGAAAAGAGACCGCCTTACTCCTTCCCGAGAAATAGGATAAGAAACGGAAACTGCTTGCCCATATTTTCGGGCGGACTCACATGTCTGCCCCTAAAGTGAACAAATTGGCAGTCAATTTTACTTTTGGCATACCCTCTTTTGATATTTCTAAAATTCTGTTTACCTTTGTTGTCAATCATCCGGATTGATTCAAACAAATGCAAACTTTACTAAAACAAATGAAATATCTCCGTTCACTCATGCAGCAATCTGTAACAGCATGTAAGAATCAGGCTAAGCTTATCCAACAGTTTACTCTTTCTTTACTTTACTTATTAATCATACATATAGTTGCTTTACTTTTTTTCTTCCTGTTCCGGCTTGTCCTGTTCACCTCAATAGATTATCAGTTTCCTCCCGATATACAAAACAACTTTCTCATGCAAGCCACTGCATTTATAAAAGGGCTATGGTTTGACAATGTTATAGCTTGCTACATATTGCTGTTACCATTAGTCATTTTATGGATAACCGCTCTCTGCAACTATCACTCCAAGTGGGTATTCAGATTTATCTCTATCTTTTTCATTCTATTTTATTCACTGTCGTTCATTATTTCGGCAGCCAACATCCCTTATTTCTCTTATTTTTTTAAGACAATCAATTCTTCCATTTACAATTGGTTCGGATATGGAGCCACTACTGCCGGAATGGTATTGGGTGAGACATCATTCTATTTCCCTATTTTTCTAGGACTGATATCTATTCTTCTGCTGTCAGGAAGTGTACTACGGTTATCTTCTTATTTCTATCATCTCATCAATTCGAAATCTACTTCCATCAGCCCGATAAACCGCCTATGTATATTCGCCGCCGGTGCTGTTTGTATAGGACTTTGTCTATTCGGAATACGGGGACGCATGGGATATAACCCCATCAGGGTAAGTCAAGCATACTATTGCACCGATCCATTCCTGAATCAGCTAGGGGTTAATCCTGTCTTTAATCTACTTACCAGCACACTGGATGATAACCGTAAGGAAAACCGCTATCTTCACCTGATGCCGGAACAGGAGGCAATAACCAATATGCAAAGTATATTGCAAAGAAAAGGAATAGAAGGCATCTCCCCCATTGCACGTGAAGTGAAATGCACAGCCGTCCCTACACAAAAGAATGTTGTTCTTATTTTCATGGAATCGATGTCGGCCAACTTGATGGAGCATTTCGGATCTACCAAAAAACTGACTCCTTTCCTAGACAGCCTTTATCTGGAATCTCTCAGTTTTGACCATTTTTATTCAGCGGGCATACATACCAACCACGGAATGTATGCCACCCTCTACTCTTTCCCTGCCATCATGAAACGGAATGCCATGAAAGGAGCAGTGGTACCTGTCTATTCGGGGTTGCCCACCGTATTAAAGGATAATGGCTATCGGAACCTGTTCTTCATGACGCACGAATCACAATACGATAATATGAACGCTTTTCTCCGCACTAACGGATTTGATGAAATATATGCACAAGAAAACTACCCAAAGGATAAAGTCGTTAACAGCTTTGGTGTACAAGACGATTTCCTATATCAATATGCCTTGCCCATTCTGAACAAAAGAGCAGAAGAAAGACAACCTTTCTTTACCGTATTGCTTTCTATCAGCAACCATCCCTCGTATGTGATACCTGACTATTTCAAACCACACAGCACAAAGCTTGAAGATCAGATTGTGGAATACGCGGACTGGGCCATCCGGCAATTCATGCAAGAAGCACGCAAACAACCTTGGTTTGAAAATACAATCTTTGTTTTGCTGGGTGACCATGGGAAATTGGTAGGAAGTCCGGACTGTGAAATACCACAATCCTACAACCATGTTCCACTAATGATTTACGGAAAAGGCATCAAGCCCGAAATCAGACAAGAGCCGGGCGGCCAGACTGATGTGGCACCGACTTTACTCGGACTGCTGAACATGAGTTATACCCAAAACGACTTCGGCATAAATTTGTTAACAGAACAACGCCCATAAGAAGCAAGGAAACGCCTTGCAACTTGTAACAGGGGAGGACAGTACATTCTACGTGATGAAAAAATACTGTTTCTCCACATTGCAGAGTGCAGAGTATCTGGTAAAAGAGCACAAGACTGTCAATAAAGCTACCGGACAATAAGGTGGGACGGGTTTCACCGCCTTGCCTTCCTTAACGGTCATACCCCAACTTCTCCTCGTTATAATCAGAGGCTATGTAGGTAGGACGGCCTTTGGTTTCCTTGAAAATGCGCCCCACGTACTCTCCTATAATTCCCAAAGAGAAAAGCTGGATGCCACCTAAAAAGAGCATGACAATGATCAAAGTGGGGAAGCCGGCCGTTTCATCACCATAAAGCACGGTCTTTATCAGAAAATAAATGGCATAAATAAAACTGGAGATTGAACAGAGCACTCCGCATACCGTGGCGATGCGCAAAGGGGCGATAGAGAAAGAGGTTATCCCTTCGACAGCCAGATTCAACAGCTTGAGAAAGTTCCAGGAGGAATGGCCCATCAGCCTGTCTCCGCGATCAAACTCAATGCTTTTCTTCTGATAGCCTATCCAGCAAAACAATCCTTTTGTATAACGCTCGCATTCGCGCAGACGACGCAACGTGAGCACACAACGACGGTCCAGAAGCCTGAAATCGCCCACATTGGGCAAAATATCAATACGGCTCATCCGCTGAAGTATACCATAAAAAGCCAGAGAGAACTGACGACGCAACCAGCTTTCCTCGCCACGGGTACGCCGTTTGGCATAAATGTCATCATATCCTTCTTCCCAATATTCCAGCATCTGGTCTACCAGTTCCGGAGGGTCCTGCAAATCAGCATCCATCACAACGCAGCAATCGCCGGTGGCGTAATCAAAACCCGCCAGCATGGCTACCTCTTTACCAAAGTTACGCGAAAGGTTGACATAATTCACCCGCTTGTCCTGCTGCCTCAGCCGGCGGAGGCATTCCAGCGTAGTGTCGCTGCTGCCATCATTGACAAACAGGATTTCCCACTCATAAACGGCATTGCGGTTGACAAGCTCTATCAAACGTTGATACAGAGTGGGCAGCATCGCTTCCTCATTATATACCGGAATCAAAAGAGTCACTTTCTTCATATCATTCTTCACTATCATAAAGACTCCTCAAAGATATTACTTTTGTTTGAAAACAAACCTCACTAATAAAAAATTTACCGGAATGGCAATGAGAAACACTGGGATGGGAGCCAACGGACGGGAAAAACCCAACCGCAGAAAGAGATTCAACAATCCGATATGTATCAGATAATTTGTCAGATGTGCCCCCCCGAAGCCAAAAGCTTTCTTCCAGGAAGGAGGCTGCCCGAAAGTAAAATAAGCCGTAAGATAAAAGTTGGCAACAAAACTCAGCACATATCCCAAGGTATAGGCTACATTGACCTGAATGAATTTTTGCAAGACAAAATAAATGCCATAGTGCAGCCCTGTAGCAAAAAGGCCTACCATTACAAATCGCAGGAACTCGGGTATCTGTTTCAGTTTATTCATTTTCATTGATTTAAAATGCAAAGTTAGGTATTACTAAAGAATTATTCGTACTTTTGCGACAGTAAATATAAAAGACCGAAAAATATATGTCAGACAAGAAAAAAGCATTTTGGTTCATAGCCTTACTAAGCACACTTGTAATAATCCCCTTTTTGGGAGAAACTATTTTTTACTCTAAAGGGGAACCGCGCGAAGCAATTGTGGCATACTCGATGTTGGAAAGCGGCAACTGGATATTGCCTTTGAACTACGGAACAGACATCGCCTATAAACCTCCTTTCCTGTATTGGTCTATTGCAGCTATTTCCGCCATTTTCGGAGGGGTGAGCGAATTCTCGTCCCGTCTGCCGTCCGCTATCGCTTTTCTAGCTATGCAGTTCGTGTTTTTCGGATTCGTAGCCCGCTATAAGGATACAAAGACAGCAGTCATTACCTCCCTTTTACTGCTCACTTCATTCGAAGTGCACCGGGCGGCGGTGGCTTGCAGGCTGGATATGCTACAGGTTTCCTTCATCGTCATCTCACTTTGCTTACTATTTCGCTGGGACGAAAAAGGCTGCAAGGGAATACCTTGGACGGCTGTCGTGCTGATGGCATGCGGCACGCTGACCAAAGGACCTGTGGGTTCTATATTCCCCTGTATGTGTATCGGTATTTACCAGCTGATACGGGGACGCTCATTCGGCAAGACTTTCCTTTCCTTATTCGGAATCGGGCTGCTTTCCCTTATTCCATTGGGAATCTGGTTTTATGCGGCCTGGCTACAGGGAGGACAGCCGTTTATGGACCTGATGCTGGAGGAAAACACCGGACGCTTTGTCGGCAAAATGTCATACCCGTCGCATCACAACCCTTTATGGTATAACTTCCTGACCATTATATGGGGGTGGACACCTTGGACATTGGTCTTGCTTATCTCACTATTCGGACTGAAATGGAATGAAATGCACCTGCTGCCCGCAGGAAACTCTTTCACCGGACGCATCAGGAAGGTTTGGGATAACATTCGCTCACAATCCCCCATACAGCTGTTTATCTGGATAGTGATTATCGCTATTTTTGTCTTCTATTGTATTCCTAAAAGCAAACGCAGCGTCTATTTGTTGCCTATCTATCCATTTATGGCTGTACTGATTGCCCAGTATCTGGAGGCGTTAATGCAAAAAGGGGCGAAAGTGTTCAAAATATCGGCTTATATCTTTGCCTCGCTCTGTTTGTTACTCACCGCGGTGTTTTTTGCTGTACGCTGTCAGATGATACCGGACAGCATATGGGGCAACGGACGTCATGCTGCCGAAAACATAGCGTTTATGCAAGCTTTGGAAAGCACGTCCTTTTCTATTTCCAAATGGCTGATTATAGTATTGCCGGTAGTGGCTGCCATCTGTACATTAAGGCTGGTTATCAAAAAAAGTAGTACGGGGTCACTCCTCTATGGAATCACCGGTTGTGTTCTTTGCCTGTTTGTCGCTTTAGACGGGGTATATCAGCCAACAATACTAGCTGTAAAATCCGATAAGCATCTGGCAGAGGATATCAGAAAACAGGTGCCTGAAGGAGTCGTTTATTCATATACAGACAGAATGATACGGTTTTATTGTACAAATTATTATATGAATAACCAAATGCGGAATTTCACACTGGAAAATCCGCAAGAAGGGTATGTCATACTTTCTGCAAATGCACAAGAGGAGTTTTTAAAGAATTACAATGCAAAGTATCAGCTGGAAGAGGTCTTCCATACAGATTACAGAAGTTGCGACTTACGCAATACGGTAATCATGTACAAGTTCAACGAGAAACGGAAATAGTTATATCCGGCAGATTCTGCACCGATTGAGACGCGGACTATATGAATTCCATACTGATTCATATAGTCCGCGTCCAAGTTTTACTATCTGTTCCCTAAATCATCATAAACGGTTTGCAATATCGCCTTACCCTTATCCAGACGGGATTCGTCAGCTTCAGGCTCATCAAAAAGAATACTGCCGGAATTATTATCAAACACCGTCACCCCTGTACTGTCTCTGAATGAGAACCCATTATTGAAACTATAAAAGGCAAAAGGATACTTATAATCACTTCCCAATACATTACGGCTAAACGTAAATGCAGTATGTTCCAACCCAAGCTGCCCCAACAAAGTGGCTGCCAAATCGGTCTGATTCATAATCTTGTCCACCTGCATAGGCTGTTTTACCGCTCCACCTAACCATAACAAGGGAATATGATAAAAACGAGGCATCGCATTAGACCCCTCACGCGGGTAATAGAAACCATGATCGGGAAGGCAGATAACTAAAAGATCTTTCCATGCGGGAGTCTGCTTCAACCGGTCAACAAACTTACCCAGACATTCATCTGTATAAGCAAAGGCATTGGGAATTTTATCTTCCAGCCGGTGATAAGGAACTTCGAAAGGTTCATGACTGCTAAGTGTCAGAAACGCAGTATGCCAAGGCCCTTCTTCCTTCCGGTTTCTTAACTGATTATATAAATATTCAAAAGTAATATCATCATTCACTCCCCAGGCATTACTGGTCTGTTCGGCCAATGAGAAATCTGTATTGGCTGTAAGACGCTGATAACCGGTACTCAGCAGATAACTCTTCATATTGGTAAAGTTGATATCACCTCCATACAGGAAATCTGTTTTATAACCCGCCTTGGACAATCCTTCAGCTATAGCAGGCAGCGTACGGCTCTTGGCAGGAATTTTCATTACCGATGCCGTAGGCAATCCAAGGTAACCGCTGAAAGTACAGACTGTTCCACGGTCGGTACGGAAACTATTGGCATAACAGTTTGTAAAAAAGATCCCTTCCTTTGACAGACGGTTAAAATGGGGTGTCACATCAGGAAGACCGCCTAAAGGTTCTACAAAAGCACCTCCAAAACCTTCCATCAAAATAATAAGAATATTGGGACGCTTGGTATTCAGGACTTGAATAATACTATCCCCATCTGTTGTAGGATAAAGTCCGTCAAACAATGCAGCCCGCTTCTCTTCATCAAAGAAATTGAACTCTGATGCAAAATCCTGGGATTTGCCCATAGAAGACAACAAACTGAAATCGGGATTGACCGCCGAATGATTCAAGAAAGGTTCGTTGCTGAAATATACTTGCCCTATATTAGAAGTGGATTCCGTTACACCACCACGTATAATGATGAAAAGCACACCTCCTAATAACAGCATTCCCGCAGTTCCCGCTATCCGTTTCCGGGTGGCGGTCAAAACGGAAGGCGTGATTTTCAGCAAGACCCAACTATTCAGGGCTATGAGTAACAAGATGGCAAGAACCCTCAGCAAGATAAATCCGACGGAAACACTCGCCAAAGCTTCCTTCGGTGAATCGATATAAAGAAAAACAGATGCGTCCAGTTTAAATCCCCAGAATGTGTATAATGCCATATCTACCACAAAAATGATAGAAATAAGCGCGGCAGCCAAAATATAATACCCGTAAAGTATTTTTTTCAAAGGGAATTTCCTAAACCAAATACTTATCAGTACCAACAAGAATGGAAATGCAGTAAGATATCCCGCCGTAGCGGCATCAAGACTGGCGCCATGAATCATTACCTGCATATAATCGGCAAACCCGAATCCTTTTTCAATGGAACCATTATAGAGCATGAATAATGGTTTCTGTAGAATAAATATCAGTAAGACCGTAAAAAAGTACAAGCTGATATAAGCAATCCTCTTTTTCATATCTTCAGTTCTTTATTATTTCCGTCCGAAATCAGCCGGGACCTCTCCCCATCGGTCGGTTTCCCACTTCAATAAAGGTGTGGTATATTTATTTTCTTTCAGCCAAATTTCGGCTCGTTCTATCATTTGAAAAAGTTTCTCCGTCTGAGGAGTCCGCTCTAGTTTAGTTTTACATTTCTTCTGTTTCACCCAGCTCAACGCATTACGGCTGTCCGAGTAAACAGGCATACTGATATTCTTCTGCTTCATCAATGCCAAGGCATGGACAATGGCAAGAAACTCTCCAATATTATTCGTTCCATAAACAGGACCGAAATGAAAAACCTCCTGTCCCGTAAGCAAATAAACGCCCCGATATTCCATCGGTCCGGGATTTCCACTGCAAGCGGCATCCACAGCCAGGCAGTTCATATCAAAGTTCTCGGGAAGTTGTTTAGGAGTATCTTCTTTTTTAACAGCATTCTTGCCTATATAATGAAAAGCGGAAGAAGCCAAGGCGTGTTCCGCCTCCTCTTTGGTCTCGAATGACTTGTATTGTGCGCCATCATAACCTTTTATCTGTAGCTGGCAGTCAGTCCAGGAGTCATAAACTCCCGGATTGACACCTTTCCATACTACATAATATTTCTGTTTCTTTGCCATTTACATACGTTCAGGCACTTCAATACCCAGCAAGCCCATTGCTGTCTTCACAATCTTGCCCACATTGGCACTCAATGCCAGACGGAAGACTTTCAACGCTTCGTTTTCTTCACGCAGAATACTGAAATCATGATAGAACTGGTTGTATTCTTTCACCAAATCGTATGCATAGTTTGCTATAATGGAAGGATTATAGTCTGAGCCTGCCTGCTTGACAACCGATTTAAAATCAGCCAGCATCTGAATCAAACCTTCTTCTTTTGCGCTCAGTTCCAAACCTGCTGGAATGATTTCGGGAATAACGATACCTGCTTCAGCCGCTTTGCGTAATACAGACTGGATACGGGCATACGTATACTGAATGAAAGGTCCTGTATTGCCATTGAAATCTATCGATTCTTTCGGGTTGAAAGTCATATTCTTACGTGCGTCCACCTTCAGGATAAAATATTTCAAAGCACCCAAACCAACAATACGGGCAATATTGTCGGCTTCTTCTTGGGTCAGACCGTCCAATTTACCTAATTCAGCAGAAGTTTCCTTAGCAGTTTCAATCATTGCTTCCATCAAATCATCCGCATCCACTACTGTACCTTCACGACTTTTCATTTTGCCCTCGGGCAGCTCTACCATACCGTATGAGAAATGAACCAATCCTTTGCCCCATTCAAAACCCAATTTGTCGAGCAAGATAGAAAGTACCTGGAAATGATAGTTTTGTTCATTACCCACTACATAAATCATCTTGTTGATGGGGTAATCCTGAAAACGTAATTTGGCAGTACCGATATCCTGGGTCATATAAACAGAAGTACCGTCACCGCGAAGAAGCAACTTATGGTCCAGTCCTTCGGCAGTCAAATCAGCCCATACAGAGTTATCCTCTTTCCGGTAGAAGAAACCTTTTTCCAGTCCTTCCATCACTTTCTCCTTACCTTCCAGATAGGTATTCGATTCATAATAAATTTTATCGAAACTAACTCCCATCATCTTATACGTTTCATCGAATCCGGCATATACCCAGTCATTCATCTTCTTCCACAAGGCACGGATCTCAGGGTCATTCGCCTCCCACTTACGGAGCATCTCGCGAGCTTCCAGCATCAGAGGAGAGTTTGCCTCTGCCTTAGCCTTAGCTTCTTCTTCATTCAAGCCTTCAGCCTGGTACTGAGCTGTCAGTTCCTTTACCTCAGCCTTGTAATGCTTGTCAAAAGCTACATAATAGTCACCAATCAAATGGTCCCCCTTCTTACCCGATGATTCAGGTGTTTCACCGTTACCATATTTCAACCAGGCCAGCATGGACTTACAGATATGGATACCACGG
Organism: uncultured Phocaeicola sp.; assembly: GCA_948566455.1. Lineage (GTDB taxonomy): Bacteria > Bacteroidota > Bacteroidia > Bacteroidales > Bacteroidaceae > Phocaeicola. The sequence goes on from CAOYQO010000005.1 coordinate 93,367, forward strand.
TCATTCACAATATTGGTCTTGACCACCTTATTGCCATTTGCCGCCATGACATTTGCCAAGGCATTTCCCAACAGGTTGTTACGGACGTGACCCAGATGAAGCGGCTTGTTTGTATTGGGAGAAGAATACTCAATCATCACCAACGGAGAGTTTTCCGTAGCCTTTTCAATACCGTATTCGGGAGCAGCCTGAATAGAATTCAAAAGTTCAATCCAACAATCCGAAGCAATTGTCAAATTAAGAAAGCCCTTCACTGCATTGTAGGCTGAAACCAATTCGGGAGCATGCTCTTTCAGGTATCCGCCTATTTCCTGTGCGGTCTGTTCAGGCCCCTTCTTAGACATTTTCAGAAAAGGGAAAACAACCAAAGTAAGATGTCCTTCAAACTCTTTCTTAGTCTTTTGCAGTTGTACCATTTTTCCGGGTACATCCTGTCCGTACAACGTTTTGATAGCGCTGATAATGGACGTGGTGAGTTTTTCTTCTATATTCATAATATGTACGTACACTTATTTGTTATTGGATTGCAAAGATAGACATTTTAGGCGAAATCCTTCCTATCTTACCTTAATTTACTATATCTCCTCTCTGCAAACGATACTTTTCCGACTGAAAAACGAATAGCCCACAAACGAATAAACATACAACAAGCAATAAAATATGTCTAAAAAATATTTTTATTCATTTTGATATTCAAGTAGATTTACTGTTGAAATCAAATTAAACAAATCAATACACAGGAATGCGATAAACAAATAGATTTGATCTATCCGCCCAATATTTAAATAAGACAATTCCTATTTTAACTACGTTAATAAAATTCCGTATAGTTTTGACTTTCAACAGGTTCACCATGAAAAAAAATATTAAAATATATTATCCTATTTAAATCAAAATACATATATTTGCGATTGTTATTGAATATCACAATTATAAAATACACAAGCAAAAAGAGACCCTAATGAGGTTTGGATGGCCATAAAACCACTATTAGGAAATATGATAATGATAAAAAAGGTAGCATCACAATTTTAGAAAGAGAGTTCAATATATAATGCCTGAAAAATGGCAATGTACAAACCCCTAATAAAAGCCAAGTTTATATGAACAGATTTTCTTCATTATTATGTAGCTTGCTATTCTGCATGATTACATATGCACAGGAAATTACAGTAACTGGTAAAGTCACCGCAGGAGGCGAAGAGATGCCTGGTGTCACAGTAGCTGTAAAAGGACAAACTCGCGGTACCATCACTTCCATTGATGGCAGCTATCAGATTCAGGTTAATGGTAACGAAAGCCTGATCTTCTCTTTTGTAGGTTATGAAACAGTAACCATACCGGTAAACAGACGCAAAGTGATTAACGTAGAATTAAAGGAAGCAGCCCAAATGGTAGATGAGGTAGTGATAACCGTTCCTTACGGTACTGCCAAAAAATCCACATTTACAGGGTCTGCAAGCTATATTGCCGCCGGTACTATTGAAAAAGCACAGGTCAGTAGTGTATCAAAAGCACTGCAAGGAACTGTAGCTGGCTTACAGTCTTTTTCCTCCAGCGGTCAACCCGGATCAGACGCAACGATCCTGATTCGTGGAGTTGGTTCTGTAAACGCTTCAACCAATCCCCTCTATGTGGTTGATGGTGTTCCTTACGATGGTGCTCTTTCCTCCATAGCATCTTCAGATATTGCGTCAATCACTGTATTGAAAGATGCAGCTTCCGCTGCATTGTATGGCTCACGTGCAGCAAACGGCGTAATTATGATCACCACCAAACAAGGAAATAAAGATAGCGCACCCACCGTTGAATTATCTGCCAAATATGGTTTTTCAAGCCGTGCACGGGCAGACTACGACCAGTTGAATACAAACCAATATTATGAATTATATTGGGAAGCCATGCGTAACTATCGTATGGACAACGGTTACTCTGCCGAAGAAGCTGCTGTATGGGCATCAAGCAATGTTACAGGCAATCTAGGCATCAATCCTTATGGCAGTGCTTATCCTGAACCAATCGGCCATGACGGAAAACTGGTAGCAGGCGCCAAACCATTATGGGACGACAGCTGGGACGACGCCCTTTCACAAGATGCGCACTATACAGATTTAAATGTACGCGTAAGTGGTGGTAGCAAAACCTCCAAGTACTTTGTTTCAGCAGGTTACATGGATGACCAAGGTGCTTATATCTGCTCTGGTTTCAAACGCTATACTCTTCGCGCCAACGTGACTTCAGATATCCGCAAATGGTTACAGATCGGATTGAACGTATCAGGAACTCATTCTGTTCAAGACTATCCCAAGCAAGATGACTCTACCATTTCCAATGTGGTCATGTTTGCCCGTTCGGTACCATCTTTCTATCCGGTATATCAACGCGATTTGGCAACCGGAGCATACCTGTTGGACGAAAACAATGAACGTATGTTCGATTATGGTGAGTATCGCCCGAACTCGTATGCAAAATATAATCTGCTGGCTTCCATGCCACACGATAAAAGTGAGATAAAACGTGATGCTGCCTCTTTACGTGGTTTTATCCAAATAACTCCGATCAAAGGGCTTGCTTACAAGATGTCTTTGAACATTGACTATAACAACAAAACAAATCATAACTACACCAATCCTACTTACGGTACAGGTTCTATCAGTGGTGGCAGCGTAAGCAAATACAACTACCGCACTACAGGCATGACTTTTAATAATGTCATTAATTATCAACACACGTTCAATGATGTACATGATATCCGTGTGATGGCCGGTCAGGAGTATTATGAATATAACACTTCCAATTTCGGCGGAAGCCGCAGCAAAGTCATCATGGATGGATTTTATGAGCCCGACGCAGCTTCCTCTTTAGGTGATTTTGGCGGAAACAGTGACCAATACAAGCTGTTAAGTTTCTTTGGAAGTGCTGAATACTCGTACAATCAAAAATACTTCTTATCGGCTTCTGTCCGTTCTGACGGTTCTTCCCGTTTCCATCCGGATCATCGTTGGGGTACTTTCTGGTCAGTCGGCGCATCTTGGAAAATCATGCAGGAAGAGTTTATGAAGGACACATCAGACTGGCTATCCAATTTGTCATTGCGTGCCAGCTACGGAGCACAAGGTAATGACCAGGTAGGTTATTATGCGTATCAGGCGCTCTATTCCATACGCAATAACCTCGGTGAATCCGGTTTGCACGCTTATCGTCTGGCAACTCCTAATTTATCATGGGAAACCAATCTAAATACTAATATCGGCTTGGATTTTGGTTTCTGGAACAATCGTCTAAATGGTACAATAGAATATTTTGAACGTCGTTCCAAAGATTTATTATTCTCTAAAGACTTAGTGCCATCTTCAGGCTTCTCAAGTATGGACGAAAATATTGGTGCTATCAAGAATTATGGATGGGAATTCCAAATCTCAGGATATCCTATCATGACTAAAGATTGGAAATGGAAACTTTCTTTTAATGCTACTACCTATAAAAACAAAATAACCTCATTGCCTGCCGAAGAAATGTGGAGTGGCAACAAGAAATGGGTGAAAGGAGGATCGTTATATGACTTCTATTTAGTAGAATGGGCTGGTGTCAATCCTGAAAATGGTAATCCTACGTGGTATCGTTACAATACCAACGGAGAAAAGATAACCACAGAAGACTATTCATCAACCACCCCGGACGACAAAGTAAAATGCGGCAATTCACTACCAGATTGGACCGGCGGTCTTCAATCAGATCTCTCATTCAAGGATTTTACATTATCATTTTTATTCTCTTATTCCATTGGTGGTAAAATCTATAATGGGGATAAAGTTTCATTGATGAGCCAAGGACCTACAGGCACCGGTTGGAGCGTAGATATGTTAGATCGTTGGACTCCTGAAAATCCCTATACCGATGTACCGCGTCTGACTACTTCTCCCAAAAGTTCATGGACAAACTCTTCAAACCGGTTCTTAGTTGACCGTTCATACTTACGTTTGAAGAATATTACATTCTCTTACAATCTGCCGAAGTCATTGCTGAATACATTGACGCTGAAAGATGCAAGCATATTTTTTCAAGCAGAAAATATGCTGACATTAGCCAAACAACAAGGTCTAGACCCAGAGCAAACTTTCGGAGGCTCTACTTACTATCGTTATCCGGCAATGAAAACTATTTCATTCGGTATCAATGTGAAACTTTAATACAGAAAGAAGAATATGAAAACTATTTTAAAATATATATTTTCATTCGCACTGGGAAGTACAATGCTCACTTCCTGCGATTTGGATACAATTCCTACGACTTATGTAGATGCCGGTTCTGTTTTCGGTAAAACAGGAGATGCCGAAAAAGTACTTAATGGTGGCTGGAACTACCTGATGGAAACTTTCAATTCTTACGCCAACCCCGGCTATGGAGCAATGCTACGTGCAAATGACGCAATGGGTTCTGATGTAGTGTTAAATAGCAAATATGGCTTTAGGACACATAATGAGTTTTCTGCAATTTATGGAAAAGGAGGCACAAACACCTTGAGCTGGCTTTTAGCATACCGTGTAATCAACGACTGCAATGGCGTATTAGACAATATTGATGCTGCCGAAGGCACGCAAGCCGACAGAAACCGAATTAAAGGACAAGCATTGGCTTTACGCGGTTTCTTATACCTGCACCTGGCCTCTTGTTATTCCTTTGCTATTGATAAAGACCCGGACGCTGTATGTGCACCTGTCTATACACAGTCCACCGATGAAACAATTGCAGCAGAAGGAAAACCCGCATCAAGTGTCAGTGAAGTATATGCGCAATCCATCAACGATTTAGAAGAAGCATTAGAACTTATTCCCGAAACTTATGTACGTGACGCCAAACACAAAATTGACAATGAAGTTGTCCTAGGTATTCTCTCACGTGCCTGTCTTTATGCTCGTCAATGGGAGAAAGCTAAAACTTACTCGGACAAATTGTTAACTAAAAACAATTATTTAATGACCGAAAGTGAATATAAAGCCGGATTCAATTCTGTAGACAATAAAGAATGGATTTGGGGGCATGCCCAAACCAACGATCAAAGTAATGCCAGTTATCAATTCCATTATTTAGATACTACAACTAAAGGATCATACTATTATAGCTTCAATGTAGACCCTTACTTCCGTGATTTGTTCGAAGATGGTGATTATCGTAAAGAAATGCTGTTCTGGGCCACAGATCCGGGAGCTGACGTCGCATCAGCAGCCTATGTATGGATGCGTAACTCTAAATTCAGATTCCGCGATATCGAAAACCAACTTGGTGATATCGTATTGATGCGCGTTGCCGAAATTTATTTGATAAATGCAGAAGCAAAAGCACATCTGAATGATCCAGATGCAATTAACAAATTAAATGATTTAAAAACAGCCAGAGGGGCAAAAACCATTCATACAAATCTTTCACAACAGGATCTATTGGAAACTATTTGGCTAGAACGCCGCAAAGAATTATGGGGGGAAGGATTCAGTTTGATAGACATTATCCGTAACCAACAGACCGTAGTCCGCAAAGCATATCCCGAAGGTCCCATTGACTATATTTACACTGATGAAAACGGACAAACTCACACCCTGAAGAAAAAGACTCAAGGACATCGTTTCTTCAATTTCCCCGATAAAAGTGCATTCTGTCCAAACAGTAAATATTATTTGTACCGAATTACGGATTCGGAAGAGCTGGCGAACAAAAACCTTTACAAGGATCATCCTAAACTCTCAATTTATACCAAATAACAGCAAACTCTAACAAAGTAAAAACCCGTAGCAAAATGAACTGTTACGGGTTTTTTATTGTTCTCAAACAAATCAAAAGAGAGTATTCATTAATAAATTTATAGTTCCAAAGGATAACTCAAAATAGATTAATGAAACAGCTTTATAATAATCTGTATCATCATGATACCCTACCCTTTCTTACTTTATTCATTGCTACATAAAATAAGAAAAGGGAGCTTCTCTTCGGATTTTAATCATAAGAGATTTAAATTTCAATATCTCTTTAGAAACACATTCTTTCTGTTTTATTTCTTCTTCAAATCCTCAGGAGAAACCAACTTATAAAGCTTGTCACTAGGACGTACCTTATCGGGTACTTTAAAGGATACATGTTGACCTTTTCTTACCACATCCACCGGTTTCAAATCCACACGCGCCTCATCCAACGTCAGAAATACCGCTCCTGTAGTAGGTCCTGTGATCAGAAGCTTATCCCCTACTTTCATCTCAGCAGCTTCCACCAGAAACTCTGCAACGCCAATATTAGAAAAGTACTTGATTCCCTTACCCACATACACCTTACGCTCAGTAGCCTCCGAACCATAGTTCTTACTCCATTCACCCAAACGCTGTCCTAAATAATACCCATTCCAGAATCCCCGATTGAATACGGTCTTCAGCCGTTCATCCCAAGCCTGCTTCTTCTCCTCGGTAAAAGTGCCCTCCAGATAAGAACAAATAGCTTCTTTGTAACATTCCACCACGGTACGTACATACTCAGGTCCTCGGGCACGCCCTTCGATCTTGAAGACACGCACGCCAGCCTCTATCATCTCATCCATAAAATGAATAGTTTTCAAATCTTTAGGAGACATGATGTATTTATTGTCCACCTCCAGTTCAATATCACTCTCTTTATCCTTCACATCGTATGCACGGCGACATATCTGCATACAAGCCCCCCGGTTAGCAGAAGCATTCATCTCATGCAAACTGAGATAACACTTGCCCGACACTGCCATACAGAGTGCCCCGTGGCAGAACATCTCAATACGGACCAATTCTCCATTCGGACCTTTAATTTGTTCCTTCTGGATAGTATCATAAATCACCCGCACCTGCTTCAAATTCAATTCACGTGCCAATACCACTACATCGGCAAAGCGAGCATAAAATTTCAACGCTCCGGCATTACTGATATTTAATTGGGTGGAAAGGTGTACTTCCTGCCCCACCTCGCAACAATAAGCCATTACCGCCACATCCGCAGCAATCACGGCACTGATGCCTGCCTCCTTAGCCGCATCGACAATGGTACGCATCAAAGCAATATCTTCATCATAAATAATGGTATTGATCGTAAGATAGCTCTTGATTCCATGTTTATCACAGATCTGTGCTATCTCGCGTAAATCATTGACAGTAAATGTACTGGCAGAACGTGCACGCATATTCAGACTCTCAATTCCGAAGTAAATAGAATCCGCACCTGCCTGTATGGCTGCCGCCAGCGACTCACGTGAACCTACAGGAGCCATTATTTCAAAGTCTTTTATAGAAGCTTTCATTATTCTTTTGATTAATATATGTGCAAAGGTAGGCTTTTTTCCGTATTTTTGCAGCCTGATTTCACCACAGATTACACAGATTCACACAGATTATAAATTAATACTCAAATGAATCTGACTTTTCTGTAACCCAAAGATAAACATACAACAATGAAGATTAGAAATATAGACCTGGGCAGATACCCTATTTTCCTGGCTCCGATGGAAGATGTAACAGACCCCGCTTTTCGCCTGATGTGCAAGAAGTTCGGTGCTGATATGGTATATACCGAATTTGTATCGGCAGATGCATTGATACGCTCGGTAGGTAAAACGATGCAGAAGCTGAATATCAACGATGAGGAACGCCCCGTAGCCATACAGATTTACGGCAGAGACACGGAAACAATGGTAGAAGCGGCGAAAATAGTGGAAGAGGCGCATCCTGACATCCTGGATATTAATTTTGGCTGTCCTGTAAAACGCGTTGCCGGTAAAGGAGCCGGTGCAGGTATGCTGCAAAATATCCCGCTGATGTTGGAAATTACCCGTGCTGTTGTGGACACTGTAAAAATTCCCGTTACTGTAAAAACACGTCTAGGCTGGGACAATGAGCATAAAATTATAGTAGATTTGGCAGAACAATTACAAGATTGCGGCATTGAAGCACTGACCATTCATGGACGCACCCGTGCACAAATGTACACTGGTGAAGCGGACTGGAGTTTAATAGGTGAAGTAAAAAAGAATCCTCGTATGCATATACCTATCATTGGAAACGGGGATATAACTACGCCACAACGTGCCAAAGAGTGTTTTGACCAGTATGGAGTAGACGCTATTATGATTGGCCGAGCCAGCTTTGGACGCCCGTGGATATTCAAGGAAGTAAAACATTATATAGAAACCGGTAAGGAACTCCCTGCCCTTTCTTTTGAGTGGCGGCTGAATGTACTCCGTCAGGAAGTGTTGGACAGTGTGAATCTGCTTGACGAACGCCGCGGTATTCTTCATGTACGCCGCCATCTGGCTGCTTCTCCCTTATTTAAAGGCATCCCCAACTTTAAAGAGACACGTATCGCCATGCTCCGTGCCGAAACCGTGAAAGAACTTTTCAGTATCTTGGATTATATCAGGGGGAATTACGGAATGAATTCTTAATGCTACAATGTGCTAATATGCTAATGTGCCAATTGCCATGCGGAATACAGCACAGCCAATTGGCACATTAATATATTGTAGCATTAACACATTATCTATTCCATTTTACGCAAACCTCTTTTGGGAGAGAAATCAATATCTTTAGGATTACCTTTATAAGCCACCTCACCACTACTGGATGCTTTCGCAGTCAGCGAACCGGTCACATAACATTCCACATCACCAGAGGAACTGGCACTGGCAGTTACATTGACCGCCTTCATACCTTTTGCCTTTACATCCCCACTACTACTGGCTCTGTAAGAAGCGTTCTCACAAATACCTGCCAAAATCACATCTCCGGAAGAGCTGGCATCAGCAGATACATCAGCAGCGTTCAGATTCTTGATAGATACATCACCCGAACTACTGGCATCAGCAGAGAAATTCGTACAAGATACCTTTTCCAGAATCACATCACCCGAACTATTAGCGGTAGCCGCAAAATCATCACAAGAAATAGTGCTTCCTGTTACATCACCGCTACTGCTAGCCTTAACAGTAACTTTCCCACTCGTTTTCAGTCCATTCTTTATAATAATATCACCGGAACTGGAAGCTTTCAAGCTGTTCACAGCCGGAGCAGAAACTCTTACTTCCTTTTTATGTTTTCCGTTTATTGAAAAATTGTTTCTTGGTGATTTAAAACCAACCTTAAGTACTCCACCCTCTACACGGACATCAATATAGTTCACCAAATTGTCCGGAGCATATATTTCCACATCCTGCCCACCGGAACTTTGAGTATAGATTACATCCACCGAAGAACTGGTAGAGATAGCATTAAAACTACCCACATTCACTTTTTTGGTAACATAGTTCTTACTAGGAGTTATTCTCTCTGCACATGCTGTGGCAGACACTAACATAAGGGTCACCGCCATTAAAGTTGATACTAATTTTCTCATACTATTTTTGTTTTATTCATTAGACGTTATTTCTATGCCAAACGTTGCAACGTTTAGCCATTATTTTTAAAGCAATATTCATGCCAGCAACATTTATCACTGAAAATCAACAAGGTATAAACAAAACAGGGTGTCCGAAAATGGACACCCTGTACGCTTTTATATACTTTTTAAAACTATTTCAGCACAAGTTGGAAGACTACAGAAGCAAACCAACGCTTATACATATAAGTAGCCACAATATAAATACATACCGCCGAAATCCAGCCGGCAATAACATCCACCAAATAATGCGCCTGAATATAGACCGTAGCACAGCATAGAAGTACGTAGAACGGTGCCAAGAAATAACATAGTTTCTTATTAACGCGATAGGCCATAATCATCACAATGGTAGATATACCGACATGCGAACTAGGAAAAGCAGCAGTAGGGCGTTCCCCCACTTCCTGTGAGGCCTCTACCAAATTAAAGAAGAAACCATGATCAAAACCGGGACCGGGCAGCAGAATATCATTATTATTGAAATAATCACCGATAGCAGGGAAATGCTGCGCCATCACATTGTCCATTCCGATAGCAGGGAAATAGAATTGCGGACCGGCAACCGGAACCAATATATAAATAAGATAATAGATAAAAAACGAAGTGACCAGCACAAAAGAAACCTTTTCAAACCACTCAAAACGAAACAAGAAATAATAAATAGTCACAATCCCAATCATTGGATAATAAGCGAAATACCCCATATTAAATGGTTCACTGAACCACATGGAAGGAAAATGTTCACTAAATTCTACCGAAGGCTGGCAACGGAACAAAAACTGCTCCGCCGAAGCGAAGAAGTTATCCAGATTGGGAAAAAGACGATTAAATTCAAAGGTATCGGGATACCAATACGCTAAAAATGCCATCTGCACAGCCATTCGTATAAATGCCGTAAGTTTACACGGATACTTGCGATACAAATATATTAATGCAAACGTAATGGCCACAATGCCTGCACGCTCCAAAAGCATAATTACAGGGTGGTCCATACGAGGAAATAATATTAAAACCATTATGGTCGTGAGGGCATTATATATCAGACTAATGCTCTCAACGGCAAACAATCCTTTCACACTGTCTACCCGTTTGAATAAATTTAAAGCCATCCTTCTTTCTTATACCATGCAATGATTTCCTTTACTCCCTTGTCTAAAGGGTACTCAGGACGATATCCCAGTTCTTCCACCAAGGGTGAAATATCGCATTGCCAATTACGTTGTTTCATTATTTTATATTTGTCAGCATTCAGCGTACTTACCTTTCCCAGGCAACGCGCTGAAAATTCAGCGAGCAAAGATACAACTTTTAAAATAAATAATGGGCATTTAATGTGTATAACCCACGGATTACCAAGTTCTTTTTGTATCAAATCAGAAAAAGTACGGCTGGAATAGACATTTCCGTCACTAACAAAATAGGCGCGCTGCCGCACTCCATGTTCTATTGCCAAATAAACAGCTTGTACCAAATCCCTCACATAAATAAAAGTAAGATCCTGTCTTTTAAAACCAGGAGCAAAGTCTATATGCTGCTTGATAGACTTCGCCATCAGAAAATAATCGCGTTCACGAGGACCATAAACTCCAGTAGGACGGAAAATCACTGTCGGAAAATCATTCAATGATTGCAGGTAATGTTCCGACTTTAGCTTACTGACCCCATATGCCGTATTGGGCATTGCCGTATCACGCTCACTGATGGGTGCATAATTATCTTCATGAATAGGACCGAAAATACTAAGTGAACTGATATAGACAAATTGCCGGGGAACCATGTCCAAGGTTCTCAAAGCTTCTACAAAATTACGGGTATAGACATAATTGCCTTTGTCAAATTCGTCCTTATGGCGGCATTTAGTTACACCGGCACAATGAATGATATAATCCCATCCCCCATGCAATTGTTTATGAACAGCCAATTGCTCCGTCAATCTTCCGGGATGAGCAAAATCCAATTCGGCAAATTGAATGCGAGGATCTTTCAAATAGGTACGACTACTGCTTTTACGTACACCAGCCCATACCTGCATCTCTCTCTCCAATCCTCCTTCCACCAGGAAACTGCCAATAAATCCGCTTGCTCCGGTTACCAATACTTTCTTTAAGCAGCAAGTGTTCTTTTGTGCAAATTCTTCGTTATTCATTCTTCGTATGTTATTTCACCGGTTCCACATGAATACCCACATGAGTATCCTCTCCAAACTTTTCTTTCAATCTATGTTCAATACCAGTTGCCGTCTCGTGCGCTTTATGCAGAGAAATGTTCCCATCCATGCGTATATGAATCTCTATAGCATAATTGTTTCCGATGCGCCGCGTGCGTAAATGATGCGGTTCGCTGACTCCACCAAAAGATAACACAATCCCTTCTATCTCACGTTCCACACTATCCGGCAAAGACTTTTCCAGCAATTCATCCAGGCAAGGAACCAGCAGCCTGATGGAAACCCGCATAATAAAGAAACTGACTGTCACAGCGGCAATAGGATCGAGTACCGCCCAATGAGGACCAAGTAAAATCGCTCCGCCAATACCGGCAGCCGTACCAATGGATGATAATGCATCACTCCTATGATGCCACGCATTCGCCACAACAGCCTGTGAGTGGCATCTTTTCCCCACTCTGACTGTATATTGATAAAGTATTTCCTTCAACAGAATAGAAATAATGGCAGCAGCCAATGCCAACATTCCCGGTTGACGAAGTTCCCCACCTCGTAGGAAAACCAATATATCTGTTGCTCCATTCCACAATATTCCAAATCCTACCCCCAATAATGCCATACCAATGAAAGCAGTAGCCAATGTTTCATATTTCCCATGACCATAATCATGGCTCTTGTCCACTGGTTTATTGGATATACGTACAAAAAGAATCACTACTACGTCCGTAATGAAGTCAGATAGAGAATGAACTGCATCTGCCAACATAGCAGCACTATGCCCTGCAATTCCGGCAAGGAATTTAAAAATAACCAGCAAGAAATTAACGAAACTCCCCACTAATGTAACTCTATAAATTTCTTTTTCCCTGATTTTCTTATCAAGTTCAGTCATAACAATTGTTTTAGAACGGACAAAGATAGCACGTTTCATTTAGATTCAACCAAATTTAATGTATCTATTGAACCGCTATTCCAATTATTTTGTTTACTTTGTAGCACATAATACATAAATATATCCCCTTATGGCTAAAAAGAAAGAAAAAAAAGCAGGGAAACGCATGAAAAAAAGCGAAATGTCTGAACGACTGATAAGCTTATTCCACACAAAACCGAACGAAACATTCAGTCTGAAACAATTATCAAGCAGTCTGAACCTTACTACACATCCTCTTAAAATGCTTTGTGCCGACATCATTACTGAAATGATTGAGGATGATTTTCTGCAAGAAGTAGAAAAAGGACACTACAAGCTGAACGACCACGGCCTGATTATGACTGGCGTCTTTCAGCGTAAAAGCAACGGCAAGAACTCCTTCATCCCCGATGATGGTGGAGAAACCATTTTCATAGCCGAACGTAATTCGGCACATGCCATGAATAATGACAAAGTAAAAATAGCCCTCTTTGCCAAACGTAAGAACCGGAACCCGGAAGGTGAAGTGATAGAGATTCTGGAACGTGCCAACGATACTTTTGTCGGCACACTGAAAGTAGAGAAATTCTACGCCTTTCTGCTGACCGAGAACCGCACTCTGGCAAATGATATTTTTATCCCGAAAGATAAGCTGAAAGGTGGAAAGAATGGGGACAAAGCAGTCGTGAAAATTGTAGAATGGCCCGAAGAGGCAAAAAACCCGATAGGACAAGTCATTGATATTTTGGGAAAAGCAGGAGAAAACACAACTGAAATGCATGCCATTCTGGCCGAATTCGGCTTACCTTACGTATATCCCAAGAATGTAGAAACCGCTGCCGAAAAGATTCCGGCAGAGATTTCCGAGGCGGACTATGCAGAACGTGAAGATTTCCGCAATGTAACAACTTTCACCATTGACCCTAAAGATGCAAAGGACTTTGATGACGCGCTCTCCATCCGTCTCATCAAACCGGGACTATGGGAAGTAGGCGTACACATTGCCGATGTTACTCATTATGTAAAAGAAGGAGGCGTTATCGACAAAGAAGCTGAAAAACGCGCTACTTCCGTTTATCTGGTAGACCGTACCATCCCCATGTTGCCCGAACGGCTGTGCAACTTCATCTGTTCCCTCCGCCCCGACGAAGAGAAACTGGCATTCTCCGTCATTTTCAATATGAATGAAAAGGGAGAGGTGAAAGACTCGCGCATCGTGCACACCATTATAAAGAGCGACCGCCGTTTCACCTATGAGGAGGCGCAAAAAGTGATTGAAACGGGTGAAGGCGACTACAAAGAAGAAATTCTGGAACTGAACAAACTGGCACAAATCCTGCGTAAACAAAGATTGGTTGCCGGTGCTATTGACTTTGACCGCGTAGAAGTGAAATTTGAGATAGACGAAACCGGCAAACCGCTCAGTGTCTACTTCAAAGAATCCAAAGAGGCCAATAAGTTGATAGAGGAATTTATGTTGTTGGCCAACCGCACGGTTGCCGAAAAAATCGGTAAAGTACCTAAAAACAAGAAAGCCAAAGTATTCCCTTATCGTATCCACGACCTTCCGGACCCCGATAAACTGGAGAACTTGAATTGGTTTATCAATCGCTTCGGATATAAGATACGTACATCGGGTAGCAAAACTGAGATATCCAAATCCATCAATCGTTTACTGGACGACATAAAGAACAAGAAAGAACAAAATCTGGTGGAAACCGTATCCTTGCGTGCCATGCAAAAGGCCCGTTATTCCACACATAATATTGGCCACTATGGTCTGGCATTTGACTATTATACTCACTTTACCTCACCTATCCGCCGTTTTCCGGATATGATGGTTCATCGTCTGCTCACCCGCTATCTGGCAGGAGGACGTACGGTACAGGAAGCGAAATACGAAGAATTGTGTGACCATAGCTCTGAAATGGAACAAATCGCCGCCAATGCGGAACGTGCCTCTGTAAAATACAAACAAGTAGAGTTTATGGGTGAACGTTTGGGCATGGAGTTCGATGGAGTCATTTCCGGAGTTACCGAATGGGGACTTTATGTGGAACTGAACGAAAACAAGTGCGAAGGTATGATTCCCATGCGTGACCTTGGTGATGACTATTATGATTTCGATGAAAAGAACTATTGTCTGACGGGACGCCGGCATCACAAAAAATTCAGTTTGGGAGATCCGGTTACCATTAAAGTGGCCCGCGCCAATCTGGAGAAAAAGCAACTTGATTTCGCTTTGGTCGAGAAATAAAGATTAACATCCTGTTGTAGGGGCAGACTGGTTCTTCCCCTACAACAAGACAATAGTTTCATTTACTTCACTCTTCTATTCAACTGATTATTCGCTTTATCCGGCTTCGATTTGCCGATCCGTTTACCACCGGACTTCTTTTTAGTTTCCTGTTTTGCCTTAAAAGCAAATGGATTTTTCTTATTTACCATAAATATTCCCTTTTTTCTGCAAAAATAAAGGATTAACATCAATATTCATTCTATTTATTGGCAATAATATAGAATTTACTTACTTTTGTCCTTCTAAAGCATTCAGTTCATGACTACATTCAATTACACGAACATATTAACGCAGGCAGTAGATGAATTATCTGAAAGCCAGTCCTATAAAGGATTATTCCACCAACACAAAGATGGAGATCCTTTACCATCTGCCAAATCCCTATACAAGATAGTAGAATTGGCACGCGCCATTATCTTCCCCGGCTACTTTGGTAATTCCACCGTTAACAGCCATACCATCAACTACCATATCGGTGTAAATGTAGAAACCCTGTTCGGTCTGCTGACCGAACAAATTCTGGCAGGACTTTGCTTCGGACAGGAAAACAGTAAAAATGCAACCGATGACAATGAACCGTGCAGAGAAACAGCCTCTTTGCTGGCAGCTCGTTTCATCAGTAAACTGCCCGAACTCCGCCGCATTCTGGCTACCGATGTAGAAGCCGCATATTATGGTGATCCCGCCGCCACATGCTTTGGTGAAATCATCAGTTGCTATCCGGCTATCCGCGCTATCAGCAATTACCGCATCGCACATGAGCTGTTAATACTGGGTGTACCTTTAATCCCCCGCTTCATTACAGAAATGGCACATTCGGAAACCGGTATCGATATTCATCCGGGGGCACAAATAGGACACCATTTCACTATCGACCACGGTACAGGTGTAGTAATCGGAGCGACCAGCATCATCGGAAATAATGTGAAACTCTATCAAGGGGTAACATTAGGAGCTAAAAGCTTTCCGCTAGACAATAATGGAAATCCCATTAAAGGCATTCCACGCCATCCTATTTTAGAAGACGATGTCATTGTATATTCCAATGCAACCATTTTAGGGCGTGTTACTATTGGCAAGGGTGCTACCGTAGGAGGTAATATTTGGGTAACAGAAAATGTACCTGCCGGATCACGTATCGTACAGCGAAAAAACAAAGACGAATAAAACCCCTTTGCCATCATAGAAATGCTGACATCACAAAATGGTCTAAAAAGTAGTATGGCAGCAAACTTTTTAATAAAACAGTAACTTCCTGTACACCTTCTTGTAACAGATAAACAAGATATTTGCAGTACGATAAAAAAGGAGGTATATATGGAACTTAAAAGCAATGAATATCAGATAGAATGTACACCCTACGGGGAATATTACGCCTTTTTAACAGACTACCACCAATGCTGCACTTACGGCGAAACTGCCGAAGAAGCATTGGAAACCCTGTCAGATATCGCCGATGAGTTTTTCTGCGAAATAAACGAAGTCTATCTGGCAGAAGAATTCGCATAAAAGTCACTCAACCTATTAATCATAGAATTTCTCTTACAGAAACCATACCTGTGTGATACAGATATGGTTTCATTTTGTCCTAAGCATGCCCCATACGGTAGAGACTGTACCCCAAATAAACCAAATACAAACAAGAGACCAGTATCATTAAAGCACAAACCACATATCCCTTACGTTTCTCATCCGTCAATTCCATTTTCATTCTGATTTCTATTTAAGTTTCTTGATTCAGCAAAAATGGCAAATTCCTGTGTAGAATTTATTTCTATAGGATAACAATTACATTGCCGGATACATATTTTGTCAATTTATTCCACAGATATACCCAATTCCGTTTTCAAAGAATTTTTATAATCAAAGGTAAATAAAGACCCCGGCAAGGAGCGTGGACGCCCCGATTTCATCCTCTTTTTTGCTTCATCAAACAGATTAATTCTCTAAATAATTGATTAGCAAACAGAAAATCATTAAATTTGTCCCATCAATTGAAATTACGTAATTATCATTTAAGATGAAGGAAGAATTCGAGCTAATCGCCAAGACTTTCCAGGGACTGGAAGAAGTACTGGCAAAAGAACTCACCGAGCTGGGAGCCAGCAATATAGAAGTAGGAAGACGCATGGTAGCCTTTACGGGCGATAAAGAAATGATGTATAGGGCAAACTTCTGCCTGCGTACTGCCATCCGCATCCTGAAACCCATCAAACATTTTGAGGCGAAGAATGCCGATGAAGTTTACGAAGCTATCAAGGCCATTGCGTGGGAAGACTTCTTGGATAAAGATAAAAGTTTTGCCGTAGACGCTGTGGTTTTCTCGAACGAGTTCCGTCACTCCAAGTTCGTAGCCTACAAAGTAAAAGACGCCATTGTGGACTATTTCCGTGAAAAGACAGGAGAGCGCCCCTCGGTACGCATCAACCATCCCGATGTGGCACTGAACATCCATATAGCCGAAAATAAATGCACTCTGTCACTGGATAGTTCGGGCGAGTCACTCCACCGCCGGGGTTATCGCCAGGAAGCTGTAGAAGCTCCTTTGAATGAGGTACTGGCAGCCGGTATGATCCTGATGACCGGATGGAAAGGCGAATGTGATTTGATAGACCCGATGTGCGGTTCAGGAACAATACCTATCGAAGCCGCCCTGATAGCACGTAACATCGCTCCCGGCGTATTCCGTAAGGAGTTCGCTTTTGAAAAGTGGAACGATTTTGATCAGGAACTATTTGACCGCATCTACAATGACGACTCACAGGAACGTGAGTTCACACATAAGATTTTTGGATATGACAATAATCCTAAAGCAAATGAAATTGCCACTCACAATGTGAAAGCAGCCGGACTGAGCAAGGAGATTATCTTAAAAATCCAACCGTTCCAGCAATTTGAGCAACCCAAAGAAAAAAGCATCATCATCACCAACCCTCCTTATGGAGAACGTATCTCAACCAATGATTTGCTGGGCCTGTATCAAATGATAGGCGAACGTCTGAAACACTCTTTCACCGGCAATGATGCATGGGTACTAAGTTACCGTGAAGAATGTTTCGACCAGATTGGTTTAAAGCCTTCTATAAAAATCCCCCTGTTCAACGGTTCGTTGGAATGTGAATTCCGCAAATACCAATTATTCAACGGCAAATTCAAAGAATTCCGTAGTGAGAACGCCGATCGGGAATTCAAGCCCCGCCGGGAAGAAATCCGCCCGCGCCGTAACACGGAAAAGGTAGAATATGGAGAACGCAGAGAACGTCGTAGTTTTGACAACAGACGTGAAGGACACGGAGAGTACAAAGGAGGAGAGCGCAGAGAAAGACGCTCTTTTGATGACAAACGTGAGGGACGTGGCGATTTCAAAAGAGGAGAACACCGCAACTTTGGTGACAGACGTGAAGGCCGCGACAATTTCAAAAGCAGTCCCCGTAAATTTGACGACAATAAGGAAAAGACAGAAGAATAAACAGTTATGAGAAAATTAATCAATCTGATTGCCTTATTAATCATGGCTTCATCTGTAACATGGGCACAAGACAAGAAAAGTTTCACACTGGAAGACTTGATGCCGGGAGGAAACAATTATTATAACCTGCTTCCACAAAACCTGTATGGTTTGCAATGGTGGGGAGATGTATGCATCAACGCCGACATAGAAGAGGTAAAAACCATCCAGCCGGCAAATGGGAAGGAAAACGTACTTATCACTTTGCAGGAAGTGAATGAACTGTTGGCAAACAAGGAATTAGGGAAAATCAACCACTTCAGGAATGCATCTTTCCCATACGCTGAAAAGATGATGCTGGTAAATACCACATCCAATAAAGTGCTGATCGATTTAACTAAAAAGGAAATAATATGGAGTCAGCCTCTCTCTCCTAAAGCCGCCAACCAGGACTGGAACAAGGAAAGCCGTTCATTGGCTTATACCCTTGACAACAATCTGTTTGTAACGACTGCCGACGGGAAAACGCAACAAGTCACCGACGAACCGAAAGGCATCGTATGCGGACAAAGTGTACACCGTCAGGAATTTGGTATCTCGAAAGGTACTTTCTGGAGTCCGAAAGGAAATCTGCTTGCTTTCTACCGCATGGACGAAAGCATGGTAACCGATTATCCACAAGTAAATACCTCCACCCGCATAGCGACACTGGAGCCGGACAAGTATCCGATGGCAGGAATGACCAGCCACAAAGTGACTGTCGGCATCTACAATCCGGAGACCCAAAAAACAGTTTATCTGAAAGCCGGAGACCCTACCGACCGTTATTTCACCAATATCAGCTGGAGTCCTGACGAGAAAAGCGTTTATGTCATTGAACTGAACCGTGACCAGAACCATGCCCTGCTATGCTGCTATGACGCGGAAACAGGAGAGCCACTGAAAAATAACCCCCTTTACGAAGAGGAGCATACTAAATATGTAGAACCCCAACATCCCATCGTCTTTCTGCCATGGGACCACACGAAGTTTATCTATCAGAGCCAGCGCGACGGCTACAACCATCTTTACCTGATGGACACCAAGACTTCCGTATATCCGGAATCACATGGAGCCGCGGCCGGAGGTTCTTACCGGGAAAGCTACAAGACCAGACAGCTTACCCAAGGCAACTGGGTAGTACAAAACATCCTCGGATTCAATGAAAAGACCAAGGAAGTCATCATCATGAGCACAGAGGTTTCCCCTTTGCAGAGCAACGCATACGCTGTGAATGTAAAGACAGGCAAACGCCGCCTCATCGGCAATAAAGACGGTATGCATCATGTACAACTGTCCGGTAGCGGCAACTATGTGATAGACAATTATACTTCTTTCACCATTCCCCGGAATATCGAGATCGTTCCCACTTCCGGAAAGGGAAAGACTATCAGCCTGTTGACCGCCACCAATCCGTTGGAAGCATACAATATGCCCGAAATCACTGTCGGTACCCTCAAGGCAGCCGACGGCAAGACCGACTTATACTACCGCCTGATAAAGCCGGTGAATTTTGACCCCAACAAAAAATACCCGGCCGTAGTCTACGTGTATGGCGGACCACATGCCCAACTAATCCACAACAACCGCAACTATGACGCCCGCGGATGGGATATTTACATGGCACAACTGGGTTACGTCATGCTGACCGTTGACAACCGGGGCAGTGACAACCGGGGACTGGAATTTGAGAACTGTACGTTCCGCCAATTGGGAACCGAAGAGATGAAAGACCAGGTAAAAGGAGTGGATTTCTTAAAATCATTGGGTTATGTGGACAATAACCGCATTGGCGTACATGGTTGGAGCTTCGGTGGTTTCATGACCACCAACTTGATGCTGACTTACCCCGAACTATTCAAAGTAGGAGTAGCCGGCGGTCCTGTCATCGACTGGGCTTACTACGAAGTAATGTACGGCGAACGCTACATGGATACTCCGCAAACCAACCCCGAAGGCTACAAGAACGCCAACCTGAAGCTGAGAGCCGGAAACCTGAAAGGACGCTTGGAAGTGATCATTGGCGCCAATGACCCCACTTGTGTTCCCCAGCACAGCATCAGTTTCCTCCGTGCCTGCATTGATGCCGGAACCCAACCCGATTTCTTTATGTATCCGGGCGACGGTCATAATATGTTCGGACGCGACCGTGTGCACTTGTATGAACGCATTACACGCTATTTTGAAGACCACTTAAAATAAACAAAAGATAAGATTATGAAACTGTTGCTATTAGGCTCAGGCGGACGTGAACACGCCCTGGCATGGAAGATTGCTCAAAGTCCCAAAATCGAGAAACTCTATATCGCCCCGGGAAATGCCGGCACAAGTAATGTAGGCGAGAATGTAGCGATTAAAGCAGATGACTTTACAGCAATCAGAGAGTTTGTAGTAAAGAATAATATAGATATGGTAGTGGTAGGTCCCGAAGACCCGTTAGTCAAAGGAATCTATGACTATTTCAAAAAAGATGAAGCGCTGAAAAACATTCCTGTTATCGGGCCTTCAAAAGCGGGTGCGGTACTGGAAGGCAGCAAGGAGTTCGCCAAAGGCTTCATGCAACGCCATAATATCCCGACAGCCGGTTACAAAAGTATCACTGCCGCAAATCTGGAAGAAGGACTAGCCTTTCTGGAAACATTGGAAGCTCCATACGTACTGAAAGCCGACGGTCTTTGCGCCGGAAAAGGCGTACTGATTCTGCCCACCCTGGAAGAAGCCAAGAAAGAATTGAAAGAAATGCTGAGCGGAATGTTCGGTGACGCTTCCGCCACCGTAGTGATTGAAGAATTCCTGAGCGGTATAGAATGTTCCGTATTCGTTCTGACCGATGGAAAGAACTACAAGATTCTGCCCGAAGCAAAAGACTACAAACGCATCGGCGAAGGCGACAAAGGGCTGAACACCGGTGGTATGGGTAGTGTATCTCCTGTTCCGTTTGCCGACAAAGCATGGATGGAAAAAGTGGAAGAACGTATCATCCGCCCCACAGTAGAAGGACTGGCAGCAGAAGGCATCGACTATAAAGGCTTTATCTTCTTCGGCCTGATTAATGTAAAAGGCGAACCGATGGTCATTGAATACAATGTACGCATGGGCGACCCGGAAACGGAAAGTGTCATGCTGCGCATCAAGAGTGACTTGGTGGAACTGCTTGAAGGAGTGGCAACAGGCAATCTGAATGAAAAAGTCCTGGAGATAGACCCCCGTTCGGCAGTATGCGTCATGCTGGTATCCGGCGGATATCCGGAACATTATGACAAGGGATTTGCCATCAGCGGAGTAGAAGAGATTGAAAACAGCATTGTATTCCATGCAGGAACAGCACTGAAAGACGGACAGGTAGTCACTAGCGGCGGACGTGTCATTGCAGTCAGCTCCTACGGTGCCAATAAAGAAGAAGCCTTGGCACAATCATTCGCCAATGCGAAGAAAATCAATTTCGACAAGAAATATTTCCGTTCAGATATTGGATTCGACCTGTAATCAGCGGACTATCAACCCATGGCAGGCTATGACAAATTCCAAATAGATATGGCAAAGGGAAGATTCACCTTCCCTGTTGCCATCCTTATATGCCTGCTTCTCCGGATCATCACGGGCAATGAATGGCAGGATGTAATCAATTTGCTGGTCTGTGCTTTGACTGCCTATCTGCTGATCGAGATAAACACCGCCTTCACGCTGATACGGACACGCAGTACCTTGCATGTCAGCTTTTACGTATTCCTGTCCACGGCCTGCCTGTTTCTGCATTCCTTCCAGTATGCCGTTTTTGCGCCACTCACTTTTCTGATCGCTATTTCCCAATTATTCAGCAGCTACGAATCTCCCTATCCGGCGGGAAGTATATTCCACGCTTTCTTTTTCATCGGACTGGGAAGCCTGTTGTTTCCACAGTTGCTTTACTTTGTACCTCTGTTCTATTTGGGGATGATCAGTTTCAGATCCCTGTCACTCAAAAGTTTCTTTGCCGGACTTACAGGACTCTGTGTGCCCTACTGGCTCTTTTTCGGCTATGCGTTCTATTACGACAAAATGAATCTCTTCTATCACCCTTTACAGGAGCTTATTCATTTTCAACCCATCAGTTATGGGACATTAGGGATGGACAGAATCATATCCTGTGGAATCATCACCTTGATATCACTGGTCAGCAGCGTGCATTATTTCCATGTTTCTTATTTAGACAAGGTACGCACGCGTATATTCCTTTTTTTCCTGATCGCCGTTGAAGCCTGGATTTATTTACTGGGTATCTTACAGCCACAGCATTTCGACATCCTGTTGCAGATGCAGGTCATTGTAGGATCCATTTTAACAGGACATTTATTTACTTTAACCCACAACCGCTTTACCGGCATCTTTTTCATCATTACATTTGTTCTATTAATAGTTCTAACTATATACAATTTATGGATGCAATTCTTCAATTCCTGATCGACTGGGGATATTGGGGTCTTTTTCTAGGCTCTTTTATAGCCGGAAGTGTTCTCCCCTTCAGTTCGGAGGCCGTATTGGCAGCCTGTGTAGGTCCGTTGGGCTTAGACCCGGTGATCAGTATAACCGCCGCCACCGCCGGCAATGTTGCCGGAGGCATGACCTGCTACTGGATGGGACATCTGGGCAATATGGAATGGATCGAGAAATATTTTCATGTAAAAAAAGAGAAGATGGACCGTGCGGAGCGGTTTGTACACGGACGGGGTGCCTGGATGGCTTTCTTCGCCTTTATCCCTATTTTGGGAAGTGCCATATCCATTGTATTGGGCATGATGCGTGCCAATATATGGATTGTCATTCTCGCTATGACCATCGGAAAGATACTCCGCTACGCCTTATTGGTATGGGGAGTATTGGAAGCCTCCGCTTTAATGCATTAAAATTATGAAACTGGAACAAACAGCAGATGGAAGTTATACCCTCTATGTACCCGAACTGGACGAACATTATCATTCGGTGAAAGGGGCACTGACGGAGTCACAACATATTTTTATCGAAATGGGATTAAAGCATTCTCCCGTTTCCGAGCCCCACATTCTGGAGATAGGACTAGGAACAGGGCTGAATGCCTTTCTGACACTGCTTTCAGCAGAAGAGACCCGACGGAAAGTACATTATACCGGTATCGAACGCTATCCGTTAGCCGAAGAAACCTTGAAGCAACTGGACTACCCCCGCCTGATCGGCAAACAGCATGAGGAGGATTATTACGCCATTCACCGGGCGCCCTGGAACACAGAAACAGAGGTATCCCCTTGGTTCACATTACATAAAATTGAAGATGATTTTACCCGGCTTTTCAACCCGGAGGAAGGCAGCCGTCCCGCCGTTCCCTTATACGATATCATCTACTTTGATGCCTTCGCTCCCGAAAAACAACCCGAAATGTGGGAACAATCTCTTTTCGATACTTTATACAAGGTATTGAATGAAGGAGGTATCCTGACAACTTACTGTGCCAAAGGGGTGGTAAGAAGGATGCTGCAAACAGCCGGATTCACAGTAGAACGCCTTCCCGGCCCTCCGGGGGGAAAACGCGAGATACTGCGGGCAACCAAGTCTGATTAAACTTCTAGGACCGAAACTGATGAATGGTCAAGTTTCACCTAAAACAGTAAAACCGTTGTAAAATCCTTCAAATCCGTCATATACGCATAACTGCATATTTATCAGCAAATTACCATGAAACATTCATCGCTGAATCCGTCATAGATTCTTCATATTCTTTCTCCACGCTGAGATGATTGCCGTTATATACATAAAAAATCTCCGGCTTGTCACAAGCCAGAGATTCTGTTTTATAAATCTAAAGTTTTTATTATATAAGATTCTCCTGTCGGAGAAAGTCTTATCTTGCTGAAAAAATGAACTTTATCCGAATTGGGATTGTATCGTTTCCTGATAAATTCATTTGTTTAGAAGGAACCGCTCCCCCACGAGAGGGAAGCAGTTTTTTAACCAAGTTTATTTTGCAGCTTTAACAACTACTTTCAGAGTCTTAGTTACACCGAATACATCTTTCAGTTTGAATTCGATAGTAACAGGTTCTGTAGTACCAATGCTAGAAGGCAACTGGATCATGATACCACCAGGAACAGCAGCATAGCCTTTACTCTTCACAGCTTCGTTAGCACCAAGATCTGTAACGATAACATCTGTTGCACTGATAGTGCCTGGTTCCCAAGCTCTGGTCTTGGTATTAACATTAGTTACGAATTTAGCATTAGTGTTAACCGTACCTACAGAAACAGGGATAGCAACTTTGTTACCGTTCTTGTAATAGTATGCAGATGCATTAGCATTAGCCAGCGTGAAGTTTGTAGCGAATCCTTCAGTACCTTCTTCAAATCCTTGACGGAGGTTCATATCAGAACGCTTATCCACATTGCCGTCAGCCTTAACACCGTCGAACAGATAGAATGTATCATCCAAAGCATCCACCAAAGTAAAGTCAGCATCTGTCAGAACCACTTCACGAGTTACATTGTTAGAAGTAAATTCTTTCTTAGCTTCTACCTTCTTAGCGTCACCCATCAAGCTAGCGAATCTCAGAGTAAAGTCTGATACTTGTTCCTTAGTTGCCGGATATACTCCGTAGAACCTGTAGTTGGCAACTATCGGAAGATTAGCTTCTCCAGTAGTTACATTTCCAACAAGAGTACGTGTATTCCATTCTTTTGCAAGACTTGAATATACGATATTAGTCAAAGGAATATTCTGAAGTCTCGTAGCATAATCTTGACCTAACACTTCATAACCGGAATAAGTAAACCAATTATCTACATTTTCATTATGGCTCAAAGTATAGTACTGAGCTGTAGAACCAAATACAGTATATTGTTTAGCATATGCAGTAGTAAATGCTTCATAGAATGGAACACTCATAATTTCTACATCGCCTTCTTTTACCAAGTCACCATAAATGCTCAATACATTCTTCTTGTCATTCCAGATAGCCTTCTCACCGTTTACACGAGTAATATCCAAAGTCGGCTGAGTGAATTCGAATGGCAAGATGATCGAAGCAACAGGTGTGTTGGTGTCTTCATCTTTCACTGTCAAAGTCAACTGATAAGCGTTCTTCAAAGTGAAGTTATACGGATATCCTTCAGATACAACGAACTGGAATGTTATGGTGTTGTCCACAATAGCATAACGAACATTATACCCTTTTGTCCAGTTATCCCAATATTCATTGTTTTCGCCTTCACCACCAATCAATTCGAAATCAATGCGTCCAGCTTCAACGGCACTCTTCCATACAGCCTTTTCTATAGCACTCATTTCATTGATTATTTTATCCAATGAATAAGCCTTAGTATTAAGAGCAAATACTTGCTTCTCATTAGCAGACCAAGAACCAGTAGTAGGTCTCAGTTCAGGATTATAATTAGGATCCTTGTCGTTTTCAACAATTAACTTAGCATCCATCGGAGTATACAGACGTTCCAAAGTAATTTCATGAGCATTTGCCATTTCTTCACGCTGATAAGCAAAGAAGTGAGGCGCATCTTTATCGCCTTGTACGATAGTACCGTCCATCAAAATGTAGTTGTAAACAAACTCAATGTAGTTATTTACTCCTGTTTCTCTTGTGAACTTGAAGCTATGACCTTCTTTATCTATTTCCACACCATACAACTGTGCGTTCTTCAAGTTCTTGGCAGATTGTTCCAAAGTAATCCAGTAGTCATATACAGCAGCTGCATCTACAGACGGAGAAATATAAGAAACAATAGGAGTATAATCTACATTAACTGCACAATTTTCCAAGTTGCGCAAACCTACATTAACTTCGCCAATCTTCTTCAACTGAGCACTCAAATCATACGGAGTTTTAATTATTGTTTCATTCAAAGTAGCAGTCAGAGACAAAGCGTGTTTTGCACCGTCATTAGCCTTGAACAACAGATAGTTCTTCGTTCTGGCATCATCAATATTTTCATAACGGACAAAGTCATGAGGCAATACCCATACTGCATTTTCAGAAGTGGCTCTAGTCAATACACCCTTAAACGGAACAGCATCCTTAAACGGCAATTCTGTATCCACATTGGCAGAGTTCATCAAGTTGAATGAATAAGCAGAAGCATCTGTTCCCTGAGGATTAACCACAACTTCCAAGTCGCGATCAAGAGTGGTGTACAAACCTTTCTTCAAAGTTTTTTTGGCTGGTCCGTACTCAACATCCTTCTCATTAATTCCATAAAGTGCATGCATCGGATTAGCACCATTCAAGACATCCATATAACCCATAGTAGCACTGCTCGGAATAAAAATAGTCTGTTCATCACCATTTTCATCCTTTACAGTAATGTTCCAGCCACCTTTTACTTGTGCAGCTACCGCACCATCGGCAATATATTCTGTTTCAACGTATGCAGCCTTTTCGGTATCCCATACCATCCAGTAACCGTTTTCGCTAATCTTTGCATCATGTCCGGCAGCGGCAGCATCACCCGGTTCGCCCTGGTCACCCTTGTCACCCTTATCTCCTTTTGCAGGATATTCAGATTTCACACCGTCAAATGCCCAGTAACCGTCAATGATGGTCACAACTGTACCATTCTTACCGTCTTCACCTTTGTCACCTTTGATAGTTTCAATGGTACTTGTAGAATTGTCACTCCAGGTTACAGTGATACCGTCACCGTTCTTCACTACGTTGGTAACATACTTACCAGCATCAACTTTTGCCTGTAAAGCTGAAAGAGCCGACTTGATATCGACCAGTTCCTTGTCGATGCGGTCAATGTCCTCATCATAGTCTTTACAAGACACAAATGTTCCTGTTGACGAAACCATCAAGGCTCCGAACAGAACTGCACTTAAAAACTTTTTGTTCATAAATAAAGATTTAAATTTATAAATTTAAAAAACTAAAAATTGGTTATACATATACTGTTATAAAAGGACTTCATTCTCTATTTCCAAGTTCACCAGGTTCCTCTCGCGCGCCGCATACCGTTTCGGAGTCATACCCGTCTGACGGACGAAAGCCAGATAGAAAGGACTCTTCGAACCGAAACCGCTCCGTGACGGAACCTCGCCCAGCGGACAACCGCCGTTGCGAAGCAGCTCCTTAGCGTATTCCACCCGGTAGCGGTTAAGCAACTCCTTCAGATGACAACCGAAGTAGCGGTTCACCGCATTGCTCAGGTAAGTCTGGTTTGTTTCGAGCATCATACTCAGTTTCTTTAACGAAAGAGAGGAATCGAGGAACGCCCGGCGTATCTCCAACTGATACAATATACCTTTATATATAAGGCTGTCTGCCGGACGGACATCCGACAGTGACGAGAACCGCGCTGTCCATTCGCGACCGGCGGCACGATAGAGCAATGTCTTCTGCCTTACAGAAGTGCTGCTCGTCTTTTTACGTCTCAGAAACAGGTATTCCATCTAAACTCGTTATTCGTTCTTATTGGCCTTTTATGCAGATCTCTTAGTAAGAGATCTACAAACAGACGATAACAGGCTTTAAATCAAAATATTAACTATACAGATACAAGATTAAATCAGAGCCGGTAGAACCAGAAGAAAAACTTTTTTTCACAATATTCCATATTTTTTCCGCGAAAAGTGTACTAGTTATCAAAACTTTCCTTATTTTTGCACGTGAAATGTCGATCTCTTACTAAGAGATTTATACTTTTTTCATCTTCCATACATACAATAACCCATTGATTTTCAATCATCCACAATCAGTTCCTATTCCTTCTCTTAACATATAGTAAGATAAATACATGAACAAAGATTGAAAGGATTTTTTTACAAATCTTATTCTTCACGAATACAAGAGCCTTATATGGCATCTTAAAAAGATTGACAAACGACAAGACACTTCCCACCCAATATAAAGCGCATATTTATAGAGAACAATAAAGAGTACATAGAATGCCATATAGAATCTCTTACCTGAAACCAAGGCTTCTCATACAGCCACAGAATAGCCGTATGAAAAGCCCTAACCAGACTGAAATTGCTTATCAATTGAGCAATTTGGGGAGTATTTGTACCTGATTAATGAGCAATTTGCGTATATTTGTTGTTGTTAAACAGAAAAGATAACATTCATGAGAACCAGACATCACATATTTTCCCCATTGCATCCCGGCAAAAGTATCCTTTGTTCGTGCTGCATGGTACTGATAGTGTGCCTGTTTACCGCCTGTGACAGTAAACAGTCCACTTCCACAAAACCGACCCTGACTGTCACCCTGGAGCCCTTGCGCTATTTCACAGAAACCATTGCAGGCGATAAATTCAAGATAGTCAGCATGGTTCCGAAAGGAAGCAGCCCCGAAACCTACGACCCTACCCCCCAACAACTGGTCAATCTGGATAAAAGCACCGCCTACCTGCGCATCGGCTATATCGGTTTCGAACAAGCCTGGATGGATAAACTGACCACGAATGCCCCTCATCTGAAAGTATTCGATACCTCAAAAGGAATAGACGTCATACACGAAACAGGACACAACCACGGTGACCATCATCACGAAGGGGGTATAGAGCCTCATATATGGAACTCCGCACGCAATGCCTCAGTAATCGCCCGTAATATCTACTCCGCCCTGAGTGAACTGGACAGTGCAAACGAACCTTATTTCAAGCATCGGCTGGACAGTCTGCAACAAATTATCGCACAGACAGATACGGACGTTCGTGACCGGCTACAGAATGCCGATACCACTTTCCTTATCTATCATCCGGCACTCAGTTATTTTGCTAGGGACTACGGATTAAAGCAAATCAGCATAGAAGAAGGAGGAAAGGAACCCTCACCCGCCCATCTGAAAGAACTGATAGAAACCTGCCGCCGGGACAATGCCCGGGTTATTTTTGTCCAACAGGAATTCGATACCCGCAATGCCCGGCTGATAGCAGATGAACTGGGAGTCACCGTTGTTCCCATTAATCCGCTAAGTTATGAATGGCGGGAAGAGATGATCAATGTAGCAAATGCACTTGCCAAATAACAGAGCCTTATGACGAATCCCATTATACAACTTACAGATATTTCCGCTTCTTACGATGAGAAGACAGTACTGAGTCACGTCAATCTCACGGTATATGAACGTGACTTCCTTGGTGTAATCGGCCCCAATGGTGGCGGAAAAACCACACTGATCAAGATCATACTAGGGTTACTGAAGCCCGCTTCGGGCAGTGTCCGTTTCTATAAGAACGAAAAAGAAGTACCCGAAATAGCCATGGGATACTTACCACAATACAACAGTATTGACAAGAAATTCCCCATCTCCGTATATGAGGTGGTATTATCGGGGCTCAACAAACAGAAGTCCCTGTTCCACCGCTACACCCCCGAACAGCACGAACTGGTGAGCCGGATTATTGCCCGCATGGGTCTGGAAGGTTTGGAAAGCCGTGCCATCGGCGAACTGAGCGGAGGACAACTGCAACGCGCGCTCTTGGGACGCGCCTTGGTTTCAAACCCTGAGGTTGTCATTCTGGACGAACCCAATACCTACATTGACAAACGGTTTGAGGCCAAACTCTACTCCCTGCTGGAAGAAATCAACAAGGAACGGGCCATCATCCTGGTAAGCCATGACATAGGCACTGTGCTGCAAAATGTAAAAACCATAGCGTGCGTCAACGAAACGCTGGATTATCATCCCGATACGGAAGTAGCCACCGAATGGCTGGAAGAGCATTTCGGATGCCCCATCGAACTGTTAGGACATGGGAACTTCCCTCACCGCATCTTGAAATGCCATCATCACGACGAATAAATCCGATTATCGTGACCTAAGCCTTTTCATGCGGCAGGTTAAGCCCTATCCACCTTATCATTAAGCATTTTCTTACGGCAGACTTCTACAGTCGCCGGCAGTGCTCCGTACAGTCCACTGCAACAGACCGTACGGACTACTATAGCAGACTGTACAGTCCACTGTAGCGGTCTATACTGGTTTACCGTATAAAAGACCTTAACCTAACCATCAATCAAGCTTAACCATAGAGTAGAAAAAGGTTAGGAATCCAAAGGTTTCCTTCATCTGTACAAACTGAAATTTCAGAACACAGTATACAAACCAGCAATAAAACATAGAAATTCCGTTAAGGACTGAAAGAAACATTTTCTGCCGCATTCCCTAAGGATAACACTAAATAACAGACCATTGCCTCCCTATTCCAACTTTCTTTCGTATCTTTGCGCCCATTGAACGTTAACGAAACAATAATATATTCATGAAACAGTACAAATTAGTCAACAACCTGGTAGGTTGGTTAGCTTTTGTCATCGCAGCTTATACTTACTGCATGACTATAGAACCGACAGCCAGTTTCTGGGATTGTCCGGAGTTCATCACCACCGGCTATAAATTAGAGGTAGGCCACCCGCCCGGTGCACCCTTCTTTATGCTTACCGCCAACTTATTCAGCCAATTTACAAGCGACCCCAGTCAAGTAGCCAGAATGGTCAATACCATGAGCGCTCTGATGAGTGCGGCTTGTATCCTGTTCCTTTTCTGGAGTATAACCCATCTGGTGAAAAAACTGATATGCCCCGATGACAAAGAGATGACCTTGGGCAAACTCATTACCATTATGGGGTCAGGACTGGTGGGAGCCTTGGCTTATACATGGAGCGACACCTTCTGGTTCAGTGCCGTAGAAGGCGAGGTATACGCTTACTCCAGCCTCTTCACCGCAGTCGTATTCTGGTTGATTTTAAAATGGGAATCCGTTGCCAACGAGCCTCACAGCGACCGCTGGCTGGTTCTGATTGCTTACCTGACCGGACTTTCCATCGGTGTGCACTTGCTGAACTTATTGTGTATTCCGGCCATTGTACTGGTGTACTATTATAAAAAGAATCCCGATGCCAACCTCAAAGGCAGTCTGCTGGCACTTACAGGCTCCATGGTGTTGGTTGCAGCAGTGCTGTACGGTATCGTGCCGGGCGTAGTAAAAGTGGGAGGATGGTTCGAACTGCTGTTCGTCAACAGTTTCGGTATGCCTTTCAACAGCGGTCTGATAGTCTACATCATTCTACTCGCCGCATCCATTATCTGGGGTGTTTACGAAAGCTATACGGAAAAGAGCCGCAAACGCATGAATATCTCCTTCATGGTAACTATCGCCATGCTGGGCATCCCCTTCTATGGCTACGGATGGAGCAGCGCCTTGATAGGCATTATCATACTAGGAATCTTGGGCGTTTATCTGTTTGCTGATTTGAACAAGAAATATCAGATTAGCGCACGTACTTTAAACACCTCTTTGCTGTGCATCATGATGATTATGGTAGGATACTCCTCATACGCCTTGATTGTGATCCGCTCTACCGCCAATACTCCGATGGACCAGAACTCTCCGGAAGACATCTTCACTTTAGGAGAATACCTGGGCCGCGAGCAATATGGAACCCGTCCTTTGTTCTACGGACAGACATACGCCTCCAAACCGGCACTGAAAGAAGTGGACGGAGGATGTGTATATGATGTGACGGAAGGCGCTCCCGTGTATCAACGGAAGGAGAAAGCGACTCCCGATGAAAAGGACAGCTACGAAGTAGTGCGTCATAAGACCGATTACAAGTATGCACAAAATATGCTCTTCCCGCGCATGTACAGCGATGCACACGCACAGGCCTACGAAGACTGGCTGGGCGGCATCAAAGGCGTGCAGGTTCCTTACGACCAGTGCGGACAGATGGTGATGGTGAAAGTCCCGACCCAATGGGATAACATCAAGTTCTTCTTTATCTACCAGTTGAACTACATGTACTGGAGATATTTCATGTGGAACTTTGCCGGACGCCAGAATGACATACAGGGACAGGGTGAAATAGAACATGGCAACTGGATTACCGGAATACCGTTTGTGGACAAGTTCCTGGTGGGCGACCAAAGCCTGCTCCCCTCCGACCTGAAAAACAACAAAGGGCACAATGTATTCTATTGCCTGCCGTTGATTTTGGGACTTATCGGTCTGTTCTGGCAGGCTTACAAGACAAAACGTATCACGACTCCGAATGGGGAAGAGATAGAAGAACCGGTAGGTATCCAGCAATTCTGGATCGTATTCTTCCTGTTCTTCATGACCGGTCTGGCCATCGTGCTTTATTTGAACCAGACCCCGATGCAGCCCCGCGAACGTGACTATGCATACGCAGGTTCGTTCTATGCATTTGCCATCTGGATAGGCATGGGTGTGGCGGGTATTGCCCAATGGCTGCAAGGCAAACTGGGTGAGAAACCGGCTTCCGTCATTGCAACTGTAGTTTGTCTGTTCGTACCCATCCAAATGGTGAGCCAGACGTGGGACGACCACGACCGCAGCAACCGTTATGTGGCACGCGACTTCGGACAAAACTACCTGAGCACCGTACAGGAAGAAGGTAACCCGATTATCTTTACCAATGGTGACAACGATACTTTCCCCTTGTGGTACAACCAGGAAACGGAAGGTTTCCGTACCGATGTACGCGTATGTAACCTGAGTTACCTGCAAACGGACTGGTACATCGACCAAATGAAGCGTCAGGCATACGACTCTCCGGCAGTGCCTATCGAATGGAGCCGTCTGGAATATGTACAGGGGCATAATGAAGGAGTGGCTGTACGTCCGGAAGTGATGGAAAGCATCAATAACTTCTACAAGCAGAACCCGGAAGAAGCCGCCAAGGAATTCGGAGACAACCCGTATGAATTGAAAAATATTCTGAAATACTGGGTACGCTCACCCAAAGAAGGTTTACAGCTGATACCGACGGACAGCATCGTCATCAAGCTGGACAAGGAGGCAGTGAAACGCTCGGGCATGATGATTCCCGACTCCCTGCATGGTGAAATCCCCGATTACATGAGTATCTCCCTGAAAGGCAAACGTATGCTGTACAAGAGCGAGCTGATGATGCTTGAGATGCTGGCAAATACCAACTGGGAACGTCCGTTGTACATGGCTATTACGGTGGGTAGCGACAATCATCTGAATTTGGGCAACAACTTCATGCAGGAAGGTCTTGCCTACCGCATCACCCCGTTCAACACCACCCGGCTGAACGCACGCATCGACAGCGAGAAAATGTACGATAACCTGATGAACAAGTTCAAGTTCGGAGGAATCAACAACCCGGATATCTATATCGACGAGACTGTGATGCGTATGTGCCAGACCCACCGCCGTATGTTTATACAGCTGGCTACCCAGTTGATAAAAGAAGGCAAGAAAGACAAGGCGTTGAAAGCCCTTGACTACTGTTCGGAAGTAATCCCAAGCACCACCGTGCCCCACGATTACATCATGAGCAGTTCAAAAGAAATGGCCGACGATTATCTGGCGTTAGGTGAAAAAGAAAAGGGAGAAGCCATTCTGAATGATCTGGCAAACAAATCGGTGGAATACATCACCTGGTACCTGAGTCTGGATGACCAACGCCTGCAAGGTTCATACGAGGACTGTCTGCGCTATTTCTATATTCTGGATGAGATCAACAAGAGCCTTGCCCGCGCAAATGCTGCCGGCGGTGTACAAGGTGAAGGTGAACAACAGAAAAAATCAGATATGGCAAGCCACTATGCCAAGAAGTTTGAAGACCTCTATGAGGTGTTCAACAAACGTGTAGGCGGCGGAGCAGGCAGAAAGTAAATAAAAGGTGTGGATTCTGCGGTGAATCCACACCTTTATATTTGTATAACCAACAAAAGCACACACATTCATGTTTATAGAACAACCCCCGCTGATACTCCGCTGGCTTTATCCACGCGCCTTCTGGCGAATGGACAAGAATGAAAAAGCGGTCTATCTGACTTTCGATGACGGGCCGATTCCCGAAATCACACCGTGGGTACTCGATTTATTAGACAAGTACAATATCAAGGCTACCTTCTTTTTGGTGGGCGACAATGTGCGCAAGCATCCCAAGGAATTCCAGATGATTGTAGAACGGGGACATCGTTTGGGAAATCATACTTTTAACCATATCCGGGGATTCGAATACCGAAGCAAGAACTATCTGGCCAATACGGACAAAGCAAACGAGCTGATCCATACCAACCTGTTCCGTCCGCCACATGGCCACATGCGCTGGATGCAGTACATGGTGCTGCGGCATAAATACCAGATTGTAATGTGGGACTTGGTTACCCGTGACTATAGCAACAAGCTGAATGGAAGACAGGTACTGAGGAAGGTAAAACATTATGTGAGGAATGGCTCCATCATTACTTTCCATGACTCCATCAAGGCAGAGAAAAACATGAAATACGCCTTGCCCCGGGCCATAGAATGGCTGTTGGAACAAGGCTATGAATTCAAGGTATTTGACTGATAAAGCCAAATACCTTGTTTTTTTCGTGGCGTATACGCATACCCTCTTGTATATGTATTATTTTATGGCAACTGCCAATGGATTACGTATCTTCCGGGCATATTCTTCCAAATATTTATTCCAATCGGTATCGGCTTCGAAACCATATTTGCTCCAGCCTGATCCCCAATAATAAATATACTCGGCTCCCGGTTCATAATCATTAACCGCCAACACATGGCCCAAAGCATCCCCACGTTCCTTCCGTTCCTTTTCGGAGAACACTTGGGCAAACGCTCCTTTGACGGTAGCCGGGAATACGGCTCCTATGTAAATCACTCCATTGTTATTGGCAGCATTCTCCGTAGAGTCTGCATAAGCTATATAGCCTGCGTCTGCATCAAAACTATATCCCATAGGATTCTGTTTGTGCAATACAATGCCGGTCACCACCGGAGTGATTTCCTGCAAATTGTCAAAAGAAACCACAGTCTTGTTCAACTGCGACCCCTTGTCCAAAGAAATGATACGCGTTTCTATCACACTTGAATCCCCTTTTACAACCAACGGATTATAGACCAACTTAGCTGTGAATCGGAGCGGACCGTTATCCAAGATTTCACAATCCTTGTAACAATAGGGATAAACAATGGTACTATCAGGGAATAAAGCAGCTGTTCCTCCACCCAGAGTCGGGCCCACTGCATAGCAGTCCATTCCGTTTCCATGATCTACATGATAAGAAATACCCCGGTTCAAGTCACCGTCATAACGATCCTCCACTACCGGTTCGGACACACTTTTAGTCCAGATATCATAACCAAAGGCACGCTCGCCCTTCTCCTGCAAAGCAGGACCGTATGCACGATAAGCGGCACGGTCATTCTCCCATGCCACATCATCCAAACGTTCGGGATATTGACGCCCGCAAGCAACCACATCCACCGGCTGCGGAGTTCCTTCTGCAATTGTATAAACAGCCGAGGCATCCCCTTTCACCGAAGCAGGAAAGATAAGCATATCATCGTATGTTATCTGATAAGGTACTTCAAGCCCGTTCTCGTCCAATACGATAACCTGTGCCGTATCGGGTAATTGTAGTTTGCCTGTTATTTCAGCCATAGAGATTTCCACCATTTCCCCATTTCTGTCAATGGAAAGCGGATTGGTTATAGTGACAGTCACCGGCTCCTTTTGCGAACAGGAAAACATAGCTAACGCCGTTGCGACTGCTAAAAAGATTTTTTTCATACTATTTATTGTTTGTCGAACTGAAAGACAAAAATACAAAGAATCTGCAAGTATCAACAAAGACACAAGCAGATTCTTTCTATTTATATCTACTAATTATTTAGGCTGCTTACCAATGTAGGCCAGAATACCGCCATCTACATAGAGAATATGGCCATTGACGGCATTAGATGCTTCAGATGCAAGGAATACGGCAGGACCGGTCAATTCCTGCGGATCCAACCAACGGCCGGCCGGAGTCTTGGCACAGATGAATGTATCAAACGGATGACGACTTCCATCGGGCTGGATTTCACGTAACGGAGCTGTTTGCGGAGTAGCGATATAGCCCGGACCGATACCATTACACTGAATGTTGTATTCTCCGTATTCAGAACAGATGTTACGGGTCAACATCTTCAAACCACCTTTAGCGGCAGCGTATGCAGAAACGGTTTCACGACCCAACTCAGACATCATAGAGCAGATATTGATGATTTTTCCGTGTCCTTTTTCCATCATCGCAGGCAAAACCGCTTTAGAAACAATGAACGGAGCATTCAAGTCAATATCAATAACACGGCGGAAATCGGCAGCTTCCATCTCGTGCATCGGAACGCGACGGATAATACCGGCATTGTTTACAAGAATATCGATGGTACCTACTTCTTTTGCAATAGTGGCAACCATAGCCTGTACGGCAGGTTCGTCAGTAACATCGCATACATATCCGTGTGCCTTGATTCCTTTTTCAGCGTAAGAAGCCAGACCTTTATCCACCAATTCCTGATTGATGTCGTTGAAACAGATGGTTGCGCCCTGTTCTGCAAAAGCAGATGCAATAGCAAAACCGATACCATAAGAAGCGCCTGTTACAAGAGCTACTTTACCTTCCAAAGAAAAATTCAAATACTGATTCATGATACTTATATTATTAAATTAATGAAGTTATATGATTTATTTCAAGTCTGTAATCAATGAGAAGTCCTGATCACCGTAATCCAGATTCTCTCCACCCATACCCCAGATAAAGGTATAGTTGTGTGTTGCCGCCGCACTATGGATAGACCATTCGGGAGACAAGACTGCCTGATCGCCTTTCATCCATATATGACGGGTTTCATCCACTTCTCCCATAAAATGGCAAACAGCGTGTTCATCGGGCACTTCGAAATAGAAGTAGGCTTCCATACGGCGGCTGTGCACGTGCGCCGGCATGGTGTTCCACACACTTCCCGGTTTCAGTTCGGTCATTCCCATCTGCAACTGGCAGGTAGGCAATACCTGACTGACCAGCATCTTGTTGATGCAACGATGGTTGGACCCTTCCAATGAACCCATTTCAGCAACGATGGCATCTGCCTTGGTCACTTTTTTATCGGGATAGTTACGATGAGCGGTAACAGAGTTAAAATAGAATTTGGCAGGGTTCTTGACATCTTTACTTTCAAAAGTCACTTCCCGGTCTCCCGAACCCAGATAAAGCGCTTCTTTATAATCCAGTTCGAACACGGCATCTCCGGCTTTGACCACACCGGGACCGCCCACATTGAAGATCCCCATTTCACGGCGGGTAAGGAAATAAGGCGCTTTCAACGGATCGATAGCCTCCAGCTTCAATACCTCCCCTACGGGTCTGGCTCCTCCTACAATCATGCGGTCATACATGGAATAAACCATGTTCACCTCATTGTCCGAAAATACTTTTTCCATTAAGAAATCCCGTCGTATCCTTTGGGTGTCATAGCCTTTGGCATCTTCGGGATGCGCGGCATAACGGATTTCATAATTTGTCTTCATAAGCAGCTATTTTATGTTTTTATAGTATTCCGAATTATTTCGACTTGGGCAAAGTTACGAAACAATCTTGTTCCGATGCTGCAAAAATCGTTCAGAATAGGTATAAATTTTGTCCTATTATATGCAAAATCTGCTACTTAATACGTTTCAGAACATTCAAAAACTCAAATTCAACGAGATAAAATATCACAAAACTTATCTTGGAACGCACGCGCCCGGCTTAATTTCAGTACATTCTGATTGATGATAACAAAGGCCAGTTGATGTCCGTCAGCAGCTTTTACATAGCCTGCCAGCGAGCTGACTCCGGTTACAGAACCTGTTTTTGCATGCACATTTCCACGGGCCTTGGTCTGCTTCATCCGGTTTTGTAAAGTACCGTCCACTCCGGCTATGGGCAGGGACTCATAGAAAGGAAGAAAAATTTCCCGATGATAGTAGGCATATTTCAAATACTCCAACAGTAAACGTGGAGAGATATAATTATAAACGGAAACACCGCTGCCGTCCGCTATCTTATAGTTCTCCGGGTTAAACCCTAAAGCTGTTTTCATAAAGGCGTGAATGGCATCGGTTCCATCTTCTCCCGTCACCCGTTTATGCAGGGAACGCTTGGCAGCCAAATGATAAAACATTGATTCGGCGCACAGGTTATCACTTTTCTTCAAAGCTCTTTCCAACACTTCCTTGAGTGGTCTTCGGACGGTATAAAGCGTAACTATACTGTCGGCCGTTACAGGACAATCGGCATACGTGCAAGTTCGCGCTTCAATTCCTTTGCTGCGCAAACGGCTGACAAAGGTATGGAAAAAGAAATCTTTGGAAGTATATACATTCAATTTCTCAGTATAGGGATAAGAAACATTTCCGGAAACGGTAATGATATTGCCATTGCTGAGCCAGTTGCGGGTGATTTTCAGCTTCCCGGCTTGCGGATTACGGCTCACCCCGTGATTATGAACCTGATAATAATCGGAAACCGGCGTACAAACGACTTTAGGCAACGAGTCCTTCTGAGCAGGAGAAACCGATACATCCACGCAGCCCCTATTCAGCATGAGAGGGGAAAGATAGGGCTGGAAGGAGTAAGGAGTATCGTCCCAACACCAGCCGGAACCCCAATAAACCGAGTCTGTCATGGAAACATCCGCCGCAAGGGTGTCTGTCACATAACGGATGCCTTGACTTGCCAACGCATCTACCAGACGGTCCAGATCCTCGTCCATAAATTCCGGATCAAAACCGCCTATCAGATACAGACTGCCTTTCAACGTGTCATTTTCTATCTTTCCACGATAACGGAGACCGGTATCCATGGTATAATCCGCTCCCAGTTGCGCCAAGGCGGTAACCGAAGTGATTATCTTCTCAACAGAAGCAGGACGGTATAGTTTCTCGTCCTGATAACGGTAAACGGATTTCCCGGTGGTCAGATCGAATACGGCAATACCCACTTCGGATGTTTTCAGAACTTCCTCATGCAGTAAAGCGTCCAGCCGCTGAGATAGCGGCTGGGCGTTTATGAAGTGAATAGATAAAATCAGTAAAAAGAAAAATAAAACTCGTTTCATTATAGTTCCCTGAATATCTCACCCACAGTAGGATGAGGGAATACATATCGTTTCCAATCCTCTATGGTCTTACCATCCTCAATAGCCATACCTGCCAATACAATCAGCTCGGAAGCAGGATTACCCAACATATGCGCTCCCAATACAGTACCGTCTTCGGCTGCCAAAACTTTGCAGACACCGTTCACTCCTTCATTCTCGGCTACAAAACGCCCGGAGTAAGCCATCGGCAACTTAACGGCTCGATAAGGAATACCTGCGGCCTGCAAAGCTTCCTCGCTCATACCTACCCCGGCAATCTCAGGATTTGTATAGACCACACCCGGTATGGCACGATAACTCATCGCATCTTCCTTACCTGTAATATGATGGACAGCCACTTCCGCCTCACGCACGGCGGTATGTGCCAACAAAGAGACTCCGTTCAAATCACCGCATACATAGACACCGGGGACAGAAGATTGCAAATGTTCATCTACTTTGATGCATCTGCGTTCCGTCCATTCCAAATTCAGATTTTCCAGTCCGAAACCTTTTGTCACCGGACGACGGCCTACACTCATCAATAACTTATCAGCTGTAACAGTTCCTGCTCCATCTGCATTTTCGTATGACACAGTAATACCGGTCTCCCCTTTGGATACCCCTACTACTTTCGTACTGAGCAGGAACTTGATTCCTTTTTTGGCATATTCAGCCCGGAGCATGGCCGACAGCTCTTTATCCATGCCACCCAGGATTTCATCCAACATTTCGACCACAGTCACCTGTACTCCCAAACTGGTGAAGAAAGAAGCAAATTCCATACCGATCACTCCACCGCCGACAATAGTCAATGAAGCAGGTACTTCTTTATTATCCAGTGCATCACGGTGCGTCCAGTAATCCACGTTTTCCACTCCCGGAATAGGAGGAATAAATGTTTCACTGCCGGTACACAGCAGCAAATTCTCACATTCGTAGGTTTCCCCACCGCATTGGATGGTATTCTTATCTACAATCGTGGCTTCTCCCGTTACTATATTTACCTGATGCGCAGTCAGTTTTGCCTTGATTCCCAATACCAGCTTACGAACCACCTTTGATTTACGCGCCACAATCTTTCCTAAATCAAAAGAAGCTTCAGACACATTCACGGCATACTTTGAAGCATGTTTCGCATAATCATATACTTTAGCCGAATAAAGCAAGGTCTTGGTAGGAATACATCCCTCATTCAGGCAGACACCGCCCAGACTTCTTTTTTCGAACAATACAACACTCAGTCCTGCCTTTCCGGCAGCTTCGGCAGCAGTATACCCTGCGGGACCTCCACCGATGATTGCAATTTGATATTTCATGGTATTTATTTTGGGTTAATTAGTTTTTATCTGTTCAAAACCTTCAACATTATTCCTCCTCTATCCTATGCTCCAGCCGCTTCACCAACGCATTGATAAATTCTTCCGGCTTTACAGGAACCAATGACAATAAATTTTTCTTCTCATAATGTATCAATACATATTTCGAAGGCATAATTCCACCGAATCCGGAACTTCGTTTCAGCTCCACATCCGTAATGTCAGTCAAGGGAATGGTCTTCCCTTTATAAAAACGACCATAATACACCACCAGCTTTCCATCCGCAGTCAGCGTATAAGTAGAATGGATAATACGTTCAATGGTAATGATCAGCCCCAATGCCACCACCAATCCTATCATTGCCTTCATACACCAGAAAGCAAATACCATGACGGCTGTCAGCAGTATCAGAAACAGATAAGTGCCTCCTGCTATCTTCACATGAAAAATTCGATTCATCATCTTATTGTAATTTGCCCGAAAGATAATAAATTTATCGTTTATCGACCTCATTACGGCGCAGAATAAGAGAATTTATCCTTTTTTTGTCCTCTTTACTGTACGTTTCATCTTCAAAGCATACAAATTTAATTCGATAGAAGATTCCGTTTCTGTTATATCACCCTCATCAGTCAGCAGTTCATTCAGCAGTTCTCCACTACGTTGTACCAGACTCTTCCTCTTTTCCTCATCATACTCGGTAGCCATGATATTTACATTCCGTACTAATGTCCTTAACTTAAAGAATGATTCGATAATGGCAAAAGTAGTTGCGGTAGCTCTCGGACCTTTTAATATAGTAGCCAACATATACAATCCCCGTTCTGTAAAAGCTTTGGGGACAACGGTTGAATACTTCAAACTTTCTAACCGGTGGAAATTTTCCACCAGTTCCTGTTTTTCAGATAATTGCAAGCTAAAACAGTAATTTTCAGGGAATTTATCTGCATTATTTTTTACTGCTTTATTTATATCCCTGGTTTCTACGCCATAAAGCTTAGCTACATCCCGGTCTATCAGTACTTTCTCACCCCTCAACTCAATTATAAGTTCTTTTACCTCACTTTCGTGAATGATTTCTTTATTGTTTTCCATCCTATTCTATTTAAAAATGCAGAAAGTTACACTTTTAATTTCATACTTGCATTATCTATTTCGTTTATTCTTCACGAAAAAAATAGTAAAAACAAGAGCAAAAGGTACAATGAATAAAGGTTTTTCGTAGCTTTGCACCCATAAAGCATATTATCATGGTTAAAAAATTCGATTTCCTTGTTATCGGCTCAGGACTTGCCGGAATGAGCTTCGCACTGAAAGTAGCTCACAAAGGTAAAGTCGCCCTGATTTGTAAAGCAGGACTGGAAGAAGCCAATACCTATTTTGCTCAGGGAGGTATAGCATCTGTTACCAACTTGAAAGTAGACAATTTCGAGAAACACATTGAAGACACGATGATTGCCGGCGATTGGATCAGTGACCGCGCGGCTGTAGAAAAAGTAGTGCGAGAAGCACCTGCACAAATCCAGGAACTGATAAAATGGGGAGTGGATTTTGATAAAAAAGAGGATGGAGAATTCGACCTCCACAAAGAAGGAGGCCATTCCGAGTTCCGTATCCTGCACCACAAAGACAATACAGGAGCTGAAATACAAACCAGCTTGATAGAAGCGGTAAAAGCTCATCCCAATATTACCATATTTACAGATCACTATGCGGTAGAAATCATTACCCAGCATCATTTGGGAATTATCGTCACCCGCCATACACCAGGCATCAAATGTTTCGGTGCTTACGTATTGAATGAGAAAACAGGAGAAGTGGATACGTTCCTGTCCAAAGTAACTGTAATGGCAACAGGCGGATGCGAAGCGGTATACCGCAATACAACCAATCCACTAGTAGCTACGGGAGACGGCATTGCTATGGTGTACCGTGCCAAAGGAGCAGTAAAGGACATGGAATTTATACAATTCCATCCCACCGCCCTCTTCCATCCGGGAGACCGTCCCAGTTTCCTCATCACCGAAGCCATGCGCGGTTACGGTGCTGTCTTAAAGAATCAAAGTGGCGAAGAATTCATGCAAAAATATGATCCACGCCTGTCATTGGCCCCACGTGATATCGTAGCACGTGCCATTGATAACGAAATGAAGCAGCGCGGTGAAGATCATGTATATCTGGATGTGACGCATAAAGATCCGGAAGAAACAAAAAAACATTTCCCCAATATTTATAAAAAATGCCTCAGCCTAGGCATTGATATTACTAAGGACTATATTCCTGTGGCTCCGGCTGCTCATTATCTGTGCGGAGGTATCAAAGTCGATCTGGACGGACAGAGCAGCATCAACCGTTTGTATGCTATCGGCGAATGTTCATGTACCGGTCTGCACGGAGGTAACCGTCTGGCTTCCAATTCGCTGATAGAAGCAGTGGTTTATGCGGACGCGGCAGCCAAACATGCACTAAATGTACTCGACCGGTATGACTTCAATGAGGATATCCCCGAATGGAACGATGAAGGAACCATGAACAATGAAGAACGGGTACTGATAACCCAAAGCATGAAAGAGGTGAACCAGATTATGGAAGCTTATGTAGGTATTGTGCGCAGTAATACGCGATTA
The DNA here is from genome assembly GCA_948566455.1 of uncultured Phocaeicola sp. Taxonomy (GTDB): domain Bacteria; phylum Bacteroidota; class Bacteroidia; order Bacteroidales; family Bacteroidaceae; genus Phocaeicola. The sequence continues at coordinate 136,528 of CAOYQO010000005.1, forward strand.
ATCCGTGCTTGGAACCGATTGGATATTTTATATGAAGAAACCGAGCGTCTTTTCAAACGCTGTAAGGCTTCACGCGAACTTTGCGAACTGCGTAACATGATTAACATCGGGTATTTGATCACCCGTCAGGCAATGGAACGGAAAGAGAGTCGCGGACTGCATTATACGATTGACTATCCACATGCCGCGGCAGAGAAGAAATAAGAAACTGATTTCAGAATCCACCAAGAGGGTGTGCCAAAAGGTCTAAATAATAAACATGGCTTTTGGCACGCCCTTTTTTTCGACCCAGTAGAAATCTAGCGGGGAGTAATAAAGAATTTTCTTTCAAACGCATAACTTACCTTGAACATCTTCTTTCTATTAAAAACTTTATTTCCTTTGTTCCTTCAGGAAGAATAGACTATCTTTGTTGTATTGGCATCCGGATACGAACTAAAGACAACAGAAGCAATGATGGAAAATATAAAAGAAATCCCCTATGGCATTGCCAACTTCGTGGAAGTGGCAGAGCAGAACATGTACTATGTAGATAAAACCATGTATCTGCCTTTGCTGGAAAAACAGCCCCGGAACCTGTTCTTTATCCGTCCCCGCCGCTTCGGCAAGAGTATCTTTTTGAGTATGCTGCGTGCGTATTATGACATAGCACAAAAAGAAAAGTTCCAGAAACGCTTCGGCAATCTATGGATAGGCAGCCGCCCCACCCCCCTGCAAGGAAAATTTCAGGTGGTGTATCTTGATTTCTCGCGCGCCAGTGGCGGAAGCGGTTCACTGGAAGAAAATTTCAATAACTATTGCGGCATGGTGATGGACCTGTTCGGCAAAGTGTATGAGCCTTATTATTTTCCCGGATTTGCACAAAAGATGGAAGAACAGCCCGACTTTGTCAGCAAGTTGAACTACCTGAACCTGCATGCGGCTGAATCCGGAATGAGACTTTACCTCATCATCGACGAATACGATAACTTTACCAACATCGTTCTGAACGAGCAGGGAAAAGACATTTATCATGCCCTGACCCATGCCAGCGGATTCTACCGTGAAATATTCAAGAAATTCAAAGGCATGTTCGAGCGCATCTTCATGACCGGCGTCAGCCCCGTCACCTTGGACGACCTGACCAGCGGATTCAACATCGGCTGGAATATCAGTACCGACTACCAGTTCAACATGATGCTGGGATTCAGCGAAACGGACGTGCGCACCATGTTCCAATATTATAAGGATGCCGGACAGCTCCCGATCGACGCGGACATCGAAGCAATGATCCGGGAGATGAAACCGTGGTATAATAATTACTGTTTCGCAGAAGAAAGCCTGGAACGCGACCCGAAAATGTTCAATTGCGACATGGTACTTTACTACCTGCGCAATTACATCACGCTGGGCAAATCTCCTAAAGAGATGATAGATCCCAACACCCGTACGGACTACAACAAAATGAAGAAACTAATCCAGCTGGACAAGCTGGACGGCAACCGCAAGGGCGTATTACGTAAAATCACCGAAGAAGGGCAAATTATCACCAACCTGATCACCACCTTCCCGGCCAAGGAAATCGCCAAACCCGAAATCTTCCCCAGCCTGCTCTTCTATTATGGCATGTTGACCATCACTGCCACACGCGGCAGCCGCTTGGTATTGAGTATCCCCAACTATAATGTGCGCAAACAGTATTACGAATTCATGCTGGAGGAGTACCAGGACAAACGCCATATCAACCTGAACAATTTGATGGACCTGTTCGATGAAATGGCTTACGAAGGCCATTGGCGCGAAACACTGGAATTCATTGCCCATGCCTACAAGGAAAATTCATCTGTACGCAGTGCCATGGAAGGCGAGCGAAATATACAGGGTTTCTTCACCGCCTACCTCAGCGTAAACGCTTATTACCTGATGGCTCCGGAAATGGAACTGAGCCACGGTTACTGCGACCTCTTCCTCATGCCGGACCTGATGCGCTACGAGGTGAAGCATAGCTATATTCTTGAACTGAAATATCTGTCGGTGAAGGACACGGAAGAGAAAGCCCGGACGCAATGGCAGGAAGCGGTGAAACAGATTAACGAATATGCTGCCGCACCCCGGGTATGGCAGTTGGTGCAGAACACGAAGCTGCACTGTATTATCATACAGTTCCGGGGATGGGAGCTGGAGCGGATGGAAGAAGTATAGGCCTGTTCAAAACAACATGACAGTACGGATGAAAATTCATACAGGAAGTCAATTCACATTCAGAATCACTCTTTTATAAGACTTTAGATTAGGCGTTCCATTATCTGTAAGTTCAAGTATCAAATGTAACTGTTTGCCCGGATTATCCGGTACAATTATCTCCGTCCTCTTCTCATCGACGTGCTTTATAGCCACCTTTGTTTGCACACTGCCTGCTTCCCGATATTGCCACCATTGGTAAGACAATGAATTTTTATCAGGGTCAAATGAAGGAGAGGCATCCAGTATTATTTTTTCTCCCGGCCGGACTGTGCGTACACTTTCTCCCAATATCCGGGCAACAGGTTGATGATTTGCCTTTGAATATTCATCAGCCACGCACCAGTCGGCACGAGCCGCCCAGTCATTTTGTATAGCAGGCAACCAACGCTGGAAAGTATAATGCGAATCCGGCACACCGTTTTTCAAATCATTCCCATCTTGCATGTGATTGCCATTTTTATACTCCGGGCGTCCTCCCCATCCTCCTAATGTATAGTCTGTATGCTGTTCAAGTCCATTACGTATAAGAGGCATAAAAGAAGGAGTATCCCCCTCACTGGTATATTCCTGAGGATAGGCGGCACACAGTGGTCCGTGCCCATTCTTAATATGGTCAGCCAACCAAGGTTTATCCATGATCTGTTGCAACTCTTTTGAATTTTTACTAAGTCTGTTCTTAAAATAATAATCCACACTCATGTAATCCCATACATATCTCCATCATGATCCGGTGCGCCCGATTCATAAATAATGATTTCAGGAAGATTCTGTTCTATCCATTTTCCACCGCCGTCCTGATACCAAATACAATATAATCTGGCTTTTGATACCGCTTTTGCCCATTCTGCAGCAGAATATTTCTGCTTGATCTGCCATAAGGCATTGGCCTGGGTGTTGGCTCCACCCCATGCTAAAATATGAACAGGCCTCGGATCAGAATCAAGCAATGTCCTTATGATGAGCTGTGCCCCCTCGCTATCAGACAGTAAAGGAGGCAATTTATGCAAGTCCTCTCTGTTCTCATTACCAACCGCCAAGACACTTAGCAAATATTCAGCATCGGGATAATCGGGATTATGTTTCCTCAAATTAGGCAGACATTCCGCATATTTGGCAATTTGTGATTCGATCCATTTATCTTTACTATGTCCGTCTTTCTGTACCCCATTGACTTGAACAATGCCTGCGACATCATAATCAGAAGAATACATAAGAAAACGAATCATAGAACTTTGATCGTCAATCTCACCATCCGTAGTGACAATAACCCGGGGCTTCTCCTGCTGTCGGGCAACAGCAGATAACATTGACACAAACAAAAAAACAATACAGCATAAAACAGGGGGCATTTTCATATTACAAACTGTTAAATTAGTAGGCCAACACATTCCAAAGATCTCTGATACGTTGTTCGGGGTCCCATTTGCCATTGAATGTCCACTTGGCGGTAACGCCATGAAACTCCGGAGCATTCTCCGCCTCCTTCAAATTATCGTTTAACCAGCCACTATGCCCTCCTTCACGGGTACAACCATAATAATAGGTACGTAGCCCCCACGGACAGGGATCAAGCACTTTATCCGAATAAGCATAATGAATATTCCCGTCAAGCACATTCTTCGACATTTTACATTTGATGAGATAAAACTGGGAATCATGATGATAGCGTCCTAAAAGTGTCGGTGTCTTAGCATCAAATGAAGAATTGGTAATAACCAGTTTCTTGTTCTTGTCACCTCGTCCGTCATGCCAAATCATGGCACGGCTATCACCATAAAAATGGCAGCGTGTGGCATAGCACCATCCGCGAGGACAAAGAAAATCCACACCCGGACAACGAAGATAGAGATCGGCATGATAATACATACCATTGCTTCCGGGCGCCCACAAGGAAAGGGCATCGTTTCCATCGGCCCATACATTACTGTTGATGATGATGGTACGAGTGGCACGTCCAAAAATCGCCATCTGATGGATGGTCGTATTTTCAACGGCAGTTCCGTAATTGTTGTAAACAGTCAGTCCGCTAATAACACAATCATCCGCACCTTCCTGCAACACAATGACACCATTGCCTACCGGACGTCCATGATATTCCGTGATGGCACGTGTCTGGGCTGTTTCAGCCAAGACAATCCGCGTACTGTCACGGTTTTCCCCCACCAAAACAATATTAGGCCTGTCAATAATCACTTTTTGATGATACGTTCCGTTCAACAATAAGATTTTAAAAGGTACTGTCGGAATTTCCGGAGCCTTTTCAATAGCTGCCTGAATACTCTCTCCCGGCTTTACCACCACATCAAAAGCCGTACGCTCTGCCATGGGACGACGATACATTTCAATAAGCCCGTTTTCATTCGCTCCTTTGGTTGCCAGACTGATTGCCACTTTATGCTTCGGATCATATTTGTCCGCCCATGCATTGTATATGGCAAAAAGCTCAGCCGGTCTGCTATTGTACCAACTATATCCGTTACGACGTTCTGTTCCTATTTCTTCCAAATGGCGACGTGGCAGCCCATCACGGTCACATACATACGGTTCACAATATTTCAAATCATAATAACGCGCCCAAATAGGCTTGGCTTGAGGATCTTCCACAAGACGAGTATCCCGCTCACCATTTGCCAGCACGATACGCTCGCATTTCAAACCGGTAAGTTTATACCTGTCAAACCATTTCATGGCTCCGTGAACCGCCCGCTTCACACGTGCGTCGGGTGCAGGTAATTCCATGAGCAGACGCACAATTCCGGCACTCTCCGCCGAACAATAAGACGGCAACTCATATGCACGTGCCGGTGCAGGCTTCAATGTTTCCCTATCATTCTGCTGACACCACACAGAAGGTTCTCCATCCTTTATAATTTGTGTAGCCAGTATACACTCTATTCCTTTATTAAAGGCTTTTCCCAAACGTACACACAAAGTCTTGTCTATCAAATCATCCTCATAAGGCGCTTTGTGATTCATCATATCACGTATCATATTCAATGTATTGACAATGGCATCGTCATTAAAAGTAATATGTACCTGATAACCACGCGGACCGGGCCAGAATTGCGGCCATCCTCCGTTTTCGTATTGACCACTCAGCAAATATTCCACTCCCTGGAGGAAAGCATCCCGATAACGTATATCCTTAGTCTGCCTATAAAGACGGGCTAAAAAAATCATCTGGGCAGTTGTGGCATTATTATCTATCGTAGAATCATCACGACGTGATTTATCCTTTATCACTTTAGCCAGCTCTTTATCATTCATGCGGCGGGCCATATCTATATTCTTCGGCCAACCGCCCGTACAGCGTTGAAAAGCCAATACATTTTCAGCAATCCGCCGAGCTTCATCTGTCAGAAAGAAAGAATCCTGCTCCATACGTGCTATTTGTTTCCATTCCTTAGGATACGACTCATTATCCTTTTTATGAGCTCTTTGCTGCGCAAAGGAGCCGGTTGCCATGGCAAAAGCCATAAAGCCAATAAACACTTTTTTGAATGTATTTTTCATTATTCCTATATGTTTTGATAAAAACCAGCAAACAAAATTATGCGTTTTCCAATCTGAATACAGAGAATATTTGGTCTTTTTCAGGCAGATTTTGCACAGACATCATCAAACCTATACAATTTTTGATACTCTGCCCCTTTACCTATACATAAAAAAGCCTATCTATCACAGATCGGCTTTTCTATCAAATATCTGTCTTTCAAAATCCAAAGATTCTCAGAAGACATTCACATTATAATAACTATAAAACTTATCAAACCCCATTCTACTATCTAGCAGAACCATTACGCCATTTAGCCGCACCAATGTTCAACTGATAAATTTTTGACTCCATAACTTTACCTGTCTGATTGTAATACAAGTTTACACCATGCTCTCCAGCCGTACCATCAAGTGCATCTGCACGATGCATATATTGATCGTTATCAGCAGTAGCCTTATGTGGTGGATTTGGACTTACCATCAGTTCTAATGGAGAAATATCATCAACAAAAACTTCCAATGTTCCATTTAAAGTAGCAGAACCATTGTTGACCAAGGTGCCAAAATTATTTTTAGTCGCAGTCCATGGATTATTGCTAAAAATTTGTCCGTTGGATAAAAAAGTATTTGTAGAATAATTATTGTCAAAATTCAATGTCACATGTCCGGCTGTACCGTCTGCCATAGTCATTGTCTTACGGATATCAGCTCCTGCCATAGTCATCTTTCGGACATCACCGTCCTGCTTGGTCAAAACAATCAGGTTATTTTTCACCGTATAAGTACTTCCATCTGGAATATTACGCATATTGAAAATATTTCCTGCCGCACGAGTGTTCCAGTTAACCAAAGTATTGTTTTCAAACGTTATATTCCATGCCCCTCCCTTCCATGCACTCTGCTTGGTTTCACTGAAAAATGAAGGGAACGGACAATCATAGAAAGTGTTTCCACGAACCACAAAGTCCTTATATAAATTAGAATTCGCATTATTCCCGGAACCGGCAATCCATGGATAACCTCCGGCACCATTACTATAATAGCCACAGTCAAAGAACTGGTTATCCTCTATCAAGACATGATCCCAAATTTTGTAATTAGGCCCCTGCTCACGAATGAACCCACGTACCAGACGCTTGAAAGTACAATTTTTCACCACAAAACTTTCCAAATGTACAGCCATACCATTAGAAAACATATTAATGAAATAATTACCTGTAGCCGAACCCAAACCGGCAACATTATCACCATAAGTAAGAGCCATTGGACAATCGAAATCAATATCATAAAATTCGAGCATCTTCATATAAATTTCTCCTCCTTCTCCAGCTTGTGGCTGGCGCCCGAACATCAAATTCATAGAATTAACATTAGTACCTGTCATATGCATACCACCTAACAATACTTTAGCACGTTTACCTGCTGCTACATCCTCAGGACGAGTACGAAGAACAAAACCTTTGCAGGTAGTTAAATTATCAAACATACAATAAGTCTTTCCACCTTCCAAATAATAAGTCTGTCCTTCGGCTAAATTTACATCGGAAATGAAGTCTGTTAAAAGGAAATCAATACGCATTGCATTGTATTTCAGAGCAGCCTCGTGCTGTATCAAAGCATTTTGATAAGCTTCATCTGAATCAAACCGGTCACGACTTGGAGCACTTAAGTCATGAGTTACTAAAATAGGCTCTCCCGGTTCTCCGTCTGAGCGGGCAGAACAAGTATTGTAATATGCATCCCATTTTACCTTCACATTCTCGTTGCGAACATTAATCACATAAACAGAGTTTTTCTGAAGTCCGTCAATATCTACATATCCCTTTTCAAAATCCTCATCGGTTAATTTATATTTTCTCCATTTTTCATTCACTGTTGATTCAGGATTATTAGGAGACGGATCTACTTCCAACCACTGATAAACAAAATTATCGTTAGCATCAAGCTGAAATTTTTCACGATAAATAGCCTTATCATCGTCTGATACCCCTTCTGTTACAGTTTTGAAAGCACGATTCAACATCACACGCATAGTAGTCTGTGTAGTCTTAGAAGCATCTACATAGACACAGAATGGAGTTGCATATCGATCAGAAGTGGTAATGCCCATCCATTCTGCCCACTGTCTGCCATCACCATGTCCATACCATTTGGATGCATGTGAAAAATCAGTCACATTATCATCTTTTGTTGATAACACGCGAATAGCAAAACGATAATCAGTGGAATACTGTTGATCTTTAATAACTAAATCAAGGACCTCCGGTCCTACAATGGTATCTAGTAACAAAAGACCGTTTTCGGCAGATGTACCCCAAGCATCTGCACCACCCGAAACATTTGGCTGTAGTGCCTGACGAATCTGGTAGCCCGCACAGTTATTCACTCCATACCAATAAAGATGAATATCATTGCCATTCGGTCCCTCTGCTTTACAATTATAAGCATAGTCATCCCCTTTTCCTCTATTATTATCACAAATGAACATAGTCATCCATTCTCTATCTATATTTGCCATTCCTTTCTCATCATCAGAACACGAAATACATGAGAAACCTGAAAATAACATTAATGCATATAAAAATATTTTTTTCATCATTCTGTCCTTTTATAAATTATTTATAGCCATAATAGTTCTTGTATACACCTGCTGAGCGTTGGATAGCCGCATTAGGATAAGGTAAAATATAACGTACAGGAGGTAAATCATTCACCTCAGGAACAGAATTACCATCCAGTGGTGATTCTGTTCCATCTTTGACCAACACAATCATTCCTTGTTCTGTATGACGAATATATCCATAGAATGAATATTTACATTGGTTAGTAGGCTCCGAATCATTGCTCCACTGATAAAATTCCGCCATCTTCCAAGTTGCTCCATCAACAGCTACCAAAGCTGTCGCTGGTTGATTAGCTGATTTGTAAGGATTATAAATATAGAGCATATCCAATATCTTATTGGGATAAGGATAGCCATAAACTTGATTTACATCCACACGCCATTCAACCGTTTGTGGAAGAACATGGTAATACATAGATTCGGGAAGATCATCCAAATAAGCACTACCATCATGTTCAGCTATATCATCTTCGAAGCCAGTAGAAGAACCGGCATTAGACATTCCTACAGAAAGATAGCGCAAAAAACTATAAACAATTTCCTGTCCATAAAGATTATTACGGACAAGATCTCTCCAGCGCATATTCTCACCCGCAAACTCCCATTTACGTTCATCAAGCACGGCTTTCAAAAAAGTTTCTTTAGAAGAAGCCACCTGAGCAATATAGGCAGAAACAACACTTTGGTCATCGAATGCCCGTGCATGGACTTGACGAAGTGACTCCTGAGCAGTGGCAGTAGGTCCTTCCAACTCATTAACAGCTTCGGCATTCATCAACAAAACATCCGTATAACGCATATAAGGGAAGTTAATACCTGTATTACTGGCACTCAAATTGGTAAACTGTCCCGCATTCGCCCATAATTTAGACCATTTATTATTATGGACAGTATAATCCGCACGAATCATACAAGAATCCTGAGTAGCATTATTAGCACTGTTACCATAATACCAAAGTCCATTAATAAAATCTCGACGCTTATCATTCTCATCGAATGAATAACGGTAAAAAGCACTCAAACGTATATCACCTTTAGATTCTCCCCATACATTCTTACCCAATGTCTTTCCTTCATTAACGGTTGATGTAGGTCCTTGGGAATACCCTGTATTACCTGTAGACTCCTTAGCAAAAGGAATCTCAAAAATAGGATCACCTTTAGCAATAATTTCAAAATTGCTTTCCTTGGTAAAAATATCTTGATAAGAAGTGCCTACAGAGTGTGTCCCCGAAGCAATAACCAGGCTAGTATATTCTTTTACGATTTGATAATACTTCTGATAATCTTCCGGACGTTTCATCACACCATAACTATTTGCATTATTTTTATCCGGATGAAGTGAATAACCTCCGGCAGTCAATGCAATACGTGCAATTAATGCCCAAGCAAACTCCTTAGACGCACGTTCTACTGTTGTTGTTGTAGTAGAAGACATCTTAGGAGCAATATCCTGCAAATCTTCAATAAGTTTATTTTGGATTTCTTCGCGATTCATTACAGGAATCACATAATTATCACCTAATTGTGAGGCTGGCAGGAAAGTGAAAGGAATATCCCCGAACATCACTACCAGATCATGATAAACCATAGCACGAAGACACTTGGCTTCGCCCAACATCTGCATAACAGCGGTATTCTCTTCATTATAAAGCGGACCAGTTTCTACACCCCGGATAAAACGGTTAGCATCTTCAATAGCTTTATAAGAAGCTCTCCAATATTTATCAATTTCGCCACCTTGATCGTCACAATCAAAACGTGCATAGCTATTATGGGTTGCTACATTACCTGTATACATCTGCATATCAACATCACTGTTCAAATTAAAAGTTTTCTGATAGGCACTGCCATAAAGATCACCTACCAAGATAGAAGCATAAACACCGTTCAACGCACGGCTAATTTCTGTTTCTTGGCTGAACACAAAGTCCTCATTGTAACTTGATGGAGAATCCACGTCAAGGAAATCATTGCATGATATTAGAGTCAAAGTTGCTAATCCTATTATTAAAGTATTTTTTAATTTCATGTGCTTTCAAATTTAGAATGTAATATTAGTACCTAGTACAAAACTGCGACTACGTGGGTAACGGTTATAGTCCATACCACAAGTTAATCCTGTCTGAATATCCACTTCAGGATCATAACCCGAATACCCAGTAATAATAAACAAATTAGAGGCTGACACATAAAAACGAGCTTTCGAAATCCCCCATTTAGAAGTCAGATTTCCAGGTAACGTATAGCCAACAGTCAAATCCTGACAACGCAGAAACGATCCATCCTCGATAAAATAGGAATGAGTTATTTTTTTTGTCACATCCGTCGGATTCCAAAGTGTCCTACCTTCGTTTAATTCACGGTACATATCCAACGAACCATCAATATAGTAACATTTGTACAAGCATTCGCCATCACCATCACGGGTATAACGCCAACCTTTGTCGGCAAATGTGGAAAGCACATTGTAGAACTTATTCTTATTGCTTTCGGATGAGGAAAGCTGGTAAGCTGTCGCATTATTCACATCAAAATCAAGCATAAAGTTGAAGTTCATGGCAAAATCAAAACCCTTCCATTGTCCGCTTAATCCAAAACCTCCTTGCACTTTTGGATTGGTATTACCTATAACAGTACGGTCATCTTCTGTGATATATCCGTCACCATTCAAATCCTTGAACTTGACTTTGCCCGGCAGAGTAGCTATGCCTGAATTAGAATCTCCTGAAATCTGATTGATTATTGTTTTTGGATGTTCCACACCGTCTGCATCCATAATAGGTGCATCTTTCGAAGTTCCGTTTTCAGCGGCCGTTGATCCCCAAGGTACTGCTTGCAAGTTATTAGTGGGATCAAAATAGAATTCATCCATTGAATATAAACCATCATATACAAAACCATAAATAAGTCCTACTTGGTCACCCACCTTCAAACAATAATCATTGTAACTTGATTTCCAACGGTTATTCTGATCCCAAATCACATTGTCTGTACCATTTAATTTATCAACTTTCATTTTATTCATACCTAAAGAAAGATTTGCGGAAAGCACATAATCCCTGCCACTGAGAATATCTCCTGATATAGTTAATTCAACCCCTTTATTAGTTACTTGTCCAATATTTTGCATCTGACTTACATAACCAGTTGCTGAAGGAATGTCCGATTTATAAAGTAAATCTTTCGTCGTATTCCAATAAATCTCCGGAGTAACAGTGAGACGACCATTAAAAAGCGTGATATCAGCAGCAAGATTACGAGTTAATGTAGTTTCCCATTTAATATTTTTATTGGCAAAAGTAGTACCCCCTTGATTACCATACCATTGCTCTCCAAACTGAGTTGCTTCTCCAAATCCAGGTCCGCCGGTAGAATTAACAGTATATAAATAACGCCACATATCATCACTGATACGATTATTTCCTGCCAACCCTATAGCTGCACGAAGTTTTAACTGATCAATCCATTTTATATCTTCCATAAACTTTTCTTCTGAAAGCACCCAAGCACCTGATACTGAAGGGAAATATCCCCATTGATTACCTGGAGCAAATTTAGTGGAACCATCAGCACGCATAGTTACAGAGAGTAAGTATTTGTGGTTATAGTTATAACTTGCCTGCCCAAAGAAAGAAGCAGTGCGATCTGGAGTCGAAAGTGATGAAGTTGACTCCTGCGGTGTACCGAATCCCATATTATCCCAAGCCTGTCCAGCCTCAAATGCACGTGGGAAATAACGATTCTTTTGGAAGTTCTTCTTATTTTGGCTATGATAAATTTCTTGCCCCAATAACATGGAAAAATTATGCTTATCTTTAATAGAAAAGCCATAAGATGCCGTGTTAGTCCAAATATATTTAAAAGACTGATCTTTCTGAATACTTGCTACAGGCAACGAATTATTTTTTGTACCTTCACCTGTCAAGGCACCCCAAAAACGATATTGATCTTTCCAGTTTAAACTAAGAGTGGCTTCTGTACGAAGCACCAATCCTTTAACAGGCTTCCATTCCAATGAAATAGCATTAGTATAGTTATAAGCATACTTATTCTGTTGATTAATGGCAATATCACTTTTCGGATTAGTATAAGTAAACAATGCTTCTTCATCAGGGTCAGCATAAGAAGGATCTATATATCCGAATTCACGTAATCCGTTAGTGGGTCTATAACGGAGTACATCAATAATACCGCCTGTACCAATATTATCACCTCCAGCTCCTTGATCACGGCGAAACGTAAATTTAGGATTGATATGCAATGTCAAATTTTTAGTTATATCAATAGCTGTCTTGATATTCAAATTGGTACGGCGCACACCCGACCCCATAATAATACCTTTATCTTCGCTTTGAGTAAGAGAAGCAGTGAAGCGCATCTTATCTGTACCTCCACCAATAGTTACATTAGTAGAATAATTGATAGGATTCTCTCCCATTACCTCATCCTGCCAGTCATGAGTAGGCAAAGAATAATACATATCCAAATCTTGCGGATTGCCAAAATTAGCACGGAAAAATTTGGCATTGCTAGAACGGCTACCATTACACGCCGACCATTCATATTGATAACGTGCAAACTCTGCTGAATTCATTAAATCTAATTTTTTAGACAAATGACTAGTAGACAAATGGGCATTGAAACTTACCTGTATTTTTCCAGCTTTGGCCGATTTAGTAGTAACAACCACTACACCATTACCGCCCTTAGCTCCATAGATTGCCGTGATAGAAGCATCTTTCAATACATCAATAGAAGCAATGTCTGTAGGAGGAATATCATTGATGTTATCCACCTGAAAACCATCGACAATGTAAAGAGGATCATTGCTCTGGGTCACAGACGTACCTCCACGAACACGAATGTTAATATCTGCCCCTGGAGCACCATCGACCGTAGTTACTTGCACACCAGCTATTTTTCCCTGCAAAGCCACAGCGGCTGAAGTAACTGGTACAGCAGCAATCTTCACACCAGACACGGAACCTACTGAGCCAGTCAGATCTTTACGAGCTCTGCTACTGTAACCCAGCACTACTACCTCTTCAAGCGCTTGTGAATCATCTTGCAGCGTAATTGTCAGTTCTTTTCCGGTAACCGCATCCACTTCTTGCGTTTCGTAACCTACAAAAGAAATAACAATTCTTTTTCCTTTAGACACGGCCAAAGTAAACTTTCCGTCAAAATCAGTTATGGTTCCGTTGGAAGGATTTCCCTTCTCCACAACGGAAGCTCCAATAACGGCTTCACCTGCCGAATCAAGTACAGTACCTTTTACGGTAATGCTCTGAGCAAACATCATCACCGGTATCAGTAACAGCACTGAAAACAGAAGAAGTCTGCTTTTCACTCCTCTTAATTCATTTGTAAATTTCATAATAAAATATTAAGTTAAACAAAAATTTAAAGTCCATTTTTTCCGTGAATGTGAAATAATATAAATCACTATTGTTATTTATATTCTATTCTAAAAGGAAACAATTATAATTTTTATGAGAATAATAGATACTTATTAAAATAGCACACGCATTCTTATAATTTCCGTGTACGCACACAAAACGAGTGAAAAATATTAGATATACAAATTCCCATGCTAAATAAAGCACATCATCAAATACATTAACAGTAATGTTTTCCATTATAATTTAATGTTAGTATTAGAAAATTGGTTTATTTTTATACTATATACGCCACAAATAAAAATAATATTGTTGACTGAACCTAATTTTTGTATTGAAAAAAATTAGTTCAACCAATAATTACAACATAATGAACAAAAAAGACACATTCATCAATGAAAACACGGAATTACATAAAAAAGCAGTGCTATGGACTTGTCCTCCATAACACTGCCACCTCTATTTATCATAACTGACAAACTCCTACAGCTACAAACCTCACTCCTCCTATTTTATCTCATCCCACTTCGGTGGATTCACCTGCATCAAATGACGGACAAAGAAATCATACCGCTTATGTTCGCCAAAATCTTCCCCCATTGTATGATGCGCTCCGGGAATCACGACCAATTCAAAATCTTTATTCGCCTTTATCAATGCATTGACCACCTGCATGGTAGAGGCAGGATCTACATTATCATCCAGTTCTCCCACCACTAACATCAAAGGACGACTCAACAGATGTGCATTTTCCACATTAGACCCTTCCTTATATTGATCTCCTACCGGATAGCCCAACCAAAGTTCATTCCACCAAATCTTATCCATACGGTTATCATGACAACCACAAGCCGAATAAGCCGCTTTATAGAAATCAGGATAAAGCAAAACTGCATTTGTAGATTCCTGACCACCGGCAGAACAACCGTAAATACCTACCCTGTCCACATCCATATAAGGATATTTCCGTGCAGCCGCCTTAATCCAAGCAATATGGTCCGGCAGACCGGCATCTTTCAAATTCTTATAACATACATTCTCAAAAGCACGCGAACGGAAAGAAGTTCCCATTCCATCGACCATTACGACGATAAAACCAAGTTCGGCCAAGGAAGTCATATTCCAGTCATAAGGACGGAAAGTCTTCGGAACATACTGGTCTCCGGGACCCTGATAAATGTATTCGATAACCGGATATTTCTTGTTCGGGTCAAAGTTGGTGGGGCGGGCAATCAATCCCCACATATCCGTCTTGCCGTCCCGCCCTTTGGCAACAAACACCTCCGGAGCTTTCCAGCCTTCGGCCTCCAAAAGAGTTATATCGGCTGTTTCCAACGGCATCACCACTTTGCCATCCCTGGCACTACGTAACACAGCGACGGGAACCTTGTCCACCATAGAATAAACATCTACCAAATACTTCATATCTCCCGAAAACCAGGCACGGTGCATCCCTTCTTCGGGAGTAAGACAGGTAAGACCTTTGCCATCAAAACCGATGCGGTAATAACGGATGAGATAGGGGTCTTCACCGGCTTCCATACCATTTGCCGAGAAATAGATCTGACGGTTATCCTCATCTACCCGAAGCACTTCGCGTACATACCACTCTCCTTTAGTAATTTGATAATCGGGCTGTGCGGTAATACGGTTGTACATATAAAGATGATTCCAATTGTCACGCTCACTCATCCATATCATCTGCTTGCCGTCTTTTAAGTCATGACGGAAATGACGGGTATAATTCACATATGTATCGCTGGTTTCTTCTACCAACGGGCGCACTTTTCCCGTTTCGGCAGAAAGTTCAAGTACTCTGTACACCTGATGTCCGCGCTGGTTATATTCAAAAGTCACGGCACGGCTGTCGGGATTCCATTCGGGACCATATACTTCATATTGCCGGTCGAACAATTCGGTAGAAGGAATAATGCTTCGTCCGCTTTCCACTTCATAGATGCAGGGCACTTTAAAAGGAAGTTCGTCTCCCGGCTTCGCATACTCCTGTTTGTGAAGCTTGGGCTGAAGCTGGTCAGCCGGAGAAGATTCCACATAATAAACATAGCGCTTTTCCACCGGACGGATCTTGCAGGAAGCCACCTTCTTACTGTCCGGTGACCAGCGGATGTAGGCTGAATAATAATTACCCAGTGTCCCGTCCAAGCTCAGTTGCTTTTCTTTTCCGGTAGCCACCTCCTTTACATAGATATTCTGATTTTTAATAAATGCGATCCATTTACCATCAGGAGACGGAACCGGTGATGCCGTCTTCTCATCATCCACCTCCATCCAATGCTTTTGCCTGATAAGGAGGGGAACCGCACCTTCATTGACCAGCTGATTTTTCCGGGACGCATACATCCAACGTTGATTATTAAACACAAAGCGCAGCGTATCCAATCCCTTACTGACCGACAAATGCCCCAATGCAAGAGCTTCCGGCTTGACCTCTTTTCCGGATGCAGCACCCAACGCCTTTGCCAAACGATGAGAATCAAACAATTCTTTTCTAGCTTTCTTATCCGCATCTACAGATACATACAGGCGGCCGTCCGGCGTATTCCGCACATACCAGAATTGATGCGTACCCTCTATCCATTGCGGATTGACATTGGAATAGAAAACTTTATCCGCACTGAACTTCTCTTTCAATGCATAAGCACGCCGATAATCATCAGCCGTACCTTGAGCGACAGCCATGCCCCCACTAAGGAACATGGCTACCAGCCAACCTAACTTACCAACCTTCATTTTGAATTATTCTATTTCACTTCCCATTCAAACAAACCCGATGAATTATCGGCCGGCTGAACAATCTCCAGTTTTACCGCTTTTGTCTTTACCGGGTCAAAATTGACTGTATTCCCCGTACCTTTTTCCACTCCATACTTATCCGCTCCACTCACCGGTTGCCACTGGCCTTGTGCATCTTTATAGTACATCTTCCAACTTTGCGGTATGCGGCATCCTCCCCAAGGAGCATCATCATACCAATATACGGTAGCACTGGAAACAGTCGCTTCGGACGGGAACTCGTAGGATATCCATTCAGTAGTTCCCTGTTTGGGCCACCAATGGTAATAGGGTACGGAACGGTCATTCTCATCTTTCGGCACCAGACGGTCATTAATGGCGGAGATGGATTTCACCTTATGCGAAGCATCCACTTTGCTTTCCGATGCCAGCGTAGCAGGCATAGTCGGACGGGAAGCACTTAATTCCTGAGGCAACCACACTGCCATAGCACCTGCACCGCGGTGTGCCCAAGCATAGTAAGGGATCAACGTCAGCTTTACATCAGTAGCCGTCAGACGACCTCTGTCGTCATAGCCCAGAATCTGCGCATCCGTCTTCAACTGGTTAATGCCATAGAGCAAATCCGGTTTTTCAACCACCTCGAATTGAGGAGTGCGGTTCATAAACACGCTCAGCACATCAAAATCATTATCCGGCCATTCCGCACAATAAACGATCGGGCCACGCTCCACGGCTATACGTCCACGATCTGCCTCCACTTTATTATTGGCTTTCACCGTACGAGGCTCCATATCGAAATGAACGGCTACTTTATCTCCTTTTTTCCAACGGCGGTCTATGCAGAAATAACCGTCCTTCAGTTCACTCTGTACCGGTTCTCCATTTACTTTCACTGTATAGCTCAAACGCTTTCCATCCGAATAAGTGTACAGGTCACTGGGAACTACCTGATTACGCACCCATCCCGGAATACGGATTTTCATTGTAAACTGTCCGGCATTGTTCTTGTTGACACCGATAGTGACATCACCGTTCCAAGGATAATGAGTAGCCTGCTCCAAAGAAACAGCCTTGCCCTCTACCTTCAAGTTCGAAGTATTGGACATGAACAGATTAACATACACGTCCTTACCTTTCACCGCATACACATATCCCGGCAAGGAAGGAATGAAACGACAGATATTGGACGGACAACAGGCACAGCCGAACCAAGGCTGGCGCTGGTGCTGCCCGATGCTTTCCAACGGATTAGGATAGAAGAACCCGCCACCATCCAGGGACACGCCCGAAATAAGACCATTATATAAAGTACGTTCCAGCACATCATAATATTTTGCCTCACCATGAAGCAGGAACAAGCGGTAGTTGACATACACATTACCGATAGCCGCGCAAGTCTCGCAATAAGCTGACATATTGGGCAGTTCATAGTTCTTGCCAAAAGCCTCCCCATTGCTGGTGGCGCCGATGCCGCCGGTAATATAATATTTCTTGCCCACAATGTTGTCCCAAATACGGTCTATGGCATGGATATAAGCCGTATCCCCTGTCAGTGCGGCCACATCTGCCATGCCTGCATACATATAAGCGGCACGGACAGCATGTCCCACGGCCTCATCCTGCTCCACTACCGGCTTGTGCGCCTGACTGTATTCATCCGTACGGGTAGTATGTCCGCGCTGGTCCAAAAAGAATTTGGCTTGATCCAAATATTTCTGTTGCCCTGTTACCAAGCACAGTTTGGCAAGGGCCATTTCGGCAATCTGATGTCCCGGCACACGGATTTGTTGCCCTTCGCCCGTACCTATCTCCCGGCATACACAGTCGGCATAACGGATAGCGATATCAAGGAAATTACGTTTTCCGGTAGCCTGGTAATGCGCAATAGCACCTTCTACCATGTGTCCCAAATTATAAAACTCATGACTCAGTTCCTCCACCTTCTCCCACCGTTTGCTTCCTGCCCACTCATGCGGATGTTTGGGATTCATGGTACGCGAAGTATAGAGATAACCATCCGGTTCCTGTGCCGCAGCGACAATAACCAGCACACTATCAATATACTTAGCCAGTTTTTTGTCCGGATAGGTCTGTAACAGATAACTGGCACCTTCTATCGTTTTGTACACATCAGTATCGTCAAAAGCCAGACCGCCTACTTTAATGGTATCACTGGGATGGGCGGCATTGACAAAGTTAGTATAACGTCCTGTTTCCTCACATTTACTGAACGCCAGAGGAATCGTTACTTCACGGCTGGCATTCAGCCGTTGCCCCCAGAATGAATCGGTTACTTTCACCGAAGTGAAAGGTACGGGGTCGATAGGATAGCCGTGCGACTGATTTTTTACTTGCGCTGTTCCGCCTGCTACGGTAGCAGTCAACAGAGCAGTGACTAAAAGTTTCTTCATGGTTCTATCATTTAATTGTTTATCATAGTTTTTGCAAAAATACATATTCCGGTCATAGGAAAAGGGTGAATCACTCTTTCAATGGTAGATATTCATCCCATAATTTCAATGAGTGCAGATAACCGGTAAAGGGCCAGTCTCCTTCGGCATTGCGTCCCAATGTGATGAATTGTGACGGTTTCACCAGCAACTGGATATCTTTCTCACTGACTAATTTTCCATTGATATAAACCTGTTCCATCCGCCCATCAAAGCAGATATAGATGTGCTGCCACTTTCCTGCCAATTCCTTCATGTCCTTATATCCTGCATCTTCATACCAGCCATAGTGATTGATTACTCCACAACGAGGCTCCGTGCCGTTGACCAACATGATTTTCTCCAATTCATCATGCGAGGTAGTAAAATCGGCCACACATTCATTTTCACTAATGGAATCATTCAGTACCCACGCCTCCAAGGTATAAGGAGCATTATCCTGCAAAGTGGCAGGAAGCATAAAACTGGAAGTATAGACCTGAGTACCCTCAAAATGAAATGCCTTTTTCCCTTTCACTTCTTTCACAACGAGAGGTAATTTCCGGGCTTCAAAATACCCTTTTACTCCTCGGTTTTCCAGATAAGGAACCGTATCGTTCACTACAAAATCATCGGCAGAAAGACTGACCACCAGCCCATGTTTCTGCTGATCAGCTACAGGCAGACGCACGATATCCGTTTCCGCATCGTATGCCTTTTCCGCCGCTTCCTGTTTCCAATTGTAGTAACGGAAATTGGTAATGACCAAAGGTTCGGTGGAACTATGCAGCGTAATCGCTCCTGATGAAAGACACGACCCCGCTTCATAACTCTGCCATTTACCTGACCTGTAAACCAACCCACTAACGGTATGCTCTTTGGACGAGGAGAGTAACGGATGACTATACTCCAATGTAGTTCCCGGTTCCAGTACCAACGCATCACGCCCACCGATGCGCTGTATGCGTGCCGAACCTTCCTTCAAAGTAAAAGCCCCTCCCAGCATCCCTTCATTGTTCTGCCATTCACGACCATTCCAATCGGCGGCGGTAAGTCCCAGCCATTGTTGCGGAGCCGATGCTTCCACACCCTCAAAGATTTTCAAGTTCCAGACCGCCCCGCCAAATCCGTTCTTCTGTCCTCCGGTAAAGGTAAGGCGGACATAACGAGCCTTCACCTTGCCAAAATCGACCATCGGGCTGCCTGCCAGACGATTATTCCGCTTATCAGCGAAAACAGACCAATGCTTGCCATCGACAGAAGTTTCAATTAAATATTGATAAAATTGTGTGCCATACTCAAATTGAGTCCAGATAGTTTGTATCTGCCGGGCAACACCCAAATCCATTTCTATCCACTCCTGTCCCATTCCACGAGGACGCCATAAAGTTCCGTTATTATCATCTACAGCATATTCGGGACGGAAATCGGCATCATAAAAAGAAGAAGCCCTCACCTTAGCACCCAATGCCAGATTTTTTGATTTCACTACAGAAGATGCCAATGCACCTATTCCGTCATGAGTGGGAATAAGGGGTTTAATACTTCCATCTTCGGCAAACTCCATACGGTCCACACAAAGCTGACGATGAAATCCGCGGTTGGAATGCGGATTATCATGACGGTGATAGACCATATAATATTCATTGCCTTCTTTCAAAACGCTATGATGTCCCGGCCCATGAATTGTTCCGTCGGTATTGGTTTCAAGAATACATCCCCGATAGGTGTACGGCCCCATAGGCTTGTCCGAAGTGGCATACTGCACCCGATAGGTGTGGTCGTGACAGGAACCCGAAGAATACATAAAATAATAGATCCCCTTTCGTTTCATCACAAAGGGCGCTTCAAAAAAATCCGTGGCTTCCGTATTTGGAATCAGACGCGTTTCAGTAAAACTCTTCATATCGGAAGCCAGTTTTCCGGCTCCGCAACCGAAACCTTTATAAATTCCCCAAGTCCCCCAATACAAATATACAGAACCATCATCATCCACAAAGGTCTGCCCGTCCAATGTAATGGCATTCGTCACAAAACGGTCGGGTACAAGAACAGCCTCACTTTCGCCCAATATATTTTTCCAAGGACCACGCGGCGTTTCACTGACCCCGCAATGAATCATACAGGGCTGACAATAAAAATAATAATAATTCCCATCCGTATGTTTCATCACATCGGGAGCCCATATCCAATGACTGTCCGGCCAGTTCATGGGCATTAACGTCCAGTTTACAAAATCCTTGCTGGTCCACACCTGTGCAGGACCGAAACCGGCCCCACTGCCATCCGTAGTGGCATACATATAATACGTATCGCCAAACTTCTTCACCGTGGGATCGGCAAAATATCCGGGAATAATGGGATTCCCCGTACCCGAAGCATTAAAAGGCTTCTGAGCAAAACCTGTAGCAGCTCCCAACAATAAGGAAGCAACAACCAATCGTATCTTATTCATCTCTATATAGCAAAATTCTATTTGTCCCTGCGACGCTTATTCATGCACCACATTATGAATGGGAATTTCTATCTCATAAAAATATTCCTGCAACAACCGGTACATATCCGGATCATACGTCTTCAGTTTCGTGCGGCGGTTCACCCAGTTATGAACTCCGTTTGCAGGTTCGGCATAGCGGTTACAGTTAAAGAAAGACTGTACGCACTCGGCAAAGTATTCCTCTTTATTGCTCACTGCATACGTCTTTTCCCACAGCCCTTTCCGGATTGCATTCTGACGAAGTGCCTCCAAACGCTCATTAAAGTCTGGCTCCACTCCCACTATACCTACCGTATGAATAAGGTGAGCGAACTCATGAATCAGGATATTCTCACCTACATATTTATCCTGCGGCAATGCCAGCAGATTCTCTTCTCCGCAACTGGATGAAAATTCATCTTCCGGTGCTCCGCCAAAACCACGGGCACGCCAGTTCCAATATTTAATGCTGTCCTCACAATTGCAGATATGGGCAAACTCCGGCAAATCGCAAGTTTCCTCATCCTTACCGATAACCATGACGTGGCAACCTTTCTTCACCATGTGCGCCTTCACATCCGGACGTTTTGCCAACATCAAACTGATGATATCACAGGCTTTCAATAAGGCCTCATCGCTCACCTTCCCGGAAGAGGTGACATACAGACCTTCTGTTTCTATGTATTTCTGATAGAAAGAAGGAATATTTTTCCCTTCAGGGATACTGGTAACCTGTCCGTGAACAGGGCAAAGCTCCAACTTCATGGCAAATCCGCCTCCCGATGCCAGATGCAAAGTCAACCGGCTGTCCTTATCAATCCGGATGGTTTCCTTGCGATAGTCCTCGGCCTGCTTATTGGCATTCACACCGTCTTTAAACAAAACAGCCGTATAAGACATTCCTTCGGGAAGGAAAGAGAAATCGAGCTGCACATCACGTTCATCCCAATTGGTCATACCGCCGATATACCAGTTCACATCCTTCTTACGCACCGTTACAATATATTTTCCCAACTCGCCCGAAGCAATAAAAGTAGAATCCACCTCCACAGGCAGAGAAGCTATGAAATCCACACATTCCTGCTCATTCAGATAGTTGGTAGGCGCATCACACAACATGGTAAAAGGAGAATCGTGTACAATATAGGCAGCCAGCTGATGACACCGGGTTCCCATGCTGGCCGGTGTGTAATACATGGCGCGCCAATCTGCCTTCGTGGCATTGCGCATAGCTCCCGGCGTATAATCCACCGGTCCCGCCATCATACGGATATAGGGGAAAGTAACATCATAAAGAGGCATATTATTCTTGATATCCGTCCATTTCACCTCTTCCATGCCGAACACGCTTTCAAAATTGATAATATGGGGGTAGGTACGGTTGATACCTGTCGGTTTGTAAATGCCGTGCAGATCAAGGGTTAATTTATACCGGGCCGTCATCTCAGCGATGCGATACACCATTTCGACGGCAGTCTGATCATCACGATCCAGGAAATCCACCTTAAAACCTTTGATTCCCATATCCGCATATTTCTTACAAGCTGCTTCCAATTGGCTGTCGAGTACATTAAACACCGTCCAAAGCACTATTTCCACCCCTTTGGATTTGCCGTATGCTATCAGCTCCGTCAAATCAAGTTCGGGAATAACGGTCAGCATATCCCCGCTCTTCGGATCATACCATCCTTCATCCAACACAATAAACTCCAATCCGTTCCGGCTGGCGAAATCGATATAATATTTATACGTATCCATGTTGATACCGGCTTTAAACGGCACTCCTTTCAGATTCCAGTCATTCCACCAATCCCATGCCACTTTGCCTGTCTTTATCCATGAGGTATCACCGATACGGTTGGGAGAAGCCAGAGCATAGACCAGGTTGTTGACCGGCATATCCGTATCCTTCTCCGTAATGGCCAACACACGCCACGGATAGGAACGGGAGCCACGGCTACGGGATATAAAATCGGTAGTTTCAGTTACATATTCCTGCTTCCGCCAAGGATAAAAGTCTGTTTTAGCCGGATAAGGAGCAAAGACACCTTTCAATCCATACTTTCCCTGCTGTGACTGCACAAACATGCCCGGATAAGCTTCGAGGTCGGACTCCAACAGGGTCAGTTTTACGCTGCCGCAATCCACGGTAACCGGAAGAAAAGCCAGTTTAGGCTGTGCTTTTGACAGAGGAATGATGTCATATACATTCTGATAAGCCATCGCCATCGGTTTTTTATCATTGGTGGTATAAGGAAGATAAGCCGTATAATCTTCCTTAAAATTAAACTCGGCCTGTTCCTCCTTTATAATGATATCCGAAGATTGTGTGGTATAGAATCGATAGGCGACTCCCTCATTGTATGCACGGAAGATGATTCCGAACCCGCCTTTCAGCTTCAAGTCGAGTTCGTTGCCTGTTGCAACGAACTCCTTGAAACGGTAAAAAGGTGATTCTATGTTATCCTTTATCTTTCTCCTTCTTTCCCCTGTGATACGGGGAGTTTTACCTACTATAGTTCCGTTTTCCAGAACCAAACCTATATTAGAGTGTGAGAGAATTGTATCATTTCCATGCATCACTTGGTAGGCCAGTTCGTTTCCGGCGCTGATTTCCACTTTCAATGTTCCATCGGGTGAAGAGAGTACATATTTCTTTTCCTTGGCTGCAAATGAAGCATTTCCAATCAATAAAAGCAAAGATAAAATTGCAAGATAGAGTTTCTTGTTGTTTTTCATAATCTATCGGTTGTATACATTGTTCACTTGCAAAGTAAAATAAAAAAATTACAAGAAAGGGAATATATAATATAATGTAATGGCAGAATCGTCCAATAAATCTCATTTTATGGATTTGACAGTTAGGCGGTTGTACTATTCTTCCATTCGTTTAGACTATTTTTTTATCGGGTGGAAGAGCGAATAGGAATACCTATTTTCAGTGTCTACCCTAAATATCCGGTACCATATTATCCAAAGTCCTCCTGACTTAATACTATTAATGGAACCTGTTCCAATGAAGAACAGATTCCATTGTTTACCAAGTATATTATTCCATTGTTCCCGAGACAATAAATTCAACATATCGGCTATGATCCTCTATCATCGCATATACAAAATGCGCCTTTATAGTGGTTCCTGAGGCAATATTAACATAGCGTCCCACAAAAACACTTCCTTCACCAGATTCAATAAAGTAGACACAATTATCTCCATACGATGAAACATTCGATTTTCCGTCAAACCAATAACCAAGACCATTGGCTGTATACTCGCTAGTTTCATCCCAAGTCCCGTCTTCCTTAACGGGGTACATAGCAATTGTAGGAGTTATGGAAGAGTCACCTCTAGCATCTCCGCTGTTCTTTACTTGTTTTGAAAATTCGTCTACGGATAATCCGATACATGGTTCTATAGCATCGGCATAATCTGCAAAGTTGATTGAAAATCCCGCATAATCTCCTGCTGCCAATGTACCACTTATTACAATTTTAGAGGGGTCAGTAACAGTTACATCAAAAGAAAAACGAATATAATCATCAAAGTCGGCACCATTGTTTATAGCAAATCCGACATTAATCGACATAATTGTACCTACAGAAGCGGTTTCGAGCACATTAAGAACCAGCTCCTTCTTTGTTGCATCCAACTCAATACTAGCTATACCAGAAGCTGCATCACAAACACCGCCTGCCGTATTATAGTACCAACCGTTGGTACCCTTGGTAGGAGCTGTTCTATTCCAACAGTTTTTCGATATATTGATAGGATAAAACACCACACTCCCATTAGACAATGCAGCCAACGTCTCATCTACCGTCATTCCCAAATACGTATGAAACTTTTCTGCATAATCAGTCAGTTTAACCGTCTTCGCTTCCAAACGGCTGATGGGAAACTCTGCTTTGGTAGAAACCACAGCATCCGCATTCGTCTTCAGATAGGGGTTTTCATTCTCCCCGTACACATGCTTGCTGGTAGCATCCTCCGGATCCGTACTGCATGCAGCCAGTGACAGAGTGAAACAAGCAATTAAAGCATATATAAAATTCTTTTTCATCGTACTATTCTTTTTATTAATCTGTTATCATTATAGTTATTACTGTAGTAGCATTAGGATCCAATGGTATTACATCTTGAAACGTATCTATTGAACTAATTTTTACAATTTTATCATATCCTAAACTATTAGTTATATGCAAGCTACGATAGTGTACTCCTGATTCAAAAGGTCCAGATATTCGAAAAGATAACATTACTAAATTGGGACCGATAATAACAGGGGTTTCTACTATTGAGTTTATCCCATTATAATTAGAGATGATGCCTCTCACTGGAGATGATACCTCTATTGTCACCGGAGTTTGATGAGAGCCTAAAGTTTTTATCATTGAAACCCTGACCAAATGTGGATATGAAGAATTTATTTTATTTTCCAAATTCCCTGCATAAACATGCAATAAGTGGCAAACCATATATATGAAAAGAATATACTTTCTCATAATTTTAATTTTATAATTTTTAATCTAATATCCCGGATTCTGCTTCAACTTAATGTTGCCATCCAATGCAGACTTAGGTAACGGAAAAATATCACAATGCCTGTCTGTCTTATCCGTCTTCGCATCTTTGCAAAACCATGACTTGCCATTATATACATTCTGATTGGTTCCGTTTATACGGAAACGGATCAAGTCCTGACGACGGTGATGCTCTGCCACAAACTCCCAGGCCAGTTCGTCCAACAAACCACCCAGTTCAATATCATCGCCCCCTTCTTCTGTGATAATCCAGTTATCGGCTTCTCCCATGATTCCCTGATTCTCCCGATGTCCGTAGTTATAACGGCTGCCACCCTTCAATTGAGCTACAGTAACCGTTGCTTTACCGGGATCGGACTTGAAGGCACGTTGGCGTACAGCTGTTACCAAATCGGCCGCCACTTGCTCGCTTTCTCCATTGTAACCACCTAAACGAAGCAAGCACTCCGCTTTAATAAAATAAGCATCAGCCAAACGGAAGAAAGGCACATCATCATAAGAAGTTCCATAGTCGCCTGAAAGTATTTCATATTTCACCAAGCGTTCACTTTCAAAGGGATAGCAACCGGGGTTGTCTATACTGTGTAATTCCCGAGTATATACCAACGGTTCACTGTCCACATAAATGGGAGCACCGGCATAGTCATATTGCTGTCCTGATATCCAACAGTCTTTATAGCGACTGTCTTTTTCATCGTATGTTTCCAGAAATTGAGGAAGAACAGCCGCTCCACCGGTAGCCCATCCGTTAAACTGCCACGTTGCACGTCCGGCTACATGCATCCACATATTTGCCATATAGTTACCTCCGGCGTATTTAAACTCAAACGGAATACCAAAGATAATTTCAGGCGAACCGGAAATATCTTCTCTAAAATTATCCGAATAATTCGGAGCCAAAGAGAACTTGCCACTGTTAATCACTTCATTTACCTCATCAATAGCCTTTCCGTAATAAGAATTATCAGAGTAATCATTGAACCATGCATTGTGGTTCAAATACATTTTTGCCAGAAGCATATTGATGGCATAGTCGTTCAGCTTACCCATTTCTACTTTTGTTCCACATTTCCCCTTTACATCCGTCAACTCACTGATCAGGAAATCCCACATCTGTTGGGGAGTTGCCTGTTCGGGCAACCATCCGTCTTCATGTTCATATTGCGTATCCAATGGGATGTTGCGGAACAAATCGAATAAAATATAATAATAAAGAGCGCGATAAGCCCTTAATTGCGAAGAAGTGGTTATATCAGCAGCAATGACTTCATCTGCCAACAGTTTGTTACAGGCATTGATACCGGCATAGTTACGGTTCCATGTATCATTGAAATGGGCTATCTGTGAATGGAACTGATGTTTGTGCATAGACACGTACAAATCCCCCCAGCCGATACTGATCCGATAAGGAATACACCATGAATCGGACGACTGGTCCATCATATCGGCATAACTATACCATCCCCAATACACATCACGAAGACTGCTGTATACCGGAGCAAACATGGCCGCCCGGTCTTTTTCTGTAAACTCATACTTCTCGGAAGCAATCGTATCATAAATCGTTTCGCTCAAATCTGTACAACTGCCCAAAGACAAGGTACAAGCTCCTATCGCTGAAGCCCAAAGTGCTTTATTGAATATTGTTTTCATGTTAGTTCTTCATTTAAAAGTTAGAAAGATACATTCAGACCGAAAGTGAATGAACGGGTAGAAGGATATTTATCGCGCCAGTCAATACCCAAAGACCAAATATCACCATTTGACATTTCAGGATCCAATCCATCATATCCGGTAATGCAGAATAAATTATCGGCAGAAACATAAGCCCGGATATTTTTCACAAACTTACTGCTTTTCAATGGAATGTTATAGCCCAACGTAATGTTAGTTATTTTCAAAAAATCACCATCCTCCAAATAATAGCTTACAAAAGTCTGTTTTTGGGCTGTTGATAAGGTATATTGTCCACCATAAGGAGCCTTTTGCACAGATTTCAAGCGATTATAAGCGATCGAGTTGTTCTCATAATAAGCACGAGGCTCGTTCAGAATCTTAAAACCAAACTGGCCTGTCATCTGGAAAGATAAATCAAAATTTTTATATCTGAACGAGTTGTTCCATCCCAAATACAATTTAGGAAGAGCATTCCCTAAATATTGACGGTAGTCATCATTAGACAGCATATTGTCTGTAAACTCTTCAATCTCACCAGTCTTTGCATTTTCAATCAGCCATAAGCCATTCTCTGAAACACCAACGGACTTCATGCCATAAAATTGTCCCATAGATCTCCCCACTTCCATCCGCTGGGTAGAAAGATTGATAGGTTCACCCAAATAAGCATGATCTATCTGATTTGAAGTCTCATACAAGTCATTTGAAAGACTCAATAATTTGTTCGCATTATGAGAGGCGGTAACTGTGGTTTTCCATTCAAAATCCTTTGTCCGTACAGGAATAGCATTGACAGCAATTTCAATACCTTGGTTACGCATCTTGCCGGCATTAGCCAAAGTCTTGTTATACAAATTGGGAGGAGTCGGTACCGTAAAATCATACAGCATATCCGAAGTCTTCTTCTGATATACATCAATAGAACCACTCAGGCGTTCATCCAATACAGCCCAGTCCAGACCAATATTAAATTCCTTGGAGGTTTCCCATTTCAAATCAGGATTAGGATTGGATTTTACGCTTAACCCCTGATGCCAGACGCCATTATCATAGAAATAAGGAGAACCATACTCATACCGGGTTAATGAATTATAAGAGTCACCTACAATGACACCTGTCACACCATAACCGGCACGTAACTTTAAGTTATTCAGCCACGTAAGGCCTTCCATGAATTTTTCGTTACTGATAGTCCATCCCAAAGAAACAGAAGGGAAAGTAGCCCATTTATTGTTCTCACCAAATTTGGAAGAGCCTTCACGGCGTACACTCAGCAGAACATTATATTTATTATCGTAACCATAGCTCACACGTCCGAAGAAACCAATCAAGGTATTGTCATTCTTGTAACTGCTCATGCCGGCTTTTCCATCTTTCAAAGCTGTACCTAATCCCAAGTTATTCCAAAGATAAAAATCTGTTGGATAATCATAGTTATTAGCTCCAAAACCTTCATTTACATTATACTGGTAATTATAGCCCACCAATGCATCAAAACGATGTTTATTCCAAGTATGATTATATTTAGAAGTAACTTCCAGATTATCTGTGGTATATTCATTCTGAGAATGATAAGCATATCCTGTGTGATTCTCGCTCTTCTGTGAAAAATATTCGGAAGTATAATATCCACGATTATGATCACTAGTAACCCTACGGCTTAACATGAGGTTGGTCTGCCAGTTTTTAATCGGTTCAAAGGTGATATTCCCCGTCATCCGGGTATTCTCACTATTGTATTTACCATCCTGTTCACGGATGATACCTACCGGATTATAATAATAATTTACGGCAAAATTCTCGTAAAAAGTTCCATCCTCATTCCAGATGGGTTCAGTAGGGTTACGCATAATAGCCTGTCGGTAAATACCCAGACCTGCCGCATCAATCGGACCATTCTTATGGAATGTCTTTACCATATTGAAATTCACTTTCAACATATCATTTAACATCCAGTGAGAAACATCAAACCTCATTCTCATCTCTTCATTATAGGTCTCAAGCAACACACCTTCCTCTTTGCGATACGTAAAATCCGCAGAATAAGTGGTATTTTTTGATCCTCCGGAAATATTAAAATTATGGTTATGAGTAAATGCAGTACGGGATACCGCATCCAACCAATCCGTATCATACCCTTTATCAGCATAGTTTGTCAATCCCTGACGGATTTCCTCTGCTCCATAGAAATCAAGCGTCTTGCCAAACTTGGAAAGAGACATATACCCGGAATAATTGGCAGCCGTACGCGACTCGCGCTGGCCGTTTTTTGTAGTAATCAAAATAACGCCATTAGCACCTCGTGTACCATAAATAGCTGCCGCAGAAGCATCCTTCAACACATCAATAGAAGCTATGTTTTCGGGGGAAACCGTTCCTAAACCACCTTCTATTCCGTCCACCAATACCAATGGAGTAGAGCCTCCCTGCAATGAAATCACACCACGCAAACGAATTGTAGATTCCGCATTCGGATCACCGGAGCCTTTCGCAATGGTCAATCCTGCCACTTTACCTTTAATCAGTTCGGCTGCATCTCCAATCTTACCTGCTGTAAAGTCTTCGGCCTTCACAGAAGCCACCGCACTGGTTACATCTCCCTTGCGCTGCGTACCATAACCGATTACAACCACTTCATCCATCAGTTCGGAATCGTCTTGCAGGGTAATATCTTTCTTACCACCATTTCCGACTGGAATTTCCTGAGTCTGATAACCG
>CAOYQO010000006.1 GCA_948566455.1 uncultured Phocaeicola sp.
ATGAAATTTGAAGAATTTGCTAAAATTTTGAACGAAGAAGTTCAGAATATGATAAATAAATGGTAACTTTGCGCCCACTTGTGAAAGCATAGCATAAATGATGTTCTAAAGATAGCTTTTACCTAACATAAAAAAATAATAATTTGGGAGTAGTAAATAAGAAACAAACTGGAAATAGAGGTTATTTAATGAAAAATGACAGCTTAAAAGGGCAATACCGGATTAACGAACAAATCCGTGCCAAAGAAGTCCGCATAGTGGGCGATGAAGTAGAACCCAACGTATATCCGATAGCCCAGGCATTGAAGCTTGCCGAAGAGCGTGAGGTGGATCTCGTGGAAATCTCTCCAAACGCGCAACCCCCTGTTTGTCGTGTCATCGATTACTCTAAATTTCTTTATCAGTTAAAGAAGCGTCAGAAAGAACAGAAGGCGAAACAGGTGAAGGTAAACGTGAAGGAGATTCGTTTCGGTCCTCAGACTGATGATCACGATTACAACTTCAAGTTGAAGCATGCTAAAGGTTTTTTGGAAGAAGGTGATAAGGTAAAGGCTTATGTGTTCTTTAAAGGTCGTTCCATCTTGTTTAAGGAGCAAGGAGAAGTGTTGTTGCTTCGTTTTGCCAATGACTTGGAAGACTATGCAAAAGTAGACCAGATGCCAGTGCTGGAAGGAAAGAGAATGACTATTCAGCTTTCTCCGAAGAAAAAAGAAGTGCCTAAGAAGCCTGCTGCACCGAAATCTGCAGATGCTCCGAAAGCAGCTCCGGCTGAATCAGAAGAATAAAAGAAATGAGTAACGCCACAGGTATAGTGCGTTGCCATATAATTTAAATAATTTAAAAATAAGTAAGATGCCAAAGATGAAGACTAACTCCGGTTCTAAAAAGAGATTTACTCTTACCGGAACAGGTAAAATCAAAAGAAAGCACGCTTTTCACAGTCATATTTTGACTAAGAAAACTAAGAAGCAAAAAAGAAACTTGTGCCATTCAACTACAGTTGACGTGACGAATGTAAGCCAAGTTAAGGAACTCTTAGCAATGAAGTAAAAAGCGTACAACGTATTTTAAAGTATTAACCGAATGCATTAGCTTTAAGTCCGTTGCGTGAAGTAATGGCGCTAACATTCAAAAATTAGTAAAACTATGCCAAGATCAGTAAATCACGTTGCTTCAAGAGCAAGAAGAAAGAAAATTTTGAAATTAACCAGAGGTTACTTTGGTGCAAGAAAGAACGTATGGACCGTTGCCAAGAATACTTGGGAGAAAGGTTTGACTTATGCGTTCCGCGACCGTAAGAACAAGAAAAGGAACTTCCGCGCTTTGTGGATTCAGCGTATCAACGCTGCAGCTCGTTTGGAAGGTATGTCTTATTCTAAGCTGATGGGTGCTTTGCACAAAGCAGGTATCGAAATCAACCGTAAAGTTTTGGCTGATTTAGCGATGAACCATCCGGAAGCTTTCAAGGCTATCGTAGCTAAAGCAAAGGCTGCTTAAGTTTATTTAGCAAATATTTTACAAAGTGCTGGTTACGAAGGAGTAATCGGCACTTTTTGCTTATAATAGGGAGAATATAATATAAAATGTCCTGTATGGAGGAAACAAAATCATGTTTTTCCTTGTTTCTTTGACAGAAACTTACTACATTTGTTGTAGAAAATATAGCCGCATTGATTGGATCGGGAAACTCATCAAACTATTATGAAATACCGAGACAAGCTTCGCTTCTCGATGGCGGGCCACGCCCTTCGGGGTAACTTTAAGTCGGTGGATTACAAAGAGGACGAGCGCTCAAATCATGTCATTCGGAGTTTCATCACATCATCGGTGCGGCTTTTTTATAAAGGGGAACGGTAATCTTGCTTGGTTACCGTTCCTTTTTCTTTGTACTTTCTCTAATCCAAAAATTTCCGCTTAACCTCTATTAAGCGATGTCGTAACTCAAATATTGTCAATAGCAGATTTATATATTATTAACTGAAGTGGGTTAGGAGGCTGCTTTGAGGTAGTGATATGCAATAAAAGGACTTTCGTTTCTTTTGCCAGTGTTTGTTGGGTCAAATGCTACATCTCAGTGCTCTCAATGCCACACCTTAACAGGACAAATGCCACAGGTTGCAGACAGTGAAGTGTGGAGTTAAAGATGATGGACTGTGGCATTGTGCTTGTATAAGTGTGGGTTTGCAGTTGTACAAGTGTAAGCTGACGGTTATATAAGCGTAAGCTTTTGGGGCCTGCTACATGAGGGGCTGAAAAAAACGGAGAAGCAAAAGCTTCCCCGTTTCTATATGATGCGAAATATAATTTAGTGAAATAGTATCTATAAATGGATAGTACAAAGATACTGTATCAAAAAGGCGATGTCAAGTATTCCACTGATTATTTTGAAAAAAGGCTATTTTTATTGGTTTTGCCGCAGATCTTTCACTCTGACGGCTTTTCCTTCGCTTTGAGGTAATGAACCTTTCTTCACGAGTTTCAATCTGGGAGTAACAAGTATTTCGTCTTTCAGTTGACGGGTAATATCTTTACGTATCTTCTCCAGTTCAATGTAATTATCAGTAGAAAGATCGCTGAGTTCTACCTCTACAATCATTTCGTCCTGGTTGTTTACGGTCTCTAAGGTAATAAGATAGTTGCTACCTAATTGTGGGAATTGTACCAATACTTTTTCAACTTGCATTGGGAAGATATTTACTCCCTTAATGATAAACATATCATCGCTGCGTCCCTTGATACGGTCGATGCGGAGGTGCGTACGTCCGCAAGGACATTCTCCGGGAAGAATACGGGTAAGGTCACGGGTACGATAGCGTATAAGCGGCATCATTTCGCGATCAAGAGTGGTCAATACCAACTCGCCGATTTCTCCATCCGGAACGGGTTCTCCTGTTTCAGGATCGATTATTTCGACGAGGTAACAATCTTCCCAGAAATGCATGCCGTTTTGTTCCTGACATTCAAAAGCAACGCCGGGGCCATTCATTTCTGTCATACCGAAGCTGTTATAGGCTTTAACACCTAACATGCGTTCGATTTTCTTGCGCTGTTCGTCTGTATGGGGTTCTGCTCCGATAACAAGTGTTTTTAAACTGGTACTTGTCGGATCAATTCCTTCTTCCTGAATAACTTCTGCCAGGCGAATGGCATAACTGGGGATGGCATGGAGTGCGGTAGTCTTGAAATCTGTGATAAACTTGATTTGGCGTTTACTGTTTCCGGCTGCTGCAGGAACAGTCAGTGCACCCAAGCGTTCAGCGCCATATTGGAAGCCTAATCCTCCGGTGAACATACCATAGCCCGAACTGTTCTGGAAAACATCTGTTTTGCGTATACCTACAGTGTACAAGCAGCGTGCTACCAGATTGGCCCAAGAGTCCAAGTCGTGTTGTGAATGGACGATGACGGTAGGAGTACCGGTGGTTCCGCTTGATGAATGAATACGCACACCATCTTCCTGCATATTACCTGATACCATGCCGAATGGGTAGCAGGCACGCATATCGGATTTCGTGGTAAAAGGTATTTTCCGTATATCATCCAGACTTTGGATGTTGTCAGCTGTGATATTATATTCTTGAAATACTTTTTTATAGTACGGTGAATTAGCCGCAATCTTTATCGTTTTTTTGAGTCGTTGAAGTTGCAATTCCTGCAACTTCTCACGACTCATGGTTTCTATTTCTTCTTCCCAGTATTTGTTATTCATGGTGGTGTATTTTTGAGGGATCTTACATTAATTTCTCAGCAATTTCCTTTCCGGCTGCGAGTGCTTTAAGATTCATTTCCACTATGGCCTCGCCTTTACGTTCGAAGATTTCGCGGATACTGGTCTGTATTTTCTCGTAATCGATGCCGAGGAATGGGGTGGTGGCTCCCAGTAAAACAATATTTGCTACACGGATGGAACCAATTTCTTTGGCTACTTTGTCTACATTAAGAATGATCTTGTGAGGTAGCTTATCTAATTCCGCTCTTACGTCAGCTTCTGCCGGATAGTTTGGGATATTAATAAACGGTGTTTCGTTGGTCACCAGCCAGCCTTCAGGACTTAAGTAAGGAAGATAACGTAATCCTTCCATCGGTTCAAGTGAAATGATCAGATCGCATTTACCGGAAGGGATAAGATCGGAAGCGATAGGCTGATCGCTTATGCGCAAATTGGATTGTACATCGCCGCCACGTTGGCTCATGCCATGTACTTCCGCCTGTTTCATATATAGTCCGTCTTTAAGGGCGGCTTTACCAATTACAGTGGCGATAGAGAGGATACCTTGTCCGCCTACGCCGGAAAGTATAATATCTTTTTTCATGGTTTTACTTGTTTCGTTTTTTACGTGCTAAGGTTTGAATACATTCTCTGCGTGGAATGATAACGGATACACCGCGATATTCGATTTCTTCACGGATAATCTGCTTCATCTCTTCATAATTCTTTTTCAAGGGAACTACTACACGGATATGTTCGGGGGCTACGCCAATACCGGCACAGATCGCTTCAATACGTCCTGTTCCGGCCGAATCCTGGCCGCCTGTCATTGCAGTCGTTTCATTGTCTGAAATAACAATGGTAACATTTGCATTCTCATTGACGCAATCCAAAAGTCCTGTCATGCCGGAATGCGTGAAGGTGGAGTCGCCAATCACTGCTACTGCCGGATGAAGTCCGCCATCCGAAGCTCCTTTAGCCATGGTAATAGATGCACCCATATCTACACATGAGTTGATAGCATTAAATGGTGCATTGGCTCCTAAAGTATAGCAGCCGATATCACTGAATACTTTATGTGTCGGATATTCTTCTTTCAAAACCTGGGTGAGCGTAGTGTACATATCACGATGGCCACAACCTTCACATAGTGCGGGTGGACGCATTTCTACGAGCGAAGGAATACCAAACTCTGACTTGTTTTCTTTTCCCACAGCACGTGCCACCTTATCCGGATTTAATTCACCGTCTTGTGATAATGTGCCATCTAAGCGTCCTTTTACTTTTACGCCGATACCAAGATAGCCTTTAAGTTGTTTTTCTACGAAAGGTTGTCCGTCTTCCAATACCAGAATCTCATCACAGGTTTCTACCAATTGTAGGAGCTGTTTCTTAGGTAATGGGTATTGGCCAATTTTCAATACGGGGTATTCGCAACCATCAGGATAGTTTTCCATCAGATAATTGTAGCCGATTCCACACGCTATGATACCTAACTTCTTATTAGGACCATCGGTATACTTATTATAAGAAGAGTTTTCAGATGCTTCAATAAATTCGGCTTGACGTTCTAATAAAACCTTATAGCGCTTGCGGGCGTTACCTGGCAACAAGATGAACTGGCGAGGGTCTTCACTGAATGACATTTGGTTTTGGGGTTGTTGTGGTTTTTGTTCTACACCGGAACGGGAGTGTGCCAGGCGGGTGACCATACGCATCAATACCGGTTCGCCAATCTTTTCAGAAAATGCGAATCCGTTGTAAACCATATCATATGCTTCCTGCTGATTGCTTGGTTCGTACATGGGGATCAATGAGAAATCACCATAAAAACGGCTATCTTGTTCGTTCTGTGAGGAGTGCATGCTGGGGTCATCCGCAGCTACTACAATTAATCCACCTTTTACACCTGTAACAGCTGAATTGATAAAACAGTCGGCAGCTACGTTCATGCCTACATGTTTCATGCAGACTAATGCTCGTTTACCGACAAATGACATACCTAATGCAGCTTCCATGGCTGTCTTCTCATTGGAGGCCCAACGGCTATGGATATTCTGTTCAACCGTAATAGGCGCCATTTGAATGTATTCTGTAATTTCTGTGGAAGGAGTACCGGGGTAGGCGTAAACACCTGAGAGTCCGGCATCTAATGCAGCTTGTGCAATGGCTTCATCGCCAAGTAAGAGTTGCTTGCTCATATCTGATTATTTTAATGTTAGTCATGATTATTAAAAAAGGAAATAATCTGCGTTTTTCACTCGCAAATATAGGCTTTTGCTTTTATTTTATCATGATTTTACTTGAAAATCTTTCTTTCGTTTAAAGCATTCCAATATTTTCTGGCATTTTTCATGTGATCAGCATAATTGGAAGCAAAATTGTGAGTACCTGAGAAATCTTCTTTTGCACACATGTAAATGTAGTCGTGCTTGGCATAGTTTAGTACTGCATCGATACCTATAGGTGAAGGTATACGTATGGGACCCGGAGGCAGGCCTGCATTTAAATATGTATTGTAGGGTGAGTTGACATTCAAATGTTCATTGGTTATTCTTCTTAAACCAAAGTCCTGGAGGGCAAACTTTATTGTTGGATCTGCTTGTAATGGCATACCTTTGTGTAAACGGTTAATATAGAGTCCGGCAACCATTGGTTTTTCCTCGTTGTTGTTGGTTTCCTCTTCAACAATAGAGGCCAGGGTAGAAACTTCTTCCGGTGTCATTCCGATAGATTCAGCTTTAGCCAATCGTTGCTGGTTCCAGAATTTTTCATGTTCTTTCTGCATACGCTCGAAAAATTCGTCTACACTCATATCCCAGTAAACTTGGTATGTTTCCGGAATGAACAGACTGGACATTGTTTCTTTTTTATATCCCATCCGCTTCTGGAATATAGTGTCATTCATTACAGTAGCAATTTCTGTAGAGTCGATCATTAACTGCTTACCAATGCTGCGGGCAAGTCTGTCTAAAGTGCGTACGTTGCTGACAGTAAGATTGATAGGTTCCTGATATCCCCGGTATAAACGGCTGAAGACATGATACACATTTTCTCCCGGGCGGATGGCATAGCGTCCGGTGTGGATAGTCGAATCATAATTGCGCCATCGGGTCATCCAGAGAAAACCTGTGAAACTTTTCGGATGTCCCTGTATTTTTACTTTATTATATATGGAGTCTATTGTATCGTCTTTGTCGATATAAATATAAGTAGTCTTTGGGGGATGAAATTGTGGGTAGAATATATAATAATAGAATGTTCCGGCACAAGCTACGCCCATAAGGAACAGGATTACCAATCCTCCTATGAGAATTTTTTTTGTCTTCTTTTTCATCTGTTTCTGAAGTTGTTTTAGTCTGGCAAAGGTAAGAAGAATCTATGAAATAAAAAAAGAGATGCATAAGCATCTCTCTCTTTCTGAGCCGCTAGCCAGACTTGAACTGGCGACCTACGCGTTACGAATGCGTTGCTCTACCAACTGAGCTATAGCGGCAACGTTTTTTTGTTTTTACGGGGTGCAAATTTACAGCTTTCTTCGAAACTACGAAAAGAAAAGAAGGTTTTTTTGAAAAAATCTTTCCTAAAGCTGTTTTTGAGGTCTGTTCTGTCATTTTCCTTCTAAAAAAATTGTTTTATCAATATAAAAAATACATCTTTGCAAAAGTGTATATCAACCTAAGATCTGACAATAATTATGAACCTAAAAGTTTATTATAGAAATCTTTCATCCCGCATTGCATCTAAATGGACGATTTTGGCTATTGATATCTGCTTGGTTGTGATTTCTATGCTTTTAGCATGCATACTTCAATTGGGAGTTTCTTCTATAATATATAAGGTGTCATTATATATATGGATGATTTTATTCTCGCTTTCTTGTAATCTGTGTTTCTTTTCTGTCTTCCATACCTATGTTGGAGTTATTCGTTTCTCTTCGTTTGTGGATATTTACAGAGTGTTTATATCTCTTACAATAAGCTATGGTTTATTGGGTATTGGTAATTTTTGTTGGTCGGCTTTTGGATTTGGAGAAACATTACCGAATGGGATTGTCTTTATAGCATATATTCTCAATTTTACTTTTATGGTATGTCTGCGCATTTTAGTGAAAATGCTGCATGAGGCTTTGTCTTTTGATGACCGGCACTGCGTAAATGTATTTATTTACGGCTTTCGTGGGACAGGAGTAAATATAGCTAAATCGATGCGGGTCAGTCGAAATAATCATTATCGTGTATGCGGCTTTATTTCAGATGAACCTTGGATGATAGGTAAGCATACGATGGGGTGTAGGGTTTATGCTAATAATAATAAGTTGTTTGAGCATTTGAAAAGAAAGAATGTACAAACGGTTGTTGTGGCACCGGATAAGCTGGCAGATTTGGAATCATCCGGTGTAATGGAGCGAATGTTGGCCCAAAATATTCATGTAATGACAGTACCACCCTTAAGTAACTGTCTGGATGACGGGATTATAAAAGATATTCATATAGAGGACTGGCTTCGTCGTGAGCCTATCCAGGCTGATATCCGAAAGATTGCTGCTTATATTGAAGGGCATCGGATATTGGTGACTGGTGCTGCAGGTGCTGTGGGACGTGAAATTGTTCATCAGTTGGCGGCTCTGAATCCTTATCAATTGATATTAGTTGATCAGGCTGAATCTCCTTTGTATGATGTTCAATTGGAATTATCAGATCATTGGAAGAACCTTGAAGTAAAGGTCCTGGTAGCGGATGTTGCTAATCGTAGTAGGATGGAAGCTATATTTAAACAGTATATACCACAGTTGGTCTTTCATGCAGCGGCTTATAAAAATATTTCTATGTTGGAGGATTATGCTGCTGAAGCGTTGCAGGTTAATGTTTTGGGCACTAAAAATATTGCAGATTTGGCAGTTAAATATAAGGTGTATAAATGTATGATGATTTCTACGAATCATGCTCTGTCACCAGTTCATGTAATGGGATACAGTAAGCGTTTGGCTGAAATCTATATGCAGGGACTTTCGCAAAAAATCAGGCAAGAGGAACTTACTGCTAAATTATTTGTAGTCCGTTTTGCGGATGTATATCCGGAGGCTCCCCGTAGTTTGATGACCTTACCGGAAGCTTGCCTACTGATATTGGAAGCAGGAAATCTTGGTGAAAATGGAGGTGTATATGTCTTTGAGGATGAATCGGCGGAGGAAACTGAAGCTACATGTTATGACAAAGTGAGGAGAAGCAGGGAAGATATTGCAGGAGTTGATAAGGTCTGTAAACAGATTGATTCTTTAGTTGAAAAATACGAATCGGGTGAGCCTCTGACAATAATTAACGAAATGAAAAAAATAATTTCATGTATTGCTGAACATCCGGTAGAGGTCTGAGCTCTTGATAGAGACGGTTTTAAATTCTTTTTCCAAAATTTAGATGTAAAATAAATGGGCGTTATAAAATAATATGCTACCTTTGTGCCCGATTTATATTAATTGTAGGAATTCTAAAGATTAATCAAATATCTTATGCGCAGATTAATAACACTATTCTTTTTAATTTTCGTCCTTTCTGGAGTGGTTATGGCCCAGCAGATGTCGGATGATCAGGTTATTCAATACGTAAAGGAAGCAAATAAAAGTGGAAAAAGTCAGAAGCAGATAACCACTGAATTATTGCGTAGAGGGGTGACCAAAGAGCAAGTTAGCAGGATACAACAGAAATATTCGGAAAGTAATACTGTAAGTAATAAATCCAATGAAATGCCTTCTCAATTGCGTCAACGTACTTTAGTTGATGATGGGGGAGGACAGAGAAGAACTACTGATTATTCGGAAGTGGGAATGCTTGATGAGACTGTAGGGGGGAGAGTAGATAATAGGGCTGATAATACTGCTACTACAGATAATGCTTCTCAAATTTTTGGTCATGATGTATTTACAAACCGGAATTTAACGTTTGAACCGAGTATTAACCTAGCTACTCCGGTGGACTATCGTTTAGGACCTGGCGATGAGGTTATTATTGATGTTTGGGGTGCTTCGGAGAATACAATTCGCCAAAGTATTTCGCCTGAAGGAACTATTCAGGTGAGTGGGTTGGGACCTGTTCAGTTAAGTGGCATGACTGTAAAAGATGCCAATGCATATTTGCAACGTGAATTTTCAAAAATATACTCAGGAATATCAGGAAGTGAACCTACCTCTCAAATAAAGCTGACTTTAGGGGATATCCGGACTATACAGATTAATATAATGGGTGAAGTTGCTGTTCCTGGAACATATACATTATCCTCTTTTTCCTCTGTTTTCCATGCTTTGTATCGTGCTGGCGGTGTTAATAAAATTGGTAGTCTGCGTAGTATTAAGGTAGTTCGCAATGGTAAAACGATTGCTGATCTGGATGTTTATGATTACCTTATGAAGGGTAAGATGAAAGATGATATCCGTCTTCAGGAAGGAGATGTAATTATAGTTAACCCTTATGAATCTTTGGTGCGAATAGCTGGTAAGGTAAAGCGTCCGATGTTCTATGAAATGAAGCCAACAGAGACTGTTGCTACTATTTTGAATTATGCTGGTGGCTTTACTGGAGATGCTTACAAAAAGGCAGTTCGTATTATTCGTAAAAGTGGTCGCGAACATCAGGTATATAATGTAGACGAAATGGATTACTCTGTTTTCCGTTTGGATGACGGTGACTCCATTTCTGTAGATGCCGTGTTGAAGCGTTTTGAGAATCGCGTAGAAATTCGTGGTGCTGTTTATCGCTCCGGTTTATATGAATTGAGTGGGACAGTAAATACTGTAAAGCAATTAATAAAGAAAGCTGAGGGATTAAGAGGTGATGCATTTTTGAATCGTGCACTTTTAGATCGTGAGAATGAAGATTTGTCTCATGAAGTAATTGCTGTGGATTTAGGCGGTTTGCTTAAAGGAACTGTAGCTGACATACCATTGCAGAAAAATGATATTTTATATATACCAAGCATTCATGACCTGAAAGAGGAGGAGACTATCTCTATTCATGGTGAAGTTGCAAATCCGGGTACATTCCTCTTTTCTAAGAATATGACTATCGAAGATTTGTTGGTTCAGTCTGGTGGCTTATTGGAAGCTGCTGCAACAACAAAGGTTGATATTACCCGTCGTATTAAAGATCCGAAGAGCACTTCTTTTAGCAGTGTTTTAGGAAAGACTTATTCATTTGATATTAAAGACGGCTTAGTAGTAGGTGGAGAAGGAGATTTCCACTTGGAACCGTTTGATGAAGTATATGTTCGCAAGAGTCCTGCATATCGCAAGCAGCAGAATGTAGTTGTTGCAGGGGAAGTACTCTTCGGTGGCAATTATGCTTTAGTGAAGAAGAATGAGCGTTTGTCTGATTTGATTTCAAAAGCTGGTGGAATTACTCCGGATGCTTATGTAAAGGGGGCGCGTTTGATTCGTAAAATGACGGAAGAAGAACAACGCCGTCAGGCCGATGCTGTTCGGATGGCTCGAATGGGAGAAGGAAAAGACTCTATTTCTGTTGAGAAGCTGAACATATCAGACACTTATACTGTTGGTATTAATTTGGAGAAGGCTATCTCTAATCCAGGTAGTGATTTTGACTTGGTTTTGCGTGAAGGAGATGTTTTATTCATTCCTGAATATATTAATACGGTAAAAATTAGTGGAGCGGTTATGTATCCCAATACTGTATTGTATAAGCGTGGTGAAAGTTTACGTTATTACATCAATCAGGCAGGTGGTTATGGTAATCTGGCCAAGAAGAAAAAAGCCTATGTAGTATATATGAACGGTACGGTATCCCGTCTGAAATCTCGTGATAAAAAGGCTATAGAGCCTGGTTGTGAGATTATTGTTCCAAGCAAGGAAGAAAAGAAGCGGATGAGTACTGCTGAGATTTTAGGTATGGGTAGCACAACCGCCTCCATTGCTGCTATGATTGCAACCATGGTTAACCTCTTTAAGTAATAGAAGTTATGAGTGAAGAAAACAAACTGAATACAACTCCTCAACAGCCGGAAGAACAAGAGATCGATTTAATAGAACTTGCTCAAAAGGTGTGGGCAAGTAGGAAACTGGTTTTCAAGGCGTGTGGATATGCTGTGTTGGTGGGACTGGTTGTAGCATTCAGCATCCCGAAAGAATACTCTACAAGTGTGACGTTAGCACCAGAGACTGGTGGTAAGTCGGGTGGAGGTAGTATGGGGGCATTAGCGGCTATGGCAGGTATCAGTTTAGGTGCTTCCAGTGGTGAAGATGCTCTTTCACCGGAACTCTATCCTGATATTGTAAGTTCCACTCCCTTTCTGATTGAACTTTTTGATGTAAAGGTGAAGGATCAGAAAGATAAGATTGATACAACACTTTATGCCTATTTGGACGAGTATCAGCGTGGACCTTGGTGGGGAGCCATCACTTCAGCTCCTTTTAAAGCATTGGGTTGGGTGATATCTTTGTTTAAAGATAAAGAAGAAGAAGGTGTCGCTGCTAAAACAGATCCATTCAGATTAACCAAAGATGAAGCTGCAATTGCAACTGCCTTGAGCAAACGTATTTCTGTTTCTGTAGATAAGAAAACAGGTGTTACGACTTTGTCGGTTACTATGCAGGATCCTTTAATTTCAGCTTCATTGACAGATACGGTAATGCGTTGCCTGCAGAACTATATCACGGATTATCGGACCAATAAGGCGCGTCATGATTTAGCTTTTACAGAGAAGCTCTATAAGGAGGCTAAAGATAATTATACTGCTGCGCAGTCAAAGTATGCATCTTTTGTTGATGCTAATCAAAATATAATTTTGTTAAGTTATCGTGCTGAACAAGAACGCTTGCAAAATGAAATGAATTTAGCATATAATGTGTATACTCAGGTTGCTCAACAATTACAGATGGCCAAGGCCAAGGTGCAGGAAATTACTCCGGTGTACACCGTTGTACAGCCGGCATCAGTTCCTTTGCGTCCGGTGAAACCCAATAAAGTAATGATTCTTATCGGTTTTATTTTCTTAGCTGGAGTAGGTAGTGTAGGTTGGATTTTATTTGTAAAGGATTTATTAAAAGGATGGAAAAAGCAAACAACAATATGATGATGG
Source organism: uncultured Phocaeicola sp. (assembly GCA_948566455.1). Taxonomy (GTDB): domain Bacteria; phylum Bacteroidota; class Bacteroidia; order Bacteroidales; family Bacteroidaceae; genus Phocaeicola. The sequence goes on from CAOYQO010000006.1 coordinate 12,797, forward strand.
ATGAAAATGCGCGTTGCTGGTATATTGTATATACGGCACCGAGATTGGAACGTAAATTGATGCAGCATTTAAATGTTGCAGGGTATAAGACTTTTTGTCCTATGCAAACAATATATGTAAACTGGGATGGGAAAATGAAGGAGATTATTGTTCCTTTTTTCTCAGGTTGTGTTTTTGTAGAAGGAGATTTGAAGGATATAGCTCCTGTTGTAGCATCTCAGAAAGCCGCTTTTTTAGTGGGTACTGATGGCAAAGAACTTTCTATTGTATCGGATAAAGCAAACCTTTCAAGTAAGTTTGCTCAATTGTTGAAGTAATGATAAAGCTGATTTCGGAAGAACTATTGGACGGGGTAACTCATGATGCTCAGGAGAATTCTCGTTTACGAATGAATTATAATTTTCATGAGTCTTTAGATGCACCTATTCACCGTCTTCTTAATGCCTTGGAGCCGGGAACTTATCTCCCTCCTCATCGTCATGTGGATAAGGAAGAAACTTATATTGTTCTGCGCGGAAGTCTGATAGCGTTTTTCTATGATGATATGGGCAATGTGACGGAAAAAGTAAATCTGAATCCATCAGCTGGAATGTATGGAGTGGAAATCCCTTCAGGTACTTGGCATAGCATTGTAGTTTTAGAGTCTGGTACTGTTATCTTTGAAATAAAGAGTGGTCCTTATAAGCCACTTCCACCAGAAGATGTTGCGCCATGGGCACCTGCACCTTCCGATGTGGAAGGAGCGACTATATTTATGAAACGAATGTTGGAGGTCTAGTTTGTACCTTCAAACATTCGACTTCGTGCCAACATGCATGCCCCAACAATACCCGCCTTGTCTTTTAACTTAGAGGTTGTAATGACTGAGTCTTTATTGACGAGGTTTAGAGAATACTTTCGTACTGCTGTTCTGATGGGTTGGGTAATGTAATCTTCAGTCAGAGATAATGTTCCTCCGATTATTACTAATTCGGGATTGAAGATATTTATAAGTCCTGCTATTTGTTTACCTAATTTTTGCCCTATCTCTTCTACAATTTCAATACATAAGAGGTCTTCTTTATTCACCGCAGCTATAATTTCATCCAGTGTTATTGGAGTTTCCATATTTACCCGGTTGGATAAAATCGAATTTTCTCCTTTTAGTATCCGTTCCAGCAGAGTACGATGTAATGCAGATCCGGAAGCTTCTGTTTCCAAACAACCTTTTTTGCCACAATGGCAAATAATCTCATTGTCAAATGTATTCACATGTCCAAACTCTCCGGAAAATCCTGACTTTCCTTTATAAATTTTTCCGTCTATAATGATTCCGATTCCTAATCCCCAACTGACATTAACGAAAATAATATCTTTCTCTCCTTTTACACATCCTTGCATATATTCTCCGTATGTCATGGCGCGTGTATCATTATCAATCGTTACAGGATAGCCGAGTCTTTCACTTAATACATCTGCGAGGGGACGTTCTTCAAAATTAAACTGACTGAAACTATATCCCGATTCAGGATTTACTCTTCCTGATACGTTTACATTAATATTCAATATCTTTTCCGTATCTATCGGGAGCTTTTTTATGAAATTGAGAATCAGATTGCAAAGTTCGTTCATTCCCTCTAAGGAGTTTTCAAAATTATAAGGTATATCCATTTTAAGTTCTACCATATCGCCTTTGAAATTTATTAATCCAATATTGATAGAGAATTTCTTAATGTCTACTCCTATGAAATAGCCTGATTTGGGGTTTAGTCCATATAAGTTAGGATGTCTTCCTCCGCTTGTTTCCAGTTTGCCATAATCGTTTATGTATCCTTCGTCATACATTTCTCCAATTAGCTTAGTAACTGTAGGAACACTTAAATCCAGTTCTTTTGAAAGATCAGGAATTGTCGAACTACCATTATATATATAATAGGTAATAATCCTTTTTTTAATGAGGGCATTTTTAGACCCCATTTCTATTTCTTTTAAAAACTGCTGATACATATATCTTGTTAATTTCATTATTTACCACAAAGATAATTAATATTTTTATTAACCTCAATTTTTTATAATGGAAAAGAAAGTATTTGTTCTTTTATGATTCAATTTATGCTTAGTATATTAAGCTTTATCCCACCTCGTTTTTTATATTTAGTTCGTATTCATTTCCCTTTTTTCTTTATTAAGGGCTAAAAATAAGGCATGATATAATTAAATACTAATGAAAATAAGATTTTGATAATAAAATAATTTATTATCTATTGTTTATTTAATAAATATATCTATATTTGCATTGTATTATAAACAAGAAACGTTTTATAATAATAAAACTTAAACACGCATTCAATAGGTTAACATATATAATATACAGAAAGGAATACTATGAAAACAAGTAACCGCAGAGAATTTTTAAAGAAAGTCGCTTTAACAGGAGCTTCCGCTTTGGTAGCTCCTGGACTGCTGGCCACTGAAGCAATGGAGAGCACTTCATTTGCTTCAATACAGAAAAGCGATGCTGGTCGGCTTATTATTCCTAAAGAGAATGGGTTAAAGATTACCGGGACTTTTTTAGATGAAATATCACATGATATTCCTCATCAAAATTGGGGCGAAAAAGAATGGGATCAAGATTTCCGGCACATGAAAAATATAGGAATTGATACTGTTATCATGATCCGTTCCGGCTATCGTAAGTTTGTCACCTATCCTTCTAAATATTTATTGGGTAGAGGATGTTATATGCCCTCTGTTGATTTAGTAGACATGTACCTTCGCTTAGCGGAAAAATATCAGATGAAGTTTTATTTTGGTCTGTATGATTCCGGAAAATATTGGGATACGGGTGATTTGTCATGGGAGATTGAAGATAACAAGTATGTGATCGATGAAGTCTGGAATCAATATGGTGAAAAATATAAGAGTTTTGGTGGCTGGTATATAAGTGGTGAGATCAGTCGTAAAACCAAGGGGGCTATTGATGCTTTTCGTGCAATGGGAAAACAATGTAAGGATGTGTCTGGTGGTTTACCTACTTTTATTTCTCCTTGGATTGATGGAAAGAAGGCTGTGATGGGGACTGATAAGTTAACTAAGGAAGATGCTGTTTCAGTTCAGGAACACGAAAGAGAATGGAATGAAATATTTGATGGAATCCATGAAGTGGTTGATGCATGTGCTTTTCAAGATGGGCACATTGATTATGATGAATTAGATGCCTTCTTTACAGTAAATAAAAAGCTGGCAGATAAATATGGAATGAAATGCTGGACGAATGCGGAGACATTCGATCGTGATATGCCTATAAATTTCTTGCCGATCAAGTTTGATAAGCTTAGGATGAAATTGGAAGCTGCAAAGAGAGCTGGCTATGATAAAGCCATTACGTTTGAATTTTCTCACTTTATGAGTCCGCAATCTGCTTATTTGCAGGCGGGACATCTGTACAATAGATATAAAGAATACTTTAATATAAAATAGAAATGAAGTCGACAATTAATTTAGGCTATTTAGTTTTTCTTTCAGTAGTAGCGGCCTTGGGCGGTTTCTTATTTGGATATGACACTGCTGTTATCTCCGGTACTATTGCTCAAGTAACAGAACAGTTTCGACTGGATGCCTTACAACAAGGATGGTATGTAGGCTGTGCACTGGTTGGTTCTATTATCGGAGTACTTTTTGCAGGCATTTTGAGCGATAAGTTTGGACGAAAATTTACTATGATCCTTTCAGCTATTTTGTTTTCCACATCCGCCATTGGCTGTGCTGTATCTGTGGATTTTAATCAATTGGTTGTCTATCGGATTATAGGTGGTGTCGGGATAGGTGTTGTTTCTATCATCTCTCCGCTCTATATTTCGGAGCTTGCTGTGGCTCAGTATCGTGGACGCTTGGTTTCCTTGTACCAGTTAGCGGTTACGATTGGATTTTTAGGTGCTTATCTTGTGAATTATCAGCTTTTGGGATATTCCACGAGCAATCCTGATATTGTTACAGGGTGGTGGAGCCTGATATTTGTAACAGAAGTCTGGAGAGGAATGTTAGGTATGGAGATATTGCCCGCTTTATTGTTCTTTATCATCATATTCTTCATACCCGAAAGTCCGCGCTGGTTGATATTGAAAGGGAGAGAAGAAAAGGCTACTAATATTCTTGAGAGAATTTATACCTCTTCTAAGGATGCTTTATTTCAATTGGCAGAGACTAAATCTGTACTATCATCCGAGTCTAAATCTGAATGGAAGCTCTTGTTGCAACCTGGTATAAGGAAAGCTGTTATTATCGGTGTATGTATTGCTATGTTGGGACAGTTTATGGGTGTGAATGCCGTTTTATATTATGGACCTTCTATTTTTGAAAATGCAGGTTTATCCGGAGGTGATTCTTTATTCTATCAGGTTTTAGTGGGATTGGTGAATACATTGACTACTGTATTGGCTCTTGTTATTATTGATAAAATAGGACGTAAAAAGTTGGTTTATTATGGCGTATCAGGTATGGTAATTTCTTTAATACTGATTGCAACTTACTTTATTTATGGTGAGTTCTGGGGTATCTCCAGCATTTTCCTTTTAGTATTTTTCCTTTTCTATGTATTTTGTTGTGCCGTGTCTATATGTGCTGTGGTATTTGTGCTTCTTTCTGAAATGTACCCGACTCGGGTGCGTGGATTTGCCATGTCCATTGCCGGCTTTGCGTTATGGATAGGTACATACTTGATTGGGCAGTTAACCCCCTGGATGCTCCAGAACCTTACCCCCGCCGGAACATTCATTCTGTTTGCAATCATGTGTGTACCCTATATGCTGATTGTTTGGAAACTTGTTCCCGAGACCACAGGAAAGTCTTTGGAAGAGATTGAACGCCATTGGATGAAAAAATAAAAATTGACCTTAATATTATATATAATGAAGATTAGAAATTATTTATTGAGTAGCTGTCTTATAGCAGCATTGTGTTCGTGCGGTACTTCTCAAAAGGAGAACCTGAACCTCACCCTATCGAAAGACACGCTATTCGATAAGGTAAAGGGAGCTTGGGCCGGACAAATCTTAGGATGTACCTATGGTGGTCCAACAGAGTTTCAGTATTTGTCAACCATAATTCCTGATTCTGTGGTTATGCCATGGGGAAATGGGGAAATTAAGAAATGGTTTGATGGTGGAGGTGGTCTTTATGATGATGTTTACGTAGATCTGACATTTGTAGAGACCTTTGAAAGATGTGGATTGGATGCTCCTGTCGATTCTTTTGCGGCAGCATTCTTGGCTAAAGAATATCCGTTATGTCATGCAAACCAACAGGCTCGCTATAACCTGTTGCAAGGTTTGTCCCCTCACGCCAGTGGATATTGGAAAAATAACCCTCATGCCAATTGCTTGGATTTTCAGATTGAAGCTGACTTTGCAGGTATTATGTCGCCGGGTATGGTGAATAGTGCAGTGGATTTTTGTGACCGTATCGGACATATCATGGCTTACGGTGATGGATGGTATGGTGGAGTATACGTGGCTGCCATGTATTCTTTGGCTTATGTAAGCGATGATATTGAATACATCGTTACGGAAGGTTTGAAAGCAATCCCTCAGCAAAGTCGCTTCTATGCATGCATGACTGATGTTATAAACTGGCACAAACAATATCCGGATGATTGGAAAAAGTGTTGGGAAGAGATTGAAAAAAAATGGGGGACTAATGATATTGCCTGTCCAGATGGTATTGAAGTACCTTTTAATATTGAAACCTATGTAAACGGAGCTTATATTATTTTGGGACTGCTCTACGGTCAGGGCGATTTTGAAAAAACAATTGATATTTCTACACGTGCAGGACAAGATTCCGACTGTAATCCGGCTTCTTCTGGAGGTATTTTGGGGACCATGCTTGGTTATAATCGTCTTCCGGAGAAATATAAGGCCGAAATAGTAATTGTTGAAGATATGCCTTTCAATAATACTGTGAGCTTTAATAAAGGTTCTGAGTTGAGTTACGGGCAGGCTTTACAGATGATAGAAAGAGAAGGTGGAAAAGTTGGTGAGAATGAAGTTAAGATCAACTTTCAGAAGCCAGTTCCTGCAAAATTGGAAATTAGTTTTGAAGGTTTAAAACTCGATAAGAAGGTGACTGTGGATAATTGGATTGCTAACTTTTCGACTGTGGAGTTCGACGGTATAGGGGCTGTTATTAAGGGGGAACTTAAGGGTGATAATGTTTCTGAAGATTATGTTGCAGAATTAGAGGTTTATTTTAATGATAAACTGGTGGAAATATGTAAGTTACCGTTGAAGTATAACCATCGCAAACATGAGCTCTTTTTTAATTATGAGCAGCCTTACGGAAAATATAAAGTGACTTGTAAATGGACTAATCCAGTGAAAGGAGCAGATATTTGGGTAAGAGACGTCATTACTTATACAACAGATAAATAGGTATAAATATATTGAGAGACCGGTTTATATGCATGCCGGATAAAAAACGTTTCCAGTCTCTCATCTTAAAAAAATAATAGAATTATGGATTTGAAGAAATTAACGGATCAGTACAAGGATGAACTGTTGGATAATGTTCTTCCTTTCTGGTTAGAACATTCCCAGGATCACGAATATGGTGGGTATTTTACCTGTCTGGACCGGAAAGGGAATGTTTTTGACACAGACAAATTTATTTGGTTACAGGGCCGGGAAGTATGGTTGTTTTCGATGCTTTATAATAAGGTAGAGAAACGTCAGGAATGGTTGGACTGTGCTATTCAGGGAGGTGAGTTTCTGAAAAAATATGGTCATGATGGAAATTATAACTGGTATTTTTCTCTTGATCGTACAGGACGTCCTTTGGTGGAACCTTATAACATATTCTCATATACCTTTGCTGTAATGGCATTTGGACAACTCAGCTTGGCTACGGGAAATCAAGAGTATGCGGATATAGCGATGAAGACTTTCGATATTGTACTATCGAAGACTGGCAATCCTAAGGGAAAATGGAATAAGCTTTATCCGGGTACACGTGAGTTGAATAATTTTGCTTTGCCGATGATCCTATGTAATTTGGCTATGGAAATAGAGCATTTGCTGGATAAGGGTTGTCTGGAAAAGACGATGGAAGTATGCATCCATGAAGTTATGGAAGTTTTCTATCGTCCGGAACTTGGAGGCATTATTGTAGAGAATGTTCTGGCAAATGGAGAACTTTCCGATTCTTTCGAAGGACGCCAGGTTACTCCGGGCCATGATATTGAGGCAATGTGGTTTATTATGGACCTGGGGAAACGTCTGAACCGTCCGGATCTGATTGAAAAGGCGAAGAATATAACTTTGACGATGCTTGATTATGGTTGGGACAAAGAATTTGGCGGTATCTACTATTTCATGGATCGTAAAGGATGTCCACCTCAACAATTAGAATGGGATCAGAAATTGTGGTGGGTTCATATTGAAACTCTGATTTCATTGCTCAAAGGTTATCAACTGACCGGAGATAAGCAATGTCTTGATTGGTTTGAAAAGGTACATGAATATACATGGAGCCATTTCAAAGATAATGAATATCCGGAATGGTATGGTTATCTGAATAGAAGAGGTGAGGTGTTATTGCCTCTAAAAGGTGGAAAGTGGAAAGGCTGTTTTCATGTTCCGAGAGGGCTTTACCAATGCTGGCAAATATTAGAAGATATAACTAAGAATGTATGAAACGAGAATACAATTCCTAATTTTAAATTTTAGTAATATGAAAAACAAGTATCTTTGTTTGCTATTTTTATTATTCTCTTTGCTGAGTATGAGTGCACATGCTCAAATTAAGGTAGAGGGTAATGTGTTTGATGAGAATGACATTCCATTGATTGGCGTATCCGTTGTAACCGAAGGAGGAAAGACGGGGGCTATTACTGATGTAAACGGTCATTTCTCGATTATGGTACCTAATGCTAATGCGCATTTGACTTTCTCTTATGTGGGCTATATCACTCAGAAGTTGCCACTGAAAGGAAAAAAACTTCTGAAAGTGATAATGAAGGAAGATGCTAATTTGTTAGATGAAGTTGTAGTAGTAGGCTACGGTACACAGAAGAAAATAAATGTGACCGGTGCTATTGCACAAGTGGACAATAAGGAACTGAAGATGGCACCGAGCGGAAGCCTTTCCGGTATGCTGGCCGGCCGTTTGCCCGGTTTGATTTCCAAACAGAGCAGCGGACAGCCAGGAGCCGATGGGGCTAACTTGTACATCCGTGGTAATGGTGCCGGAGATGGCAGTCCATTGATTGTTATTGATGGCGTTATTACTGATTACTTTCCATCATTTTCTCCTGACGAAGTAGAATCTATTACTATTTTGAAAGATGCGACTGCTGCAGCTGTTTATGGTGTGCGTGCTGCTGCTGGTGTGATTCTTATTACGACGAAGCGTGGTGCTGTTCAAAAGCCTACCGTAACGTATAACGGATCACTAACATTGAGTCAGAATACTGATTTTCCGAAATTCCTGAATGGACCGGATTATGCCTATTGGTATAATAAGGCTCAGCTTTTGGATGGAGTTGCGGAGGAAAACCTGAGATTTTCACCTGAAGAAATAGACCGCATTACTAACCCGGGAGAGAATGAGCACATCTATGGAAATACAGACTGGTTTGATTTGTTATTCCGTAATACAGCTCCTACCTATACAAACAATGTTTCTGTTTCCGGTGGTACGGAAAAAATTAAGTTCTTTGCTTCAGTCGGTGCATACAATCAGGAAGGTATCATTAAACGTACTTCTTATGATAAGTATAATTTCCGCTCTAATATGGATGCAAAGATTACTGATAACTTTGATTTGTCTCTTGACTTATCGGGTTATGTTTCCGAGCAAGATGAGCCAGGGGCTTCTGCAGGGGTAGGTTCGTATGCTTCTATTTTCCAGCAAGCATTGTTGTCATATCCCTACTTGAAACCTTATACGGCTGATGGAATGCCTATAGCCAGTATAAATACGGCTGGTAATGGAAATAACAACCCTATTGCCGCACGAGATTTGTCTGGTAATAATAACGTAAAGAAGACATATTTCCAGGGTAATATTGCCATGAAGTATCAGTTACCTTTTGTGAAAGGACTATCTGTTAAGTTGAATGCTTCTTATCTGAAGAATTATACTATGCAGAAGAAGTACTTCTTAACTTATGATGTGTACGGTTGGAACCAGACTACCCGGCAAGGTAATGTAGAGACTGGTAGAATCGCTAATAAAGTTTCTTTGAATCAGTGGTTCACGGAAAGTGAAGGTTATACAATTCAACCTGCTCTTGAGTACTCAAACAAATTTGGTAAGCATGCCGTATCCGGATTATTCTTGTATGAATTTTCCAGAACAGACCAGTCCAGTATGTCTGCCGGTAGAACAGATTTTCCTATAACTGATATCATGGATTTGAACTATGGACTTGAGGTGAATAAAGATTTGGTGAAAGGTGGACACAGTCAGGCTAAACGCGCCGGCTATGTAATTCGTCTGAACTATTCTTATGATGATAAGTATTTGTTGGAGTTCACCAGTAGAATTGATGCTTCTACAGCACTTCCCAAGAAATACAGATGGGGTGTGTTCCCGGGTGTTTCGGTAGGATGGAGACTTTCTCAGGAGGACTTCTTTAAAGAAGCCGTTCCTTTTATGGAAAACCTGAAGATTCGCGCATCTGTAGGACGTTTGGGTAGCGATCGTGCCATTAGCAATACGATGACTTATTTCTCTACAGCCAGTTTATCAGCTGACCCGACTGTATTATTCGGTACCAGTCCTCAGAAATATTTGGGATTGAGTAGTCCGGTAAATCCTCTTTTGAAGTGGCAGTTGACTGATACTTATAATATTGGTATCGAATCCAGCATGTGGAATGGTTTGTTGGGCGTTGAATTGGACGTGTTCTATATGAAGACTACCCGTTCATTGGAGTCTCAGTCAGCCAACTTCCCACCTTCATTGGGATCTTACTATCCGACATATATCAATTATGGTTCTCATGATAATCGTGGTTTTGAGCTCGTATTATCTCATAATAATCAGATAAGAGATTTTACTTATCGCGTAAGAGGTAATCTTTCTTGGGCTCGTAATAAAGTGTTGAAAATGACGGAAGATGCCAATGTGCCTGATTATAAACGTGCTACTGGTGGCCCGATGGGAAGATACTGGGGATTTGTTGCAGATGGTTTATTCCAGTCGGAAGAAGAAATAGCCCATAGCGCTGTTTTCGGTCCGACATTACCCGGTGATATCAAGCTGAAAGATATTAATGGCGATGGTAAGATTACTTGGGATCAGGATATGGTTCCAATTGGTCGTAGCAATACACCGGAAATGATGTTTGGTTTGAATCTGGGTGCTGAATGGAAAGGTTTTGATTTTAATATGCTGTTGCAAGGCGCCGCTCTGTTTGATGTAAATTTATGCGGATTGTATAGTAGTGGAATTCGTGATGATACATTCTATACGCGTCCTTTCTATGCTGATGGAAACACTCCTTATTATTTGGTGGAAGGTGCTTGGCGTCCCGATCATACCGATGCTAAATATCCCCGTTTAGGAATCGATTCGAGATCAAATGGTGGAAAATTCTCTTCCTGGTGGGTAGTAGACGGTTCTTATGTGCGTCTGAAGTCTATTCAGTTGGGATATACCATACCAAAGAAATGGAGTAAAAAGGCTGGCTTTGAAAGAATTCGTGCTTATGTGGCTGGTGGTAATCTGTTTACTTTATCCAATCTGGAGCACATGGACCCTGAAATGCCAAGTGTAAATCAGGGATACTATCCTCAACAGCGTACGTATGAATTTGGATTAAATGTAACTTTCTAAAAAACTAATACAATGAAATCAGTAAATAAGATATTAACAATATTTGCTTCTGCTTGCTTCACGCTGAGTAGTTGTGATATTGATCCTGTTCTGACAAGTAGTTATCCTGACGATATCACTTGGTCGAATGAAACAAATCTGCAATTGTATATTAATGGCTTTTATTCTTTGATCGGAGGATATTATTCAATCACTGATGATGCATGTGCTGACCTTTTGAAAGCCAATAATCCGGTTGCCAATACTAATTTGTTTGTATTCGGTTCTACTCCTATTACTTCTGCCAGTAATCTTTTTGATAACTGGAATAATAGGCATTCCTGGCAATTGACTTGTTGCCGTGCCTTGGAAGGATTGGAAAAACACCGTGAAAACTTTACCGAGGAGGTAGCCAAACGCGCAGAGGCGGAATTCCGTTTTTTCCGTGCTGTGGCTAATTTCGATTTGGCGAAACGTTATGGAGCCAGTTTTATCCTGTACAAGCAGTTGCCTGAACTTGGACAAAAGGATCATGCACGTTGTACGCCCGATGAATGCTGGGATTTCATAGCAGAAGACTTGGACTTTGCTGCTAAAAATTTACCTCTGAGAGGTACTGTAGAGGCCGGTAAGTTGACAAGTGGTGCAGCCTATGGAATGAAAGCTCGTGCTATGCTTTATGCTGAACGTTGGAAAGATGCTTCCGATGCTGCTGCCGAATTGAAAAAGCAAGGGTATGAATTGTATGAGGATTATGGAAAGTTGTTCTTAAATAGAAGAGCGAAACCGGTTGCAAATAATGAAAGTGTCATAGAGTTCGGCTATGTTTATGAAACGTTGGATTATTCTTTTGATTATTTCAATTGTCCGCCCAGTGATGGAGGTTATGCTGAAATCAGTCCGACAGAAACATTGGTATCAGCTTATCAGATGGCTGATGGTAAAGAGTTTGACTGGAATAATCCGGAAATGGCTGCCAATCCCTATGAAGGCCGTGAACCACGTTTCTATGCTTCCATACTTTATAACGGTTGTCAATGGAAAGGAGAAACACTTTATACATACGAAGGTAGTGTGGATGGTTATGGCTTAGGTGGTGGTACTACTTGTACAGGCTACTATATGCGTAAGTTGTTTGATCCGGAAATTAGTAAAAGCCAAATGCGTAGAACTGACTTGACTTTCTATTACATGCGCTATGCTGAAGTTTTATTGATTTATGCTGAAGCAATGGCAATGCAAGATAAACTTACTGAAGCATTGGAAGCATTGAATGAAGTGAGAGACAGAGTTGATTTGCCGGCAGTATCTGCCAGTACAAAGACTGAATTCATGAAACTTCTCCGTCACGAAAGAATGGTAGAGTTAGCTTTTGAAGGACATCGTTTTTGGGATCTCCGCCGTTGGGGGCTGGCAACTACAGTCCTGAATGGTACTCACATGGAAGGAGTGAAGCCGACAAAAGTAGGCGACGGATATGAATACAATGTTGTGGATTGTGATGCTGGTAAAACGCGTGTTTATCTGGAAAAATACAACCGTTTCCCTATTCCTATTGCAGAAATTCAGCAGAACTCTGCTTGTGAACAGTTTGATGAATGGAAATAATTAAAAAATGAAACTATGAAAATACTTAATAGAATTGCAGCAACAGCGTGTTTGTTTGGGGCAGTGCTCTTAGTTTCCTGTGAGTCTCCTGACTTGAGTACAGCACATGAAAGCCAAGTAAATGGTCTACTTAATGTAACCATTCAGATACCTGATAATCCGACGGAGTTTTATGCTACCAAGAAAGGTCCTTATGAAGAGGGAGAAGAAATTACGGTGAAAGTTCCTACCACGGATGAGGACCCGCTCGATGTAAGCCGTCTGATTTGTACTGTAAGTGTGGAACATAATTGCTATGTTGTTCCGGGAGTTGGAGGTGAAATGGATTTCACTGAACCTTATAAAATAACAGTAATCGATGCATTGGGCAATCGTCATAACAATACGATTCGTGTCGTACCGACACCGCCTAAAACCAAGTTCTCCAAAGTGTGGGAAAAGAACTGCACCGATTTGGGACTAGCAAGCCGCAACAATACAGGCTTGGCAATATACGGTCAATATCTGGCAGTTCAGGAATACAATGGTCCTATCTACCTGTATGACATGAAGACGGGAGCAGCGGTTAAGACTATAGATGCAGCAAGATCGTTTATGATGAAGGCTCGTACGGATGATGCCGGTCACTTGATTACTTCCCGTGAAAATATTTACGGTGCAGGTTTCATGGTCTTCTATTATTCTGAAGCAGATCAGGAACATAAGTTACTGCTTGACTATACTGCCGGTGATGGTTGCCCGGGAGATTTGGGGTATAACATGAATGTAGCGGGTGATGTAACCAGCGGTACAGCTTATATTTATGGTACAGGGCCTAATGATATGACTATTTATTATTGGAAATTACAGGATGGTCAGTTAGTGACTCCTGCCAATCAGCCTAATAAACTACGTTACGGACCGGCCGGAAGTTCTTGGACTGCCGCACCTGCCATACAGCGTGTTTCATTGGCCGATGATTCAGATCATTACATCAGTTATACGAAGTGGGTAAATGGAAATAGTGATGAGGCTTTGAAGAGTCGCTTCAATATCTTTACGACATCCATGGAGGTTACGGCCTTGAATGCTGCCGACCATGAATACCGTTTGCTTGGCTTCAATGTGTTTAAGGTGGAAAATGATACCTATTTGGCACTCAATGACCAAGGTGCTGATCAATGGGCTGGTGGTGGTGCTACCCTCAAGGTATTCGACATTACCAATACTTCTAAGATGGAACTGGGACCGGACGATGACGGATATAGTGACTTCTGTGTATTTACAAGCGATATGTCCGCATGGGGGCAGAATTACTTTAGCTGGGGAGACGTTGCTGTCTACAAAGAAGTAACCTCAACCGGGTATGACGTGTACATTGCAACCTCTGTTGTTGGCTTTGATTTATCACAGTCTATTGTAAGAATGTATAAGATGAGTTATTTCCGTCAATAATACACATTGATTAATTCAAATCGGGAGTGCCGCTAATCCGGCGGCACTCTCTTTTAAAACTAATGCCTTATGAAAACAACTGCTATATTGGTAAGTCTGTTCTGTTTTATTTTGACTTCCTGTGGAAGTGATGATCATAACGGAGGAGGAAACGGTCAGGATGGTGACTATAACCTGAAAGAAGAGATACGCAAAGTATTGAATAGCACGAAAGCTACTAAAAATATTAACCCTTTCGATGAATTAGGGTGCGAAATTTATCGTACTGGTCCTACCAGTGCCGAAGAACCTACCAAAGCCACTATTGACTATGACTTAGGTGATGACTATAAAGAAGGAGTAGGAAGCTTTAAGCTGAAATACAGTTTTTCCGGTAAACCTATGACTTCAAATCCTGAGTATGTCTATTTCGAAGAAACATGGGGAGATTATCGCCCCGACTTGTCTTTTTATCCTTTGGGACTTTCTATTTGGGTAAAAGGCCAAAAAGGTAACAAAGGTGTTTTCCGCTTCATCATTATGGAAGATGAGAAGCAATTCAATGCCGACAAACCGCATGACAGTACACGTAAGAGATGGCAATATTATGCTTTCGAAGACGAAGAAATATTATCCAAAGAAGGCTGGAACCGTTTGGTTATGCCCTACAGTGCGTTCAAATTATATAAAAAGGGCCAGGGGGCTACGGCTGACGGCTTATTGCTAAACCGTTTTGAGGGATTCCGGATTGAAATCGTAAATACGAAACATGAAGTCTGCACCGGTGAAGTAGGTATCGATGCGTTGGAGCAATTGACTTCTTATGAGCTGAAAAACGGTAAGCCCAAGTTCTCCAGCATTTTTGTACAATTGAATACCGCCTATGTCAACGAAGACTGGGATAAACAGTTTCAGGATAGCCGTGCCATCGGCATTGATACTTGGATTATCCAGTATGTGGAACAGTTTACAGACGGAGAAAATACTAGTATTTCGTTCTATAAGAATACCAATATGCCTTGGATTACCGAGAAGTATGACTTTGTAGACAAAATGTTCGAGGCTGCCGAGCGCAATGGCATAAAACTGATTGTAGGCCTTTACCCCGGTGATTACAGTAAAACAAATACGGCATCACCGGAGAAATATAATCTCAATTTGGAGAGAAATAAGATGGTGTTCGATGAGGTGTATGAACAATTTGGCAATCACCCTTGCCTTGAAGGTTGGTATATAACCGAAGAATTTCATGATGGTTCTTATCCTGTAGGCTGGCAGCAAGAACCCTCTTTATCCATGTTGGCTAAGTATCTTGAAGGAGTGGCTTCTTATATTAAGACCAAATCGGATAAGCCCGTTTCTATCGCTCCGGCTTTATGGAGAGGTATGCCGGCCGATCTTTGCGGGCAATGGTTTGGACGGATCTTCGCTCAGACGCCCAATATTGATTATTTATACATTCAGGATCTTGGCGGACGCTGTCTGGTGGATGTGGATGTAGACCTGCCTAATTGGTTTGCTGAGATTAAAAAAGCATGTGATGCCAACGGCGTACATTTTGGTGTTGATATAGAATCATTCCAGAGTTGCTGGTGTCCGAATGTCCCTTATCGGGAAAAGAACTGGAGTGAACTAAAGGAGCAATTATTCGTAGCAGGGTTGTTTACCGAATATATCACGAATTTCAGTTGGGTTACTTTTAAGAAGGGTACAAACAATTATACAAGTTATAAAAAGTATCTGGAAGACAATGGACTTTTGTAAATAATGAAGACTCTAATACCCGAAGGTGTAGTGGTAAACTGAAAAGGGCTACACCATAAAGGCGAAAGGGTGTAGCTATCCGAGCAAAAGGGTGTAGCCTTAACACTGAAAGGGTGTAGCCCGTTTAAATAATCGCTACGACTATGTGTGAACGGGATAAGTAGACGGAATTTATTATTGCGGATATAAATAATGATTTTATGGATGTGTATATTTGTTATTGATAGAATAGGATGAAAAATGCAATCTTTATAGCAGGAATGCTTCTTAGCTCCTTCGTCATGAGGGCCGGAGATATTTCGAAGTATGTGTTGGATAATTATCTGATTCCCGTGGGGCAGTCGGGGAGTGCAGTGGGTCGGATATATCCCACACCCTCCAATGTTTGTTTGCTGAGTGATACTTCTTCTCTTTTCCGGATTGATCTTAAAGAGAAATCAATCTGTCTGAAAAAGAATAAGGCATTATCAGCAGGGCAGACGAGTTATAGATACGGCATAACCCTTTTGATTGACGGGCAGCAGTGTGAGTTTGAATTATTGAAAGACGGCTTCAGCAAGAACAGAGTGGTGGCTCATCGGGGTGCCTGGAGACAGAAAGGGGTGTTGCAAAATTCAGTTCGTTCTTTTCAGAATGCGGTGGAATTGGGATGTCAGGGATCTGAAATGGATGTCTGGTTAACTGCCGACAATAGAGTTATTCTTTCCCATGATCCGCATGTATATGGATTGGAAGTTGAAAATATCACCTCATTGCAGTTGTTTCAACAAACGATTAATAAGAAAGACCCGGTGCCTTCACTTCAGGAGCTCTTGATAGCTGCAAGGGCGCAGAATAGTACCCATCCTATTATTGAAATAAAAGATTCCCAGAAAGGGTTGGAGCGTACGTTACAGTTGACAGACTCTGTGGTGAGTATTGTTCATCGCATGAAAATGCAGGGGTATGTGGAATATATCAGTTTCAATTATGAAGTCTTGAAACGTATCCGTGAACTGGATCCTACAGCCAGAACTCTTTACTTATGGGAAGGTAAGAAGGAACTGAAGGACCTGGTGAACGACCGCATCTCAGGAATTGATTATTCTTACTATGCATACAGGCAAGATAAAAACCTGACTCAAAAAGCCAGGGAAGCCGGTTTACTTACCAATGTCTGGACGGTGAATAGTGCGGAAGAGTTGCAACAATATTATTTGTTGGGAGTAGACTATATTACTACAGATGAACCTGAATTATTATTGAAGATTATAGATAGTTTAAAATAAAAGATATGATGTGTAAGAAAATAGCTTTATGCTTAATGGTATTATTTAATGCTCTTACGGTTTGGGGCCAGAAAGAAGTATTGAAGTTCAATCGTGACGGCAAGTTTAAGATTGTACAGTTTACGGATGTTCATTATAAATATGATGATCAGGCAAATTCACAAATATCTCTGGATCGTATTAACGAAGTATTGGATGCTGAACGTCCTGATTTCGTCATGTTTACGGGAGATGTGGTTGTTTCCAATGAAGCTTTCAAAGGGCTGGACATTGTTTTGGAGCCTTGCATCAGACGCAATATTCCGTTTGGAGTGGTATTTGGCAATCATGATGATGAGTATGATCGCACCCGGGTGGAATTGTATGATTATCTCTCGCAAAAGAAAAACAGTATGATGCCTGCCCGTGGAGGCGAAGTTGCCCCTGATTATGTTTTGACGGTGAAGTCGTCAAAGGATAAGAATAAAAATGCGGCTCTTTTATATTGCATCGATTCTCATGCATACACGCAGATAAAGTCAGTACCCGGATATGACTGGATTAAGTTTGACCAGATTGCTTGGTACAGAAATCAAAGTAAGGAATTTACGAAGCAGAATAATGATATTCCTCTTCCTGCATTGGCTTTTTTCCATATTCCCATACCCGAATACAAAGATGCTGTGATGGAAGATAAAAACAGATTGTTCGGAGTGAGAGGTGAAGGAGTTGCTTGCCCTACCACTAATTCAGGTCTGTTTACTTCTATCAAAGAGTGTGGTGACGTCATGGGAACATTTGCCGGCCACGATCATAACAATGATTATGCAGTTATATATAAGGAGGTGCTATTGGCTTACGGGCGTTATACAGGTGGAAATACGGTGTACAATAATTTGGCTAACGGTGCCCGTGTAATCATATTGCAGGAGGGAGAACGCAAGTTCGATTCCTATATTCGTCTGACTGGTGGCGAGACGGAATCACGGATTTCTTATCCGGGTAGTTTTAACTAATTCTAATTTAAAAAGATGATTATGAAACGTACTTTTTTACTTCTTTTTTCTTTGTTCAGTCTGGTGAGTATGCAGGCAGAGAATAAAGTGAGCTTAACTTTAATACCTCCGGGAAAAATCACCAATAAGGTCGATCTGGATATCCGCGGTGGTATTGTGAACGAAAGTGCTTCACAACAGACTTATCAGGTAGCTTTGTATTGGAATAAAGAGAATAAGGATGCACTGTTATACGAAACGGTTGTGACAATCCCTGCCGGAAAGGCCGAAACGGTGAAGGTGGTTATACCTACCAAGGATCGGGTGGGAAAGAATAAAGTGATCTTCAAGGTAGCCAATGAAGGTAAGACCTGTCGGAAGACAAAGGATATAGAAGTGATTGAATCGGACATTCGCTCTATCCAACAGATATCCGGTGCCTGGACGGGCATCTATCACTGGAGTGAAATCGAAGGAAAACATTGGAATCAGGATATCAAGAAGATGACCGACGATCAGTGGAGAGAGTTGATTCGTTCCATGAATAAGCTGGAAATGAATATGGTGGTTATACAGGAAGTTTTCCGTAATGAAGAATATGTAGGCAAACATACTACCAATGTGGATAACTATGTAGGTAAAGCCTTCTATCCTTCCAAACTGTATCCCGGCCGTATGGAACTTACAGCCAAAGATCCGATTGAGGCCATCCTGACGGAAGCCGATAAACAGGGCATGAACGTACTGATGGGAGTGGGTATGTTTGCTTGGTTCGACTTTACCCCCGAATCTTTGGAATGGCACAAGCGGGTGGCTAAAGAACTGTGGGATATGTATGGTCACCATGAATCCTTTTATGCTTTCTATGTGTCCGAAGAGAGTGGCGGTGGTCTGGATAACTGGGAACAACGCCCCGAAATGCGTAAAAAGAGAAAAGACGATATTGTGAATTTCTTCAAAGAGTTTAAGGCTTACTGTAACGGATTTGCACCGGACAAACCGATCATGTTGGCTACCAACAGTTTTGAAGTTCCCAACGGAATGGATACGTATCCGGCACTTATGGAACATCTGGATATCTTGTGTCCATTCGGATTTGCCCGTATGCCGGATGGTGATCTGACTGGTAAGGAAGCGGCTAACATGTTGCAGAAAGTTTGTGATGAGGCTAAAGCTCATTTGTGGTTCGATCTGGAAGTATTCCTGTTCAATCCGGATAACTCCCTCTATCCCCGTCCGGTAGAAGAAATCATCCGTGACCTGAACCTGTTTGATAACTTTGAGAAGATTCTTTGCTATCAGTTCCCGGGTGTATTCAATGATCCGAAGATGTCTATCCGTGTGGGCGAAGCACGCACTATCGACTTGTTCAACGGATACATGAAATACCTGAAAGAATTGAAAGCTAAAAATAAGAAACGTAAATAAGGAAAATGATGAAACGTTATTGTCTATATCTGTTTATCCTGATAGGGATAAGTTGTTCTGCGGAACTGAAAGCTCAAAGAAACGGAACTGTTTATAAAGGGAATGATCCTGCCGTGCGGTATACCGGCAGAACATTGGTTTCCTCCGATGGTTCGGTAGCTTTCGACTGGGTAGGTACTTATCTGGAAACCCGTTTTACTGGTGGAAGGCTGTCAGTGAAAGTTTCTGAAACAGGAACGAGTTATTATAATGTATTTGTTGATGGCAAACTGCATAAAGTCGTGAAAGTATGCGGAACGGATACATTGATCCATCTGGTATCGGGCATAGATAAGCGCATTCATAGTTTGAAGATACAGAAACGTTCCGAAGGTGAATTCGGCAAGACAACTATCCATCAGTTTGTCTTGTCCGGTTCGGGACGCCTGGCGGAAGAGCCGGCAGTACGCACACGGCATATCGAGTTTATCGGAAACTCGCTTACCTGCGGATATGGCACAGACGGGAAACATCGCGATGAGCCTTTCCTGGTGGAGACGGAAAATTGTAATCTCACATTTGCCTCTATGGTAGCCCGTTATTATGATGCGGACTATACACTGATTGCCCATTCCGGTAGAGGAGCCGCTCGCAATTATGGTGATTCGGTACGCGTGTCGAAGGTTACGATGAAAGACCGGATGCTGAATACCTTTGACGAAGACCTTACTCATAAATGGAATTTTAAGGGATATCTTCCGGATCTGGTAGTTATCAATTTAGGTTCCAATGATTTCTCAACGGAGCCCCATCCTTACAAAAGCGAATTCACCAAAGCATACAAACAGATCCTTGCACAACTGCGTGAGCATTATGGAGATATTCCCATATTGTGCATTTACCCTGTAGCTATGCAAGCTCCTATATTCAGTTATTATGAAGCGATAATAAACGAAGTGAATGATCCGAAAGTCTTTCTACTGAAACTGGATAAGAACCTCTATAACCGGACTACCGACCTGGGGGCTGCATGGCATCCCGGATATTCGGGACATAAGAAGATGGCGATGTGGATAATTCCTTATATCTCAACGATTATGGGCTGGGATCTGACGGATAAAGTGATTGAGTAAAGCCCGAAAGTAAAAACAAGAAATGAGTATGTCGAAAAGAAATCTAATATGGCTCCTGATGGCTTTCTTCTTTATAGCCGATCTGGCTGCCGCCGTTCATAAAGGAAATAAAGAAGTTGTTCTGTCCGAGCAGAGCCTGCGTGATAAAGTGAAGGGCGCATGGGCGGGGCAGACCCTGGGATGCAGTTACGGGGGACCTACTGAGTTTAAATTCTTGGGAACTATCATTCAGGATTATATTCCCATTCCCTGGGATAAGCATACGGTCAAGAATTGGTATGATACCTTTCCCGGTTTGTATGATGATGTTTATGTGGATCTGACTTTTGTGGAAGTCTTCGAAAGATGCGGGCTGGATGCTCCGATTGATTCTTTTGCGACGGCTTTCGGGCGGACAGAATATCCATTGTGGCATGCCAACCAGGTAGCCCGCTACAATCTGTTGCAGGGGATGAAAGCACCCCAGAGTGGTTACTGGAAGAATAACCCTCATGCACATTGCATCGACTTCCAGATTGAAGCGGATTTTGCCGGGATTATGTCACCGGGAATGCCTAATCAGGCCGCTGAAATCTGCGATAGGGTGGGGCATATCATGTCCTATGGTGAAGGATGGTATGGCGGAGTTTATGTGGCAGCCATGTACTCTCTGGCTTATGTCAGCAATGATATAGAATATATCGTAAAAGAAGCGTTGAAGGTGATACCGGAAGAAAGCGATTTCCACAAATGTATGTCGGACGTAATTCGCTGGCACAGGAAATATCCGAAAGACTGGAAACGAACCTGGTTCGAGTTGCAGAACAAGTGGAGCGAAGAAATCAGTTGTCCCGAAGGCATTCATAACTCCTTTAATATCGGTACGAAGATAAACGGTGCCTATATACTCCTGGGCTTGCTTTACGGACAGGGGGACTTCACAAAGACCATAGATATCGCCACGCGTGCCGGTCAGGACTCTGACTGTAATCCGGCTTCAGCCGCAGGCATCCTGGGAACCATGATAGGATACAGCAACATCCCCGAATCCTGGAAAGAAGCTTTGTATGAAGTGGAAGACATACCTTTCTCCCATACGGATATCAGTCTGAATAAAGCCTATGACATGACGTACAGACATGCCAGCGAGATGTTGCAGAAACATGGAAACGGGAAGGCAGGAACAGACTTCATAATCAGACGGGAGAACATTAGACCTGTTGCTTTGGAAGTAGCTTTTGAGAATCTGAAAGTGAGCGATAAACTTACAATAGAGAAATCCATAGATGATGTAAATCCCTTCTCTTTCGAAGGAACCGGACTGGTTGTAAAAGGATACGTGGCAGGTGGGCTTCCGGCGGACTATACGGCGGAGATGGATGTATATATCGATGGACAGTTCTATGAAACCACCGCCTTGCCCCAATATATCAACCACCGGAAGTGTGAATTGTTCTTCTGCTATGACCGTCCTGTAGGGAAGCACACTGTAACTTTTAAATGGAAAAATCCCGTATCGAACGGGAAAATATGGATAACCGAAGTAATAATCTATACAACGAAATAAATATGAAAAATATACTATCCCTAATCAGTATTTCTTCTCTGCTGCTTGTGTTGGCGGCTTGCGGTAGTAAACAGGCCCCCACAGCAGAGGAGATAATAGCGAAAGCACGTGCGGTAAAGACTTTGAATGCTTACGACGAGATGAGCTGTGTGGTGTACGAAATGAAAGGACTTCCCGAGTCACCGCAAACCTCGATAGACCGTTTTATCAGCGATGACTGTGTGGAGGGAACGGGAAGCTTCGAGCTTAAATACTCTTTTTCCGGCAATGCGTCCGGAACCGAATCCGTATATATCCAGCAGAGTGGGGGAGACTATCGCAGTGATTTGTCTTTCCATCCGTTGGGACTTTCCATCTGGGTGAAAGGTAATAAGAATAATAAAGGTACCTTCCGTTTCATGCTTATTCAGGATGTGGATCAGTTTACGCAGGATGCGCTTCATGACAAAGATCGCTGGCAGTTCTTCGAGTATGTGGATAAGGATGTACTGACCAAGGAAGAATGGACACGTGTAGTGATGCCTTATGAGGCCTTTACTTTTGCCAAAGGGCGTGATCTGGGCGAAAACAAACTGGTTCTGAACCGTCTTGAAGGTTATCGTCTTGAAATCACGAACGATGATAACAGCGCATGTACAGGTGAGGTTTGCATCGACAATCTGGAGCAGCTGACCTCTTATACTCCTGAATTCAAGGGAACTCCCAAGTTCTCCAGTGTTTTCATTCAGCTGAATAGCGTCTATAAAGAGACCGACTGGGACGTAGAATTCAAAGCAAGCCGTGAAGTGGGCATTGACACTTGGATTATCCAGTATGCCGAAGGTTTCAATGACCGCACGAATGAGAAATCTTCTTTCTATTCGCCGACAAATCTGCCGTGGGTGACCAAGCAATATGATATCATGAACCGAATGTTCGATGCTGCCGAGCGTAACGGGATGAAGCTGATTGTTGGACTATATCCCGGTGATTACAGCAAGGAAGATACTACAAAACCGGAACAATATGAATTTCTGGTGGAGCGTAATAAACAAGTATTCGATGAACTGTTTGCCCTTTGGGGGAATCATCCCAGCTTGGCGGGATGGTACATAACCGAAGAATTTCATGACGGCTCGTATCCGGTAGGTTGGCAGCAGGAACCCGCCTTGTCTATGCTGGCTAATTATTTGCAGACAGTGGCGGCTTATGTGAAGTCGAAGTCTCCGAAAGAAGTCTGCATAGCTCCTGCTTTGTGGAGGGGAATGCCTGCTGATCTCTGCGGAAAATGGTTTGGTAAGATATTTGCCCAGACTCCCGATATAGATGTACTTTATCTTCAGGATATAGGCGGACGTTGTCTGGTAGATTTTGATGTAGACCTGCCCAACTGGTTTGCCGAAATAAAGAAAGCCTGCGATGCTAACGGAGTGATTTTCGGAGTAGATATAGAGTCGTTCAAAGAGTGCTGGTGTCCGAGAATTACCATGCGGACCAAACCCTGGATCGAGCTGGAGGAACAGCTGAGAGTAGCCGGAATGTTTACCGATCATATCACGAATTTCAGTTGGGCCACCTTCAAGCCGGGAACAGATACCTATGAAGGGTATAAGAAATATCTTGAAAGAAAATAAGCAATCATACTAAAAGCAAAGTTTCATCGGATGGAACAAAGAGTTTCAAGGAATGAAACTCTTTGTTCCAAGCGGTGAAACTCTCAGTATTGCCTAATGAAACTGAAAGAAACCAATGGTATGCTCAATCAGTAAACGGGAAATACTTGATTATGAATAAGTTTTTAGAAGAAATGTCTTGTCACGGCGATACATACATGCATTTATTTATTAAAAATATAGTACCATGAAGAAAATTATAGTAATTGGCAGTTCCAATATAGATATGGTGGTGAAGACCTCTCATCTGCCGGTCCCCGGTGAAACCATTCTGGGTGGTGAATTCTTTATGAACCAGGGTGGTAAAGGAGCCAATCAGGCAGTTGCAGTGAAAAGGTTGGGTGGTAATCTGATCTTTGTAGCGAAGTTGGGGAATGATATACTGGGACAGCAGTCAGTGGATTATTTCAAGAAAGAGGGAATAGATACAAAATATATCACTCTTGATGAAAACTCTGCTTCTGGAGTTGCTTTGATCAGTGTGGATGATCACGCAGAGAATAGTATAGTGGTGGCTTCCGGAGCCAATATGCTGCTGAACGAGCAGGATGTGGATAAAGTTGTGGAGGAAATGTGCGAAGGAGACATCTTGTTGATGCAACTGGAAATTCCGATTCAAACGGTGGAATATGCTGCTAGGAAAGCTTTTGAAAAAGGGGTGAAGGTAGTCTTGAATCCGGCCCCTGCCCGGAGCCTTCCGAAAGAGTTACTCAGATACCTGTTTATGATTACTCCCAACCGGATTGAAGCAGAAATGCTTACCGGTATAAAGATTGTGAATGATGCTGATGCAGAACGGGTTGCAAAAGAAATCAGTGCGATGGGAGTACAGAATATAATTGTAACTTTGGGTTCGAAGGGCTGCTTGGTGAGAGAAGGCGATACTTCGTATTGTGTGGATGCTTTTAAAGTGGAACCTGTTGATACAACGGCTGCCGGCGATACTTTCAACGGTGCTTTATGTGTGGGACTGGCAGAAGGCATGAACTTGAGGCAATCTGCTGGAATGGCTTCTAAAGCTTCATCTGTTGCCGTGACAAGAATGGGAGCGCAGTCTTCTATTCCGTATCGTAAAGAACTGGACCTGAATGAATAAATTAACCTCTAAAAATACCGATTATGTTTATAGTTGAAAGTTACGGATTGGCAGTGGCGTTGTGTTGGGTTACGATGCTTTGCTGGGGATCGTGGGGAAATACTCAGAAGTTGGCAGCCAAGACCTGGCGCTACGAGTTGTTCTATTGGGATTACGTGATTGGCATCGTTCTTTTCTCTCTGATCTGGGGATTGACTTTAGGTAGTACGGGAGAGGCCGGGAGAGGATTTATACAGGACTTGTTGCAAGTGAGTCCGGAGAACTTCTGGAGCGCTTTCCTGGGTGGTGTGATATTCAATGCTTCTAATATTCTGCTATCGGCTTCTATGTCATTGGCAGGGATGTCGGTTGCTTTTCCTATAGGGGTGGGGCTGGCATTGGTTCTGGGGGTATTTGTCAATTATTTCAGTGTTCCGAAGGGAGATCCCGTCATTCTTTTCCTGGGCGTTTTCCTGATTGTACTGGCTATTATCTTTAATGGAATAGCATCCGGAAAAGTTTCCAAAGCGTCCGGTCAGAGCACCCGTAAGAAAGGTATCCTGGTTGCTGTATGCGCCGGTATCCTGATGGCGTTCTTTTATCGTTTTGTGGCGGCAGCTATGGACCTGGAAAATCTGGAAGCACCCACAGCAGGCATGATGACCCCTTATTCGGCTTTGTTCGTGTTTGCAATAGGTATCTTTATCAGTAATTTCCTGTTCAATACACTGGTGATGAAGAAACCTTTTATGGGAGAACCTGTGTCCTACAGCCAGTATTTCAAAGGAAACTTCAATACGCATCTGGTGGGTGTGTTGGGCGGTATAATCTGGGCATTGGGAACTGCTTGCAGCTATATCGCTGCCGGAAAAGCCGGTGCGGCTATTTCCTATGCGCTGGGGCAAGGGGCAACGATGGTAGCCGCCTTGTGGGGACTCTTCATTTGGAAAGAGTTTAAGGGGGCTTCAAAGTCTACCAATCTGTTACTTACGCTGATGCTTATTCTTTTTATCTCCGGTCTGGTACTGATTATAGTGTCCGGAGGAAGTTGATAACTTAATATAGATTTATAAATGTGTACTATGAAGAAGAAATTTCAAATGATAGGATTTGCTCTGTCAGTTTTATTGGTTGCGTTACCGGTAGTTACGGTGGGTGCGGATAATGCCGCTTCCGACAAACAGAAAAAAGAGAAAACCACCGAGTCGGCTTTGGGTGTGAAACCTGTTACAGGTAGCTGGATCAACCTGGCATATAAGGATGTACGTAATAAATATACGAATCCTCAGAGTTTTGATAATATGGACCCGAAATTGTGGGAAGCTAAAGTACGTGAATTGTCGGCTATGGGTATCGAATATCTGGTACTCATGGAGGTTGCCAATGAAGGAAAATCTTATTATCCTTCGCAAATAATGCCTTGGTGGTATAATAAGGATAAGAAAAGTCCTGTGGATGCTATTCTGGATGAAGCAGCCAAACATAATATGAAGATTTTCATGAGTAGTGGCTGGGCAAAGGATCAGGATGATAATCTGCTTGATCCGGCAATTAAGGAACGGCAGCTCCGGATCATGGAAGAGTTGGCATCTCTTTATAAAAACCACAAAGCCTTTTATGGCTGGTATTTACCGGTAGAAGATTGCCTTTGTCCTATTTTTGCGGAGCATGCGGTGCAGTCGGTAAATACCTTATCAGAGAAGGCTAAAAAATTGGCTCCGGGCAAGAAAACCCTGATCTCTCCTTATGGAATCGGATTGTCAGAATTTGATAATCCGGAATATGAGAAGCAAATGCAGAAACTGAAAGTGGATATCATTGCCTATCAGGATGAAGTGGGGTGTGTACGCGATCAGTTCACACTTCCCCGTCTGAAGAAGAACTGGCAGAGATTGCGTGATATTCATAACCGCCTGAATATTGAAATGTGGGCAAATTGTGAGACTTTCACTTGGGAAGAGGGTACCAATGACCGTACTTCTGCCTTGATTCCGGCAGCCTATCCGAGGCTGCTGTCCCAGCAGGTTGCAGCATCTGCGGCGGGGGTTGATAAGATCATTTCATTTATGTTCTACGGTATTATTGAGAATCCTGAGTCAAAGTATCAGTTGGGACAACCTGTCTGGTCGAACAAAGTGTATGCTGACTATATGGACTGGAAGAACGGAAAGGAATATTGGAAACTGATGGAAGCAGCATTTATGGAGAAATTAGTCAATGGAGCGGCTCCGCAAATGATGCTTGGAAAGGCCGGTTTGCAACCGTTACTGGATGGTAAGGTTGCTGAAGAGGACAGTAAGGATGCCCGCTGGGTGAAGTTCGAGGCCGGTTATCATGAATTTGTAGTGGATCTGCAAAAGAAAACCCGTGTTCAGAAAGCTATGTTGCGTATGCTGAATTATAATCCGGAAAAAATAGGTATGCCGATGAAGACATATCTGTATACTTCAATAGACGGTAAAGAGTATAATCTGTCTTCCATAAAAGACGCCCCTTATTTTCCGAACAACAAGCATGATGCCTGGATTGAAAGCATATTGTTTGACCAACTGGATGAAAATGTACGCTATGTAAAGGTCGCTTTTGAAGCTCCGCAACAGGTATATATAGATGAGTTGTTTATTAATCCGGTCCTGAAATAAAAAGCGAAATATTATGAAAACTGGGAAAAACGTAATTATCGCATTGGCTCTTTTGGCAAACTTGTGGTTTGTTTCCTCTTGTAATAACGGGCCGAAGCGTGAAGTTTGGTTGGATGAAGTTTATAAGGACTCCTGTTTTGTGCAGGATTGGGGAATACCGCAGATAAATCAGTCTGTGGTATGGACTCCGCTTACGGTAAATGGAGTTGTGTATAAGCGGGGTATCGGAGCTCATTCCATCAGCCGTATGCTGTATGATTTGGGTGGTAAGGCCGTTTCAGTGAGTGGCTTGGTTGGAGCGGACGATAACAACCTGTATGCCGGTAAATTGCAGTTCAAGATAATCGGAGATAAAAAAGAACTTTGGAAAAGTGGTGTGATGCGGAAGGGCGATCCCGTAAAAGAGTTCAATGTCAGCCTCTCCGGCATTGATAAAGTGTTGCTATTGGTTGAAGAATGTGGCGATGGCATTATGTACGACCATGCCGACTGGTTGAATGTGAAGTTTGTGACTCATGGAGAGATTACCCCGATACCTGTCTGGCCGAAGCCTGTGGCTAAGGAGAAGTACATTCTGACACCGGAAGCTCCGGAAACTCCACGGATTAATAATCCTCTGGTATATGGCGCCCGTCCGGGAAATCCGTTCCTGATGACGATTATGGCAAGTGGTAACCGGCCAATGACTTTTGAAGCGTCAGGACTTCCTGCCGGACTGAAATTAGATACTTCCACCGGCTTTATTACGGGAAAAACCGAACTTAGAGGAGATTTCAAAGTGCTTCTGAAAGCCATGAACGAAAAAGGTGTAGCCGAAAAAGAAATTACCTTGAAAATAGGAGACCGGATTGCTCTGACTCCTCCGATGGGATGGAACAGTTGGAATTGCTGGGGACTTTCTGTAGATGATGAGAAAGTGCGCGAGGCTGCCCGCATGATGAATGAAAAGTTGCATGCATACGGATGGACGTATGTGAATATTGATGACGGCTGGGAAGCTGCCGAACGTACCAAGCAGGGAGAATTGCTCTCCAATGAGAAATTCCCTGATTTTAAAGGCTTGGCTGATTATATTCATTCTCTGGGATTGAAATTCGGTATTTATTCTTCACCGGGACCGACAACATGTGGTGATTATCTGGGCAGTTATCAGCATGAGGAAATAGATGCACGGACTTGGGGCAGATGGGGAGTAGATTATCTCAAATATGATCATTGCGGATATCATGCGGTTCAGAAGGATTCAGAAGAGAAAACAATCCGCGAACCCTATATTGTTATGCGTGATGCATTGGATAAAGTGGATCGGGACATTGTCTATTGTGTGGGATATGGTGCTCCCAACGTCTGGAACTGGGCAAGGGAGGCAGGAGGTGAGCTGTGGCGCACCACCCGTGACATTACTGATGAATGGAATGTGGTGACAGCCATCGGTTGTTTTCAGGATGTTTGTGCTCAGGCTACTGCACCGGGGAACTATAATGATCCCGATATGCTGGTGGTAGGAAAACTGGGTAAGGCTTGGAGAGAGAAGGTTCATGAATCGGCTCTGACTCCTGATGAACAATATTCCCATATCTCTCTATGGTGCATTCTTTCCGCTCCGCTATTGATCGGTTGTGATATGTCCGATATAGATGATTTTACGTTGAGTTTACTGACAAATAATGAAGTGATTGCTGTGAATCAGGACCTGTTGGCAGCACCGGCCACAAAATTGCTGACTGATAATGGGCAGATATGGTATAAGAAACTATATGATGGATCGTATGCAGTAGGATTCTTCCAGATAGATCCTTATTTTATCTTGTGGGATCAGGATGAGGCTGAAGCTATCCAGATGAAGACGTATGATTTCGAATTAGCTCTCAAGCAACTGGGAATTACTGGCAAAGTATCTGTTCGCGATCTGTGGCGGCAAAAAGATTTGGGGGAATATAATGGGGAGTTCCGGACACAGGTTCCCTATCATGGAGTTTCTTTTGTGAAGATAACTCCTGTGGAGTAAATTGTGTGTATCTTAGAAAAAACCTCCTTTCTAATCTTGTCATGGGGATGAGAAAGGAGGTTTTCTTATTTATCAACTCTACTTATTTATCAGTTCGACAACTCCGGATTAGCAGCTATCGCTTCTCTTGGAATTTGAATTGTATAACGCGAATCATCCTGTTCCAATACATAGGTTCCTCCCTTGAGCACTTTTTCAATACGAGGGCGGGTGGTACGGCGTAAGTCGAACCAGCGATGTCCTTCAAAAGCTAATTCACGCGCACGTTCATCCAGAATCTCCTGTATCAGGGCTTCTTTGGTCATTGCGTTCACGGCAGTTGCTTTTACTGTATATGCTTCCGGTGTATAGCGCTTCTGCATTAACTCCAGTAATCGGGTGCGTGCTTGGGGCAATTTATCCGATTGTGCGGCTGCTTCTGCCGAATTCAGGTACATTTCTCCCACTCGGAAAGAACAACGGAAATCATCTTTTCCGCTTTTTTGGCTGAAGCGATAACCATTCTTGTCGGCAGCTTTAAAATAAGCGTCCAGACGTAAATCGCCTTCTTTGTATAAAGAAGCTAAAGCTTCTGATAGAACAGCAGCCTGTGTGTAGTTAGAAGACATACCACGTTCTAATGCAGTAATATTTTCTACAGACTGATAGTTGTTGGGCAGGGTATAAGTTTCTGCATTGAAATCTTCCAATGTATTCTTTTCAGCAAGTATTGCTTCGGCTGCCTGATATGCATTGTCCCATTGTCCCATATATAAATATACACGGGCACGGAGGGCTTTTACAGATAAGGTTGTGAAACGATAAGAAAATTTCTGTTCCCAAGATTCTTTATTAATCAGTTTTTCAGCCTCGTTGATATCTGCAATAACTGCTTCATAAATTTGTGCAACGGTATTCTTCTTCAGGATTTCATTGATATCGCTATTCAGCTTAAGCGGCACGGCTGTCGTCTCTAATGCTCCCGGACGGGTATAGGGCTGACCGTAAAGATTCACCAACAGAAAATGCATGTAAGCACGGAGCAGATAACATTCACCAATCAATTGGTCGATGTCCTCTTCGCTCCCTTCGTTGATGGATTCCCGCTCTTCTATGGTATAGTTGACAGTGAACATGATGCTATAGAAGTTCTTCCACTCAAAAGCAGTGGTTTGTCCCGGTGCGCTGAAGTCATCCCAGCACTCGATTTTTCCGTAACGATCCTGTTCCCAACTATCGTCTTTCACATACAGTTCATCCGAACGAAAACAGGCGAGTCCTCTGGCATCGGGAACGGTCTTATAAGCTGTGGCAATCAGCGCTCTGTACTCAGCTAAAGTCTGGGGGATCACCTTTCCCGTAGGTTGAATGTCAAGCATATCACAAGCAGTCAGTAATACTACGCTGCTCATCAATAACATTATATATATCTTTCTCATTGTTTTAACTCTCTATAAAATTAAAAATTCAGGTTCAGGCTTAGGGTAACAGACTTCGGAGCCGGGGTTGCATACGCGTTGGACATCGTTTCCGGATCAAGATAATTCTTGTAACTTGAACCGAATACTAATAAGTTACGTCCTTCGATGGCAATTGTAGCGGAAGTCATACCCAATTTGCGGCTAAAATTAGTGGGCAATGTATACCCTAAACGGATGTTTTGCAGTCGCACGTAGTTTAGGTCTCTGATCCAGATATCCAGGTTACGGTATATTTCATTCTGGTTTGAATACCACATGTATTCGTCCAGACGTTCATTTTGGCTCAGCAGAACAGGGAAGATTGTTTCCGTGTTTTCCGGAGTCCATCGGTTCAGGATATCGCGGTTCGTATTACGTCCTTTATCAAAGTCAACGATAGAGTAGGTGGGTTGGCTGCGCACCTTTCCACCGAAGTCGAAGCTGAAGTTGACACCCAGTTCAAATGCTTTGTATGTGAAAGTATTATTGAAACCACCGGTATAAGGGCAGTCGGCTGTACCTACATAAGTGTAAAGTTCACGGCGTTCGCGGGCTGTCAGGTCAGTTGCTCCGAATCCCCATTCCTGCAATTTGAAGAATTCCATGGCCGATACGGCTTTTCCGTCTTTACCCTCAAACATCGGATAACCTTCTTCATCCAATCCGGCTGTTTTCAGGGCAAACAAGGCTCCTACAGGATACCCTTCGCGTCCCGGTTCCAAGGCATCTTCGCGCAATGCTTCTTTCAGTATTTTATTGTTGTTGTATGCGAAGTTGAAGTTGGTGGTCCACATGAAATTCTTGGTGTGGATATTGCGTGTGCTAAGGGCAACCTCAACACCCTGGTTCTGCATACTGGCCCAGTTGACGGTCAACATTTCAAAACCTGTTTCCAGTGGGAGCATTTGGGTTCCAATCAAGTCTACGCCCTTACGATAGTAATAGTCTACGCTCAGATTGATAGCCTGATTCAATACTGCAAAGTCGAATCCGGCGTTTACTGAGTGGGTTTTCTCCCAACGCAGTTTCTTGTTTGGTGCACCGGAAACGTCAATCATATCTTCCGACCCTCCCGGCAGGATATTTTCAATTCTGTAGTTACCCAGAAGGTAAGGAGAGGTGTTCTTGTCAATGTTTCCTTGCAAACCGTAGGATGCACGGACTACCAGATTGTCTATCCATTTGGCATTCGCCATAAAAGGTTCCTGAGAGATACGCCACAAACCACTGACTGAATATAGTGGCAGATAACGGTATTTCTTGTCTACACCGAAAAGGTCGGAACCGTCAAAACGGATACTTCCGCCCAATGTATAGCGGTTCAGCAAAGAATAAGACAGGGTTGAGAAAGCGGATACGTATGCATTCTCCACATGAGCCTTCTCGTGTAACTTGAAGGCCTGGCTTTCTTCCGGGAAGATGATCGGCTTTGTTGTCAGCGTCTTCCGGTCAAATCCATAACCGGCGCTATACAGCTTTTCCTCCCATGTCTTGCGGATTTCTGTTCCCACCATTACTTCAAATTCATGGATGTCATTGTAGGTATCGCGGTATTCTCCCATCGCTTTCCAAGTGAGCTGGGACAGTGAGTTTTCGTTAGCCTTATGGAATCCTCCTTCCGGCAGGTAAGTTACGCCATTATTACGATGATTCTTCTTCTCTGTACGCATCACATAACTTTCTTCTTCAGCGATTTTTTCGATAGAAGTTTTATCCAGTTGCAAACCGAGTTGGGTGGTAATTTTAAAACGGTCGTCAAATCGCAGTTCAGCGTCGAAGATGGATGAAAGGCCGTTAATGGTAGTTTCGTTACTCGTATTTTTCCGTTCTTCGAAGAGGTTAAGACCAAAATCCATATCCGTATCATCTTCTACATCCACATCGTAATTATAGTTGCCATTGGCATCATAAGGAGTGAAATAAGGATTTGCCAGACGTGAATAATAGATCGGGTTCGTCAGTCCCCGGTCATCCGGCAAATAAGTAGAGTTCTTACGACGATTGGCAAACATGGAAGCACCGACTTTCAATATGCTGTTCACCTTATAGCTGGTCTTCATCACTAAATTCAAACGTTCGGCAGATACATTGGGGATATTACCGTTTTCCTTCATATATCCGAAAGAAGTGTAATAAGTTGCCTTTTCGCTACCACCGGAAAGAGACAAGTTGTATTCCTGTGTAAATGCATCGCGAAAAAGGATATCACTCCAGTCCGTATTAGTTGCCTTGAGTCTATTGATTGCACCTTGAGCATTGGAGGACAAAGCGTTCCAACCTCCGTCTTTGAAGTTCTGTAGTTCTCCCAATCCGGAGATAATGCGATATACCTCACCTTTGGTTTCTCTGTAAGGATAGCCGGATTCCAGCAAGTCAAGTTCCAGACCTACTTTCTCTTCTGAATTCAATAGATTCAAGCGGTCTATATTCAACTTAGGAGAATATGTCAGCTTCGAAGAGAAGTTAATAACCGGTTTTCCGACTTTACCTTTCTTTGTGGTAATCACAATCACACCGTTAGCTGCGCGGGCACCATAGATGGCAGTTGCGGCAGCATCTTTCAAAACGGTGATATTATCGATATCGGCAGGATTCAGGCCGGCAATGGCGGTTTGTCCTACGTTATCGATATCTTTCAGTACTTCCATACTGGGGATGTTCGTTCCTTCCAATGGAATACCGTCCAATACCCACAAAGGGTCTTGGGTACCGTTCAGCGAAGAGGTACCGCGGATACGGATTTTAGCAGGAGCGCCCGGGGCACCGGATATATTGCTTACGGAAAGTCCGGCAATTTGTCCGGTCAATGCCTGGTCTATGCTCTTGGCTGCACCTACCATCTGGTCCGAGATATCGATTTTTGACACGGCAGCCGTCAGTTTACGGCGTTCCACAGTCTGGTATCCCGTTACAACTACCGCATCAAGCATATGAGCAGAAGGTTGAAGAGTGATATCATATTGTTTTTTGCCCGGAATGAGTTTTATTTCCACTACATCATAGCCAACGTAGCTACAATAAAACCGGGTAATGCCATCCGGAATTGAAATAGAGAATTTACCGTCGATATCCGTAATGACACCAATAGTCGATTGATTGTTCCCGTTTTTCTTCAGATCCTCAGCCGTCACATAGACAGAAGCACCTATGAGAGGCAATTTATCCTCAGAAGAAATTACTACACCCTCTACTTGTCGCTCTGCGGCAAGGGCGTAAGTGAGTGTTCCTATCAGTAATAGGAACACGACAGATAAGCGTCTTTTCATCCGTTAAAATAATAAAATTAATACTTAAATTGAAAACTGGTTTTAAAGTCCCAATGCTGTGTTGATACGAAGAATCATATCTTTATAATGATATTTGGTTGCCACATCCGATGTTCCTAAGCGACTCTGGAGTAAATCCTTGATACGAAGCAATTCTCCTCGTTTCACGGAGATGGCATCTGAGATGCGATTTAGCTGGGAACCGTAAAAATTCAATTCGCGGCGGGCACCCATACGATCTGAATCCAGTGTACGATGAGCATGCTCGTCACAACTGCAAAGGGGGATTTGGTTATCCAGCAGGAAGTGGTTATCCATTAATTTTTTGTTGATTTTGACTCCTTCGCTTTCGGCAGCAGCTGTAATCAAGGCATCTACAAAGTTTTTCTGTAAGGCACGTGTCATGACATCAGGTAGTGCGCCTCGCTCCGTGGTTGCGAAGATACTGCGGTGTAAACCGTCCATCAACTCTACGGCTGTGAAAGCCTTTTTACCATTCACAGCTTCATTTTCGAGCATACGTACCAGGCGGTTATTGGATAAGAGGTCCCAAAGAATATAAGATTGGGCATTCTTCAATACTTGTGTCGGTGCATTTTCTACTATGCCCAGCGGAGTGTTGCGAAGCAAATAGGTATATTCACCCACTTCTGCGTCGAATAACCACTTCGGGTAAGTCAATACTTCATCAAGTAAGAATTTCAAAGCGGCCTGCTGCTTCTCCTTCTCTACAAAAGTGTAAGTTTTCTGACCGTCACCTACCACTGTATTTTCCATATATATACCCCCTATGTTGGCAAGTACATGGTACAGATAATTATTCCATTGGTTGATCACTGCATAATATAGACGTGAAGCTTCTTCATACGTTTGTCCCTTCTCCCCAGTAGTTGTCCATTTGATAATTTCGGGAACAATCCGTTTCAGGTTTGCAATGCCATACTGGGAAGAACGTACGGCATCATCGCCCAGGTCTTCATTCTGTGCACGGGGATCTACGGCATCACGTACATCCTGCGCCTCACTGTATTTATAAAGACGGTCTGTATGGCGGCTCAGGAAATCATAAAGCAAATCCTTTTCTTCCTCCGGAGTTTCCTTACCATACCAGCGATAACCGTATTCGATGGCAAAAAGATCGTAAGGACCGATATGCGGTGAGAGTGCAGTTATTCCGTCACCGGGTTGTGCTACGTAGTTGAAACGGGCATAATCCATGATGGAAGAAGAGGTAGAGTTCATCCGGTCGGTAAATGACTTGGAACGGAGTGAGTCCGTGGGAAATGCCCATGACCCCATCATGTTATGACGCAATCCTAAAGAGTGGCCTACTTCATGGCAGGCCACAAAACGCATGGCGTCACCCATCAGTTCATCGGATAACTTAATGCCGCGTGCTTCCGGGCGTACAGTACCTGTCTGCACGGTAATCCATTCCTGAAGCATATTCAGCACATTGTGCCACCACATGATGTCCGCTTCCAGAATTTCTCCTGAACGGGGGTCCAGAATAGAAGGACCCATAGCATTTGCCTTGGTTGAGGCTGCATAGGTCAGTACGGAATAGTTCACGTCGTCCATGTCTACCGTCATGCTGTCCGTAATATCTTTGGCGATGATGGCGTTCTTGAAACCGGCATGTTCAAAAGCAACCTGCCAGTCTTCGATACCTTGTTTGATATATTTGCGCCAACGATACGGTGTGGAATTCTCTATGTAGAATACAATCGGTTTAGCCGGTTCCACCAACTCACCACGCAGATAGCGCTCGCGATCTTCCGGTTTCGGTTCCAGGCGCCAGCGAGTGATGAACTGTTGTTTGCTAACCCGTTGTTGTCCGTCGCTATAGCTAAGCAAAGGATTGGTGAAGTAGCCTACGCGGGCATTATCCAGGCGGCCGGTCATCGGGGTTTCCGGCAGTAACATCAGTGACGAACTTACTTCGACAGTTACATAGATGGAAGTCGTTCCTTCGGTCACTTTCGTGGTCAGTTCGGACGTAGCCACCACATTATTCTCGAATGACTTGATTGAGAGAATGCGTGACAGATTCTTGATGGAAGAGGTTCCCAGATTTATATTGGTAAATACATTATTGATGCTTGTCTCTGTACCATCATAAATATCATTCACTTTGATGACCATGGTGGTAGAGTCATTGTTGAATGCCTCGATCTTGAAGCCGGCTATCAATGGAGAAATATAATTATCACGTACCGACTGGCTGATGGCATCTTCGGCAGGAGCGAGGGGAAGAGGGCGGCTTTGACGAATCAGCAACTTGTTTGTTACCTTATCCAGTTCGAAGCGCACCATCTGGTTTTCATAATTGGTACCGCGGTTCACTCCGGCCTCATTCAGTTCGGAAGGGACACGTTGGAGCTTGTTCACTACCAGCATGTCTCTGCCCAGCAGGTTCGTCGGTACCTCAAAATAGTAATCGTTCTTTTTCTGGTACACATTGAACATACCACGGCGAATGATGCTACCGTCTCCGGTCAGTTTCTCGTACTCGTTTTTTGATTTAACACTGTCGTTAGGTTCACTTTTCTTTTTCTTCCGGAACCATCCCATAGAATCGGGCGTAGAATTTACAGCATGCACTATGACAGGCTCACACATGAAAGCGCCTGTAGCCACTGTAGTCAGCAAAATTGTTTTAAGTTTCATCAGTTATTATCAATTATCATCATGCTCCCCTTTCTACTCATAGAATAGGGGGACGGCAAAGATAGTAAAACTATCTATATGAACAGATAGCTGCAATTAGTTTTGACGTTTTTTCTTTTATAACTCAAAGAGTCTTTCAATTATAAAAAAACAGTATCAGTTAGAGTTTATGCTCATTCTTTAACTGATACTGCTAAAAATCTATTTTCAGTTTAAAGTCGGCTTAGTCAAATAAACTCTTGAACTTCTTGAAAATCTTTTCTTTAATAGAAGTATTCGGTTTAAAATTGTCTGAGCCTTCCATTTCTTCGAGTGCTTTTTTCTCATCTTTGTTAAGAGCTTCCGGTACATATACACTAACATTTACTAATAAATCTCCCGTACCGTATCCGTTCACACTTGGCAGTCCTTTTCCGCGAAGCCGGAGTACTTTACCCGGTTGGGTGCCCGACTCAATCTTCACTTTCACCTTGCCGTCGATAGTGGGTATTTCTACCGCGCCACCTAAAGCAGCTGTCGGGAAGCTGAGAAGCAGGTTGTAAATCAAGTCGTTTTCGTCGCGGATCAGTTCTTTATCCTGTTCTTCCTCTACAAGAATCAACAGGTCACCCGGAACACCATTGTGCTTACCGGCATTTCCTTTACCGCTCATAGAAAGCTGCATACCCTCCATTACACCTTTAGGTATATTCACGCTTACTACTTCTTCACCGTAGACGATACCTTCTCCGGCACATACCTTACATTTGTTCTTGATGATTTTTCCTTCGCCACCACAAGTAGGGCAGGTAGTACGGGTCTGCATCGTACCGAGGATTGTCTGCTGGTTGCGAATCACCGATCCGCTACCTTTACAGGTCGGACAAGTTTCCGAACCGCCGTCACCTTCAGCACCCGAACCATGACAATGGTCGCATGGAACATATTTTTTCAGTTTGAATTTCTTTTCTACACCGGTAGAAATTTCTTTCAGGTTCAGTTTGACCTTTACGCGCAAGTCCGAACCGCGAAAACGCGCACGTTGCGAACTTCCACCTCCGAATCCTCCTCCGAAACCGCTGAAACCTCCTCCGAAGCCACCGCTATGTCCACCAAAGATATCTCCGAACATAGAGAAGATATCATCCATAGACATGCCGCCACTGAAGCCACCGAACGGACCACCGTTTCCGGCAGCACCACTCATTCCTGCATGACCGAATTGATCATAACGGGCACGCTTGTCCGCATTGCTTAGTACGTCGTATGCTTCTGCCGCTTCTTTGAACTTTTCTTCCGCCACTTTGTCACCCGGATTCTTGTCAGGATGATATTGAATGGCTTTTTTGCGATAGGCTTTCTTTATTTCCTCTACCGTTGCTGTCTTTTCGACTTCCAGTACTTCGTAGTAATCTCTTTTTTCCATATATATTATGTTATTCTCCTACCACCACTTTGGCATGGCGGATTACTTTGTCGTTTAGCATGTATCCGGTCTGTACACAGTCTAGAATCTTGCCCTTCAAAGCTTTATCCGGTGCGGGAATGACGGCGACTGCTTCGTGGTAATCAGTGTCGAGAGGTTGTTCTTTAGTCTCGATTACTTTTACGCCGTCCTGTGCCAATACAGACATGAACTTGTTATAAATCAATTCCACTCCTTCCTTCACGGCTGCTACATCGGTGGCAGTTTCCATGTTTTTCAGAGCGCGTTCAAAGTCATCCACGATTGGAAGTATACTGCTGATGGTCTTTTCGCCACCGTTCAGGATCAGCTCAGCTTTTTCTTTCATCGTGCGTTTACGGTAGTTGTCAAACTCGGCAGAAAGGCGCAGATACTTATCTTTCTGGTCCTCTATTACTTTGTTTGCTTCTTCCAGCTCTTTGGCAAGCTTTTCCTCTTCTGTCAGGACAGTTTCGTCCTGTACATCTTCCGTTTGGGATTCTTCATTTTCCGCAGCTTCCTTCTGGGCAGCTTCGGACATTAACTCTTCTTCGTTGATGTTTTCTTTTTCTTTCGGGTCCATATTTCTATTCTTGTTATTCTTGTAAAAAGGATTTGTTTTCATTGCTGTCAAGGGTTTAAGTTAGTATATCGCTGTACCAACAAAAACTTTGCCAAATAGGCAGCTTTGGTCTAAAACGCCGCAAAGGTAATACTTTTATGTCAGATTGACAGCGCATTTCTACGAGTATTCATAGAAAAATGTCTATCTTTGCACCCGCAAAATACAGAGTAATAGGTATTAGGTAATAAATTGTAAATCGCTAAATAAGAAAATAGATCAATGATTACAGTCTCGAACGTTTCCGTACAGTTTGGAAAAAGGGTGTTGTTTAATGATGTAAACCTGAAGTTTACAAGTGGTAACTGTTATGGTATTATCGGTGCTAACGGTGCCGGAAAATCTACTTTCCTGCGTGCCATATCCGGTGACTTGGATCCTACAACCGGTTCTATTATGTTGGGTCCGGGCGAACGCCTCTCCGTTTTAAGTCAGGACCACTTCAAATGGGATGCGCTTACGGTAATGGATACCGTAATGATGGGGCATACCGTTTTGTGGGATATCATGAAGCAACGTGAAGTGCTTTATGCCAAAGAAGATTTCACGGATGAAGATGGCTTGAAAGTTTCTGAATTGGAAGAGAAATTTGCGGAACTGGATGGTTGGAATGCGGAAAGTGATGCTGCCGCTTTGCTGAGTGGCCTGGGCATTAAGGAAGATAAGCATTATTTGTTGATGGGTGATTTGAGTGGTAAGGAGAAAGTACGTGTCATGCTGGCACAGGCACTTTTCGGTAATCCGGATAACTTGTTGCTGGATGAGCCTACCAATGACCTCGATATGGAGACAGTGATGTGGCTGGAAGATTATTTGGCTAACTTTGAACATACGGTGTTGGTTGTAAGTCACGACCGTCACTTCCTCGATTCTGTTTGTACGCATACGGTCGATATCGATTATGGTAAGATCAATCTCTTTGCCGGTAACTATAGTTTCTGGTATGAATCAAGTCAGTTGGCTTTGCGTCAGCAACAGAACCAGAAGGCTAAGGCAGAGGAGAAGAAGAAAGAACTGGAAGAGTTTATCCGCCGCTTTAGTGCCAATGTGGCAAAGAGCAAGCAGACTACCAGCCGTAAGAAGATGTTGGAAAAACTGAATGTAGAAGAAATCAAACCTTCTTCACGTAAATATCCGGGTATTATCTTTACTCCCGAGCGTGAACCGGGTAATCAGATACTGGAGGTTTCCGGACTGACTAAGACACTGGAAGATGGTACAATACTTTTCCGTGATGTTAATTTCAACGTTGAGAAGGGAGACAAGATTGTATTCCTTTCCCGTGATCCCCGTGCCATGACTTCATTCTTCGAAATTATCAATGAAGAAGCGAAACCGGATGCCGGAACTTTCAACTGGGGCGTCACTATTACTACTGCATACCTGCCGTTGGATAATAC
Source organism: uncultured Phocaeicola sp. (assembly GCA_948566455.1). Lineage (GTDB taxonomy): Bacteria > Bacteroidota > Bacteroidia > Bacteroidales > Bacteroidaceae > Phocaeicola. The sequence goes on from CAOYQO010000006.1 coordinate 52,901, forward strand.
TAAATATTTCAATACGGACCTGAACTTGGTGGACTGGTTGAGCCAGTTTGGCGAGGGTAATGAAGTGTATATGAAGAGCTTCCTGGGACGTATGCTGTTCTCCGGTGAAGAGGTATTGAAAAAAGCAAGTGTGTTATCGGGAGGTGAAAAGATGCGTTGTATGATTGCCCGTATGCAGTTGCGCAATGCCAACTGTCTGATTCTGGATACTCCTACCAATCACCTTGACTTGGAATCTATCCAGGCATTCAATAATAACCTGAAAACTTATAGAGGTAATATCCTGTTCTCCTCACATGACCATGAGTTTATCCAAACGGTTGCCAACCGTATCATCGAACTGACTCCGAACGGTATTATTGATAAGATGATGGAATATGATGAATATATTACTTCGGATCATATCAAGGAGCTGAGAGCTAAGATGTACGCACAGTAAATATCTGCTCTTTGAATAAAAATATCGCCTTACAATATTCAGTTATTGTAAGGCGATATTTTTTTAAGTGATTAGTCCTTCTTATAGGGATTGAGAAAAAAGACTAAAACAGTTGTTATATATGTAAACTTTGTCTATATTTGCATCATGAGAAAATATTATACTATGAGAATTACTTCATAGATTTCTTTGAGTCATTAGATGACGGTGCAAGGAAAAAAGTCTCTTATGTGCTCGATATGCTTAAAACACAAGAACGGCTTAATAAAAACTTCGTGAAGTTAATTCGTGAAGGTGTTTACGAGTTGAGAGCAAGCCATAATGGAAATATTTATCGGGCTTTCTTCATTTTTGATGATGGCAATATAGTTATGTTGTTCAATGGATTTCAGAAAAAGACACAGAAAACGCCTGATAACGAAATTGAAAAAGCATTAAAACTTAAAAATGAATATTATGCAAGCAAACCCTAAGATTGGAAGTATGGATGCCGTATTAGATAAATTATATGGCAAAGTTGGTTCACCTGAAAGAGAAGAGTTTCGCAAAGAAGCATATTCTTACTGTGTAGGGCAAATAATTAGTGATGCACGAAAGCAAGAAAAAATGACACAATCCGAACTGGCTGAAAAAGTAGGAACTAATAAGACCTATATATCAAGAATAGAAAAAGGAGTTATAGAGCCGGGGGTTGGTTTGTTTTTTCGTATTATTGATGCACTGGGACTTAAAATAGAAATCGTAAAACCTATCATGTAAGTTTGCAGAGCCTTTAAAGCTACGACCTGCTTTCATGCTGAACACCGTGACTCTGCCCCAACTTGGGGCAGAATTGTATAATAGTCCTATCATATCTTTTCCCCATTCACTTTCACCATACTTACTTATAAATCAATTTGTTCTTTCCTTCTCCAAACAGGTTGTCTCCTAAAGTCGTAATCTTGTTCCCTGTAGCTACTACATAACGTAGGTTATCACATCCCATAAATGCGCCGTATTCAATAGCCGTCACTCCGGCAGGTAATTCCAATGTACCACATAAACGTCCGCAGCCGCTGAAAGCACGTTGACCGATACTTTTCAAACCTTTGGGAAGCTGAATACGCAGTAAGTATTTCTTCTGGGTGAATGTATATTCGGGAATAGCTGTGGCGCTACATTTACTAAGATCTGCAGCAACGAGATTAGGCATATAATCCCGGATCAGGATAAAATCAGCTTCATCCAGTTTGCCTTCCACAGTCAGGAAGTTTACATCCTTAGGCTGCAAACCGGCTTCTACCAATTCACTGGCAAGGCTTCCCATCAACCCTATCTGTACAGATACTTCTACAGGTTCGCCTTCTATCACGGCAAAGGTATCCCAATGTTTCTTGCCACGGTAAGAGTCACTGCTACCCAGAGGTACAAAAATGGCCGTAATACTATCTGCCAAAGCTTCAGACATCAGATTGGGAGCAGTCTTTTTTCGTAATTGGCATACTTGCAGATTCGTACACCCCTTGAATGCAGCATCTTCTATGTTCTTGATTTTCTCTGAAAGAATAATTTTCCGGAGCGTTGATTTTCCGGTAAAGGTACTGTCATTGGTTTGCTGGCAGAATGCATAAGCAGGTACACAATTTGGTGGATATATATAGAAACGGTCAGGAAAAGTGCCGCTTTTCCCGGCATAAGTACTGATTGACGCATTGGAGATATCCAGTACCTGCAAATTTTTGAATTCATCCCGCAGATGTTTGAAATCAATAGCGTTCAGTTTTCCGGTCAATGTAAGATGAGTGATGCTGTTGGCTTCATCTTCTGTGAGCATGGATACTAAAGTACCGGGTTTGGCAACGAAAAATGTTTTGTTATTGGCTGGGTTGCCTGTATTTTGTGCAACTGCTACATAAGTACATGCAGCCAGCATTATAGTGGCGAATATTCGTTTTATCTTCATGGCTGTTACATATATGTTTAGACAAATATACGGTTTTTACAGCAAATAGCTTTCTATTTTTAATTTTATAGGTATTTTTGCCGGGGTATTAACATAAAGAAACGGAGGATATGGAATCAATGAATGAAGATGCAAATACTGTAAAGGAACCGTCAAAACTCGTCACTTATCTGGTTGTTGCAGCAAAGATTATCGTTTATATACTTTTGATGCTGGGATTTACCGGAATGTTGGCAGCTGTTTGCATAAAACCGATCTCTTTTTTTAAGATAAGTGGAATTTTGGAAGAAGTTGTGATGCAGAGTACTTTTCTGGCCGGGAGTTTTTTGGCGGCTTGGACTCTGCTGAAGAATTGGGATCACCTTCCGATTGCGGATTTGGGATTATCCCTGGAAGGGCGTACTAAAGACATCTTCTGGGGTACATTCGTTGCCCTGGCAATCTATGCTGTCGGATTTGGAATATTATATGCGATGGGAGAGGTTGAAATTGCTGCCGTGCACTTTAGCGCGTACGAATTGCTGTTGTCCTGGATATTAATGTTGCTGGTTGCCCTTACAGAAGAGATTGCTTTTCGTGGTTTTGTTCTGGGGCATTTACTGACTGCAGGTGCCAATCGCTTTGTGGCATTGTTTCTTTCTTCTGCATTGTTTTCCCTGATGCATATTTTTAATCCCAACTTTTCTCTGATTGCTTTTCTGAATATATTGTTGGCGGGAATTTTAATAGGTTCTACCTATATATATACGCGTAATTTATGGTTTGCCATCGCTCTTCATCTTTTCTGGAATTGGCTGCAAGGTCCGATTCTCGGTTTCGAAGTAAGTGGAGGAAGATTGGGCGGTACTTTATTGTCTTTAGAATTATCGGAAGAGAATATCATCAACGGCGGTACATTCGGTTTCGAAGGCTCCATCCTGTGCACCGCGTTGATGATTATTGCTATTGTGATTACTCTGAGATTGCAGGATAAGTTTAGAACTCGCCGACTACCGCAGTGCCGGGTTCAAAAAACATGATGTAATAAATGGGAATATAAGTGATTTCGCTCTTCTGATAAACCTTTTGCTCATTGGACAGGACGAAAGCCCGGTGAATGTTGTATGTTTCTACTTTTAACAACTTATTAAGTGCACTATGAACGGTGTAATCTTTGCCTGATTTGATTTCCAATGGTATCACACTGAGGTTATCTGCATCATCTATCAGATAATCCACTTCGCCATTGTTCTTATTATCATAGTAATACAGATTAAAGCCGTGTGCACGCAATTCTTGTGCCACAACAGTTTCGTAAACCGAACCTAAATTAATGCTTTGCACGTCTTGCATAATGGCTTGTATATTGTTCTTAAAGAACAAACCGGTGAGCAATCCGACATCGTTTAAATAGAGTTTGAGCAGATTCTTGCCGCAATTTTCTACCAGCGGATAGCTGGGCACACTTATGGCTTTCACTTCTAAAGCAACCCCCGTCGAGATAAGATAATCGAATTCTTCCTCATAATCTGCCATCCGTTTACCTTTTTTCCCCTCAATGTCTTTCGCCACCATGCGCTTTTTCTTGTTCTCCAAATTGGATGGAATCAGGTTATATACACGTTGTATCTTTAATTTGGCATGCTCTTTTTCGTATTTTGAGGCATCTACTCCGTAAAGAGTCAGAATATCTTCCTGTATTTTACGAATAGCCATCACATTCTTTTCTTCAACAAATGTTTTCACGGCATCGGGCAAGCCGCCTACGATCAGATACTTCTTAAATAAATCAAGCATTTTGGCATGTAGAGAATCCGGCAAAGGCTGACGTTCCAGAAACTGGATCCGCATAGTGGAGATGGCTAATTCACCGACTCCATTGGCTATGAGAAATTCCTCAAAGTCCATGGGATACATGTGCTTTATTTCGATACTGCCTAAAGGAATGGAAGATGTATTCCTCAATGTTACACCCAGTAGAGAACCGCTTGCTATATAGGTAAACCGGTTGTCTTCTTTCAAGAACTTTAGCAAGGTGAGCAGGTGCTCGTAAGCCTGAATCTCATCAATAAAGACAAGTGTATCGGCTCGATTTCTCATTCTGTCGCCTGCTATCACGCTCAGTGCTAAGTAGAAATCATTCACGGTTTTGGCGTCCGCAAAGATTCTGTCTCCCAATTTATCCTCCTCCATGTTTACCTCTATATAGTTTTTATAGAGTTTCTGTCCGGCATGACGAATAATAAATGATTTACCTATCTGCCTTGCTCCATCCACAATAAGCACTCTGTTGGAGTCTGATTGCAGATAGCTTTCAATATAACTTTCAATCTTACGATATAGCATATTACACTTTTCTAATGTTTATACGGCAGTAAATATACACTTTTCCATTGATAATGCAATCAATGGGATACACTTTTCTTAATCCGCATGTTAGGAAGCATCGCTGATCAGCTTCAAAGCGATCCGTTTGCGATCCGTGTCCACACTCAATACCCGAACCCGGACATGCTGGTGAATAGATACAATCTCATTCGGATCCGAAACAAAACGGTCGGCAAGTTGTGAAAGATGAACCAGGCCGTTTTCTTTAATGCCTATATCCACGAAAGCGCCGAAGTTGGTTATATTACCTACAATGCCGGGAAGCTCCATACCCTCACGCAAGTCATTGATTGTACGCACATTCTTGTCAAATTCAAAAATCTTGATCGGACCTCGCGGGTCACGTCCCGGTTTGTCCAATTCTTGTAGAATATCCTTCAAAGTAGGCATGCCCACGGTAGAGGTGAGGTACTTTTCAGGTTGGATTTTCAGGCGTAGTTCCTTGCTGGTAATAAGCTCTGCCACGCTGCATCCCAAGTCTTTGGCCATTTGTTCTACTATACAATAGCTCTCCGGGTGAACGGCTGTGTTATCCAAAGGATTTTTGGATTGCGGAATACGAAGGAAACCGGCACATTGCTCAAAAGCTTTGGCTCCCATGCGCGGCACTTTCATCAGTTGTTTACGCGATGTGAATGCACCATTTTCAGCACGGTAATTTACTATGTTCTGTGCCAGTTGAGGGCCTAACCCCGAAATGTAAGTCAGCAGGTGGCTGCTTGCCGTATTTAGGTTTACTCCCACCAGGTTTACGCAACTTTCTACGGTCAAGTCCAGTGATTTCTTTAATTTCGTCTGGTCTACGTCATGCTGGTATTGACCTACACCGATGGATTTCGGGTCTATTTTCACCAATTCAGCCAACGGGTCCATCAGTCGGCGGGCGATGGATACAGCTCCGCGCACTGTGACGTCGTATTCCGGAAATTCATCACGCGCAATCTTGGATGCAGAGTAAATGGAAGCCCCTTGCTCGCTTACAACAAATACCTGAATTTCCTGCCTGAAGGTCTGGTGTTTCAGAAACTCTTCTGTTTCACGACTTGCCGTTCCGTTTCCTACCGCTATGGCTTCTATATGGTAAGCTTCTATCATCTTTTGTATTTTAGACACAGCTTCTGCGGTTTTGTATACCGGAGCATGCGGGTAGATATTCTCATTGTGCAGTAAATTGCCTTGCGCATCCAGGCATACCACTTTGCAACCTGTACGGAATCCCGGATCGATGCCCATTACCCGCTTTTGTCCCAATGGAGAAGCCAGTAATAATTGGCGCAGGTTCTGAACGAATACCCGGATGGCTTCTTCGTCCGCCTGTTCTTTACTTTGTGCGGCAAATTCCGTTTCGATAGAAGATTTCAGTAAACGCTTATAGGCATCCTGTACGGCTTCCGCCACTTGTTCTCCGCAAGCATTGTTGCTGCGGACGAAACGGCGTTCCAGACGTTCCACACACTCTTCATCATCAGGGCTTATGCTGACTTTCAATAGCCCTTCGGCTTCGGCACGGCGAATAGCCAGCAATTGGTGTGAGGTGCATTTTTTCAGGGGTTTACTGAATTCAAAGTAATCCCGGTATTTATCAGCTTCACTCTCTTTTCCTTTCACCACTTTAGCCGTGATGACAGCTTGCCGGGAGAAGGCGAAGCGTACGGTGTTACGTGCCTGTTCGTCTTCACTGACCTGTTCTGCAATGATATCCCGTGCTCCTTTCAATGCATCTTCCGCATCTTTCACTTCTCCTTTGACGTATGTTTCTGCGCGCTTCTCCGGGTTCGGTTCCCGCTGCAACATCAGTAGTGTTGCCAAGGGTTCCAGACCTTTCTGGCGGGCTACTTCTGCACGCGTACGGCGTTTGGGTTTGTAGGGTAGGTAAATATCTTCAAGAATGGTACTATCCCAAGTTTCATCAATACGCTTTTGTAGTTCAGGAGTCATTTTTCCCTGTTCGTTGATAGTGTTGACAATGGTTTCTTTTCGTTTAGCCAGCTCATTCAGCTTCTCATATTGGGTTTTGATTGCTTCAATTTGCACTTCATCCAATCCTCCGGTAACTTCTTTACGGTAACGGCTGATGAAGGGAATAGTAGCTCCGTCCGCCAATAAATCGAGCGTATGGCCGATTTGTTTCTCAGAAATACTGAGGGTGGCAGAGATCATGCGGTGAAATAACTGTATCATGTTGAATCGTTTTTTGAATAATAAGCGTCAAAGGTACAAAAGAATTATAAAAAATGCGAATCAGGAGTTGAATGAATTCATATCGGACGGGGTATGAATAAAGTGTGATAAGGTGGTAGAGTGATAAAGTGATAGTGGGATAACGCTCTGTGATATATAGCGCAGCCACTTTATCACCTTACCATCTTATCACTCTTTTTATTCAGCATTCTTTTTTAAGCAAAATTTAAATAGGCACAAAATTCCCGGAAAGCCTTTATTTGAAAAAAGGGAGCTTTTTACAGCCCCCTATATTCCCTTTCCGCATTGAAGCATGGACAAGGTTTTATCGGATTCAAATCATGATGCCCTACAATCAGTGCGCGTGGAAAAATACGTTTCAACTCGCGCAGTAGGGCCAGCAGTGAAGCCTTTTGTTCCAACGTGCGGGTGTCGGACGGTCGGCCTTTGGCATCCAGTCCTCCTTCGTAACAGATGCCGATGGAGTGGCGGTTATGGTTGAGGCAATGCGCACCGATTTTTTCCGTGGGACGGCCACGATGAATCTCTCCGTCGCGGGTTACGTAGAAATGGTAGCCGATGTCGCTGAAGCCACGGTGGCGGATGTGTTCGCGACGACAATCCTCAAGGCTCAGGCACACGCCCTGAGGCGTGGCCGAGCAATGAATAATGAGGAGGGTAATCGTACGCATGGCTACTTGCAGGCGCCTAAACCTAAAGCTCCCACTATGGCGGTGGCTACGGTGATGATTACTTTGAGGACAATACCCCATACAGATTTTGACTTTTTTTCTTCATTCATGGTGAGTAGATAATTAATAGTTAGAACTTAGAAAATTGACTACTTGGAAAATTAATAATTAAATGTTAAGCATTGAAACTTGAAGATTAAATCCTCGCGCAGCCTTTAATTTTTAATTTCTACGGCCTTCGACTTTAGATTATCCCAACGGGTCATCTTCGATTCCCCCGTCGTTTCCTTCGCCGCTTCCGTCGGGCTTATTACCGGACGGTTTACCTTCTACGGTATACATGGAAGACTCCTTCATCTGCCCTTCCAGGTTAATCTGTGCATTGCTCAGTTCTCCCGTGGCACGGGCACGGAGTTTCAGCCCCTTCACGTTGTTGGCCAGCGAGAAGTCGGCAGCGGATTGCGCGCCTTTCTTGCTGACAATCCCCACGGAGAAAATGGCGAGATCGTCCATTTTTACATTCTTTCCGTCCAGAATCAGCTCCTTGGTGCAGGATACCATGTCAGTCAGCACTCCCTTGATGACTCCGGACGAGTAGGGGGTGTTGTGGTTGGACATGTGCTTGGCAAGCTTCTCAATGTCGAAAGTCTCCTCAATTACGGGGCGTGCATACCAGAGACCTTTCAGCGGGCTGTTTTCGCCCGTCACTTGATACTTTTTGTAACGAATCATAGTTTGATAAACAAATTAAGAATTAATAATTAAAAATTAAATATTCACGGTGTTGAACTCAACGATGCAAAGATAATACCGTGTATACGGGTGTTTGTCACTTTCGGATTGTTACGGTCGATTACGGACGGTTTCTGTCTGTTATTTATATGCGTATAGTTGCCAATGTCGTGATTTATAGCTATATTTGATGAAATATAACACATGAATGTCAGATATGAACACTTTTGAAATCCGTACCTATGGGCGCACCGAACTTGCCCAGCTCTATTGTCCCAATCTTTGTCCCGAATCCGCTTACCGCAAGTTGAAGCATTGGATTGAACTTTATCCCGGCCTGTGTGATGACTTGGCCGCTGTGGGGACGTCCTCTCACTCCCGCACCTATACGTCCGCCCAGGTGAGCCTGATAGCGGCTGCACTTGGCGAACCTTAAAGTTGAGGTTGGGCGGCGTAAAGTTGAGGTTGGTACACTTGGTACAGAGGTTCACTGTTTCCGTTTGTTTCGCACACACGTGCGTATCTATGGTTAGGGCTTTTGATAAGTTCCGTTTCCATCCACACTCTCCACCAGACCGTGCTTCTGCAAGCGCTTGAGCCAGGTAGAGGCTGTTCCGGGTTTAATGCCTATCTCTTCGGCTTTTTTTATGAATTCGGCCCGTGTAAATTTCTTTTCCATGCATTGCACCAGTGCATCCCGGTCAGCATTGCCCCGGCTGGTGACTTCGGTAGCAGGTAGGAAGGAGAGGATATGGGTGGTGTGGCGGTAGAGGCTTTCGGCCAGGGACAGCACGGCATGGAAATCGTCGGGAGTGATGATGAGGTTCCATAAGCTGACGATGTGATCCTTCAGATTGTCCGGAGCGGTGTTCGGGTCGGGCGATACATTGGGTGAATCGGCTATCTCTTCGTGCTCCAATGCGCGGAGCATGGCCACCACTTCCATGATGCGGCAGATATTGATGGCCAGACGCGCCACGCTGCTCGACATTTCGTCACCGTTGGTCAGTCCGGAACGTACGAATAGACTGGAGAATAAACGGTTGAATTCCTCTTTCTGCCCGTCGGTGAGGCGCAGGGTGAAAAGTCCGTTCATGACGATGGCCTTCTGCTTTTCTTTCCATTCCATGCCCAGTGCAGTGAATATCTCTTCGAGATTGTTGTCGTTGCGGTCGAACTGGTTCTGCCAGTAGTGTATGGCGGGCATGTAGTAGAATACTTGCCGGGAAAAGAGTCCGTTTTCGGCACTGGGTATCAGGGGCTTCACTTGTGCTGGGGTGCCGGAAAGAAGTACGGCGAGATAGCTCTTTTTCACTTCGCGGTATTCCCGGTCGGTGCGGCGGTTGTAGGAAAGGCCGTCGTGGTCGAAGGCCTTGCGCATGGTGTCGCTCCAGTGGCCGTACTCCGATCCTATGGCGGTGGAGATGGTGTCGGCCTCATTTTCGCATATCAGGCCGGTGCCGTCAGAATCCATCAGGTTCTGCAGGATACCCGTTCCGGTGTTGTTGCCGGAGATGAGGAACATCTTGTTGGGCGGGATTACGGGAGGCTCGGTCTTTGCACGTTCTTTGCCCAGTGTCTCGTACTTTGCTTTTTCGCGGCGATAAGATGCCATATTTTCGGCCACCTGTTTGCGGATTTCATCGTGGAGGGGTTCTACCAGCAGGCGTACCAGCGAGAGCACGCCTTTGCCTGATGCGGGCAGTGCTGTGATGAAAGTCTGTAGACAGGGCGAGATCATTTTTCCTCCGTAGGCACATCGCACGTGCCGTCCCATGCTGGCACCCAGTACGGTGACAGTTCCCAGTAGCAGTACGTCGCATTGGGCACGGGAGGTGCCGTAGCTAACGATGCGTTCCAAGGGATAAGGCCAATGAGTGTGCTCGTCGAAAGTGGGCAGGGGAGAGAGAGGGCTGCTGTCCAGTAGGTTTTCTTCCTCATGTGCGGATACATCTTCTTCACGTGTGCGTGTGTGTGAGGCAGAAGAGGAGTGCGAACCTTGTGTACCAAGTGTACCCCATCCGTGCGGAATTTCGGATTGGACTTTTATGCCGCAAACTTCGGCCAGATGGAAGGCGGTACCTATGTGTACGTTGTTGTGTCCGTTTTTCAGTGCATTGCTGAATAGTTTGTCGGCTGCTCGTGGATCGTACTTTGGTGAGAAACTGCACAAGGTCAGGAAATCTTGGCGGCCCGCTTCGCCACAGTCGGTGGTGATGGCAAATGCCAGTTGTATATACTCTTGATAAGTGGGAGCGATGTCGGCTCCTGCATTTCTGACTGCTTCGGTCAGGCGGTGCAATGCAGATAATTGTTCCATTGGCTTTAAGTATTTTGAATTATAATTTGGGATGTTGATTCGTGATTTTAATTTTCGATGTTTATTTTTTAGTTCTCAAAAGTGCCCCTTCGTCATGGCAGAGGAAGCAGGAGCGTACGAGGTCTTTTCCCGATGTATCCACTCCTTTTCCGGGTTGGCGGTGGTTGCTGTCGTACATGCAGTGTACATAGTTCATGGCCCAGCGGATTCCATCTGTGGCGTTTTGTTCCGAGGCATGAGGAATGAAGGCTTTCACGCCCAGTCCACTGGGACTGATGAATGCCAGTGCGGGACACAGATAAGGGTCATCGAATAATTCTTGTCGTAGGATTTCGGCTTCTTCGGTGGATTCGAGATGATCGATGTCTACTACTACCAGTCCGGACAGCTCTTCCAGGCAGTCGCTTCGGCGACGGGTGAAGATTCCGCAAGGGGTCACGTAGGGCAGTGTTTGCTGCTTCAGGAGACGGCTGGTGTCTTCGTCACCTTGCAGCGCGGCGTTTCGCACTTCAAGAGTCAATGCAGTGAGTTTCTCGTTGGAGGTTATCAGTTTATATATTTCTTCCAGATTTATTGTCCGTAGCGGAGTAAGTGTGGCGCTCTTTACAGTTCTTCCGGTTGTTTTGTCCTTAATCGGCGAGATAGGGGGCATGAATAGTGACATTTTGAAAACATTTTCCATTGCATTTCATTTTTTTAATTATTTCATTTTTAATTCTTTAGTAGGTGTTTGTGTCGGGCAAAAAAAAGAAGATGTCACTTTTGGATAAAGCGGCATCTTCTCATCTGCAGGGCTTAATCTTTGCCAAAGCGGGGGCAAAATTAAGTCCTTTTACAACATGTTGTTCAACACTAATTCATACTTGTTTTTTGTTGTTATTTTCTCTTTCTATTTCTCGGATTTGTATACTTGGACTCTTTAAGTAATTCAATCAAATCTTGCCTTATTGTGTTGGCTGATATTCGTTTACCGTTCTTTTGCTGAAACTTTTCTCTTCTGTATAAAAAACGTGCAAGCGTTGCCAATCCGTTTTCTGGAGACGCGTCCAGACAATTTATCATGTAGAGCTCTAAAAATGCTTTTTCTATAATGTCCCGACGGTCGATTATTCTTGTAATCGTAGCCCCGGGTTTGGGCCCTCTTTTTGCCTTAATACCTTGTTTTATTGGTTTCTTACTATTATTCTTGTTCTTTTTTGCAGTTTTTTTTTGCTGCTGTATTTACTTTATTCTTTTCCATATTTCAGATGTTTTTTAATGTTAGAATTAGTGATGGAAAAATATGTTGTAAGTTGCGAAGGTAAGTGTAAAAAGAAGAGTGGACAAGAATATCGGGATTAATGTTACTTTGAAACTTTTCTCTATGTAGCTTAATAGGTTGGTATATAGGAGGATAGGTTCTTGTTTTTTGAGTGCTCAAAAATCGTTCGTTTAATGGTGCAAAGATAAAAGGTATTTTTGGAATGTGCAAGATGTTTAATAAAAATAATCTCGCAAACACTTTCCTCTTTATGTAAACATCTAATATACAAACTGTTATTCTCAAAATAAATGTCATTAATATCTATTCGGATTATTATCCTGACAGCTACTATTCTTTCGTAAATATTTACACATATTAAACGAACGATTAAAAAACGATTTTTCTCTCTAATCTATTCGTTTATAGCTTTTTATATATAAAAAGTTCCATATAATTGTTTCATAGACTTTTTTTCCGTGACGGTAGAAAGTTTTGGAATAAAATGAATGCAAGTTAAGCTACTTAAAATAATCGCATTACATAATTTGACCGGTAGGTATTTCACTACTCCGGTGTCCCTAAAAAATATCCTGACGCGAACTAACTTCGCGAAAATTTCATGAACGAAAGTACTGACTCTCAACTTTCTACTCCTAACTCTCAATTACTCCACTGGTTTGCTGTTCGTGTTTCCTACAGTCGTGAATTGGCTTTGAAAGCTATTTTGGACGAGGAAAACATAGAGAGTTTTATCCCTATGCGTTACGGAATAGTAATGAAAGGTGGTAAGCGTGTACGTAAGTTGGTTCCTGCCATTCATAATCTTGTCTTTATTCATTCTACTCGTAAGCGTATAGACGCTTTGAAGGATGAACTTGAGGGAAAAATGCCTATACGTTTCATTATGAATCGTGAATATTGTCGTCCGGTCGTTATTCCTGATGCGCAGATGCATAGCTTTATTCTCGTGGCGGGTAGTTACGACGAAGCAGTTCTTTATATTGAGTCAACTGAATTGAACTTGGTGAAAGGTCAGAAAGTTCGTATCACAGATGGTGTCTTCAAAGGTGTTATTGGCGAGTTTGTTCGTATCAGGCATGATCGCCGTGTGGTCGTTAATATTGAAGGTGTCATGGCTATTGCTACTACTTTTATACCCCCTTCGCTTGTTGAACCGGTAGTTGTTGATTGATATTATCATTGATAGTAGCTATTGGTTAATAATACTATTATCATCTTGAATTCGTCAAAGGAAATTCTCTTTTTGGAATAAAACAATTTATAATATGGATTCTAATTCTTCATCATTATTTTCTTTAGCCCATCATCTTCTAACCTATGGGCTAGATGGAAGTCCCATCTATGCGGACCAATTTACACGTTTGAACCGTGATGTCTACGAACGAGCTATTGAACTTTATAATACTCGTGGAACTACGGTTGAGGAGGAGGCTGAACTCTGTCTTGGCTTGTTGGTGGCTTTTGCTGCTACTATTTATGATAATGGTAGTAAGCAGGAATGTATTCAGAGTGTGTTGGATCGTAGCTGGGAGGTGCTTCCAAAACTTCCTCCTTCGTTGTTAAAGGTTAGGCTATTGACGTATTGTTATGGTGAATTTTATGATGAGAGTTTAGCGAAGGAGGCTCATGAAATTATTAATACTTGGAATAAGGGAGAGCTGACTTTGGAACAGACGAAGATTGTGGAGGAGTTGAAGGATTTTGAGGAGAATCAGTATCCGTTTGAGGAGATAAAATAAAATTTATTCATTAAAATATTCAACACATCTGATGAGTAATTGTTGGAAAGTGCATATATAGGAAGGTATTTTTATTGTATGACTTTGAGATTATCTTAGAATTGATTATAAACTACAGACTGAATGATGGAGTCTGCAGGAAATGTCTACAAACTATGTTGGGGGTATTTTCTAGAGAGAGTATTTGTAAGTACTATAGGTGGTATTAAGATAATCTCCAAGCCCTTTCAAGTTATTGTCTATAAGGATATGTGAAAGACATGACTCTTTAGAGTCTTGCATTAATGGTTTTGCGATATGGATATGAGAATATCGGATTTTTGGTAGAGATAATCGCTTTATGCTATAGCATAATTAGTATGGTGAGTAGTCGGTTTGGACTGTTTTGGCAAATTTTATTGGAATTATTAACGGTTGCAGAGAATTTCTGAGTCTGAAATTACGGAATATGGACTTAATGGTATGACAATGACAAAAAATAATAGTAATTTTTTGTGAGGTGTTCTTATAGAAGGAATATATACATTATGAGTAATAACAATTTGTAATTGTTTGAAGAATGAATATACTTATAACAGGCGCTAAAGGTTTTATTGGAAAGAATCTTTGTGCGCAGTTAAGCAATATCGCTACTAATAAAGCTCGTTGGTATAAAGTGGATTCCACTATTACTATAATGGAGTATGATATTGATTCAAAACCTGAGCTACTTGAAGTATACTGTCAAAAGGCAGATTTTGTATTTAATCTAGCAGGAGTTAATAGACCGAAAGATGTTAGTGAGTTTATGAGAGGAAATTATGGTTTCGCTTCCACACTCCTTGATACGTTAAAAAAATATGGGAATAAATGTCCTGTTATGATTTCGTCGTCAAGTCAGGCTGCATTAGACAATCCATACGGGCAGTCTAAAAAAGCCGGAGAAGATTTGATGTTTCAATATGCAAAAGAAACAGGTGCCAAAGTATTGATATATCGTTTCCCTAATCTTTTTGGTAAATGGTGTAGACCTAATTATAATTCTGTTATAGCAACATTTTGCAATAATATTGCCAATGATTTGCCTATTCAGGTAAATGATCCCAATGTAATGTTAAATCTTGTCTATATAGATGACTTAGTAGATGAATTAATAAATGCGTTGACTGGTGATGAATATAGGGAAGGTAAATTTTGTTATGTAGCTAATGTACATAGAGTGCGGTTGGGGGATATTGTGGATTTATTGAATTATTTCAAAAAAGGGAGAACTTCTCTTCAGGTACCTTATGTGAGTGATTCTTTTAAGAAAGCTCTCTATTCAACATTTGTGTCTTATCTGCCGGAATCTAAGATATCTTTTGCTTTGAATATGAATGTAGATACAAGGGGGAGTTTTACAGAGTTTATAAAAACGGAAAATCATGGACAAATATCTATTAATATTTCGAAACCTGGTATAACTAAGGGACAACACTGGCATAACAATAGTGTTGAACGCTTTTTAGTGGTAAGTGGCTGTGGTCTTATTCAGTTGAGAAAAGTGGGTGTAGATGAAAATGGTAATAGATATCCGGTGATTGAATATAATGTGGATGGAAGTAACTTAAGAGTAGTAGAAATGCTTCCGGGATACACCCATAACTTGATTAATCTTTCTGAAACAGAAGACATGGTTACTATTATTTGGAGCAATGATTGCTTTGATCCCAGTCGTCCTGATACATATTATGAACCTGTAGAATAAAAAAATATGCTAAATGGTAAATCTATCCTTATAACTGGTGGAACGGGTTCTTTTGGGAAAAAGTTTGTAGAAACAGTTTTTAGAGATTATCCCGGAATAAAAAAAATTATTGTTTATTCGCGAGGAGAATCAGCTCAATATGTTATGCAGAGGCAATATCCTCATAAACAGTATCCTCAATTGCGCTTTTTTATAGGAGATATAAGAGATAAAGAGCGATTATTGAGAGCATGTAGTGAGGTTGATATTTTAATTCATGCAGCATCTATATCACAACCTGATACTGCAGAATACAATCCGGAAGAGTGCGTGAAAACTAATGTTATAGGAGCTCAGAATGTTATAGATGTAGCTCTTATTTGTAATATAAAAAATATTATTTCACTATCATCAGATAAGGCATGTGCACCAATTAATTTATATGGAGCATCCCAGTTATTATCCGATAAACTTTTTGTTGCAGCCAATAATATAAAGGGAAGAAAAGATATTAAATTTTCTGTTGTTCGTTATGGTAATGTAATAGGGGCAAGAGGTTCTGTTATTCCATATTTTATTGAACGTAGGGATATGGGTGCAAAGGAACTTCCTATTACAGACAAACGGATGACTCGTTTTAATGTTACACAACAGACAGCTGTAGATATGGTGATATGTGCTATACAAAATCACTTAGGAGGAGAGATTTTTATTCCGAAATGTCCGTCATATCGCATTACTGATGTGGCTATGGCAATAGCTCCTAATCTTGCACAAAGTGAAGTTGGTATTCGTCCTAGCGAAAAGTTACACGAACAAATGATATCGAAAGATGATGCGATAAATACGATTGATTTAGGTAGTTCATATGCAATTCTTCCTGCTATAGCGTTTACTGATAACCGCAACAAGGAAACCTATCTTACTCATTATAATGCAAAATCGGTTCCTGAAGATTTTGCTTATGGTTCAGACACAAATACGGAGTGGGAGACTGTTGATTCATTGAGGGATAAAATACGTAGATATGTAAATTCAAATTTTAAAGTAAAATAATTATGATAGACCATACTCTTTCTTATGGTCGCCAGTATATTACTGACGAAGATATTCAGGCTGTGGTAGAGGCTCTTAAATCTGATTATCTCACTCAGGGGCCAAAGATTAATAAATTTGAGAAAGCATTTGCTGAATTTTGTGACAGCAAATATGCTTGTGTGGTAAGTAATGGTACTGCAGCTTTGCATTTGTGTGCTATGGCTTTGGGGATTACCCCCGGCGATAAAATAATTACTACTCCAAATACTTTTGTTGCTAGTGCCAATGGTTTTCGTTATCAAGGAGCAGAGATTGTTTTCTGCGATATTCATCCTCAGACTTTCTTGATTGATTTAGATAGATTAGAAACTATTTTGAAAGCTTCTCCTAAAGGAACATATAAAGCTGTAGTTCCTGTAGACTTTGCTGGATATCCTATTGATGGTGAAAGGATGAGACAACTTGCAGTCGAGTATAATTTTGCTATTGTAGAGGATGCTTGTCATGCTCCAGGTGCTACTTTCACTGATAGTAAAGGAATAGTAAACCGAGTGGGTAATAGTTTATACGCCGATCTTACAGTTTTTTCTTTCCATCCTGTAAAACATATTGCTACAGGTGAGGGTGGAGCTGTAACAACTAACAATAGGGAGCTTTATGAAAAGTTGTGTCTTTATAGAACTCATGGTATTACTCGTGATCCTGAAAAACTGATAAAGCATGATGGAGGGTGGTATTACGAAATGCAAGAACTTGGTTACAACTATCGTTTTACTGAATTTCAAGCAGCATTGGGGATCTCTCAATTAAGTAGAATGGATTGGAGTATTTCTCGCCGTGGGGAGATTGCAAAGAAATATGATAAAGCTTTTGAAGGAACCGTTATTAAAACTCCTTTTAGAGCAGATAATATTCTTCATGCATTTCACTTATATATTATTCAGGTTGATAATAGAAAAGCCTTGTATGACTTTTTGCGTGAGAATAACATCTTTGCCCAAGTTCTTTATGCGCCGGCACACTTGATGCCATATTATAAACAATTTGGATGGAAAGAAGGAGATTGTCCTGTTGCTGAGGAATACTACACTAAGTGTTTGGCATTACCGATGTTTCCTTCACTTACTAATGAAGAACAGGATTGGGTAATTGAAAAGGTTTTAGAATTTGTAAGGTGATGAGGAACATAGCAATTATACCTGCTCGTGGTGGTAGCAAACGTATTCCTCATAAAAATGTCAAGCTTTTTATGGGTAGACCTATCATTGCCTACTCCATTGAAACAGCTCTTTCAACGCATCTCTTTGATGAAGTTATGGTATCAACGGATGATTTGGAAATAGCGGAAGTGGCACGACAATATGGAGCTTCAGTTCCTTTTTTGAGAACAGAAGAAACTGCAAATGATTATGCTACATTAGCAGATGTTATTCGAGAAGTATTGGATAGGTATAAAGAACAAGGAGATTTTTTTGATAATATGTGTTGTATTTTGGCAACTTCTCCACTACTTCTGAATGAGGATATTGTTGTTGGCTATGAAAGATTGATTCATTCGGATTTTTCGTCTATAGTACCTGTTGTACAGTTCTCATATCCTATATTGCGTTCATATGGTATGAACAGTGAGGGGGAAATTTATTTCAATTGGCCGGAATATGCTAAAACTCGTAGCCAGGATTTGGAATCTGCCTATCATGATTCAGGTACATTCTATTGGCATAAGATTGACCGATGGCTCTCTGGTGACATTAAAAGGGGAGGGATAGTGGTTGACGAAGATCGAGTGCAAGATATTGACACAGAACAGGATTGGAGGATGGCAGAATTTAAGTATAAAATGCTATATGTTCGCGGGTAAATACCTAAAATATTAATTCATATTACTGCTATATAATATAAAGATTGAAGAAAAGAATATTATTTCGAGCAGATGCTAATGTCCAAATAGGTTATGGTCATTTTGTTCGTACATTGGCTTTAGCAGATATGCTAAAAGATGATTTTGAGTGTGTATTTTATACTCAAGAACCGACAGAATATCAAAGGCAGGCAGTTGGTGAAGTTTGTGATCTTGTAGCTCTTCCATCTGATGAAACTAAATTTGATGTATTTCTTTCCTGTCTTTCTGGTAATGAAATAGTCTTTTTGGATAATTATTTCTTTACATCTGAATATGAGAGACAAATAAAGAGAAAGGGATGTAAATTGGTTTGTCTGGCTTCATATAATATGCATCACTATTCAGATGTTTTAATTAATTATGTAGAGGAGGATTTTTCAAAGTATTCTGTTGAACCATATACTAAAATATTATGTGGGTTTGAGTGGGTTATTCTTCGCGCACCATTTAGGAAATATAAATCAGAAAAAAAAATATCATCTAATATCATCACAATATGTTTTGGAGGTACAGATCAATATTTATTGACGGAAAAAACATTTAGGTATTTGAAAAACTGTAAACTTCAATATGAAATTCATCTTATAGCTTCTAGTGTTATTGGTACTGAAAGAATTCGTGAGTTTTTGTCAGAAGGGTTAGCGGTTCACATAGATGCTTCCGCACAAGAAATAGCTAACCTTTTTGACATATCAAAATTTGCTATATTATCAAGTAGTATGATCTGCTATGAGGCGTTATCAAGAGGGACAAAGGTTCTTTCTGGATATTATGTTGATAACCAAGTAGGTATGTATAATGCTTTATTGAAGACTAATTCCATTGTACCATTAGGAAATCTGCTTGATGAAAATTATCTAAACTCGTTGGTTGCGGCTTTAACATGTGATAATTTGAACGTAGCATCTTTTATTGATTATTCAAAACAAAAAGAAAAATATATCTCAATCTTTCATTTGTTATGAATATAGATCGAAATAAAATTTATCAAATAAATAACTATACGTATAAAAACTTTGTAGGTCTTACTCTTGAAGAAGTGAAGTTAGTTTGGGAGTGGAGAAATCATGAGGATATACGTAAGTGGATGATAACAAAAGATATTATTCCGTTTGAAAATCATTGTACTTTTGTATATAATTTGTCAGAAAGGAATGATGCATATTATTGGCTATTTTATAGGAATAATATACCGATAGGGGTGTTGAGTATCATAAATGTAGATTATGAACATAAAGAAGGAGAACCTGGATACTACCTTTCACCGTATATGGCAAATTCTGGTATAGGTATAGAGATACAGTATTACTATAAAAAGTTGTTTTTTGACGAATTAGGATTTGAAAATCTTTTTGGGTATCTTTTGTGGGGTAATACTAATGCGTATCAATTATCCAGATTCTTTGGCGCAATAGAGGATAAGATTGTAGAAATTGATGGTCGGAAATATGTGAAAATGCATACGCCTGCAACTGAGTTTCGAAAACTATCAGGAGATAAATTGATAAATCAGTTTGTTAGATTTAACAAACAAAATCCCGTTAAATGGTGATTCTATGAAACTAAAAGAGAATAGAGTTTATATTATTGCTGAATTGTCAGCCAACCATAATCATAATTTTGATTTGGCTGTGAAAACTATTGAAGCAATGGCGGCTTCAGGTGCTGATGCAGTTAAAGTACAAACATATAAGCCGGATTCGCTTGTTATGGATATAAATAACGAACATTTCGGTATGATAAAATCGGGGCTTTGGAAAGGAGTTACCCGTTATCAATTATATGCTGATGCTTATATGCCTTATGAATGGCAGCCGGAATTAAAGAATATATCAGAACGGTTAGGTTTGGATTTCTTTTCTACACCATTTGATTTAGAAGGAGTGGCTTTTTTGCAAAAAATGGAAATTCCTATCTATAAGATTGCTTCTTTTGAGATAAATGATATACCTCTTATCAAGCAGGTGGCTAAGGTAGGCAAACCTATAATTATGTCTACAGGTGTTGCCGATTACAATGATATAAAAATAGCTCTTGATGCTTGTTATGAAATGGGTAATAAAGATGTTTCATTGTTGAAATGTACGTCAGAATATCCTGCATCGTTAGAACAGGCTAATCTTTTGACAATTCCTGATATGATTGCTACTTTTAAGACTGTAGTTGGGGTTTCAGATCATACGATGGGGAGTGTGGTGCCAATGACTTCTGTTGCACTAGGTGCAAAAATTATAGAAAAGCATTTTATTTTAGACAGATCGTTAGGTGGGCCAGATTCTTCTTTTTCGATGGAACCTCAAGAATTTAAAAAAATGGTGGATGGTGTAAGAGATGTGGAAAGTGCATTAGGGGGGATAAAAAGAGAAATCTCGGATAGAGAACGGGCTAAAAGAAGAGCCATTTATGCCATTGTGGATATTAATCCAGGTGACATTTTTACCGTTGAGAATACAAAATCGTTTAGGCCTGCTGATGGCTTATCGCCTGTTTATTATGAACAAATGTTAGGGCAAGTAGCTAAGAGATGCATTCCTATGGGAGAACCTTTGCAGTTAAGTGATATTGATATTAATAATAAAATAATTTAAGAATATGGAATTACAGGATTTTATTCAAAACATAGTGAATTTGTTTGATGACATTGACACTAGTAACTTTTCAGTATTGACTGATTTTAAAGATAATGATGAGTGGAATTCGTTATTAGTATTATCTGTTATTGCTATGGTGGATGAGGAATATGGTATCATTATTACAAGTGATGACATTAGACAGGCAAAAACTATTGGAGATTTATATAGCATCGTTAAATCTAAGCAATGAACTATAATCCATTTTCTTTAGAGTACAAACGGATTCTTATAACAGGAGCAGGTAGTGGAATAGGTCGTTCTATTGCCATTGAGGCTGCTAAAATGGGTGCAATACTACTGTTAGTCGATATTAATATAGATGCATTGAATGAAACGGTAGGTATGTTAGAGAGCGAGAATTGTAGTGTGTATCAGATAAATCTTGCTAATTATAATGAGATTTTGGATTTTGTAGAGTTAATTGATCCAATTGATGGGCTGGTGAATAATGCAGGTATTTCGAATACGAAGCCGTTGCATTTTATCAGTGAAGAGGAATATGAGAAGGTATTAGCTGTTAATACTAAAGCACCTATCTTTTTAACTAATCTCTTGTACAAGAGGAAGAAAATTAAGAAAAATGCTTCAATTGTATTCATGTCTTCACTGGCTGGGTTATATACTTTTACTCCTGCGAATGGATTATACTCTTTATCAAAGGGTGCTATTACGTCTTATTCAAAAAGTTGTGCAGTAGAATTTGCAGTGAGGGGGATTCGCTCTAATAGTGTACACCCTTCAATGGTTAATACTGATCTGAAAATGAAATTGAGTTTTTCTGAGGAAGATTATAAGAAGGATATGCAAAAATATCTGTTGAAAAGATATGCGGAACCTTTTGAAATAGCTTACGCCGTTATTTTTTTGCTTAGTGATGCTGCGTCTTATATTACGGGGCATACTTTAATTATAGATGGTGGTAGATCGTTGAAATAGTGCATGAAAGGTAAGAATATTATAATAACAGGTGCGAACCGTGGCATAGGTAAGGTTCTTGTAGAAATGTTTGCGAAAGCTGGTACTAATGTTTGGGCATGCATGCGTAAAGAAAGCGAAAGTTTCATCATGTGGAAAGCAGAACTAGAGCGAGTACATAATGTTTGGATAAAACTTGTTTATTTTGATATAACTGATGGTGAATCACTTAATATTGGAATAAAAAAAATTCTCGATGAGAACTTGAAAATAGATATTCTTATAAATAATGCTGGTATCTCTACTGTGGGATTGTTAAGTCAGACTAAAATAGAGGATGTAAAAGTGTTGTTTGATACCAATTATTTTTCTATGCTCAATATTATTCAGAAAATATCAAAAAAAATGATTAGGCAAAGAAGTGGGGTAATAATTAATATGGGCTCTATTGCAGGTATCGAACCACAGCCAGGTAAGATTGCGTATGGAAGTAGTAAGGCTGCCGTATTATTTATGACCCAATGTTTGGCGAAAGAATTGGGACCTCTTGGAATTAGGGTAAATGCCATAGCTCCTGGACCGATAGAAACTGAAATGATTCAACAATATAATACTGAACAATTAAAACAGTTATCAGTAGAGTCGTCGTTAAGACGTCTGGGTAAAACAGAAGAAATTGCTCAAGTAGCATTATTCTTGGCATCGGAACGAGCTTCATATATCAATGGTGCGATTATTAAAGTTGATGGAGGACGATAATTATGGAAAGTGGTAAGTTAGATTCTAAAGAACTCATAAATCTTTGTAGAAAAATGCGCCTTCATGCTTTGGATATGGCGTTGGCTGCTGGAAGGCGAGGAGCTCATTTGAGTGGTAGCTTGTCCTGTATTGAAATCTATGCGGTACTTTATGGTTCTATTTTAAAGTATAATGTTTCAAATCCAAGATGGGAAGGACGTGATCGTTTTATTGCGGGTAAAGAGCATGCTCGATTGGCTGAATTTCCTGTAATGGCGGAAATGGGTTTTTTTCCAATTGAAAAGTTAAACTCATATGAAGAAGACAATGGTTTGTTAGTTGGCCATCAAAGGAATTTGGATTTAGGCTTAGAGTATGCTTCCTTAAGTCTGGGTATGGAGCTTTCCTTTGCGGTAGGTAAATCTATTTATGCTAAACAAAATAATCTTCCATATCATGTATATGTTCTTTTGGGAGATGCAGAATGTAATGAAGGTTCTATTTGGGAAGCTGTCCTTACAGCCGGACATTATAAATTGGATAATCTAACTGTGATTGTTGATAGGAACTATATGGCAGTAGATGGCAATACCGAAGATTGGATGGCACAAATGGATATGGAACTTAAGTTTAAATCTTTTGGTTGGGAATCTAAAACGGTGAATGGACATAGTGTCGAGCAGTTGATAGACTCATTACAATATAGGCCAATTGATAAGCCTTATGCTTTGATAGCTGAAACGGTTAAAGGAAAAGGCGTTTCGTTTATGGAGAATAATAAATTATGGCATCAGGCCGTATTGTCAGAAGAGCAATATAAAACAGCTTACGCAGAAATTTTAAATTCATAGAGTATATGGTTATTAGTACTCCACTTATAAAAGCTTATGCTAGATTAGGGCAAAAAGGAGCAGCTGCCGGTATTGGTATGCTTGAAGTAGCTAAAAGCGATCCTAATTTGAGAGTTGTGGTTGCAGATAGTATTGCTATTGCAAGCTTGGATAGATTTTATGCAAACTACCCGGATAAGGTCATTAATGTGGGCATTGCCGAGCAAAATATGATAGGTATTGCAGCTGGTATAGCATCTGAATCTGGTAGTAATGTGTTTGCTTGTACTTATGCTGAATTTATTATTACAAGAACAGTTGAGATGATACGTCAAAATCTCTCTTATCATCAATTTAATGTTAAGTTAATAGGAAATTCTGCTGGTTTTGCAATGGAGACCTTGGCTGTATCTCATTGGGCTACAGAAGATATTGCACTTGTAAGAGCTTTGCCTAATATAATTATTCTTTCAGCTTCTGACTGTTTGGCTGCAATTAAATTAGTCATTGCTGCTTCTTTGATTGAAGGCCCGGTCTATTTACGGTTGTCTGGTGGATTAAATTGTCCTATTGTTTATGAAAAAGATTGTGATTTTACTATTGGTAAATCTAATATAATTAAAAAAGGTGAAGATGTTGCAATCCTTGCAACAGGTTTGATGGTTCGAGAGGCTATGGATGCCGCTGAGATGTTAAAAGAAAAAAATGTTAATGCTACTGTGGTGGATATGTATACTATTAAACCTTTAGATACGGGGCTTTTAGATACTATCTTTTCTACTCATCGTTTGGTTGTTACTGTTGAAGAGCATAATATTATTGGAGGATTGGGTAGTTCCATTGCCGAATATAAGTGTGATAATGATTTACATGTTAGATTAGTAAGAATAGGTGTAAATGATCGGTTTGGAGAACTTGGTTCTTTGAGATATATTTGGAAACAGCATGGATTAACAGCTGAGCAGATAGCTGGTAAAATTGAGTTTTTGTTAAAATAATTAGTTATGACAAATTTGGAGAAATATCAAAATGCGTTTGTGGAAGGTTTGGAACTTCCATGTGAAAGTGTGGAAAGTGCAACGATGGATACTGTTGAACGTTGGGATTCTATTGGACAAATGAGTTTGATGGCAATTATTGAGGATGAGTTTCAAATAGAATTTGAACCTGATGAAATCATTGCTTTTACTTCTTATCAGGCAGGTTTGGACATTTTGAGGAAGCGTAATATTGAATTTTAGTTTATATGATTTTTGATATAGACAAAAAAAGCAAGCTATCAACCGCTATTATTGATGATAGTGGGAATAGGTTGACATATGGAGACTTGACTATCTTTTGTGATACTTTGAAAAGAAAAATTCCTGAAAGAAAACTAGTGTTTTGTTTATGTAAAAACACTGCACCATCATTGGCGGGATTTTTGGCTTTGTATGACAATAAAGATGTTGCTTTATTACTTAATGCTAGTATGGAAAAAGGATTACTTGATAATCTTTATAAAATATATAAGCCTGAGTATATATGGTGTCCTTCAAATATGAGAGAGGTTGGAGAAACGGAGATTATTGAAGAATATTTAGGCTATGTATTATATAAAACAACTAATGATACACCTGCTTTAAATCCTGATTTATCTTTGTTATTAACCACCTCAGGTACTACTGGAAGTCCTAAATTAGTACGTCATAAATATGGCAACATAGAGATTAATGCTCAAAATGTTGCAAATGTATTTGGATGGAATACTACTGAAAGGGGGATCTGTGATTTGCCAATGCAATATACTATGGGGCTGAATGTTATCAATAGTCATTTATATGCTGGTGCAACAGTTTTGCTTCTTTCTAATCATCTCTTAAGTCCGCTCTTTTGGAGTTTTATTAAGGAACAAAGGGGAACTAATTTCACAGGAGTTCCATACAGCTATGAAATCCTGAAGAAAATGAAATTTACTCAAATGGATTTGCCATATCTCAAGACAATGGCTGAGGGCGGGGGGAAACTTTCAAATTCTCTATTTGAGTATTTTTCAGAATATGCCTCTTATAGCGGTAAGCGGTTCATTGCAACTTTTGGTACTACAGAAACATCTGCTAGATTAGCTTATCTTCCAGCTGAGTTGGCAACTAAAAAATGTGCTAGTATAGGTTTCGCAATTCCAGGAGGAACTATTGTATTAAAAGATGACCAAGGTAAAGTTGTAGCTAATTCTCATGTAGAGGGAGAATTGTGTTATCAAGGTCCTAATGTGACAATGGGATATGCGGAGTCTGTAGAAGATTTGGTGAAAGGCGATGAGTTTAAAGGTGAATATTGTACTGGTGATATAGCCTTTAGGGATGAGGATGGCTGCTATTTTATTATTGGTAGGAAAAAACGTTTCTTAAAGTTATTCGGTTTGCGAGTTAGTTTGGATCAATGTGAGAAAATAGTAGCAGATGGATTATTTATTGATTGTGCATGTAGTGGAAATGATAATAGAATGTTTGTGTATATAACAGAGGCAGGAAAAGAAGAACAAGTTAAAAAACTCATTTCAATAAAAACAGGACTTCCTTTAACATCCTTAACTGTAAAATGTGTAGATGAAATTTATCGAAATGAGTCTGGTAAGATCAATTATCGGAAATTAGATAACGAATATGGCATTTTTTAAGATAGATAATGTAAAAATAGCAGGAATCTCTGCTTGCGTACCTCCGAAGCAAGTTGAAAATATAGATTCTACTCTCATAGAAGATAAAAAAGAATTAGAAAAATACATAGAAACCACCGGAGTCAAAAGAAGGTATATTGCCGAAGAGGGAATTTGTTCTTCTGATTTGTGTTTAGAGGCAGCAGAAAAAATAATTGAGGAATTGGATTGGAAAAAGGAAGATATTGAGTGCTTGATATTTGTCTCTCAAACTCCGGATTATATTTTTCCAGCTACAGCATGTGTTCTTCAAGATAGATTAAAACTCTCTTCTAACTGTATGAGTTTTGATATCACTATGAGTTGCCCTGGTTGGATTTACGGACTTTCCACAATTTCTGCAATTTTGAGTGCTGGGAAAATAAAGAAAGGGCTATTGCTTGTAGGGGAAACATCTACCAAAGCTAAATCTCCTTATGATAGAGTAAATTTGTTGGCTGGTGATGCTGGAACAGCTACAGCTCTTGAATTTAATACGTCAGCTTCACCGATCATCTTTGATATGCATACTGATGGAAGTAATTTTAAATCACTGATTATTCCTGATGGTGGATATAGAAACCCTGTAACTAAAGAATCTTTTGAGTATGTAATGTGTAAGGATGATATTTTAAGAAATAGACTCCAAGCGAATATGGAAGGAGATAGTATTTTTTCTTTTGCAGTAAATACTGCTCCTAAAGAGATTAATGCACTTTTATCTAAGTTAGCAGTAGATAAGGCTGATGTAGACTATTTCTTGATTCATCAGGCAAATCAAATGATTAATAAGTTTATTCAAAAGCGGCTGAAAGTTGATGATTCTAAGTGTATATATAATATCACAGATTTTGGTAATACATCATCTACATCTATACCATTAATGATCATTAGTAAACTTAGAGAAAAATTTAATGGGAAGAAAATTGTGTGTAGTGCCTTTGGTACAGGTTTGGCATGGGGGACTATGGTTATGGATACGTCTACGGACGGGGTTTTTCCTGAGTTGATAAGATATGCTGGCGATAAAACAGATAATTAACTCTGTTTACAATTCCAATACATTCCTGCTTTACACGAAGAATAGTAGTGAATGCTGGCTTGTTGATGCGGGAGATGTGGATAAAGTGATAGGTGCTATTCCCGAAGGAAAAAAGTTAGTTGGTGTATTGTTTACTCATACTCATTATGACCATATTTATGGTATTAATGAACTGTTGAGGCAATATCCTGAGTTGATTCTCTATACAAATGAATTTGGAAAAACAGCTTTATTGTCACCTAAATTGAATTGTTCACGTTATCACATGGAGGCAGAAGATATCGTTTGCTGTCGGCCGGAGAATATTATTACTATTAATGAAGGGGAAAAATTGAGGCTCTTTTCTGGCAATGATAGTTTTGTGTCGGTTTATGCGACTCCGGGGCATGACAAAAGCTGTTTATGTTATACAGTAAGTGGCTGTTTCTTCAGTGGTGATTCATATATACCAGGCTTGAAAGTGATTGCTTCTTTTCCTAATAGTAATCGAGTTGATGCAGAAATCTCTCAGCAACGAATAATACAATTGTCTCGTAACTTAAGTTTATATCCTGGTCATGGAAGCGTAGAATATGGTAGAGAATAACATGGTAAGATTTCTTTTATTATTGATGATTGTTTTGAATTCTGGGAGTATTAGTGCTGGGAAAGATTCTTCCCCATACATAATTTCCACAAAAAAAATATATACGGGAAAACCCTATGCTTCATTTACATCATTGATTAATTATAAAGGACGCTTTTATTGTGCATTTCGGGAGGCAAAAAAACATTATGATCCTAGCGGAGAAGATGTTGGGATTATTAGAATTTTGCATTCAAAAAACGGGAAACGTTGGCAGCCTTTTTTATCGTATAGTGTAGATGGTATAGATTTACGGGATCCAAAACTCACAGTAACGCCGGAAGGAAAAGTTATGCTGTTGGTAGAAGAAGTAAAATATGAGAATAAAGTGGCTGTTTTAAGAAAATCATGTGTCAGCTTTTTCTCTTCCAATAAATCACATACAGAATTGATTCCTATAAGTTTTAAACCTAATATGGATTGGAATTGGTTATGGGATGTGTCATGGATAGATGGAATAGCTTATGGTTATATTTATGCACCTTATTTTGCGTTCGTAAAATCTTTTAATGGTATTAATTATAAACTTGTAGATAAACCTACAATTGATAATTCTCCGACAGAGGCATCGGTGGCGAAGTTGGGGGATAAATTTTTCTCCGTTGTACGACGAAAACAGAATGCTTATGTGGGAATAAGTAATGATGGTGATCAATGGCAATGGAAAGATGGAGGTATGCGGATCGGATGTCCTAAACTATTTACTTATAAGGATAACGTTTATACAGTTGGGCGTGCCTATAATGGTAAGATGAATTGCACAGCTCTATTTAAGGTTGATCAAACTAGTGGCAAGTTAGTGATGTTGCTTGAATTATCATCAGATATGGATAGTGCGTATCCTGGCGCAGTTGTAAAAGACGGAATGCTTTATATTTCATATTATCAAGGAGATTTAATGAAAAGTTCTATCTATTTTTCACGGATAAAATTGTAAGACAATGAATTCTATTTATTCACAAGTAGTCAATCCAAACCAAGAATTTTCTATTGTTGGTGGATTATGTAGTCATGGTGAGCGCATACGGATATTGATTTTGGGAGCTTTTGGGTTTATTGGTACAAATATTTTAAAGTTTATTGATGATTATTTTTCTGGACAGTATGAAGTTGTAGTATTTGATAGGACAAATAAGCATCCTAAGGGAGTGGAAATAAATTCTATTTCAAAGGTTTATACTGGCGATATAACATCTACTTTGGACATAGAAAATATATTTAGGAATGAAGCTGAGTTTGATGTTGTTTTGCATTTAGTTACCACAACAGTTCCTGCTGCATCAAATGACTATAGATATGACATAGAAACAAATTTGATTTCTACTATTCAATTATTAGAAATGTGCAAGAAATATAAGGCACATAAAATAATCTATTTATCTTCTGGAGGGGCTATCTATGGTGACATGGCGAATGCTCATTCGGAAAATCAGGTAGCTAAGCCGATATCTTCATATGGAATAACCAAATTGGCTGTTGAAAATTATATGTATCTCTATAAAAGACTCTTTGACTTAGATTATCTAATTGTCAGGTTGTCAAATCCATATGGTCCATATCATTATTCAACGAAGCAGGGAGTTATAAATATTGCTATACAAAAAGCTTTGAGAGGTGAAAAACTGTCTATATGGGGAGATGGGACAGGGTGCAAAGATTATATCTATATTGAAGATTTTTGCAGAATACTATTCATTTTAATAAATATGAATTATAAGAATGAGATTGTTAATATTGGCTCTGGGTCTGTATATTCTTTAAATGATATAGTTGAAACCATTCATAAACAATTGCCTTCTTTTGGATGGGAATATACATGTTGTCACCAAAGCGATGTAGTCGATTTTACATTGGATATAAGTAAATTGTTATCTATAATAGGAGATATGAGATTTATAGCGTTAGCAGAAGGTATTTCTAAAACTTTGGCTTGGCATAAAGATAATAAGTTTGTGTTGTAGGTATTATATTAAAAATATTGATTAATGAAAATACTTCATTTAATTATAGATCATCAAGTGATTGAGCGAATGCTTGGGGTGTATGAGAATGTTTTTCCATATCATAATGATGTTGTTATATTTAGTTTGACTACTGATTTTAAACATTTGCGTAAGTATAAAGAATGTCCAGTGATTCTGCGAAATCAAGGTAGAAAAGAAGGAAAGGTCTTTGATTTCTCTAGCTATACTCATATCATTGCTCATTATTTAACAATGGATATGATTGACTTTATCAAGTCAGCACCAATAGATGTTCATGTTTGTTGGGAGGTGTATGGCGCTGATTTGTATAATCAATTTTTGGAGCCAAATGGTTTTAAGTTATATTATACAGATCCTGTGAGATATGACAAATATAGAGTCTTTAGGAGGTATTTACCATATTTATTTAAACTGGCTCTTGAAGTTAAAGGGTATAAGTATCAATTTAACTTTCAAATCAATAAACAATTTAAATATATTTCTCATCGAATAAATAGTATTCAACATTGTTGTTATTATGATGCAGCGCTTATAGAACAGTATGCTTCAAGAAAGATCTATTCTTATGAGGTTTTTAATTATTCATTATCAGAAGTCTTAGGAAAGTTGAAAGATACTCCTTTTTTTGACGGTGATACAATTATGGTGGGTAACTCAGCTTCTTACTCAAATAATCATTTGTATGTACTGAATTTCCTGAAGAGAATGGATTTGAAAGATGAGTTGAGATTTACTCTTGTTTTGTCTTATGGTGGTAGCAAACAATATGTGAGTGAAGTTGAGAATGCTTATAAATCCTCTTTTCCTCAAAAAGTTGAAGTACTTACAAGTTATCTTCCACTCCAAGTTTATAATCAGATTTTTCTTAAAGTACGCTCCATGATAATGTCCGCCTGGAGACAGGAGTCTATAGGAACTATAATTATGGGGTTTTACCTAGGTGTTAAGGTTTTTATGTCAGAAAGGAGTCCTTTATATAAGTGGTTTGTGGATTGCGGATTTAATGTTTTTGCAATAGAGACAGCGAAAGAAGAGGATTTAGATACTCCGTTATCCATTAAAGACAAGCAACGAAATAGGGAGATT
The DNA here is from genome assembly GCA_948566455.1 of uncultured Phocaeicola sp. Lineage (GTDB taxonomy): Bacteria > Bacteroidota > Bacteroidia > Bacteroidales > Bacteroidaceae > Phocaeicola. The sequence continues at coordinate 83,754 of CAOYQO010000006.1, forward strand.
GTTTTGGAACGTTATAATGAGGAAAGGATAGCGCGATCTCTTAAAGAAAATATAGTGGACTAATGGCAGAGACAGGTAAGTCATTTGTTAAGAAATTTATAGGTTTTTCTGTTGTAACCTGGGTTTCTTTTATTATAAGTTTTTTATCTGCACCTATATCTACACGACTATTTGATCCTTCTGTGTTAGGTAAGATAAATATATTTAATACATATACCAATCTTTGGGGAATTTTAATTTTAGTAGGATTGGATCAGGCTTATGCTCGGTTTTATTATGAACGGCCTAATAACAGAACTGTTGGATATCTTTTCACATTTTGTTTTGCAGTGACTTATTCCTTGATTTTGCTGTTTGTTATTCTTGCAATACCATTTAGAGATTTTTTGTCTCAAGTGATGTTTCAAGAGAAAGACAATTTGCTGTTGTGGCTATTTTTCTTAAGTGTTTTTTGTACTGCTACATTAAGATACTTGAACTTGACATATCGGATGGAGAAGGATATTAAGTTGTATACTATACAAGGTATCTTAATGGCTTTGATTTCTAAGGTTCTTTACATTGGGGTGGGTTTTTGGGATTCTTCTTATAAACCAGCTTTAGTAGTGTTGACAGTGTCTCATCTTATTCTTGCGTTAGTTTTTTTATTGATACAGAAAGAACGTTTTGAGAAAATAAGAAAGTATGATAAGGAGGTCACAAAAGAAATATTTTCTTTTGCCATCCCACTGATACCGGTTTCTATCTTGATGTGGGCTAACTCTTCTATTCCACAGATCGTAATGCAAAATACCATGGATTATCATAGTGTTGGCATATTTACTTCTGCTGTAGCATTGGCAAACATAATACTACTTGTGCAAGCTGGATTTAATACTTATTGGGTGCCTTATACTTATGAAAATTATAAAACACAAACAGGGCAATTTTTTAAGGTTCATCGCTATTTAGTTTGTGTAGTAACCCTATTTGGTTTGTTTGTTGTTCTTTCCCAAGATATTATTTTTTTATTGCTTGGTGAGAAGTATAGGGCTGCCAAAGTGTTTTTCCCTTTCTTGATTTTGGCGCCGATTTGTTATATTATTGGTGAGACGACGGGGATGGGTATTGGCATCTCGAAGAAAACTTATTTAAATATAACAGTGTTTACTGTTTCTGTTGTTGTCAATCTCTTTTTCTGTATGTTACTACGTATTCCGATGGGAATTCCTGGAATTGCTATTGCTACATCAATGGCGGCAATAGTCTCTATGATTCTAAAAACATACCTTGGTGAAAAACACTATCATGTGGTGGACTCGTATAAGTATATGTTTTTTTCGGTGACAATTATTGCTGCTAGTGCTATCATAACCTTATTGGTAGGAAATATGCTGATGAAATATTTTCTTTTGTTGGGTGCTATGTTTGCTGCAGCGTTGTTTTTCAGACACGAGGTGAATGACTTATTTAGGTACACAAAAAGCTTTGTTAGATAGTCAATGCTATATACCTTTTCTCTACTTTTTTGTCTTTTTATCGCGATATGGTATGATATTTTAGGCCAATCAAAGTATAAAAATACTTGGTATCATATTTTATTATTTTGCTTCATTGCTATATCGGCATTGCAGTTTCAAGTTGGTACTGATATTCCTCATTATATGAAAGAATATAAGCAGTTTGATGTTGATAATTTTAAATTTTCCGATTTGTTTGAAGGAGGAGAAGATAGACGACAGCCAGGTTGGATTCTTTTGATGTATGTGTGCAGATTCTTCACTGAGGAGTTTGTGTTTTTTAAAATAATCCAAGCAATGTTCCTAAATATAGCTGTTTTTTCGTTTTTTAGGAGGGAAACTAAAAATGTATTTTTGTGTATATTTCTTTATGCACTTATCAGCTATTTAGTATTAAACTTTAATTTATTGCGTCAGTCTTTTGCTTTAGGTTTTACTTTATATGGTTATTCTTATTTGAGGAATAAGCAAATAGCTAAGTATTTATTGTGTGTGTTTGCTGCGTTTATGTTTCATAATTCAGCTTTTGTATTGATATTTCCGTTGCTTGTTGAATTTTTGAAATTTAATAGAATCACGCTATGGATGACCTTAAGTTTGATAATTATATTTATTTATTTTCTTTCTACTGTAGATATAGGTATACTTTTGGCAGATTTTTTTAAATCTGGATATGTTAATTCGAATATCTCTTCTATCGGTTTGGGATATATGCAAAGTGAGGATCTGGGAGTAAGAGATGAATTCTCTATTTTTTCTATAAGACGTTTGTGTATAGCTTTTGTATTGATATATTTCCTTTTTAAATCAAAGGATATGCCATTAGCCTATATGGGATTTGCATATCTGGCAATTAATATTTTAGTGAGTATTTTTCCAATAATTTGGCGTTTTAGGATTTATTTTGATATTAGTTATCTGATTATACTTGCTGCATTTATTAAGGATTTTGAAATTCCTAAATTAAAATGTTTTTCCAAATGGATGTCAATAGTTCTCATTTGCATAATTTCTTATTTTTTCTTATGCGATTATCTTATTCCTTATGAGGGATCCTCAATGAGATATATTGATCAATATTATCCTTATCATTCTGTATTTGATCCTATTATAGAGTACAAGCGGTTGAATTATTTTTAATTTACTTTGAATGTACTTTAAATGAATAATTGTTGCTTTTGTGAATGTGTTGAAACGAATATATATTTAGTAAATCATATATAATAAGTATGTTGAATATTTTAAAAAACGAAAAAATAATTGATTTTATTAATTCACATCCAATAAAATTGTACATTGACCACTATGCAAATATAATTGCCTATATTAATAAGAAAAAAAACAGAAATATAGATTTCTTTTATAGTAGAATTCCCAAGAATTTTCAATTTGTATTTAATAATAGGTACTCACAATACATTTTTTGGAAATTGGCAATTATCATTGAACCAATACTATCTCTTATCATTGTAACGATGCTGCTTCTTCCTTTTATAGTGTTGTCTATTATTAATCGTAAAAAGAGGATTTCCAATAAACTGTATTTGTCATATGCTATTCTTCTAAGGAAAAGAGTTGAAATAGCAGACTTATATTCATCGTCTGCCGATTGGCTATATCCATTGTTTATCCCTACATCGATGAAAAGGGTTGTGGGTAAAAATGTACATAATGTATTTGAAGGTATAAATGTGTTTGATGTTTTTAAGGCCTACTTGTATTCTATATTCACTATATTAATATCTGTCTTTTTTTTGCGATTTAAATATTTATTTAGAAATTATGTTTGTTTTGAGTATTACCTTACAGCTGATTTTCTACAAAAGTTATCTAATGATGTTGAGATATCATTTGCAAACCAAATAGATCGTTGGGCTATTCTTTTTGATCATGCGCCTCAAAAAACAAAAGTTCTTTTCCAACATGGAATAGAAATGCCTGAATCTGATTGGCCTATTAAACTTAAAAATATAACTCATTTATATGCGTTGTCAAATAATGAAGCAAAGTTATTAATAAAGGCCGCTATTCTTTCAAAACCGATTGTGAAGATATTACCTCCCACGATTCAATTGACAAATTGTAATGTGGAAAATAAATCTAATGTGTTGATAGTTGGATATCCAGCTTATGGACTATTTGATAAGGAAAGAGATCTAATATATGGAATAGATTTGGAAAAGGTCAATCTTTTTTTTAAACTCCATCCAGGGGCACAAGATATTTCGAAGTATAAAGAATTACAGAGGAAAAGAAATTATATTTTAATAGAAAACGATACTTTTCCGAATGTTGATTTCGTGATTTCATATAGGTCAACTCTTGCAGTAGAATATGAGGTTTATAATAAACGTGTTTTATTCTATAATGATTATTCGATTGAAGAAATTTGTAAAATAGTAAATAAATAGTGAAATGTCAATTTTTAAAGGTAAAATTCTTTTAATTACTGGAGGTACAGGCTCTTTCGGTAATGCAGTTTTACGTCGTTTTCTTGATTCAGATATTAAGGAGATACGTATATTTTCACGGGATGAAAAGAAACAGGATGATATGCGTCATGCTTTACAAAATCCTAAAGTGAAATTTTATATTGGTAATGTACGTGATAAGGCTTCTGTTGATGTGGCTATGCGTGGTGTAGATTATGTGTTTGCTGCTGCTGCTTTAAAACAAGTGCCAAGTTGTGAGTTTTTTCCAATGGAGGCAACAATGACCAATGTGATAGGTACTGGTAATGTGCTTGCATCAGCAATTGAACATGGTGTGAAGAATGTGGTTGTGCTTTCAACAGATAAGGCTGCATATCCTATTAATGCTATGGGTATCAGCAAGGCACTGATGGAGAAAATTGCGATGGCCAAAGGACGTGAATTGGGGGAAAATGCGCAAACTACTATTTGCTGTACACGTTATGGTAATGTAATGGCAAGTCGTGGTTCGGTGATTCCATTGTGGGTAGAGCAAATAGAACAGGGAAACCCTATAACTATAACCGATCCAAATATGACACGTTTCATGATGACATTGGATGATGCAGTTGATTTAGTTATTTATGCATTTATGCATGGGAAGAATGGAGATCTTTTTGTTCAAAAAGCACCAGCTGCTACTCTTGAAACACTTGCAGAAGCTTTAAAGCAAGTTTATGCAGAAATTAATCCTAAGTATGGTGACACCGAAGTGAAAGTTATTGGTACTCGTCATGGAGAAAAACTTTATGAGACACTTGTTACTCGTGAAGAAATGGCTAAGGCTATAGATATGGGGGATTATTATCGTATTCCTTGTGATAATCGTGATTTGAACTATGATAAATTTTTTAATGAAGGAAATAAAGAAATTGCTAAAATAGAAGATTATCATAGTCATAACACTCGTCGTCTTGATGTAGGGGGCATGAAAGAGCTACTTCTAAAGCTTCGTTTTATTCGTGAAGATTTAGGCCTTCAGCAACGTTCTAAAGCGAAAGAAATACGTTCAGAGTAAAGTTTATATAATCTCAGTAGAGATCATTTTCTCATGTCAGATTTTAATTGTTTTTTATCTACCTCTCGTCTATCTGACATCTTCAGTTGTAATTTGTTTTAATAGATTAACTAGAATAACTACCTAATTTAAATTTAGGTGGATGATGGTTATTTATACTAATTTGTACTTAATAAATTGAACATAAAATTAGATTATTCAGATATTGAGTTTCAGGAGAATGGTAAACTGAAACTCTTGATTATTGTGGGCACACGTCCAGAGATTATTCGTTTGGCGGCTGTCATAAATAAATGTCGTAAATATTTTGATTGTATACTGGCTCATACAGGACAGAATTATGATTATAACTTGAATGGGATTTTTTTTCGTGACTTGAAGTTGAAAGCCCCAGAAGTGTATATGGATGCTGTGGGAGATGACTTGGGTGCCACAATGGGAAATATTATTAATGCCAGTTATAAACTGATGCTTCAAGTGAAGCCTGATGCCGTGTTAGTACTGGGTGATACAAATTCTTGTCTCAGTGTAATAAGTGCCAAACGACTGCATATTCCTATTTTCCACATGGAAGCTGGTAACCGTTGTTTTGACGAATGTTTGCCAGAAGAAACTAATCGTCGTATTGTAGACATTATCTCCGATATGAATCTTTGTTATTCGGAACATGCTCGCAGATACTTGAATGTTGCAGGAGTAGCAAAAGAACGCACTTATGTGACTGGTTCGCCTATGGCAGAAGTACTTCATGAGAATCTACAGGAAATAGAATCTTCAGATATCCACAGAAGATTGAATTTGCAAAAAGGGAAATACATTTTGCTGTCGGCTCATAGAGAAGAGAATATTGATACAGAAAGGAATTTTTGTTCTTTATTTAATGCCATTAATGCTATGGCAGAAAAGTATGATATGCCGATTCTTTATAGTTGTCATCCTCGTAGTCGTAATCGTTTGACTGCAAGTGGATTTAAACTTGATTCTCGCGTGATACAGCACGAACCTCTTGGCTTTCATGATTACAATTGTTTGCAGATGAATGCATATGCTGTAGTGAGTGATAGTGGTACCTTGCCAGAGGAAAGCAGTTTCTTTACTTCGGTGGGTTATCCTTTTCCTGCTATCTGTATTCGTACAAGTACGGAGCGTCCGGAGGCTTTGGACAAAGGAGGATTTGTATTGGCTGGCATTGATGAAAAGTCATTATTGCAGGCAGTGGATACGGCTGTCGAAATGAATAATAATGGAGATAATGGCGTTCCTGTTCCTGATTATATGGATGAGAATGTATCGACTAAAGTTGTGAAACTGATTCAGAGCTATACTGGAGTAGTGAACAAGATGGTTTGGAGAAAGTAGAGAAGGATGGCAGCTATTGAAAAGTTTAAGGATATAAAAGTTTTGGAAGTAACAGATGATTATTTTTTAGGTTCTAAAGGTTACCAAATCTTTAAATATGATTTTTTGCAGAAGAAATATGATTTTTTTGCTAATGTCATAGATGGATATCGTTTTTTTGCTACATATCCTTTATTTAGGAGATTTTTACGTGCTGAAATAAACGGTTTATATTCATTGAAGAATGGAAATTATTTGCTAATTGCAAAGAAGGGCATATTCTATAAGAATAATCATTCTGCTGTTTTTAGAAAGGTATTTTCTATATCAAGAGGATCTAGGCCTCTAAATCTATGTGAGTTGCCTAATGGGCACATTTATTGGGGTGAATATTTTGCCAATATAGAGAAAGAAGCAGTTCATATATATGTATCTATTGATGGTGGTTTAACTTGGAAAATAGCCTATACCTTCTCTGAAGGTAATATAAATCATATCCATGGTTTGTTTTGGGATGAATTTACAAATCAGTTGTGGTTTTGCACAGGCGATAGAGAGAATGAGTGCATTATTGGTTATACTGAGGATGAGTTTCAGACAATAGTTGAGGTGTTTAGGGGAAATCAGGAGTATCGTTCGTGTCAGTTGTTCTTTTATGAACATTTTGTTGTTTTTGCTACAGATTCTCAATATGTGCAGAATGAAATCAAAATGTTTGCTAGGGATTCTATGCAAATTAAATCATTGGTAAAAATACAAGGAACTGCCATAAAGGGAGGACAGTTAGGGAATATATCTTTTCTTTCAACGACAGTAGAGCCATCTAAAATAAATAAAGATAGATATTCACATTTATGGATTACGGATGATGGCATAAATTGGCGTGAAATCTTCAAAGAGAAGAAGGATATATGGCCGTTTATATTTCAATTTGGTAGTATCGAATTTCCCATATATAAATGTGGTAGAGTATTGCAAAGAATCTTTTTTAACGGGAGGGCATTAAAAAATATAGATGGATGTTCGCTTTCAATATCTCTAGAATAGAAATGAAGGTTTTATTAATAACACAGTATTTTTATCCTGAGAATTTTAAAAGTAATGATATTGCTTTTGAATTAGTGAAAAGAGGTTATGAAGTAGATGCACTAGTAGGTATCCCTAATTATCCGGAAGGGCAAATCTATAATGGATATGGTCTTTTTAAGAAACGTCGGGAGAATGTAAAAGGAGTGAATGTATACCGCTCCTTTCAGATACCACGTGGCAAAGGAGGAGGATTAAGGCTAATGATTAATTACCTGAGTTTTGTTTTTTCTTCGTGTTTTAATGTGTTTTTTTATTTTGCTTGGAGAAATTATGATGCAGTAATTGTGCATGAAGTCTCGCCTATATTTCAAGCATATCCTGCTATTCTTCTGAGAAAACTAAGAAAAGTTCCAGTTTACCTATGGGTGTTGGATATATGGCCTGATGCTATGATGTCTGGTGGCGGAATCAAAAATAGGAAAATCTTATCATTTGTAAATAGATTAGTGGTAAATATCTATGGTCAATGTGACAGGATATTGATTAGTAGTAAGCGTTTTACCGAATCTATTTTATCTAAAGGAGATTTTGTTGATAAAATAAAGTATTTCCCTAATTGGAGTGATGACTTATTGAAAGTAGATTCGGAATATCCTATTCCTCAATTACCTGATGGTTTTAAAATAATGCTTGCTGGAAATTTAGGACGTTCCCAAAATTTAGATGCAGTTGTTCAGTTGATTCTATCTTTGAGAGATATAAAGGACTTGAAATGGATATTTATAGGTAATGGAAGTGAAAAGGAATGGCTTGATAATTTTATAGAGGCTAATAAATTGAGTGATGTAGCATTTACATTAGGACGTTTTCCACTTGAAGCAATGCCGGGATTCTTTAAAAAGGCTAATGCTCTGCTTGTTACTTTACGATCAGGATTCCCTCATTTGGGAATGGTAGTTCCTGCACGTTTACAGGCATATATGTCTGCTGGAAGGCCTGTCTTAGCAATGATTGGTAATGGTGGAGCAGACGTGATAAAAGAAGCTAATTGTGGTTATGCTGTTCCTGCGGGAGATTACGAGGCTTTGGCTACTATAATTCGAAATAATGTACTGGTGAATAAGGAGGCTTTTGAGACTTTGGGATATAATGGGCGTTGTTACTTTGAGAGAGAATTTCAAAAAGATATCTGTATAGATAATCTGTGCCGAATACTCAAGGAAGATTTTTAATTAACTAGAATGAAAAAACTAAGTTTAACATACCGTTTCCTTCGTTTTATAGGTTTAAATTATTCAGAGGAGGAATATGGTGATGTCAGTCTATTTAAAGTTATTGGGAAGTTTTTTGGAAACATGTATCATGCTCTTTTATTGAGTATGATGAATTGGGTTATTTTTGAACCAATAAATCCAAGAATGTTACGTCCTTTTCTATTGAGGAGACTTGGCTGTAAGGTAGGCAAGGGAGTATTTATTGGAGATCATGTTGTTGTAGATGAGAATCATGCAGATCATATAATATTAGAAGATCATGTGCATATAGCTAGCGGTACTCGTTTGTTATGCCATCAAAGAGATTTATCTAATTACTGTGTTGGAGATGATTATGCGAAGCTTGGTTATAAACTAGGTATAATCCATATGAAAAAGGGTAGTTTAGTTGGTATGGAATCATTTATTATGCCTGGTGTTACTATTGGTGAGGGTGCAATAGTTGGTGCTGGTTCTTTGGTTACAAAAGATATTCCAGCATGGACAATTGCTGCAGGTAGACCTGCTAAGGTCGTGAAAGAAATTCCTCAGAGAATTTCTGTAAAATAATCTAGTAAATATTATTGTTTTGAATATACTAACCTTCGACATTGAGGACTGGTATAATTGCGACTTTATCTCAGGTGATTTCAATTGGGATAAACATGAAGTGCGTATATATCAGGGAGTAGACCGTATTCTTGCAGAATTGGAGAAACGGAATCAAAAAGGAACATTTTTTTGCCTTGGCTGGATTGCGGAAAGACATCCAGATGTGATTCGTTCTATTCAAAAGCAGGGGCATCATATAGGTTGTCATTCCTATCAACATGAGTTGTCTTTCCGTTTTGATGAGAAGACATTTAAAGCAGATACATTGAAGGCGAAACGCCTAATAGAAGATGTGACGGGAGAGGAAGTGAATGCATTTCGTGCCCCGGGATTTTCTATCACTAAGAATAATACTTGGGCGCTTTATTGTCTGGCAGAGATGGGATTCAGATATGATTGTTCTATGTTTCCTGCTCCTCATGATTATGGTGGTATGCCAAGTTATGGAGAAGGTGTTCCGAAACGTATTGATGTTGGTGATGGAAGGATTATCAAAGAGTTTCCAATAAATATCCATCAGATAATGGGTAAACATATTGTTTTTTCCGGTGGTGGTTTCTTCCGTTTATTTCCTTATTGGCTGATTAATCATTGGGGAAGACATAGTGATTATATGATGACTTATTTTCATCCGAGAGATTTTGATGAAGAGCAACCTGTCATGAAAAGCTTACCTGTAATGCGTCGTTTTAAGAGTTATGTTGGCATAAAAGGGGCTTTTACTAAGTTTCAAAGGGTATTGGATCATTATGAGTTTTATAATGTAGAACAGGCTGATAAGCTTATTAATTGGAATACTATTCCTATAATGCGATTAGATGATTTAAAATAAGAGACTCATGAATATACTTATTACAGGAATTCACGGTTTTGTGGGCTCTAATCTAGTTATTGCCTTAAAAGAGCATCATGTTCTTTATGGTCTTGATATCGTCGCTCCTGAAAAGGAGGGAGTAGTGAAAACTTTTGCTTGGGAAGATATTGAATCAACTTCTTTTCCAATGCAGCGTTTGCCACAATTTGATGCCATCATCCATCTGGCCGGTAAAGCACATGATACAAAGAACCAGTCTGTTGCACAGGCGTATTTTGATATCAATACAGGACTGACTCAGAAGATCTTTGATTTCTTTCTGGAATCTACAGCTAAGAAGTTCATATTCTTTAGTTCAGTGAAGGCTGCTGCCGATAGTGTAGTAGGGGATGCATTGAGGGAAGATGTGATACCTACTCCAATAGGCCCTTACGGAGAGAGTAAGATAGCAGCCGAGAATTATATTCTCGATAAATTAAAAAATAAAAATGAAAAATTAAAACTACATGATGATAGGAAGCAGGTATATATCTTGAGACCCTGCATGATTCATGGCCCGGGCAATAAAGGAAACCTGAATTTGCTTTATAATGTGGTAAAGAAAGGCATTCCTTGGCCTTTGGGAGATTTTGAAAATAAGCGTTCGTTCACTTCGATTGATAACTTATGTTATGTGGTGGAAGGTTTGCTGACAAAGAATATAGCGAGTGGCATTTATCATATGGGGGATGACGAAGCTCTATCTACAAATGAATTGATTGCTCTCATGTGTGAGGCTATGGGTAAAGCACCTCATATCTGGAAGATGAACCGGAAGATGATGGAAGGTTGTGCAGGCTTAGGAACTTTACTTCATCTGCCGCTGAATACTGAACGTTTGCGGAAACTGACGGAGAATTACGTGGTTAGTAATGAGAAGATTAAAGCAGCACTTGGCATTGAACGAATGCCTGTTCGTGCTGCTGATGGGATTATGAAAACGATAAAATCGTTTTCAAATTAATAATTAACATTTAAAATTAAAGGGGCAAGTACGGTTATGTATTACCTGATTATATTGGTTCTGCTATTTCTGGCAGAACTTTTTTATTTTAGAATAGCTGATAAGTGCAATATCATCGATAAGCCCAATGAGAGAAGTTCTCATACCCGGATTACTTTGCGTGGTGGCGGAATCATTTTCTATTTTGGCGCTTTGGCTTATTTCTTGAGTAATGAATGGGAATATCCCTGGTTCATGTTAGCATTGACCCTAATTACCTTTATCAGTTTTGTGGATGACGTTCGTTCCACTTCTCAAGGCTTTCGGTTAGTGTTTCACTTTACCGCTATGGCTTTGATGTTTTACCAATGGGGGCTGTTTTCTCTTTCGTGGTGGTGGATAATTATCGCATTGATAGTTTGCACAGGTATTATTAATGCTTATAATTTCATGGATGGTATCAACGGCATTACTGGTGGCTATTCATTGGTTATTCTTGGTGCATTAGCTTATATAAATTCTAAGATAATCACTTTTGTTGAGTCCGCTTTGATTTATACCGTCCTTTGCTCTGTATTTGTATTTTGTTTCTTTAATTTCCGTAAAAAGGCGAAGTGTTTTGCCGGTGATGTTGGTTCTGTGAGTATCGCCTTTATTCTTCTTTTTCTGATAGGGAGACTCATTATTAAAACAGAAGATTTCGGCTGGATTATCCTATTGTCTGTTTATGGTGTCGACAGTGTGCTTACTATCATTCATCGCTTGATGCTTCATGAAAACATTGGTTTACCTCATCGCAAACATATGTATCAGTTGATGGCGAACGAATTGAGGATGCCTCATGTTGTGATTTCGTTGATTTATATGGTGGTACAAGCAATAATAATAATTGGCTATATAGGATGTTTGAACTATGGTTATATATTCTTGCTGGGTGTAATTTTATTGCTTAGCTTTATCTATATATGGTTTATGAAGAAGTACTTTAGTTTACATCAAAAGGTTTAATATTAATTGATTGTATATTAATGTCAGAAAACAGCTCCTAGTGGGCTGTTTTCTTTGTTTATATCTGGTAATATCTTCACAGAACACTTACGGATAAAAATATCATGGCTTAAATTCTACAACTATTTTTCTATTCTTATAACTTTATTGTATATTTGCCGAAACAATTCTATATTCACTGAATGGGCTTATTTAGGAAAATAATATATAGCTTTCTGCTTTTCTTACTGATATCCCACATTGGGCTTTCATCGGCCTTTGCGGTGACTGGAGAACACCCGGTATTGATTATCAGTTCATATAATCCGGACGCACGACAAACTTCTGGAAATATTTACGATTTTATGGAAGAATTTGAGCGGCTGGGAGGGGAGGCTCCGATATCTCTGGAAAATATGAACTGCAAAAGTTTCTCCGAAGCTCCTTTATGGAAAAGTAAAATGGAGGAACTTCTTGCTAAATACCGGGGAAAACGTTCGCCTGTACTACTTGTGCTGATTGGTCAGGAGGCTTGGACAGCTTATTTATCACAAGCAGATTCCATACGTGGAAATGTGCCGGTGCTGGCTGCACTGGCAAGCCGTAATGCTATTATTCTTCCGGATGATTCAGTCGATCTGAAAACATGGATGCCTGATGCAGTGGATTTCTTTAATGACTTCCCTAATTCTTCAGTGAAAGCCGGATTCGTTTATGAATATGATGTAGAAGCCAATATTAATCTGATAAAGAAGCTGTATCCGGAAACCAGGAATATTGCTTTTGTTTCCGATAATAGTTATGGTGGTGTTTCTTTGCAGGCACATGTAGTGGAAGAGATGAAAAAACACCCGGAACTGAACCTTATTCTGCTGGACGGACGAACGAATACAATTTATACCATAAGCGATAAATTACATGAATTGCCTCCCAATACAGCATTGTTATTGGGTACTTGGCGCGTAGATATGTATGACGGATACTTTATGCGCAATGCGACTTATACGATGATGGAGGCTGCCGGTGATGTTCCTACTTTTTCTATAACTTCTGTAGGTATAGGCTATTGGGCGGTAGGTGGAGTGATCCCTTCTTACCGGGCATTGGGTAAGGATATGGCGCATCAGGCGGTTCGTTTGTTGCAGGGACCGGACAGCGACCGGGTGGAAGTAGAGGTAATTCCGAATAAGATACAGATGGATAGCAAGATTGTGAAAGATAAGCGTTTGGATCTGTCTTCCATTCATCAGCCTATAGAAATGGTCAATGAAACTCCATCGTTTTACGAACAATATAAATATCATATCTGGACTGTTGGTACGGTCTTGGTCGTATTGCTGAGTGGATTGTTTGTTTCTCTGTACTTTTACTATCATACTAAGAAACTGAAAGATGAACTTCAGGAGTCGGAGAGTGCTTTGAGAGAAGCGAAAGACCGTGCGGAAGAGTCAAGCCGTCTAAAGAGTGCTTTCCTTGCTAATATGAGCCATGAAATCCGTACGCCGTTGAATGCGATTGTAGGATTCTCCGATGTATTGGCTTCAGGAGGTACTTCGGTGGATGAACAGCAGGGATATGTCGATATTATTAAAACAAATTCGGACTTGTTGCTTCGCCTGATCAATGACATCCTGGATGTTTCTCGTCTGGAGGCAGATAGGGTTACGTTTACAATTGAGAAGTGTGATGTAGTACCACTGTGCCAGCAGGTATTAGCTTCTGTTAGTCAGGCTCGTAAATCGGAAAATGAGTTTATCTTTGAGTGTGACCGTGAAAGTGTGGATTTGCGGACGGATACCCAGCGTTTGCAGCAGGTTATTATAAACTTACTCTCCAATGCCGACAAATTTACCAGAAATGGTAAGATCACATTGAAGCTGGAAGTAGATGATGAGAAGAGAGTAGCTACTTTCTCTGTATCAGATACCGGTACAGGTATTCCGTTGGAAAAACAGAAGCAGGTATTTGAACGGTTTGAAAAACTGAATGAATATGTGCAAGGCACGGGATTGGGTTTATCTATCTGTAAACTGACTGTAGAGAAGTGGGGAGGAGAGATCTGGGTAGATTCCGGATATACAGATGGAGCAAGATTCGTATTTACACATCCATTTGAGATAGAACAACCAAATAAATAATTACTATGAAGAGATTTTACTTTTTTTTAGGGTGGATATTCTTCCTGACAGGAGCCGTGTTGGCTCAGGATAAAATAGTAAAGCTGAAAATTGTAGAAACCAGCGATATACATGGTAACTATTATCCTTATGACTTTATACTTCGACATGAGGCAGCGGGAAGTCTGGCGCGTGTGTATGAGTTTGTTCAGAAGGAACGTGAGACTTATAAGGATAACCTGTTGCTATTGGATAATGGAGATATTCTGCAAGGTCAGCCTTGCGCTTACTATTATAATTATATTGATACCATTTCTCTGCATCTGGCTGCCGAAGTGTTGAATTACATGAAGTATAATGCTGGTAACATGGGAAATCATGATGTGGAAACCGGGCGTGCTGTGTTTGATCGTTGGGTAGGTGATTGTAATTTTCCCATTTTAGGCGCCAATATCATTGATACGGTTACAGGGAAAACGCACTTTAAGCCTTATGAAGTATTGGAACGGGATGGTGTTAAGATTGTAGTGCTGGGAATGATTACTCCTGCTATTCCTGTGTGGTTGTCGGAAAACTTATGGAAAGGTCTGCGCTTTGATGATATGGAAGAGACAGCCCGCAAATGGATGAAGATTATCCGTGAAAAAGAGAATCCGGATTTAGTAATCGGAATTTTCCATGCCGGACAAGATGCTCTGTTGATGGGTGGTAAATATCGTGAGAATGCTTCACTGGAAGTGGCTCGTAACGTTCCTGGTTTTGATATTGTTTTGATGGGACACGATCATACCCGTGAATTGAAGAAGATTAAAAATGTAGAGGGAGACTCTGTGTTGATTATGGACCCGGCAAGTAAGGGAGGGGTTGTGGCGAATGCAGATGTTACTTTGAAATTGCGTAAGGGAAAAGTAGTCGAGAAACATATCAGCGGAGTGCTGACTGAGATGAAGAACTATACTGCAAACAAGGATTTTATGGCTCGTTTTGCTCCCCAGTTTAGTGATGTTCGGGATTTTGTGTCCAAGAAGATAGGAAGTTTCACTGAAACGATTTCTACGCGCCCTGCTTATTTCGGTTCTTCTGCTTTTATTGATTTAATCCATATGTTACAACTTGAAATCACGAATGCAGAAATTTCTTTAGCTGCTCCTCTGTCGTATGATACCGAGATCAGCAAGGGTGATGTGTTTGTAAGCGATATGTTCAATCTGTATAAGTATGAAAATATGCTTTATACTATGAAGTTGTCCGGTAAGGAGATAAAAGATGCATTGGAGATGTCGTATGATTTGTGGACAAACCAGATGAAATCTCCTGATGACCATTTGTTGCTGCTTCGTGAGAAGCGTCGTGAAGGGGCAACGGATCGTGCTTCATTCAAAAACTTCAGCTTCAATTTTGATTCGGCTGCCGGTATCATTTATACGGTGGATGTAACGAAACCCAAGGGAGAAAAGGTGACTATAACCAGTATGGCGGACGGAACTCCTTTCTCTTTGGATAAAATGTATAAAGTAGCACTGAATTCCTACCGCGGTAATGGTGGAGGAGAATTATTGACTAAGGGCTCCGGTATTTCTCAGGATGAATTGAAAGATCGTATCCTGTACTCTACGGATAAAGATTTGCGTTATTACCTGATGCAATATATAGAGAAGAAGGGTGTGATTGAGCCACATGCGTTGGGACAATGGAAGTTTATTCCGGAAGAATGGGTGGAGCCTGCTGCTAAACGGGATTATGAGTACTTGTTTGGAAAAGTGGAAAAATAATCACTATCTTTGCAGTCGCAATTTTTAATAGACTGTAGGGACGTGAATAAAAAGATAAAGAGAATTATAGGGGCTGTATGTTTGTTGGTGCTGTTTGTGGCATATCAGACAAGTATTACAGCCTTTACTCATGTCCATTACGTCAATGGAGTGCTGATTACCCACTCGCATCCATTTCACGGTAAGCACACGCACTCTAAAAGTGAACTTGTCGTTATAGGTCGTTTGTCAACTTTCCAATCTCCGGAGGTTGATGTATATGAAGAACTGCACCCTATGCGGATACTTCTGGCTATGCTGGAAGCGGAAAAACTAACATCCTTGGTAAAGGAAGAATGGGGGCAGGTCGTTTCTCTTCGCGCTCCGCCGGCATTCGCGGCATAATCTTTTATCAAGCTTTCAGCTTGGAAAGCTACCGGTTAATATACCGAAAGGTACTTGTAGGTTGTAGCTCGTAGCTTGTCACTCATATTTTCAATACATACATTTTTGAGCGCAAATTAATGAAAAAACATATACTTGCGTTGGTGCTTACTATGGTTTGCATCAGCCTCTATGCCGTAAATCCTATAAAGGAAGGCAACATGATTTCCGGTCACGTGATAGTGAAAGGAACAGAAGAAAATATACCCTATGCAACTATATTAATCAAAGAAAGCGGTCAGGGAACAGTCTCTAATGAAGAAGGTCAGTTCGAATTCCGTAAACTTCCTGTCGGGAAATACACGCTTCGCGTATCAGCGGTAGGTTATAAGACGCAGGAAAAAGAGGTAACTGTCAGTAAAGACTTTACTGCAGTCATACATTTCCAGATGCAGGAAGAGAGTTTCATGACGGATGAAGTAGTGGTATCTGCCAACCGTAATGAAGTGAGCCGTAAGGACGCTCCGGTAGTTGTCAATGTGATGAGTGCCAAGCTCTTTGAGATGGTGAATTCTACAGATTTGGCAAAGACGCTGAACTACCAGTCCGGCCTGCGTGTGGAGAACAACTGTCAGAACTGCGGTTTTCCACAAGTACGTATCAATGGTCTGGAAGGTCCTTATTCTCAGATATTAATAAATAGCCGTCCTATCATCAGTGCCCTTAGCGGGGTATATGGACTGGAACAGATTCCTGTGAATATGATAGAGCGTGTGGAGGTAGTGCGTGGTGGTGGTTCTGCTCTGTTCGGAGCGAATGCAGTAGGTGGTACTATCAATATCATTACTAAAGATCCTATCAGTAATTCTTTTCAGGTATCGAGCATGTTTTCGTGCATGGATGGAAAATCGTGGGAACAATATATGGGTGGTAACGTCTCCCTGGTTGCAAAAGATAATTCTTACGGTATCGCGCTGTATGAAAGCTATCGTAACCGTAACCCTTATGATCGTGATGATGATGGTTTCTCCGAACTTGGTAAACTGAATATGAATACTTTCGGTTTCCGTGCTTACTATCGCCCTACGCACTTCAGCCGTATCAATCTGGAATACCATACTACTAATGAGTTCCGTCGTGGTGGTAATAAATTTGATCTGCAACCGCATGAGTCGGATATTACAGAGCAAACTAAGCACATTATTAATAGTGGTGGTGCCAGCTACGATTTATTCTGGCGTGAATATAAGCATAAGATTTCTCTTTATGGTTCTATTCAGCATACGGATAGAAACAGTTATTATGGAGCGCAACAGGACATGAATGCTTATGGTAAAACGGATGATCTGACCTGGGTAGCCGGTGGCATGTATGTAGGCAATATGAACAACTGCTTCTTTGCTCCTGCTACTTTTACCGGTGGCCTTGAATATCAGAATAACTCCCTGCATGATGTCATGACTGGTTATCATCGTGATATGAAGCAGGATGTACGCATAGCCAGCGCCTTTGTTCAGAATGAATGGAAGATGCGTCAGCTCACTATGCTGGTGGGTGCCCGCCTCGATAAGCACAACCTGATAGACAAGTTGATTTTCAGCCCGCGTATCAATTTCCTTTATAAACCGACTGAGGATTTCCAGGCACGTTTGACGTATTCTACCGGTTTCCGTGCACCGCAAGCTTATGATGAAGATTTGCATGTGACAGCTGTAGGTGGTGAAGGTGTTCAGATTAAGTTGGCTGATAACCTCCGTGAAGAGCGTTCCAACAGTTATAGTGGCTCTGTGGACTGGAGTACACATCTCGGACATTGGCAAGCGAATATTTTGCTGGAAGTTTTTTATACTGACCTGCGCCATGTGTTCGTATTAGAAGATATCGGTAAGGATGATAACGGGGATAAAATCAAAGAACGTCGTAACGGTAGTGGTGCACGGGTATATGGTGTCAATCTGGATGCCAAATTGGCTCATGGCAAAGAAGCACAATTCCAGTTGGGATTCACCGCACAACGTAGCCGTTATATGGATGCCGAGGTCTGGACCAAAGTGGATGGTGAAGAATTAACTACCAAGCGCATGATGCGTACACCGGATTATTATGGCTATTTCACTTTCTCTTCCGCACCATTGAAAAACTTCGATTTCTCTTTGTCAGGCATCTATACCGGAAAGATGATCGTTCCTCACTATGCTCCGGTGGATGCCCCGGAAGGTGCGTTTTGCAATATTGAAAAAGACCGTATGGAGAATACTCCCGATTTCTTTGATCTCAATCTGAAGTTAAATTATACCTTTGTTTTGCGTGATCACATCAAGTTGCAACTCAATGCAGGTGTACAGAATATCTTCAACAGCTTCCAGAAAGACCTGGATAAAGGTGAGTTCCGTGATTCCGGTTATTTTTACGGACCAACGCAACCAAGGACATTCTTTATCGGCTTTAAATTTATGAATTAGGCTGAGGTCTAAATTTAATATTGCAAGTGTTTGCAAAATTATTGCATGGGCTTATGAATTTATTGCAAGAGCATAATTTCATAAGCCCTTTCTTGTAGAAATGTTCCCTTTTTCTTTTTTTAGGATATTTCGGACGGTTTTCAGCGAAATATTGCTTAAGTTTGCCACGCAAATAAGAAAGGGAGATGAAAAATATAAAGAACGTAGATATTGCAACTATTCGCCGTTTTCCGGCAATGGATTTTATTGGGAATGATTTTGCCATATTCGACAATATAGGAGATATCCCTTTGTTCGGTTATCCTACACGCCTGAATGCGTCCTGTCTGACACTCTGCATGAAAGGGTATTGCAAGATACGTATCAATCTGAAAGAACATGAACTTACCGAAGGTGTTCTTGTGGTTACTTTGCCTGAACAGATTTTGCAGCAGGTGGAGCGTTCGGATGATTTCACCGGTGTTTTTATAGTTGTCTCCGGTCAGTTTATAGATGATGTGCTCCCCACGGTACAGCAGTTATTCCCTCTGTTTTTTATGATTAAAGAGCAGCCCTGTGTACGCCTCAATCCGGAACAAATGGAGGCTGTGCAGGAGTATTACTCTTTCCTTCAAAAGAAGGTAAAACTGAAAGACAATCCTTTCCGTAAAGAGATTACTCAAGGATTGATACTGTCTCTTTTCTATGAGATATATAGCATCTATCAAGGCAATGAGCCTACTGTCAGAAAAGTAAAAAGCAGGAAAGAGGATCTTTTTGAGCGTTTTGTCCGTGCAATTACAGAGTCGTACAAACAGGAACGCAGTGTTGCCTATTATGCCGACAAAATGTTTCTGACAGCCAAGCATCTTTCTACAGCTGTAAAAGAAGTCAGTGGAAAGACTGCCGGAGAATGGATAGACAGTCTTGTAATTTTGGAAGCTAAAGCTTTGTTGAAATCTTCCGAAATGAGCATTCAGGAAATCTCCGATGAACTGCATTTTGCTAACCAGTCTTTCTTTGGCAAATATTTCAAGCATCACACCGGAATGTCTCCAAAAGAATATCGTAAGCAATAGTACACAGTGTCGGAATATTCTTTATTTTTGCAGGTATCAAATACCCCCAAAAATAAGAAAACATGGAAAAAAGAGAAATTGACCTTACTGTTTCCTGCTATGGAAAAGTGAAGGATGTGAAGTATGATGCCGTTATACTTCCCTGGGGCGCAACAGAGCCTCATAACTTACATCTTCCGTATCTCACCGATTGCATTTTGCCCCATGACATTGCTGTAGACGCTGCTATGCTGGCACTGAAACGTTCCGGTGTACGTTGTATGGTGATGCCTCCTGTACCATTCGGTGCCCACAACCCCGGGCAGCGTGAACTTCCCTTCTGCATACATACCCGTTATGCCACCCAACAGGCTATTTTGGAAGATATTGTCGCTTCTCTTTATGCTCAGGGTATGCGTAAACTGATTATTGTCAGTGGACATGGCGGGAATAATTTCAAAGGTATGATACGCGACCTTGCCTTTAGCTATCCGGACTTCCTGATTATTGCTACCGACTGGTTTAGCCTCGTTCCCACGAAAGATTATTTTGAAGCTGAAATAGATGACCATGCCGGTGAGCAGGAAACTTCCGTAATGATGTACTATCATCCGGAGCTGGTAAATCTGAATGAGGCAGGTGATGGGGATTCTAAGCCTTTTGCTATTTCTTCATTGAACGAAAAGCTGGGATGGGCACCGCGCCATTGGGATAAAGCTACAGTGGATAGCGGGGTAGGGAACCCCAAGAAAGCTTCGGCTGAGAAAGGTGAACGCTATGTGAAACCTATTATCGAAAAGCTTGCCAAGCTCTTCACGGAAGTAGGGCAGGGTGAACTTTACTAAGTAAAATAAAACGGGCGGTCCGGTAAGAAATACTTTTCTTAACTGAACCGCCTTGTTGCTTATACTGAGATGAAAAGCTTACTTATCTATCGACATTAGCCATTTACCATCTCTTTTCACCATCGATTGCGTACCTTCTTGTGTTTCTCCGTTTCCGTAGGTTTGCTTTATCTTTACAGTTGCTGTGTTTCCATCTTCCGATATTTCTTCCGATAGAATCTCAATACTTTTCAGTCCACCCATTTTTTCATACTCTTTGCCCACTTTATCTCTTAATAAGGCAACGAATCCTGCTTTTTGCTCTTTCAGTTTATCAGCAGTTTCGCTGTCATCCAAAGCAATGCCATCTACAAACTTTTCATAGTCACCTTTGATAAGGTAGTTGCTATACTTCTTCATCGCATCTCCCGGACTACTGGAAGAGGAGCAAGCTGCCATCATAAACATAGCCATAACCATCAGACTAAAATAAAATACCTTTTTCATACGCTTTTTTTTAAATGATTAATGTGTATTTAAAAATAGTATATCAAACAGAGGCGCTTACTCTGTGCAATATCGTTAGGCAGGAGATAATCTCCTTTGAATCCCGGAATATTCACGTGACTGATACGTCCCTCAGGCAAGTCTATTCCTTGTTTTTTGTATACGAAATCAATCAGTTCCGTACAGTACATTCGCGTTGTATCTGCCAGATTATAATCATGGTCGAATAGTACATGGGCATGATATAACCGTTCTGCCTGTACTGCTGCTCTGTATGCGCTTGCAGAATCCTCTGCTATACGCATAATGGCCCCGTTAATAGCTTTTCTTTCTTCAAAAAACACTTCAACTGTCTCCATTTTTACACGATCCGGATCGTCTTTGAAATCCGGTTCGCCGGGCACAGCATGTATCACATACCATTGTCCGTCTTTCTTCTTCAGGATGCCGGTATGCGAATACGTTCCTTCACGGTCTGCAGCCAGCACCACTCTACTTGTAATCCCTGTTCCTCTTCTGAAAGCGATATCTCCATCCCGAAATAATTCCTGTGGCAATTGCAGCAGGCGGGTCTTTTTATCAGGACTTCCCTGGCATCCCGCCAGTATAAGTGTGAACAACAGCGTTATTTTTAGTAGTGCTACGTGTGGCTTCATTTCCATTAATACAAATATATGAATAAGTTTGCATTACTACACGTTTTTTAAATGAATTTTGTGGAGTGAACGAAAAAAGAGGTAACAACCTCTATACATTGTTACCTCTTTTTTAATCTATACCCTAAAAACTAATCTCTTTCCTTATAAAAACTAATTCTATTTCTTTTTTGATGGCGCAAAGTTAGAGAGTTCTTGGGGAATATGATTTGATATAAATCAAAAAAATGTAGATTCATATTGTCTTTTTTACAGTATGCCCGAGCGTACCCGGCTAAGGGTTTCGGGCGTCATCAGCAAATAAGATGCGATATGTGACAATGGTGCCCGTTTGATGACCTCCGGATGGGTATGCATCAGCATGTTGTAGCGTTCGCGTGCTGTTTCGAATCGCCAGGAGTCAGCTTTCACTTGAGATACGATGAGTGAGTACTCCAGTATCTTACGGTAGAACATATTGATTTCCCAGGAGATTTCTGTCAATCTCATGAATTTATCGTAGGGGAGGAGGTATACTGTGCAAGGTTCCAGAGCTTCTGCCATCAGGCGGGTAGGTTCTTGCTTCAATGTACTTTCTATGCAGATGATGACACAGCCTTCGTAGGAAAAGTGCTCGGTGACGTCTTTACCGTTTTTGTAATAGAACTGGCGCATCATGCCTTTACCCACAAATACCATGTGGTGGCAGACTTGCCCTTCCTTGAATAGGAGTTCACCCTTTTCCAGCTCTTTGCGGATCAGAATATCTTCTATCAGTTTTCTACCCTCAGGTGCCATACCCGGATAACGGGAGTTCACAGTGGCATTAACTGTTTCTTTTAATAGTGTATCCATAATTGTTCGCTGGTATTTATAACCGTTTCCGGGCACAAAGGTACGAAAGATTTGATTTAAATCAAATCTTGTGAAATGATTAGTGCTTAGCGACAAAACCCTTTGTTGTCCACTTCATGCTATACCAGCGTCGTACGAAGATGGCTCCCCGGATGTTTTCATCCAACAGGAAGGCAACCCACATACCACAGATGCCCCATTCCAAAGGAATACCGAAGATGTATCCCAGCCCGACGGCAACGCTCCACTGAACCACCAGTCCGACGTAAAACGGGTAGTTGACGTCGCCGGCTGCACGCAGAGCGTTCGTGGCAAAAATATTGATAGGTCGTCCGATTTCGAGAATAACGTCAATGATGAGGATGGTGGTACCCAGCCGGATGATCTCTTCGTTGGAGGTCAGCCAGTGGAAAATGGTGTTTCCGAAGACGGCCAGAACCGTGGAAAGTATGACGGTGATCATTACGGATTTCTTCATCACGTATTTTCCCATAAGGAAGGCAGCATGAGGTTTTCCCTCTCCGATGAGATGACCGATGCAGATGGCGCCTCCTTGTGCCATGGCAATGCTGAAGAGGTAGGCGAACATGATAATGTTGACGCAGTAGGTACGGGTGGCCAGTGCTTCGACGCCCAGCATATTGATGAAAAAGGTAATCACTACTTGCGATGAACTGTAAGAGAGTTGCTCTCCGGCAGAGGGCAGGCCTACTTTCATCAGGTTCTTCAGCTCGGGCCACGGGAATGGACGGAAATAAGCGACAGGGAAACGGTGGATATGTTTGCGGAACAGGATAATGAATAGTAGTACCATGGAAACTCCGCGGCTGAAAGCTGTGGAAATGGCAGCACCTTCTACACCAAGTTCCGGGAAGCCGAAGCGACCGAAGATAAGGGAGTAGTTACCTATGATATTAAGTATGTTGACAACGACGGTTACCAGCATTGGATAGATGGCTTTGTTTGCACTGCGTAGGGAAGCGGACAGGGTTAGGGAGATAGCTTGAAAGAAAGCGAAAGCACCCACGATGCGCATATAGTCCATACCGTCCGTCATCAGTTCGGGAGTGAGTCCCATGAGGCGTAGTATCGGTCCGGCACAGGAAAAAAGGAACAAGCTGACAGAGACGCCGATCACTATATTCACAAGGATGGATACGCCGACTACCTGGACTACTTTCTTCTGCAGGCGTGCGCCGAGGTATTGGGAGCAAAGAACAGAGGTGCCAAGGTTGATAACCTCGAATATAAGGAAAGTAAGCATGATGATCTGGTTGACCACTCCTACGGCGGCAACGCTACTATCTGAGTGGCGGCTCAACATAATAGTATCTACAGCACCCAGCATCATGATGAGCAGGGTCTCTATAAAGATGGGGGCAGCGAGTTTGGCAAGTCGCTTTTTTAAGCTTTCCTGATGTATCATTTCGTATGTGTTTGAAATCCGGTGATGAAAAATCGCGCAAAGGTACGGAATGGGAAGAGAAAAGAGTTTGATATAGGTCAAATATTAGTTCTTCGGGGTATATTCTGATACAGCATCATTAATACCTATATAAATTATTTTTTTAGTCTTTGCTTTTGACTTTTAACAGATTACACCTTTTCCTGAAAAAAGTCAGAAAAAAATATGATGGAAAGATTTGCATAGTCCAAAAGTTTCCCATACATTTGCACCGCATTTGAGAAACAATGCAGGTTTAAGGAAGTGTGGGTGAGTGGCTGAAACCACCAGTTTGCTAAACTGACGTACGGGTAACTGTACCGGGGGTTCGAATCCCCCCGCTTCCGCAAACAGCCGGTGGATTCGTCTAACGGTTAGGACACATGCCTCTCACGCATGCAATACGAGTTCGATTCTCGTATCCACTACGGAAAATTTAATGCACTCTTAGCTCAGCTGGTAGAGCAATTGACTCTTAATCAATGGGTCCAGGGTTCGAGTCCCTGAGGGTGTACAAGGAATAAAGCGGTC
This sequence comes from uncultured Phocaeicola sp., assembly GCA_948566455.1. Classification (GTDB taxonomy): domain Bacteria; phylum Bacteroidota; class Bacteroidia; order Bacteroidales; family Bacteroidaceae; genus Phocaeicola. The sequence continues at coordinate 108,304 of CAOYQO010000006.1, forward strand.
ATCAAATAGATGACCGCTTTTTTTATGCAATTATTCCTTTTCTCCGGGAAATACTTCCTATCTTTGCGGACTGAAATCAATAAAACGTAAAAACATTGGATTGGTTATACAGTTTATTCATTGAACACTCCGCCCTACAGGCGGTTGTGGTGCTCTCGCTGATCTCTGCTATTGGTTTGGGGCTGGGAAAGATACATATCTGCGGTATATCGTTGGGAGTGACGTTCGTGTTCTTTGCAGGTATCCTTGCCGGGCATTTCGGATTGTCTATAGACCCGCAGATGCTGAACTATGCGGAGAGCTTCGGCTTGGTGATATTCGTATATGCACTGGGACTGCAGGTCGGTCCTGGCTTCTTCAGTTCGTTCCGCACAGGCGGTGTACAATTGAATATGCTGGCAGTAGGCGTGGTGTTGATCGGTACGCTGATGACACTGCTGGGAAGTTATGGGTTGGGAGTCTCTCTGCCGGATATGGTAGGTATCCTTTGCGGAGCAACAACGAATACACCGGCTCTGGGGGCTGCACAGCAAACGCTGAAACAGATGGGAATCGAAGCGAATACTCCAGCTCTGGGGTGTGCGGTGGCATATCCGATAGGAGTAGTGGGAGTTATTCTCGGTATTCTGATGATACGTAAGGCGCTGGTACGTAAGGCTGATTTGGAAGTCAAGGAGAAAGACGATGTGAATAAACCCTATATTGTTGCATTCCAGGTGCACAATCCGGCAATCTTTAATATGAGTGTGAAGGATATAGCTCAGTTGAGTTATCCTAAGTTTGTGATCTCCCGTTTGTGGCGGGATGGGAATGTCAGCATCCCCACTTCTGAAAAAGTGATTAAAGAAGGCGACCGCTTGCTTGTTATCACTTCAGAAAGAAATGTTCCTGCCTTGACTGTATTGTTCGGTGAGCAAGAAAACACGGACTGGAACAAGGAAGATATTGACTGGAATGCCATTGATAGCCAGTTGATCTCCCAGCGTATCGTGGTGACACGTCCGGAACTGAATGGAAAGAAACTCGGTTCACTCCATTTACGTAATCATTATGGTATCAATATCAGTCGCGTCTATCGTAGCGGGGTGCTGCTGCTGGCTACGGCGGAACTTACCTTGCAATTGGGCGACCGGTTGACGGTAGTGGGGGAGGCCGCTGCTATACAAAATGTGGAAAGAGTTTTGGGAAATGCAGTGAAGAGCTTGAAGGAACCTAATCTGGTGGCTGTATTCGTGGGTATTGTCCTTGGCCTTGCTTTGGGAGCGATACCTATTGCCATACCCGGTGTCAGTACTCCTGTAAAGCTGGGCCTGGCGGGAGGACCGATTATCGTGGGTATCCTTATCGGTACTTTCGGACCACGCATGCATATGGTGACTTATACAACCCGTAGCGCAAACCTGATGCTACGTGCCTTGGGCTTGTCACTCTACCTGGCCTGTCTGGGACTGGATGCGGGAGCTCATTTCTTTGATACGGTATTCCGTCCGGAAGGGTTGTTGTGGATAGCTATCGGCTGTGCACTAACCGTGGTTCCTGTGTTGATAATGGGAGTCATTGCTTTCCGTTGGATGAAAGTCGATTTCGGTTCGGTAGCCGGAATGCTGTGCGGAAGTATGGCGAATCCAATGGCTTTGAATTATGTTAATGATACCATTCCCGGTGATAATCCTTCAGTTTCTTATGCTACGGTTTATCCCTTGTGCATGTTCCTGCGTGTGATTATCGCCCAAGTGCTGCTGATGTTCTTTTTAAGTTGAGAGTTGAGGTTTGGGAACGTAAAGTTGAGGATTAGGAACGTAGAGTTGAGGTTTGAAATGAAGACACAAGCCCATATATAATTTGTAATTTGTAAATTGTAATTAGATATCATGAGTAATATTACCCCTGAAAGCATCATGAGCGACTTGCGTTATTTGCAGTTGCTGTCACGCAGTTTTCCGACGATTGCGGATGCCAGTACAGAAATTATTAACCTGGAAGCCATTCTGAACCTCCCGAAAGGGACAGAGCATTTCCTGACCGATATTCATGGTGAATATGAAGCTTTTCAACATGTGTTGAAGAATGCTTCGGGAGCGGTGAAACGGAAAGTGAATGAAATCTTCGGGCATACATTGCGTGAGAGTGAGAAGAAAGAAATATGTACTCTGATTTATTATCCCGAAGAAAAGTTACAGTTGATTAAAGAGCAGGAAGCCGATCTGGATGACTGGTATCTGATTACACTGAATCAATTGGTGAAGGTATGCCAGAATGTTTCTTCCAAATATACACGCTCTAAAGTGCGTAAGGCACTTCCGGCTGAATTCTCGTACATTATTCAGGAGTTGCTGCATGAATCGAGCGTAGAGCCAAACAAGCATGCCTATATCAATGTAATTATCAGTACTATCATTTCCACCAAGCGTTCGGATGATTTCATCATTGCAATGTGTAATCTCATTCAGAGGTTAACAATTGACTCTCTGCATATTGTAGGTGATATTTACGACCGTGGCCCGGGAGCACACATCATTATGGATACACTTTGTGATTATCACAATTTTGATATTCAATGGGGAAATCATGATATTCTGTGGATGGGAGCAGCTTCTGGTAATGATGCCTGTATTGCCAATGTGATCCGTATGTCGATGCGTTATGCCAACCTGGCTACACTGGAGGACGGATATGGTATCAACCTGTTGCCACTTGCCACATTTGCCATGGATACGTATGCGGATGATCCCTGCACAATCTTCGCTCCGAAGATGAACTTTGCAGACGGTAATTATAATGAGAAGACTTTACGGTTAATTACGCAGATGCATAAGGCGATTACGGTGATACAGTTCAAGCTGGAAGCAGAGATTATAGACCGTCGTCCGGAGTTCGGTATGCAGAACCGGAAGTTACTGGATAAGATTGATTTTGAGAGAGGCGTCTTTGTATACGAGGGAAAGGAATATCCATTGCGTGACACAAACTTCCCGACCATAGATCCGGCTGATCCATATCGTCTGTCTGATGAGGAACGGGAGCTGATGGATAAAATCCATGCTTCGTTCATGAATAGTGAGAAGTTGAAGAAGCATATGCGTTGCCTGTTTACATATGGAGGAATGTATCTGGTTTGTAACAGTAATTTGCTGTACCATGCTTCTATGCCTTTGAATGAGGATGGTAGTTTCAAACATGTCCGCATTGGAAAGAAGGAGTATTGGGGCAGGAAATTATTGTGTAAGACAGACCAGTTGATCCGTACGGCTTACTTCGATGAAGACGGTACGGAGGAGAAGAGTTTTGCATTGGATTATGTGTGGTATATGTGGTGTGGCCCGGATGCTCCATCGTTTGACAAAGATAAGATGGCGACTTTTGAACGCTATTTCATTGAAGACAAAGATTTGTCCAAGGAGACGAAAGGATATTATTATACTCTGCGTAACCGTGCTGATATTTGTGAACGCATTCTTGCGGAGTTTGAGGTTACAGGACCTCATTCACACATTATTAATGGTCATGTGCCCGTGAAGATTATTAAGGGTGAGAAACCGATAAAGGCGGATGGCAAGTTGCTGGTGATTGATGGTGGGTTTTCTAAGGCATATCAGCCGGAAACCGGTATTGCCGGATATACATTGGTGTATCATTCGCATGGCTTGCAGTTAGTGCAACACGAACCGTTTCAAAGCCGCCAGAAAGCTATAGAAGAGGGGCAGGATATCAAGTCTAATACCTTTGTCGTAGAGTTCAATTCACAACGTATGATGGTGAAAGATACGGATAAAGGAAAAGTACTGGTGACGCAGATACAAGACTTGAAGAAACTATTGGTGGCGTATAGGACGGGCTTTATAAAGGAGAAGAATTAGTATTTAAATAACACTACTCCTCCTTCCACAATCACCCCCTTATCATAAGTGCCCCCTTTGGTGTAGTAACGGCTGCTACCATAACCACCTGTTACGAATACACCTAAGCGGTCATTTAGACGGTATTCCAGATTGACACGTGCCTGGAGAGCGTAAAGGCGTGCAGGGAAGCCATAGTCTTTGTTCTTGAAGTTTTCGATGTGCTGGAAGCCCAGGTCACCGCTGATAAATAATTGCTTATATAGGGGAAGCTCAAGACCTGCACGATAGAAGAGAGAGGCTGAAAACTTATCGCTGAAATCCAGATAGTGCGTACCACCGCCTAAGATGGTATAGAACAGATTGTTCTTGAAGCGAGCACCTACATTCAGTTTTGTAGCATTGCCTCCGAAAAGCATTAACTGCACTTTAGTATCCGGATTGGCATTGACCAGACCTAACTGGAAACCGTCGAAACTATTCTTATAATAGTTGACTAATCCAATCTGTACGCCTTTTCCTTTTCCGGCAAAATTGAAAGGGGCAACTTGTGCTCCTGTGAAGTGTTCACCTACCACATTACCCAGACCGGATATCTGTAAACCTTGCATGTTTTCTCCTGTGATGTTACCCAAACCGCTGATTTGTACGCCTCGCAGATTTTCGCCTACAATGTTCAGCAAGCCGGAAGCGGTGATACCAATGAAATCTTCGCCTGAAATGTTGGCTAATCCTGCAATATGTGCTCCCGAAGAATTCTCTCCGGCAATGTTCAGCAAGCCACCAATGAGAACACCACTGGCATTGTCTCCTACAATATTGGTAAGTCCGGAGAATATAACACCTTGTGCATGATTTCCTGTGATACCGACTAAACCGGACAAGGATACACCACAGAGATTATCTCCGTTCACATTACTGATACCTGCTATCTGAACACCACACATGCTGCCTCCTACCAGGTTGGCAAGACCTGTAACCTGTACACCGTTCATGTCACGGTATACCACACTACCCAGTAGATTGATACCCACGCCGTTCAGACGGTTCATAGAAGAGAATAGGCCGAGGTTGAAACAAGTACTTCCTACAGTATCAGTCTGTTGTGTGGACATATTCTTCCACAGGGAGAGATTGATGCCGACAGGTTCTCTGTTTTTCTTGGTTGTTTCAGTCGATTTGTTGTCTGTAGTCTGTGCAGAAAGTGTTCCTGCAACCATCAGTAATGCAATAATAGATGGAAATAATCTTCTCATTGATTTTAATCTTTAATTTCATCCGGCCAGGGCGCTAAGTTACCGGTTGCACGGAGCGTAGGACGCTGTGCATCTACCGACCGAAGGTAGTTACTTAATTTCTGTGCTAATTTCTTTACAATGCGTGGGTTTTCCATTGCCACGTCGTTTTTCTCGCTGATATCAGCGGGGATATTGAATAGTTCACGCTTACCGTCTACAAAGTAGTAGACGAGTTTCCAGTCACCGGAACGAATGGAGCAAGTTGCTCCGATACCCGGCCCCGAAGGTCCCCAGCTATGAGGATAGTGCCAATAGATATCGCGGTCTTTTACCTTCCCTTTTCCCGTTAGCAATGGCATGAAGCTGATGCCGTCCCGTTGTTGTACGGTGGTATATTCTTGAATACCTGCTATTTCGAGGATGGTCGGATAAAAGTCTTCAATCATAAGATAATCTCCGCATTTCGTATCGGGAGCCACTACACCAGGCCAGCTTACGATCATTGGTTCGCGGATACCTCCTTCATAGGCGGAACCTTTTCCACTGTTGAGTGGGTAGTTCTGAGTATGGAGTTCTCCGGCGCGGGTATGTGCGGCCAGTCCGCCATTGTCGGACATGAAAAGGATTACAGTATTGTCTGTTAGCTGGTTACGTTCCAGATAATCCATCAGGTCTCCCAAGCTCTTGTCCATGCTTTCGATGAGGGTGGCATAAGCTGCTTCTACGGGAGGAAGCCCTTTATCCAGATATTTCTGGTAAAAACGATAATCGGGTTGTATGGGAGTATGAATGGCATAATGAGCCATGTATAGGAAAAATGGTTTATCCTTTTGCTGTGCCTTATCCAAAGCTTTCATAGCCTCTAATGTAAGTGCTTCGCTGAGGAAAGTATCCGTGCCATGATATTGCTCCAATCCGGGAACGGCAGCTAACGGACTTTTGCCATCCGGCTTATTCCCAAAATTATTTTTGCCGTAATAACTGGCAGGTGATCCGGCTGCATGTCCGGCTATATTCACTTCGAATCCCATTGTCAGCGGATCGGCTCCAGGTGTATCATTTGCTCCGAAATGGGCTTTACCGCAATGTATGGTCTGGTAACCGTTATCTTTAAGTACCTGTGCCAACGTAGTCACTTGGGTAGTACGTTCAATTCCCGGTTCCTGGCAAATGCCGTTTACATTCCATTCGGGATAGGTCATTACTGAGTCGGGTTGTTCGTGAGTGGTATTTTTACGTAATGTCCAACTGGTTACGCGATGGCGGGCTGCATTCATTCCTGTGAAAAGGCTGACACGGGTAGGGGAACTGATACTGCAGGCATACGCTTGTGTGAACATCTTGCCTTGTGTTGCCAGACGTTCCATGTTCGGTGTATGGTAGGTGTCGTTGTAGTGTGTCCGTTGAGTCCAGAAGGGCAGAGAAGTATCCTGCCATCCCATGTCATCAACCAGAAACAAAACAATGTTCGGACGTTGCTTTTCTTTCGGCACACCTTTTTCCGGAGATGCTGCAATCGCTTCTCCTGCCATGCCCCACATTGGAATCATGGCAGCCGATATTAATAATTCGCTTTTCATTTGAGATAATACTTTAATAAAGGTTAGTCGGTTAATTACAATCTTATCCCTTTGCTTCCTGGTATAAGAATCGTTTAATGGAGCGTTTTGGAGTTTTCTCAAATTCTTCGGGATAGATTTTCATTTTGAATATCTGGCTGTATGCAGGCAACATGGTGTTTAGCGTGGCACGGTTTTCTTCCATGACCCGTTCTATATCTGCGGTAGTCAGACCGTGTGCAAAGGCATCGTCGAAGTCCGGATATACCAGTCCGACAAGCTTTTCATTCTGCTGCACGATAATACTTTCGGCAACGTACGGCATGTTATTCAACTTATCTTCTATTTCTTCGGGGTATATATTTTGTCCACTGGAACCGAGCAACATATTCTTGCTGCGGCCTTTGATGGTGATATTCCCTTCGGCGTCCATTAGTGCAAGGTCGCCTGTATGCAGCCAACCGTCAGCGTCGATTGCTTCACGTGTGGCTTCTTCATTTTTATAGTATCCAAGCATAACATTCGGTCCGCGGCATACGATTTCCCCCGGTATATTTTCCGGATCGGAAGAAAGGACTTTCACTTCCATACGCGGAACCGCCTTACCGCAGGAACCCGGTTTGAAGCGTGACCAGTCTTCGTAACAGATAATCGGACCACATTCTGTCATCCCATAACCTACCGTGTAGGGGAATTCTATCATGTGCAGGAATTGTTCTACTTCCTGATTGAAAGCGGCACCGCCTACGATGACTTCTGCAAAACGCCCGCCGAAAGCATTGACTACTCCTTCGCGTACAGTTGCTTTAATCTTGTCATTGATGATGGGAACTTTCAGCAATAGCTTCATGGTAGGTGTTTCCAGTTTCGGAAGCACGTTCTTCTTAATGATCTTTTCTATAATAAGCGGTACAGCCACTACAAGGTGGGGCTTCACTTCCGAGAATGCCTGGAAAATGATTTTGGGGCTTGGCATGCGGGTTAGGAAGTAGATCTGACATCCTGCTGAAAACTCGTACAGGAATTCGAATGCCAACCCGTACATGTGTGCCATTGGCAACATGGAGATAATCTTGTCTCCGGCTTTCAATGGCAATACTTCGAATGCGAATGCCGTATTGGACCACAGGCTGCGGTAGGGCAGCATTACCCCCTTGGAGTAACTCGTTGTTCCGGAAGTATAGTTGATGACTGCCAGTTCTTCGGGCTGATCTTTGTGATATTCAATGTGTTCCTTACGGAAATTCTTGGGGTATTTCTTGCCGAACAATTCGTTCAGATGTTCACGGGCGTAATCCAGTTTCTGTGTGCGTGAGATGAGAATGGAGAAGTCCGTCATCAGAATGATGCCTTCCAGGATAGTCATGGCAGATTCGTTGAGGTTTTCCCATACCTGGTCGCCCACAAAGAGTAATTTTGCTTCGGAGTGATTGACAATGTTGTGTACATTGTCCGCTTTGAACTCATGAAGGATAGGAACTGCAACTGCTCCGTAGGTAAGTGTGGCAAGGAAGGTGACTCCCCAGTGTGAGCTATTACGTCCACAGATGGCTATCTTATCGCCTTTTTTAATACCGCTTGCTTCGAAGATTAAATGTACTTTCTCTATTTTGCGGGCTACATCTTTATATTGTAGGGTAGCGCCATTATAATCTGTCAGGGCATCAAGGTCCCAATTCTCTTTAATACTATTCTCAATGTAGGCGATAAAGCTTTGTTCCATGATATTATATATTGCACATTTATTTGAAATTTGTGCAAATATAAGGCTTTATCAAAAGAAAGCAAATTTTTAGCTAAAAAAAGCGGGATATGTATATAATTTAGCCCTGGCATATTAAAATATGGCCAGGGCTATTGAAATATTTACGATTTTAAATACCAATGATAGATGCGTTGTACGCCTTCTTCTATTTCTACTTTGTGGTGCCAACCCAGAGAATGTAGTTTTGAAGGGTCGGTCAGCTTACGCATGGTGCCGTCCGGTTTGCTACTATCGAAACTCAGTTGGCCTTTGTAGCCTACAGTAGAAACAATCAGTTCGGCAAGGTTGCGGATGGAGATTTCTTTACCTGTACCTATATTGATGTGGCAGTTACGAATGTCTTTATCGTCTGGTTTATAGGTGTCTTTGAAGTCTACATGTTCCATGACGAATACACTGGCATCTGCCATTTCTTCGCTCCAAAGGAATTCGCGAAGCGGTGTACCGGTACCCCAAAGTTTCACTTCATTGTCACTGATACCGTATTTAGCAAGAATGGTGAGAATATCCTCTTTGCTGCCGGTTCCGTCAATGCCTTCTACGGGACGGAGATCCAGGTCTTTGCGTATGGCATCCCAATCACCTTGTTTCAGACAGTGGGCAAGGTGTATCTTGCGAATCATGGCAGGAAGTACATGACTGCGTTCCAGATCGAAATTATCGTTCGGGCCATAGAGGTTGGTAGGCATTACAGCAATATAATTTGTACCGTATTGCAGGTTGAAGCTTTCGCACATTTTCAGTCCGGCAATCTTAGCTATGGCATAGGGTTCATTGGTGTATTCCAGGGGAGAGGTAAGAAGTACTTCTTCTTTCATGGGTTGCTCGGCATCGCGTGGATAAATGCAAGTGCTGCCCAGGAAGAGGAGTTTCTTTACATTGTGGCGGAAGCTTTCTCCGATGACGTTCTGTTGTATTTGCAGGTTCTTGTAGATGAAATCGGCACGATAGATACTGTTTGCCATGATGCCGCCTACGAAAGCGGCAGCAAGGAATACATATTCCGGTTGTTCTTCATCAAAGAATCTACGAACGGCAATGGCGTCCAGTAAGTCGACTTCTTTGTGGGTTTTGCCAATAAGATTGGTATATCCTTTATCTTGCAGGTTCTTCCAGATTGCAGAACCTACCAGGCCACGATGACCTGCTACGTAGATTTTGGCGTTTTTGTCTAACATTATATTTTAAGTTTTATGTATTAATTCTCTTGTGATCTCAGATACAGCTTTCTCACAAACTTCATGTCATGCGTTGCCATAATCTTCACGAGATCTTCAAAGCTGGTTTGTCTTGGGTTCCAGCCCAAAAGTGTTTTGGCTTTGGTAGGATCACCCAGCAATTGTTCAACTTCGGCAGGACGGAAGTATTTTGAATCTACTTCTACAATGATTTTGCCTGTCTTCACATCAATGCCTTTTTCTTCGATACCTTCACCTTCCCAACGCAGTTCAATACCTACTTCTTTGAAGGAGAGTGTGGCAAACTCACGAACAGTATGCATTTCTCCTGTGGCAATCACGAAATCTTCCGGTGTATCATGCTGAAGAATGAGCCACATACACTCTACATAATCTTTCGCATATCCCCAGTCACGGCGTGCGTCCAGATTACCTAAATACAATTTATCCTGAAAACCTTGTGCTATGCGTGCAGCAGCCAGCGTAATCTTGCGGGTTACAAATGTCTCACCTCTGCGTTCACTTTCATGATTGAAAAGGATACCGTTTACGGCAAACATTCCATAACTTTCGCGGTAGTTTTTGGTAATCCAGAAACCATATTGTTTGGCTACTCCGTACGGGCTACGGGGATAGAAAGGCGTTGTTTCCGTTTGAGGAACTTCCTGTACTTTTCCGTAGAGTTCCGAAGTAGATGCCTGATAAATCTTTGTTTTTTTCTCCATGCCCAGGATGCGGACAGCTTCCAGCATACGGAGTGTACCAATGGCGTCCGCTTCAGCTGTGTATTCCGGTACATCAAAAGATACCTTTACATGACTTTGTGCGGCAAGATTATAGATTTCATCCGGTTGCACCTGCTGAATGATTCGAATGAGCGAACTGCTATCCGTCATATCGCCGTAATGCAGGTTAATAGTACGTTTCTGTTTCATGTCGCGCACCCATTCGTCGAAGTACAAGTGTTCGATACGTCCTGTATTGAATGAGGATGAACGGCGGAGAATACCGTGAACTTCATATCCTTTTTGTAATAAGAATTCGGCAAGAAACGAACCGTCCTGACCTGTTATTCCGGAGATTAGAGCTGTTTTCATATTGTAGGCTTCGTTATAAATTGATTTTAAGAGGACAAAATTCGTTGTTTTTTACGAGAAAACAAAACTTTTTTCATTTATATATCTTATCCACTACCAACGCAATCGCCCCGTCTCCCGTCACATTACAGGCAGTACCGAAGCTATCCATCGCAATGTAGAGCGCAATCATCAATGCTTGTGCCGATTCATCGAAACCAAGCATGGACTGCAATATACCCAAAGATGCCATGATAGCACCACCAGGAACTCCGGGAGCCGCTACCATGGTGATTCCCAGCATGAAAATAAAACCGGCAAATAGTGGGAAATCGAAAGGTATACCCTGCATCATCATCAAGGCAAGGGCGCATGCAACTATCTTGAGCGTACTTCCGGATAGATGTATCGTAGCACAAAGTGGAATCACAAAACCTGCTATGTCAGATGATACCCCATTCTTTTTAGTCTGTTCCAATGTGACAGGAATAGTGGCAGCAGAAGACTGTGTACCTAAGGCGGTGAAATAGGCAGGCATCATCCGTCCCAATAATTTAAAGGGATTCTTACGGACGAATAGTGCAGCTATGCAATACTGGAACACTAAAAGGAAGATATGCAGCAGGAAGATCACACCGATTATTTTTATGAAGACCATTAATACAGAGAATACCTGTCCCGAATGTGTCATATTAAGGAATATACCGAATATGTAAATAGGGAGCAATGGCAGAATGACTGCACTGATCATGCGAATAATAATTTCCTGGAAATCGCGTGCAGCATTCTTCAACGTATCGTTTTTCAGTTGAGCAAGCCCAAGTCCTAACATGAAAGCTAATACCAGAGCTGTCATAACATTCATCAGCGGAGGTATGGCAACAGAAAAGAAAGGCAAGATGCCTTGCGCTTCACTGACCTCTTCCAGCGGAACTCCCGATTCTATCAGGTGTGGAAATACAGTTACACCAGTAAAGTAAGACAAAAAACCGGAAAACAAGGTTGCTCCGTAAGCAATCAGTGCTGTAATTAATAATAGTTTTCCGGCACCTTTACCAATATCGGCAATTGCTACTGTTACTAACCCTACAATAATAAGTGGTATGGAGAAGTTCAGGAACTCACTGAAAATACCGTTGAACGTAACGAAAAAGCGTACCATACCTCCGGGAAGAAAATTACCCAAAAGAATACCCAATGCTATGGCTATTATGATACGCGGCAGTAGTCCGATATGTAGTTTTTTCATAAATCTGTATTTAAGTTTTTCAGGTGAAATGTAGTCATGTTTGCAAAAGTACGATTTTTATTCGAAATTCATACGAACAAATGCCCTTGGCATATTGTTTCCATTTCAATGAAACAATAACAAAAAAATGCAAGTTATGACCAAAAACAAACAAAAGACAGACATCGGCTTAATTGGACTTGCCGTAATGGGGGAGAATCTGGCCTTGAACATGGCAGATAAGGGATGGCACGTATCCGTGTATAATCGAACCGTTCCGGGAGTAGAAGAAGGCGTGGTAGAACGCTTTACCAATGGCCGTGCCAAGGGAAAGACTATTGAAGGATATACTGAAATACCCGACTTTGTGGAGTCCATTTCTACACCGCGCAAAATCATGATGATGGTTCGTGCGGGTAATGCGGTAGATGAGTTGATGGAACAGCTTTTTCCGTATCTTTCTCCGGGAGATATACTAATAGATGGTGGAAATTCAAATTATGAAGATACCAATCGCCGTGTGGCATTGGCCGAACAGAAAGGTTTTCGCTTTGTCGGAGCTGGTGTTTCCGGCGGAGAAGAAGGGGCGCTGAATGGTGCTTCTATTATGCCGGGTGGTTCTGTTACTGCCTGGGATGAAGTGAAACCCATTCTGCAAAGTATCGCTGCACGTGCTGCCGATGGTACTCCTTGCTGTGATTGGATTGGTCCGGCTGGTTCGGGACACTTTGTCAAGATGATACATAATGGTATCGAGTATGGCGATATGCAGCTGATTGCCGAAGCCTACTGGGTGATGAAGAATCTATTGCAACTGGATAATGAAGAGATGGCTTCTGTATTTGCTCATTGGAATGAGGGTAAATTGCGCAGTTATCTGATAGAAATCACTGCCAACATTTTACGTCATAAAGATAAGGCAGGTGGATATCTGATTGATAAGATTTTGGATACTGCCGGACAGAAAGGTACTGGTAAATGGTCTGTTATCAATGCTATGGAACTGGGAATGCCCTTGGGACTGATTGCTACGGCTGTTTTTGAGCGTAGCCTTTCGGCACAGAAAAATCTGCGTGAAGCGGCTTCCAAGCAATTCGCTTGCCAGCGTTCGCAAGTGGTATATAATAAACCGGAACTGGTGAAGGATATTTATTCGGCCTTGTATGCTTCCAAATTGGTATCTTATGCACAAGGTTTTGCTGTATTGCAAAAGGCATCCGATACTTTCGGTTGGGATCTCGATCTGGCATCCATTGCCCGTATGTGGCGTGGTGGTTGTATTATCCGTAGTGTATTCCTGAATGACATAGCTGCAGCTTTTGAAGCATCACAGAAGCCGAAGCACTTGCTGCTTGCTCCTTACTTCCGGGAAGAAATTAAAGAATTGCTTTCGGGCTGGAAGCATCTTGTAGCTCATGCAATGAAAGAAGAACTGCCTGTTCCTGCTTTCTCTTCTGCACTGAACTATTTCTATTCACTGGTATCTGCGAAGTTACCTGCCAATATGATTCAGGCACAACGCGATTACTTTGGTGCACATACTTTCGAACGTACTGATGAACTTCGCGGGCAATTCTTCCATGAGAACTGGACCGGACATGGCGGAGATACAAAATCAGGTACATATAATGTGTAGTCACTAACTACTAATCACTAACCACTAATCACTAAATTAAATGAGTAAATTTGTAATGATCATATTCGGCGCCTCGGGTGACCTGACGAAGCGCAAACTTATGCCGGCACTCTACTCTCTTTATAAAGATAATCGGTTGCCGGAAGAGTTTAGCATTTTAGGAATTGGGCGCACAGACTACGCGGATGATACTTACCGTGACTATATATTGAATGAACTGGAACATTTTGTCACTCCCGCTGAAGTAGGGATGAAGGAATTCTGTACTCATTTACATTATCTCAGCATAGATCCTGCCAAAGAAGAAGGTTACGAAATGTTGGGCAAGCGTTTACAGGAAATCACAGGTGAGAAAGCTCCGGATAATTTGCTGTTCTATCTTGCTACGCCTCCTTCACTTTATGGAGTTATTCCCCTGCATCTGAAAAAAGCCGGATTGAATCGTAAGCATACCCGTATCATCGTTGAGAAACCTTTCGGCTACGACCTGAAGTCAGCACAAGAACTAAACAAAATATATGCTTCCGTCTTTGAGGAGCACCAGATTTATCGTATCGATCATTTTCTCGGTAAAGAAACAGCTCAAAATATTCTTGCTTTCCGTTTTGCCAACGGCATCTTCGAACCGCTGTGGAACCGTAATTATATCGATTATATAGAAGTTACTGCAGTAGAGAATCTGGGTATTGAACAGCGTGGCGGTTTCTATGATGGAACAGGAGCTTTGCGGGATATGGTGCAGAACCATCTTATCCAGTTGGTAGCTCTTACCGCTATGGAACCTCCTGCAGTTTTTACGGCTGACAATTTCCGTAATGAAGTGGTGAAGGTCTATGAATCCTTGAAACCTCTGACGGATGAAGATTTGAATGAACATATAGTCCGCGGGCAATATACGGCTTCCGGTTCTAAAAAGGGCTACCGTGAAGAAAAGAACGTTCCTGCCGACTCGCGCACTGAAACTTACATTGCCATGAAAATCGGTATCGATAACTGGCGCTGGAGTGGTGTACCTTTCTACATCCGCACAGGAAAGCAGATGCCTACGAAGGTGACGGAGATTGTAGTGCATTTCCGTGAGACACCGCATCAGATGTTTCATTGCCATGGCGGACATTGTCCGCGGGCTAATAAACTTATCCTTCGCTTGCAACCCAATGAGGGCATCGTACTGAAGTTTGGTATGAAAGTGCCCGGTCCGGGATTCGATGTGAAGCAGGTGATGATGGATTTCAGTTATGACCAATTGGGCGGAAAGGCTACAGGTGATGCTTATGCCCGCCTGATAGAAGACTGTATTCAGGGTGATCCGACCCTTTTCACTCGTAGTGATGCCGTCGAAGCTTCCTGGCGTTTCTTCGATCCGGTATTGCGCTATTGGAACGAATATCCGGATGCACCTCTCTATGGCTATCCCGTCGGAACCTGGGGACCTCTGGAGAGTGAAGCTATGATGCACGAACATGGTGCTGACTGGACCAATCCGTGTAAAAACTTAACGAACACTGATCAATATTGTGAGTTATGAAAACTTATATCTATAGTACAGCTGTTGAAACGGCACGAGCTCTTATCAAACACATCATAAGTCTGATGGAGGCAGAGCCGCAAAAGATTTTCCACATAGCATTCAGCGGAGGCAGTACGCCTTCGCTCATGTTCGATTTGTGGGCGGATGAGTTCAAGGATGCCACTCCCTGGTTGCGTATGCGCATCTATTGGGTGGATGAACGTTGTGTGCCTGCCGAAGATTCAGAAAGTAATTATGGCACTATGCGCCGTTTGTTGTTGGATAAGGTTCATATGCCGGAGGAATACATTTTTCCTATCGATGGTAACAATCGTCCCGACAATGAGGCGAAGCGTTACTCCAGTGTAGTACGTTGTCATGCATCTCTCTGGCATGGATTCCCGGCTCTTGACATTGTGTTGCTCGGTGCTGGCGAAGATGGACATACCTCGTCTATTTTTCCCGGACAGGAGCATTTACTTTCTTCCTTTCATCCTTATGAGGTGAGTGTGAATCCTTACAACGGTCAGAAGCGTATTGCTATGACCGGCTGTCTGTTATTCAATGCCAAGCAATTGATCTTCTTCGTTACAGGCAGAAATAAGGCTAATGTCGTGCAGGATATTCTGGATTCGGGTGATACCGGTCCGGCTGCCTATGTAGCCCATCATGCATGGAATGTAGAAGTATTTATGGATGAGCTGGCAAAACCTTAGCCCATCCATAAAAGCAATTATTGAGAGAGTGATTTATGAGTTGGATGTCCCGCTTTCGAGGATGCTGACGATGGAGAACAGTGTGAAGCAGATGCCTCCTAATCCGGCCAATACACGTGCAGGAACAAAGTAAACGTCGTCCAGTGTCGCCATTTCAAACATAAAGGCAGATAAGAAAAGGCAGGTCAGTGCAGTGAGTACTGGAATAAGCGGAATGCGATTCGCCAGTTTGAAGACATTCCGCCAGATAACTGCCAGTAGGATCACTTTACTGGAAATGCTGTAACAAACCAAACCCAGACCTATCATTATATATCCGATGGAGGACTTATCAGGATCGATGTCAGTCAGTATCCAAAGTCCCCAGAGGATACTAAGTGTACCCATTGCCAATACAAGGGCAGGCCACCATTTTCGTTCCGAACCGGCATAAGTGTTCCGTATCTGGCGTGATATGGTAGCTACAAGTGCCACTAAGCTGGTGCATATGCAAGCTAATCCTGCCATAACATGTCCGGCTACGAAATAAGCAACATGAGTGCTGCTTTGTCCTAATAGCCAGAAAGTCCATACCCATGTAATTACAGCAAAGATGACAGCAAGAATAATCAGCGCATCTCCTTGTGCAGATGAGAAAGCTTTTGCCGGTACGGTATGATCCGTTCGTTTTGAGTTTTGTGGGATTAGAGTGAAACGGGTGGATGCAGTGGCAGTGGTAGCTACGCAGGCGGTGATAAATGCTACTCCACAAATGACGTGCCCTGCTACGAAATGGGCGGCAGTAATACCGTCATTTATATAAGTCATTCCACCAATGAAACATACTATTGCAGCCAGATAGCCGAGAATAGGCAATACGTATTTTGCCGCAGTACTGTATGTGTGGATGAGTTGCCGGATGATGGTAGCTGCAGTAGCAAACAATGCAATGCATATCATTCCTAATGAAAATACTACGGGCCCGGCAACAAATCGGTTTACGTCCGTCCCCATGTCGAGCACAAAGGCTCCGTAGCCAAAACAGAAGAGAGCCATCAGCAGTGGGATAGCCCTGAAAAGGATACTAATACCGTAATTCATAACTGTTATCGTTTTTAAGTTTCCCCTTCCAACAGCATTTCTTGTGGTTTGTTTTCAATTTTAATATTTATTTATTTCCGGTAGATAGTCTCCCGGTTCTTTTAAGAACTTTGTAGTCTGTACTTTTGTTAGTATTCATACTTACTAACAACTTAATATCAGATAATTATGTGTAAGACAAATGTATTTTTAATCACCGCGCTTGTGATTATCTTTTCAGTAATACCTCAGAAACGTGTAAGGGCTTGTACACGTGTAGTTTATCAAGGAAACAAAGATATGGTGATAACAGGCCGTACCATGGATTGGAAGGAAGATACCCGTAGTAATATCTGGATCTTTCCGCGAGGCATGGAGCGTAATGGAGAGGTGGGAAAGGACCCGATGCGTTGGAAATCCAAATATGGTAGTGTCGTTACTTCGGCTTATGATATATGTAGCACTGACGGCATGAATGAGAAAGGACTCGTTGCTAATTTATTATGGTTGGCAGAATCGTCTTATCCTCAATGGAATGGTGAAAAACCGGCTTTGTCCATAGCTGCCTGGGTGCAATATATGCTTGATAATTTTGCAACGGTGAGTGAAGCGGTTTCCGAAATAGAAAAGAATACCTTCGATGTGGTATCGGATATGATGCCTGACGGTACACGTATGGCTACTCTTCATCTCTCCATTTCAGATGCTACGGGTGATAATGCTATCTTTGAATATATAGATGGAAAGCTGAATATACACCATAACAGGTCCTATCAGGTGATGACCAATTCACCCGTTTTTGACCAGCAACTGGCACTTGATGATTATTGGAAGACTATTGGAGGAACGACCTTCTTACCCGGCACTAACCGGGCTGCCGACCGTTTTGTGAGGGCTTCATTCTATATTAATGCAATTCCTAAGACCGAAGATACACGTACGGCACTGGCCAGTGTTTTTAGCGTGATACGCAATACTTCTGTTCCGTTTGGCATTAGTACTCCTGATCAGCCGAACATATCTTCAACGCGTTGGAGAACGGTTTCCGATCAAAAGGATAAAGTTTATTACTTTGAATCTACTTTATATCCCAATGTATTCTGGGTTGACTTCAAGGATGTGGATTTTTCAGAGAAAGCACCCGTCAAGAAGTTGAACCTCCTTGATGGTAAGACGTATGCGGGAAATACTGCTAAAGAGTTTGTTACTGCAAAACCTTTCCAATTTTTGGGAATAAAGTGAGTGGAATAGTTGAGATACACAAAAAAGCACTTCCTGTCGTTCGCTCACGGAGGAAGTGCTTCACACAAAAACTAAACTAGACTTAACTAAACTATTCTATTGGGGGAAGTTTCACAACTTCCTTTATCTGTTCGATGCAAAGGTAAAAAAACATTTTTTAATATGCAATAGGAAATTATGTTTTGTCGACGGATTCGGATATTTTATCGACAAATGAATGTTATATTCTAACTTCTTTTATCCAGGAATGCTTGAAATACTTGTTTATAACTATCGCTGACGGGGATATACGTTTTATCGAACACAATTCGTCCGCGGTCAATAACTCTTATTTTTTCTTTCTGGACAATATAAGATCTGTGAACCCGCATGAAACGAGAAGCTGGCAATAATTCCTCCATTGATTTCATGCTCATAAGAGATAATATAGCCCGGGTGTTATCCTCTGTATAAATCTTAACATAATCTTTCAAACCCTCCACATAAAGTATCTTTTTAAGCTCTATTTGCACCAGTTTATAGTCGCTTTTTACAAATATGCTTTCAATTTCTTCTTTGGGTTGCTGCAATAGTTCAAACCATTGCACTGCTTTGTTTGCTGCCTGCAAAAAATCTACGTAAGAGATTGGCTTTAACAGATAATCCAAGGCATTTACTTTATAACCGTCGATGGCGTATTGCTCAAAAGCGGTACTAAATACGATGCGGGTATGCGGATCTATCATTTTAGAGAACTCGAGGCCATTAAGTTCCGGCATTTGTATGTCAAGGAAGAGCAAGTCAACTCGCTTCTCCGGTAGCTCTTTCATAGCCTGTACGGCACTGGAATACTTTCCGTCCAATGTCAGGAACGGGGTCTTATTGACGTAGCTTTCCAATAGGTCTAAAGCTAATGGTTCGTCGTCTACTATGGCACAAGTCAAGTTCATAATGTTGAATATTTAAGGGTTATAGAGTGATAGAGTGATAATGTGATAGGGTGATATTACTTTATCACTCTATAACCCTATCACTTTATAACCTTATCACCAATATTGATTTATATTCTTTTCTGTCATCACTTACTCCCTGCTTCCATTCATACCGACCGGGATAGGTCAGTTCCAGACGTTTCCGTACCTGCTCCAGCCCTATACCACTTCCACTTTTATCAGCTTGGCTTTTGGGATGGTAGCTGTTGGTTATTTCACAGCACACCTGACCGGGACTTTCGCTGAAATGGATGCGGATAAAGCTGGGCTCAGTAGGGGAGATGCCATGTTTGAAGGCATTCTCTATGAGGGAGATGAAAATGAGTGGGGCTATTTCCGTACGGCTATCGGCACGGACATCGATTTGGGTCTCTACGGTCACGTTGGAGGCAAGACGGATACGCATCAGCTCGATATAGTTGCGGATGAAGTCCATTTCTTTGCCCAAGGCAACAAAGTTTTGTTGGTTATCGTAGAGAACATGGCGCAAAAGACGGCTCAACTCTTGGACAGCAGCTTGTGCTTTATCGCTATCAAAAGCGATAAGGGCATAGATATTGTTCAGGGTATTGAGCAGGAAGTGCGGATTCAGTTGATTACGCAAGTTTTTCAATTCAGCTTCTGTACGGCTTTTCTCTGCCTCACGACGGGCAGCTTCCACTTTTATCCAGCGACCGCTCATACGGATAGCAGCTGCCAGACCGACAGTGAGAACCATTGAGAATACGTCGCGCAGAATAAATATCCAACTGGGAGGTCCGGGACGCTTGGGAGGAGTGGACTTCACATAAGTATGGAAGATGAAATCCTGCCAGAAGTGTACACCAATAGCGGTGCAAAGTATAAGCAGGAGGTTCAGTAAGACATACTGTTTAATTCGTCCCTCAAACAGAAAGCGGGGAATAAAGAAGCAGTAGTTTATATAAAACACGATAAGGAACGATATCGGAACTGCACTGCCATGACGCAGGTAGTCCACCCAGCTAACCGTGAATCCACTGCGGTTCATCAGTAGAAATGGGAAAGCAAAAACGATGCCCCATCCGATGATATGAATGAGGACTTCTACAATCCGGCGTGTTTTGGGTTCTTGCATAATCATGTTACAAAAATAGGTAAATTTAGTGATTAGCGTTTAGTGATTAGTGATTAATTGCTGTGCAGCGTAGTCAAATTCCCAACTAACAACTAATCACTAACCACTAATCACTGTTACTCGTATCTGATTGCCTCTATCGGATCCAGATCAGCTGCTTTCTTAGCCGGATACCAGCCGAAGAATACACCAGTGACGGTACAGACAGCAAAGGAGAGGAATACACTCCATGCCTGGATATAGATGGGCCAGTGGGCTACGTTCTTCACAATGAATGAGGCTCCGCAGCCGATGATGACTCCAATGATGCCACCTGTAATACTAATAAGGATGGCCTCAATCAGGAATTGTGAAAGAATATCCACACCACGTGCTCCTACGGACATACGCAGACCGATTTCACGCGTACGTTCGGTTACGCTGACATACATAATGTTCATGATACCGATACCACCTACTACCAGAGAAATGCCGGCAATACATGCCAAAAGTGTGGTCATCAAGTCAGTGGTAGAATTCAGCATCGTACTGAGTTCCTGCTGGCTACGGATGGTGAAGTCATCGTCATCATTTTCTTTCAGCTTGTGATTACGGCGCAGGATGGTGGTAATTTCGTCCGTGGCATAATCTGTCATGTCTTCGGAGAGGGCAGAGGCAAAGATACCTTGAAGATAGGTAACTGCCAGCATACGTTTCATTACGGTGGTGTAGGGAGCCAGCACGATTTCATCCTGGTCCATACCCATGGAGTTGTATCCTTTCGCTTTGAGCACACCTACTACACGTAGGGGAACCTGATTGAAACGGATAATATGTCCGATAGGGTCCTGTCCGTTAGGGAAGAGGTTGTCTACAATAGTCTTACCTATGATACAGACTTTTGCTGCATTCTGAATGTCAGCTTCGGTGAACATCTCGCCGCTTTCCACACTTAACTGGCGAATTTCGAGGTATTCGGTACCTACACCATTTACGGAGGCAGGATAGTTATTGTTTCCGGCAATAAGCTGTCCGCTGGACGATACGTTTGGACTGACAGCTGCCAGAAAGTTAGTCTCATCCCGTAATGCTTCATAATCGGTCAGTTTCAAAGTCTGCATGGAAGAAGCATCTTGACGGACACCGCCACGCGTATCACTGCCCGGGTGAATCATGATCATGTTCGACCCCATTTCCGATATCTGTGCCTGGATACTTTTCTTCGAACCCTGTCCGATGGCAAGCATGGTGATGACGGAGGCCACACCAATGATGATACCCAGCATGGTGAGGAAGGCGCGAAGCTTGTTGTTGGCAAGGGCGCGGAGGGCTATTTTGAAAAGGTTTGTTCCGTTCATAATTTATATTTCTTAATCTTCATCATTTTTCGGTAATGCTGCCAGTGCCGCTGCTGCCGATAGAATTTTCGTATTCACCGTGTCTTCCGTCACATGCCCGTCACGCAGACGAATGTTCCGGCTACTGTACTGGGCTATTTCGGGATTATGGGTAACGAATATAATGGTGCGTCCTTCGGCATGTAGTTTTTGGAAAAGAACCAATATCTCAAAAGAAGTACGCGTGTCCAGATTACCTGTTGCCTCATCGGCAAGGATTACCGCAGGGTTGTTTACCAAGGCACGGGCAATGGCTACACGTTGCATCTGTCCACCCGACATCTGGTTCGATTTATGTTCCAGACGGTCGCCCAGCCCTACGGCTTGCAGAGCTTCTATGGCCCGGCGTCTGCGTTCGGCTGCTGAGACAGAAGCATTATACATTAAAGGCAATTCTACATTCTCCACGGCAGTTGTCTTTGCCAGCAAATTATAGCTTTGGAATACGAAACCGATTTTCCGATTTCGTAATATGGCGCGCTGAGGCTTGCTCATGGTACGTACGGATATACCGTCCAGCAAGTATTCTCCACTGGTAGGAGTATCGAGGCAACCCAGGGTATTCAACAGTGTCGATTTACCGGAACCGGACGTACCCATGATGGTGACGAACTCTCCTTCGGCAATGGAAAAGGAGATGCCACGCAGGGCATGCACCGTTTCCTCGCCCACTTGGAAATCACGCCGGATGTTTTGCAATTCTATGACTGTTTTACTCATAATATGATTACTTATTATTTTTCTTTTTATTGTTTCCCGGAGGGCCAGGCATGAAAGGACTTCTTTCTCCTCCTTCCTGTCCTTCGGCTACAGCTGCCTGTCCGCTGCCTGTGCTGATTACTGCAT
This sequence comes from uncultured Phocaeicola sp., assembly GCA_948566455.1. Classification (GTDB taxonomy): domain Bacteria; phylum Bacteroidota; class Bacteroidia; order Bacteroidales; family Bacteroidaceae; genus Phocaeicola. The sequence continues at coordinate 130,636 of CAOYQO010000006.1, forward strand.
CAGCTACGACTTGCGTGTTTTCATTGATGCCACCTGTAATTTCCGTCATAATTCCGTTAGAGATACCGATGCTGACCGGATGTGCGGTAAACGTATCTCCTTCACGGGTCCATACCTTATGCTCTCCTTCGCAGTCCTTGATTACGGCATCCTTGCCTACCAATGGAACTGCCGGTGTAAAGCGTAAAGCCTTTGTTGGAACACTCAGTACTCCTTGTTTATCCAGTGTATAGATTGTAATGTTTGCTGTCAATCTCGGTTTCAATTTCAAATCCGGGTTATGGGCGGAGATCACTACTTCATAAGTTACCACAGTGGTAGATGTAGTGGTACTGCTTGAACTGCTGGTTGCTCCAAGACGGATTTGTGTAACTTTACCTTCGAATACATCATTCGGATAAGCATCTACTGTAAAGCTCACACGTTGTCCTTCTTCTACATCGCCTATGTCAGCTTCATCTACATCGGCCACTACTTGCATTTGTGTCAAGTCCGCAGCAATGGTGAAGAGGGTCGGAGTTTCGAAGCCGGAAGCTACTGTCTGTCCTTCTTCTACATCACGGCTGATAACAACGCCGTCGATAGGAGAGGTGATGGTGGCGTACGACAAGTTACGTTCTGCCTTGGCAAGAGATGCCTTACTACTGTCATAGGCGCTTTTGGCTTTCTGGTAGTTGTAGAGGCTTTGCTCGTAATCCGTATCGCTGATGAGTTGCTTTTCGTGCAGACCTTTGTTGCGTTCGTAGTTCTTCTGTTGATATTCATATTCGGCTTTGGCACCATCATAGGTTGCTTTTTGTGAAGCAAGCTCACTTTGCAGGGTCACTTTATCCATTTCGGCAATGAGTTGCCCTTTGGTCACTACCGAATTATAATCTGCATACAGCTTATCAATGATACCACTGACCTGTGTACCTACTTCCACTTCAGTCACCGGTTCGATGGTACCTGTGGCAGTCACAGAGTTGGAAATGTCGCTACGACTTACGGTAGTCGTCTCGTATACCACTTTCCGTTTTTTGGCATCTCCGCCAAATATCCAGATAGCCATGCCGGCCACAATGATGATGCCGACCGCTACGATGATAATTTTCTTCTTACTCATATCGTTTCTTTTATTTATCACTAATCACTCTATCACCTTATCATTCTATCATCTTATCATTCTATCACAACCTTATCCCTTCTCCCTGGTAGAATCGCAATAACTGTGCATTCAATATAGCCATATATTTGGCTTGCAATGTTTCCTGTTGCGCATTGAGCAGGTTATTCTTCTCTGTCAGCAGTTCTACTGTATTCTTCATGCCCAGGTTGAACTGCTCTTGAATGAGATCGTAACTTGTCTGTGTACTGCGTAGTTTCTCGGCAGCTGCTACATATTGTTGTTGTGCACTATTGGCATCTAACCATAAACTTTCAATAGTCTTGTATAAGGTCTTCTGCTGATCCTGCAAGTCCAGTTCGCTGGTCTGTTTTTGCAGGCGGGCTTTCTGTACCGCACTTTTGGTTTGACGGTTGTTGAAGATAGGAATACTTACGGTCAGACCTAATGAGTTGTTCCAGTTATTCTTCACCTGTTCGGAGAAGGAGAAATCATTGCCGTTGGCGTTCGTTGTACCGATACCGGCACTGAGGCTCAGTGTAGGGATATATCCTGCTTTGGCAATGCTGATATCCAAATCGGAAGCCTGTACATTCAGCTTGCCCGATTCTATCTCAGGACGGAAAGTGAGAGCAGCTCGATACACATCTGTTTTGGTGGGCAGGGGCGTCAGCACATTTTCATCACCTAAGGCAGGCAGATAGAGATTCATTTCACTTTCACCATCCAACTCCAGAAGTTGTTTCAGTTGTAATTTGTAATCTTGCAAGGTGGCTTGTGCCGTCACTAACTGATATTTATCAGTGCTGACCTGTGATTCCAACTGTGCGAGGTCGCTCTTGGCGATACTTCCGGCCTCCAGCAACTGTTGTCCGCGATCACGTTCGGCCTGGCTGACGGCAAGAGTATTCTCATTTACTTTAACAGCTTCGGCAGCGTAGAGTATCTGCACATATATTTGTGCAATGCTCTCTTCGATAGAATTTTCACTTTCGGCTACATTGAGTTCGGCAATGCGGTTGTTCAGCTTCTGCTGCTTGATGGTGTTCAGGCGCTTGCTGCCATTGTAGAGGGTCCAACTGGCATCAATACCATAGCTACCGTTGTACGACGTCTTACTGGTGCTACTGGTGATGTTGTCACCATCGATAATCGTATTCGTCTCGCTGTTGGGGCGGTTTACGATACGTTGGCTGACACTTGCCGACAAACTGGGAAACAGGGCTGCTTTCGCAGTTTTCACATCCACTTCGGCGCTTTCCGCACTGATACGGTTACGCTTCAGGGTGATGTTGTGTTGCAGGGCATAGTCAATGCAGGTTTGCAAGTCCCACTGAGAGGGGAGCGCCGCATCGTCTTGCGATGAAGTACTTTGTACTGTGATTTCCTGCGCTGCAGTGGGAGTCGCATCCTGTGCCTGCAGTGTCGTGCTGCCGACACAGGCGCTTGCCACACTGAGTGTTATCACTGTCAATCTTCTTACGTTTCTCATATCTTCGTTATGCTATATTGTTTTACGATTGCGAAGATACAGTGTCGTAAAATGCCCTGCAAAATAGATAGACGGTTCGGAATTTTTCGACGCCGGAATGCTTTTTTGTGTCGATGACTAACTTTTTGCCCTTTTATTTGTTATTTAGAATATAAAAGTTTTATATTTGTAATGATTATAATTTCTCTATTATGAAGAATACAATCCAGAAAATCTGGCGGTTTTACGTCGATGGATTCCGGGGTATGACGCTCGGGAAAACTCTGTGGCTCATTATTCTGGTGAAACTGTTCATCATGTTTTTCATATTGCGTATATTCTTCTTCCCCAATTATCTGAACTCGTCTGCGGTAGGCGAAGATAAAGAGGAATATGTAAGTAGGGAACTTATTGACCGTGCTCTTGGTGATCCTCCTTCTTCCACTCCGGATTGACCAGCGCTTAATACTGTAAATTACTTATAACTTCATAATTAATAACTTGATTTCTTATGCTTGAACACATCAACACTTCTCTGATTGACTGGTCGAGGGCGCAATTCGCACTGACAGCCATTTATCACTGGATTTTTGTGCCGCTCACATTGGGGCTGGCAGTCATCATGGGTATCATGGAGACCATGTATTATCGTACGGGGGATGAGTTTTGGAAACGCACCGCCAAGTTTTGGATGAAATTGTTCGGTATCAACTTTGCCGTGGGAGTGGCCACGGGACTGATTCTTGAATTTGAGTTCGGAACCAACTGGAGTAACTACAGCTGGTTTGTGGGCGACATTTTTGGAGCACCACTTGCCATCGAAGGAATTTTGGCTTTCTTTATGGAAGCTACTTTTATTGCAGTCATGTTCTTTGGCTGGGATAAGGTGAGCAGGAAATTCCATCTGGCATCTACCTGGCTGACGGGATTGGGGGCCACAATATCTGCTTGGTGGATACTTGTGGCGAATGCATGGATGCAGAATCCGGTGGGGATGGAATTCAATCCTGATACGGTGAGAAATGAGATGGTAGATTTCTGGGCAGTAGCATTATCACCTACAGCAGTAAATAAGTTTTTCCATACCGTGTTGTCCGGTTGGGTGCTGGGTGCTGTATTTGTGGTAGGTGTTGCCTGCTGGTTCCTGCTGAAGAAACGGGATAAGAAATTTGCATTGTCAAGCATAAAGATTGCTGCCTGGGTAGGTTTGGTTTCGGCTGTGCTTTCTGCATGGACCGGTGATGGGTCGGGTTATCAGGTGGCGCAAACACAGCCGATGAAGCTGGCAGCAATGGAAGGTTATTACGAGGGGCAGCAAGGAGCCGGATTGGTAGCAATCGGTATGCTGAATCCTGAAAAGAAGACATACGATGACGGACAGGCTCCTTTCCTGTTCAGGATGGAGATACCAAAGATGCTCTCTTTGCTTGCTGAAAGAAAAATGGATGCATTTGTACCCGGTATTACAGACTTGTTGGAGGGTGGATATGAATTGAAAGACGGTACCAAAGCACTTTCCGCAGAAGAGAAGATAGAGCGTGGGAAGACAGCAATTGCTGCATTGGCAGCTTATCGTGATGCCAAGTTGGCAGGTAACGAGGAAGATGCGAAGATAGCGGCCAAAACGTTGAAAGAAAATGTGGCTTATTTCGGCTATGGATATATTAAGGATGTGAATGATCTGGTACCTAATGTACCGTTGACATTCTATGCTTTCCGTGTGATGGTGATGCTGGGTGGTTACTTTATATTGTTCTTTATTGTAATACTGTTCCTGGTATATAAGCGTGATTTGTCGAAGATGAAGTGGATGCATTGGGTTGCATTACTGACCATTCCGTTGGGCTATCTGGCGGGACAAGCCGGATGGGTAGTTGCAGAGTGCGGACGTCAGCCGTGGGCTATACAGGATATGTTGCCTGTGAATGCGGCTATTTCTAAGCTGGATGTGGGTTCCGTACAGACGACATTCTTTATCTTCCTGGTGTTGTTTACTATTATGCTGATAGCAGAAATCGGTATTCTGTTGAAGGCAATAAAGAAAGGACCGGAGAATAATTAATAATTAGAAATTAATAATTAAAAATTAAAGTTCATGTCTTACGTTTTTCTACAACAATATTGGTGGTTCGTGGTATCATTGCTGGGGGCCCTTCTTGTATTCCTGCTGTTTGTGCAGGGAGGTAATTCGCTTATCTTCTGTCTGGGTAAGACGGAAGAACATCGGAAGATGATGGTTAACTCTACAGGGCGGAAATGGGAGTTCACATTTACGACGTTAGTTACGTTTGGCGGTGCATTTTTTGCATCGTTCCCATTGTTCTACAGTACGAGTTTTGGTGGTGCATACTGGTTGTGGATGATTATCCTGTTTAGCTTTGTGTTGCAGGCTGTCAGTTATGAATTCCAGAGCAAGGCGGGTAATCTGCTGGGAAAAAATACATATCGTACTTTCCTGGTGATTAACGGTGTAGTAGGTCCGGTGCTGCTGGGTGGTGCGGTGGCTACGTTCTTTACAGGTTCGGAGTTTTATATCAATAAAGCCAGTATGACGAATACGGTGATGCCTGTTATTAGCCATTGGGCAAATGGCTGGCACGGACTGGATGCATTGGCTAACCCATGGAATGTAGTGTTGGGATTGGCTGTATTCTTCCTTGCGCGTATTTTGGGTGCATTGTACTTTATTAATAATATTGATGATAAAGATTTGGTGGCACGTAGCCGTCGTTCCCTGATAGGAAATTCGGTGTTGTTCCTGGTATTCTTTTTGTCATTCGTTATCCGTACACTGTTGGCGGATGGATATGCTGTGAATCCGGAGACGGGAGAAATCTTCATGGAGCCTTATAAGTATCTGACGAACTTTATTGAAATGCCGGTGGTGTTGGTGCTTTTCCTTATTGGGGTGGTACTGGTGCTTTGGGGTATTGGGAAGAGTTTGTTGAAGCCTAAATTCGATAAGGGTATTTGGTTTACAGGTATTGGTACGGTGCTTGCAGTGTTGGCATTACTGCTTGTTGCGGGCTATAATCATACGGCTTATTATCCTTCTACAAATGATCTGCAAAGTTCACTGACGCTGGCAAACAGCTGTTCCAGTGAGTTTACATTGAGGGTGATGTTCTATGTTTCTTTCTTGGTTCCATTTGTGCTTGCGTATATCTTCTATGCTTGGAGAAGCATTGATATACATAAGATTAATGAGAAAGAGATGAAGGACGGCGGGCATTCGTACTAAGAGCTTATTGATTCATTTGTTCTATATAAGGGATTGTTTTGTTCAGGACTAATGAATATAACGTTTGCTCTTAGGAATAATGGGATGTTGACCTTGGTTAACAGGCCTGTCAACGTTGGTTGACGGTCCTGTTAACCTACGTTGACAGGCCTGTTGACTACGGTCAACACCCAATAAGACTTACGGTAAAGATGCAAAAAGAGCCGGGCAAACACCTGTTTAGTTGGTTTCTTATTTATAACTAACCTGTTGCATACCAATCAGTCGGTCATACCTCTCTCCAAAGGGCCGGTGGTAAACAAGTATCAGATATTCATTCTCCGTTTCATAGAAATTCCCCTCTGCCTGTGCGGTGCTTCCTACCGTACTTCCGGGTGCTACATACAGATACTGATAATTATATGCTCCCTGCTTCAGCAATCGGGCACACTCATAAGCGTGAGTCTCCGGGTTGTATTTCAGCAGATTCTCTTCATTAAAATCATCATACGTGAAAGCTCCTTGCAGATAAAACTTTCCCTCTGTAAGCGGATTCTCCCATAACAGAGAGAAATGTACAAAGAAGTAATCTGCTTCCGTATTGTTATCCACCGCTTCATCATACCGTATTACAAAACGTCCATTTTGATCCTGGTCATAACTATAATTGAGTAGACGAGGCAGGTCCGGTTGCAGCGTGACGTGATAGTAAGGGGCATGATAGCGGATACTTTCCACACCTTGTGAGGCATATCGTGTACTCACCATTTCGAAACGGCGGTATTCGTTTCCTGCTGGAAATATCAGCGCACGGTTATGTTCGTAGCGTAACTGGTCAGGGCCAACGTAAGAAGGTTGAAGATTGGTAACTTCGTTGTCTGTACGATTATCCTGTAAAACGTGCACTTTGATTTCATTCTGAGGGTTACGAATGGGATACCCCTTATGCTGGATACTGAAGCTGACTTGCTGATGGTTTTTGTTACGATCTATCTCTGTATCACTGCTGACTTGTGCTGATATGTTTACCTCTTTCTCCAATATCCGGAAGCAAGTGCTGAAAGCGGGTTTATTCTTGCCCTCTGCATCATCATAAACCAACAGACGATAGTTACCGGAAAGTTTGGGACGTACCTGGTCATTGGGAAGCGTTAGGCGATAGTGTGTGTAGGGCAGAGTAGTGTTGACGGAAATATCGTGATCCTCTATCGGATTATCATTGAAACCATCCAGGTATTCTGTTTCGGAAAGGTCGGACGGGGTCCAGTCTGCATTGCAATGTGTGAGGACATACTGATAACGATGGTAATCGTGCGTGAGGTGGTCGAATGAGATTTCTACAGTTTCACCTTCACCTAACCGGATGACGGCAGGAGCCATATAGTCGTTGTTGGCGATGACCTGCACCGTATGTATATGCGGGTTATAAACTTCTGTACGTTGGGCATGTGCTCCACAACAGATAAGTATACAAATTAAGAACAATGGCAAGGTTTTCTTCATTTCTTTTCTGCTTTTTCTACCGGAGGGAATTTGGGAACTAACTTCATCAACCTTAATATCTGTGACTGTCTGCGCAGGATGTAAGCTGACGGGTGTGCGGAATCAAAGCGTATGGGGTTAGGAAGGGTTGCTGCAATCAATGCACTTTGACCTGCTGTTAGTTTAGCAGCAGTGGTGTGGAACTTGTATTTGGCGGTAGCTTCTGCTCCATAAATACCTTTTCCCATTTCGATAGAGTTAAGATATACTTCCATGATCCGTTCTTTCGACCAACAGAGTTCAATAAGCCAGGTGAAGTAAACTTCAAGTCCTTTTCGCGTCCATGAAGATTGGGGCCAAAGAAATACATTTTTTGCAGTCTGTTGGCTGATGGTACTGGCTCCTCGCTTCCGCTTTCGTGTTTCATTCTCTTTCATAGCTTTTTTTATTTCTATGAAATCGAAACCATTGTGAGTAGCAAAGCGATTGTCTTCCGAAGCGATTACCGCCATCGGCAGGTGAGGAGAGATTTTATCAAAAGAAACCCAACTGTGATGCCAGACCGGTTTTTCGCCTTTAAAAATCTGTTGAGTACTCCGGATAACCATGAGGGGAGTGAAGTAAACGGGAATAAAACGATAGATCACCACTGTGAGAATAGTGGAGATAAAGAAAAAGAGTATCAGATTGCGTAGGATTCGCAAAACCTTCTTCATATTTATTGCCGTGGCTTTTGTTGGTTAGTAACGTACTACGAGCTACAAGTACGGACGCTTTTAGGTGTGATAGCAAAATCTTTGCTTTTTCCTAAAAAACATTGCGTAGCAACTTGTAGCTCGTAGCTTTGTATCTTGTAGCTTATTTACCTGCTTCTGCGTTCTTAATCATCTGTTCGCTGGCATACATATAGATATCCACACGACGGTTTTGACTGGCTGTCATGCTGTCATCATACTGATTGTAGCCTACGCCTTCCACTTGCTTGAATTGTGCAGGAGAAACGCCGCAATCCTGCAGATAGTTTTCTACAGTATATGCACGGTCTTTTGAAACTTTCATGTTTGCTTCATAAGTACCTACTTTATCTGTATGGCCTACGATAGCAATGTCCGTTGTAGGGTCTTCCTTCAGAATCTGGGCCAGTTCGCGCAAAGAAGCTTTTGATGTATTGCTCAATGCTGATGAATTAAAACCAAACAGGATGCCTGATTCGAAAGTTACTTTTACAGCAGCAAGTCCGTTGGTATCGGTTACTTTCTCTACTTGTGCACCTTCAATTTTGGCAGCTTCGGCAGCTTTCTTATCCATCTTATGGCCAATGGCAACACCGGCACCTGTACCTACTGCCGCACCGACAGCCGCACCGATAGCTGCGCCCTTACCTTTACCGATAAGTCCGCCAATGATAGCACCGGCTGCTGCGCCTGATCCACCACCAATCACACCGCCTTTTGCAGTATTGTTCATTGTACTGCAACTTCCTAATAATATAGCACCGCTCAATAACAGTACACTAATTTTCATCTTTTTCATAATTTGTTCTTTTAAAAATGTTACTATGTTTGTAATGCAAAGTTAGATATATAACAAATATGTTGATGTTATGTTTAGGTATTTTGTTCTCCTTTTTTAGAGAATTTTTCTTTTTATAAGTATAAACCAGAATGTGAGAATAAATCCCTTAGCAATGGTTGTTGCACTTACAGCCCACCATATGGCGTCTACCCCCATTCCTATGTGTACCAGAAGCAGGGCTACGGGTATACGCATATAGTTGCACGATATACTGATGATGGCTGGTGGAATTGTTCTTCCCAATCCGTAAAATACGCCTTGCATGGTAATTTCCAGCATCATGAAGAGCTGTGAATAACCGTCTATACGCAGGAAATCACCACCTACGCGGAAAGCCTCCGGTTCGGGTACGAAAATGGAAAACACTTCACTTCCAAAGAAAATGAAGAGTAATGAGCATAGGGTACCGAATATAGATGTCATCCAGAGTGTAGTGCGCCAGGCCTTTTTTACTCTTGATTTTTCTCCGGCAGCATAATTCTGTGCAATGAAGGTACTTAATGCGGTAGAGAAACCTTGCGAGGTATTCTAGGTAATGGCTTCTATTTGTCCTCCGGTAGTGAAAGCCATAAGTCCGATATGTCCCCCTTGTTCCGAAGCCGTACGCGAAAGGAACATATTGACAAAGGCAAACAAGGTATTCAGCGTAGCTACCGGAAGCCCGAGCTTGAATATACGGTGGGTGTATTTCTTTTTAAGACGGGTAAGAAAAGGGAAGCCTCCCAGCAGATTGTCTTTATACCGTAGCTGATAAATGAAAATACCGAATACTGTAGCTTCGGATAACCATGTGGCGAGGGCTGCACCCACTGTTCCCCAGCCAAAACCGAAGATAAATAACGGGTCGAGTATGATATTCATTATCAACCCGGTACCACTGATGTAGAAAGGTGTCTTGCTTCGTCCTGCCGCATTGTATATTCCTGTGAAGGCGGCCGATAAAAATACGAAAGGTAATCCTGTTGAGACAATACGTAGGTAAGTTACGGCATTCTGTGTGATATGCTCTTTCAGTTCGAATATATGCAGGATAGGATCGGCAAATAGAAATAACAGGGCTGCCCAGCATACAGAAATGAGCAGGGCAATACTGATATTATGCGAAGCGAACTGCCGTGCATCTTGTTCGCTACGAGCCCCGATAGATTGCCCTACGCTGACTTCAGAACCTACTTTATTCAGCAAGGCTATGGAACCGGACATCCAGGTGAGTATACCTACTGCACCGACAGCAGCAACTGCTTCGCTGCCTAAACGGCCCACCCATGCCATGTCCGTCAGGCTGTACGCCATCTGGATAAAGGAAGTAGCCATAATAGGTATCGCCAGATTAAATAACTGGCGATTGATAGGCCCTTTAGTCAGATTCTTTGTTCCTTGCATGATTTACAGTCTGTAAATTTCGGACTGCAAATTTACGGATTATTTGTTAATAATCACACTGCCGGTTGCTTTTCTGTCTATTGAGTTACCGGGAACCTTTTTGTAAGCGACTGTGCCCGGTGCATCTATACTCCGGGTGAGGGTGTTTTTTCCGTCAATCAGGTCTATGGCAGCTTTAAATAAGTGTTCATTCGGATCTCCTAAAGGAAACATTTCAATGGGAGATACAGTTTGAGCATCAACGTATGTGAATGCTTCGTCAAGTTGTACATCCGGCGCTATTCCATCAGCATAATCAGTAAAGTCTACTGAATTGTATATTTGACAAACAATAGGGTGCATCTCCCACTTTTTGTCGTCGCTTGTATATTCCAGTGAACCGACGTTTTTACCTACAGTTGTTTCTCCAATTACCACAACATTCATAAAAGGTCCCAATGAGTTGATCACCATTTCCGAAGCGGATGCACTGGAACTACTTACTAATACATACAGTGTTTTTAGGTTCAGGTTTTTCCCGTTTGATCCGAGCAAACTCTTGTTTGTATTAAATTGGACCTTTTTGTTTTTTTGTTTATCATTGTATTGTAGGTAACCTAATTTGTTGCCAACTTGATTTCCTGGTTGGAGAATGGTACATAATAAGATACCGGAAGATAATGCTCCACCATTGTTGTACCGTAAATCCAAGACAAATTCATCCACTCCGTTAAAGTCAGAGCCTGAAAGAGATTTTAAATGGTCGTCGTAAGACGTGTCATCATCGCTTTTCCCTGAAGTGAAATGGTTGTAAAGCAGATAACCTACTTTTTTATTTTTGACCGGACTTTCGATGACATTCCATGTATATACCGGATCATCTTCAACTTTCCGGGCTGATGCTAAATTTATTTTTTCATTCTGAATCACAAACTTCTTTGTTGCCGGGTCCCATTTGGCTATTGTTAATGAACAGGCTTCGCCACCGGATAATGATGCAAAATTAGCATCTGTCACTGGAGCATCATTGATTTTTGTAATCCAGTCGCCTCGTTGCAATCCGGCATCATCAGCCGGCGAATCTTTCACTACATATAATACGAGCGCAAGTATGTCCTGATGTGTTTTATCAGCATAAATACCTGTAAATTCAAAACCGTATGAATACTCTTCATTTATCGTACTACGCGTATTTCCTCCTGTGAGTTCTTTGATATAGGAGAAATATTGGTGTTTGCTTCCACGAACTTTCCCGTCTTTATCAGACAGTAATGAATAAAAGAAAGTTTCCGGATCATTCGCATAATTCAGCTTGCCGGCTACCGGTATTTCATTGTACCAATAGTAATGTTCGCGCATGGTATCCTCTATCCATGCCTGCGTATCAGGACGATCACTGTTACCACTTGGATCGTCATCATCCTTGCAGGCACTTAAAGAGAGACAGATAAACAGGAATAATAAAGTTTTGATTTTCATATATAAGTTCGTTTTATAGTAAACGCAAATATATGAATTTATATTCTTTATTGAGTTAATTTCCGATAGATTATCTTTTTATTGAACACAGCTTAATACTCATTAAACTTTTCTGTGGATGAACTTTCCCTCTATCCAGTAAGTGGCATGGTTAGCCTTGAACTTTAATATGACATAGTTCGGGTCAGTCGGGCCGCCGGGAAAATGGTTGATGAACCAGTCTTGCCAAAGTTCTTGTTTGATGTCTGCATCTGTGATAACTTCTACATCACCGGTCATGCAAACACTGTCTCCCTGGGCATAGAAACATAAACCACCTTTCGGATTCTTTCGAAAATCAACTGTTTTCCATGAGTCGTTTCCGGTTGACATCCAAACGGTTGAAATACCTTCGGCTTTAACCATACTCATTGGTACAGGGCGGGGATATCCCTCTTGGTTAATAGAGGTAAGAACTACTACTTCGCTCTTTTGAAGCATTTCTGTGGCTTTCTTTTCAAGTGTTTCCATCTTTTTAATCTGTTTTGTTAATTGAATGGTGCAAATATAAGTAGCCGGAGATATTCCTTCATTGTATAAAAACGACATTTACGCTTCTACGTAAGTCAGCGTGACTTCTTCTTCCGGCGAAGGAAGGGCCAGAAAAGAGTAGGGGGTATTACCTGACATTCTTTTTATTTCTCTTGAAAGATGGGGGACATCATAGTATCCTGCATGAACAGCAGTAGATAACAGGTTATCGCAGGTAGCACTCCTCAATAAATCTACCGCATTCTTGAATTGCATAATTCTGCTGTATATTTTGGGAGTATATCCTGTATTCATTTTGAATTTACGTTCGAATTGTCGTTGGCAGAGACAAATATCTTCCACTAATGATTGTACCGGGAGCTTTCCCTGATGACGGTTTATTTGTTCTATGGCAAACGCAATCTGTGGGTCCGTCTGTAGATCATATTTGTATAAAGACTTGATGAATAATTCTTCTATTATCTTTATTCTGTCTCCAAAGTTATCCTCTTCACATAGTCTTTCTGCAAACGAGGCATCGAAGAAGTTAGTTACTTCATCAGCACAGATTCTTTGATTGGTAAGTTCGTGCAGGGGTAATTGTATGAAACGTGATAATCCGGAAGGTAGAAAACGGACTCCCAGCATATGAATGGTTTCCGCATAAGCTACCAGTTCCGAGTAACTATTCATCGGTCCAATGAAGTAGGAACGGTAAGGTTTCATGGTTAGCCTGCCATCTACCGTCTGTGTAGCCTCTCCAAGGGTGAAGATAAAATCCGTGCATCCGTCGGGAAGTATGTTGATGCGCATTCCATATTCAGGATTGCCTTTAAATTCCCAATATTTGTCAATATAGGGGGAGAGCAGACTGCATGGTGGGTATTCTTTGTACATAAATTTAGGATGTCATTGCACAAAGGTAATCATTGGCAGGTTATATACCTTATTTTTCCATTTCTTTTTCCGTCATATCTACTTCTCCCTGAAAGTTGATGGACTGGCGGTTTTGCATGTTTACGAATATGGTAGAGGAGCCGTTGCTAAAAATATCGATATCAAAATCGAATTTATCTTCCGTGCTCCGTGCCGTGAATTTAATTTTTGCTGTTCCTTTCTTATCCCAATCCAGCTTGTAGTCGGTAAGTGGAGCTTTGAAGTTGAGCCCTTCTCCGCCACCATAAGGAATTGAATAGGCCCTTCCATAATAAGGTAGATGGGATATGATGGAATCGTTTCTGATTTCTACAGAATATGGAGAAGTCAGCATCACGGACCGTCCCCTTGCAGGAAGTGCCCGGTTCACATCTATTTTATATTTCCCGGATGTGATGAGTTTTTCAACCGCTTGTTTCTTTAGCTCTTTCTTTTCTTTCTTAGTTTGTGCAGAAAGAGTCGGTATACTGATTGCCATAATCAGCAATAAGGAGAAAATAATTCGGATTGCTTTCATACATACTTATATTTTATGGATTATATATATGGGTAACAATCAAATGTACTGATAAAGATAATCAGGTACGTGCTTATTTAATGATATTTAGAATTATTTTATCAGTCGGTAAACAAAAGATGCACCTAATTTGTAGGGTAACCATTCGGCGCTGGCATTTTTGCCCACATACATTTCTCCGGTAGATTTTATATAACCTTTATATCTGGAATGTTGCCATCCATAGCTTGCGAAAAGGTCTACTGCCCAACGGTCGTTTATTTTAATTTGATAGCCTAAAGTTGCTCCGAAAGACATGCCATTGCCTTTTTGATATTTATCATGATTGATATAATTCCATTTTGTGAATTTAAACAGTCTGTGATAACTGCCATATCCTCCTACATAGAGTCCGTTGAATGCTCCTTTAGGGTAATATCTGCCTTCTACAATTAATTGGCCGAATCTCATAGGGTTGCCCTCGATGCTTTTCCAGGGTGAGTATACGGCATCTCCATTGAATGTCCACTTATCTGTAAGTTTGGTTTCTGCTGACATGTTCACTACACCCATAGCCCAATACAAAGCGTTCCATTTGAGTTTGGTTTGAGCCTGAACGGCAGATAAAGATAGAGTTAAAAGGATCAGCAATAGTAATTTTCTCTTCATGACGAAACAGTTTAGATATAGTTATTTAGTTAAAGTCTTCTTTGTGTTTTAATTTGTAAGGGGCTAACAACCAGATGATTTAGCCTGCTTTGAATAAAAAAAGGAACTTTCAAAGTTCCTTTTGTGTGATCCGCTTGGGGCTCGAACCCAAGACCCCAACATTAAAAGTGTTGTGCTCTACCTGCTGAGCTAGCGAATCAAACCTTTATTGCTGTTAAGCGGGCGCAAAGATAGAGACATTTTTTGGAAAAGCAAAAGGATTTCTCTTTTTTTCTTATCTTTGCCAAAGTTTTGTGGCAGATTGCGAAGAGCGCTGCATAGTATTAAAGTAAATACATTATTAATTAATACACTTAAAACTTTATGGCAACAGTTGACGATAAAAAGATTATCTTTTCTATGGTAGGGCTGAACAAGACCATTCAGCAGAACAATAAGCAGGTGTTGAAGAACATCTATCTTTCGTTCTTTTATGGCGCAAAGATCGGTATCATCGGTTTGAATGGTTCCGGTAAATCTACCTTGCTGAAGATTATCGCCGGGTTGGACAAGTCTTATCAGGGCGAAGTGGTATTTTCACCGGGTTACTCAGTAGGCTATCTGGCTCAGGAGCCTTATCTGGATCCTACAAAAACTGTAAAAGAGATTGTAATGGAAGGTGTGCAGCCCATTGTAGATGCATTGACTGAGTATGAAGAGATCAATCAGAAGTTTGGTTTGCCTGAATACTACGAGGATGCTGATAAGATGGACAAGCTATTTGCACGTCAGGGAGAGTTGCAGGATATTATCGATGCAACTGATGCCTGGAATCTGGATAGTAAATTAGAGCGTGCTATGGATGCCCTTCGTTGCCCGCCCGAAGATGCAAGCGTGGAACATCTTTCTGGAGGTGAACGCCGTCGTGTGGCACTCTGTCGCTTGTTGTTGCAGAAGCCTGACGTACTGTTGCTGGATGAGCCTACCAACCACCTTGATGCTGAATCTATCGATTGGTTGGAGCAACATTTACAACAATACGAAGGTACAGTAATTGCTGTTACTCACGACCGTTATTTCCTTGATCATGTAGCAGGCTGGATTCTTGAATTAGACCGTGGTGAAGGTATTCCTTGGAAGGGTAACTACTCCAGCTGGCTGGAGCAGAAGACTAAGCGTATGGAAATGGAGGAAAAGACAGCCAGTAAGCGCCGTAAAACATTGGAACGTGAATTGGAGTGGGTGCGTATGGCTCCTAAAGCACGTCAGGCGAAAGGTAAAGCACGTTTGAACTCTTACGATAAATTGATGAACGAAGACATCAAGGAGAAGGAAGAGAAACTGGAAATCTTCATTCCCAATGGTCCGCGTCTTGGTAATAAAGTTATCGAAGCAAAACATGTGGCAAAGGCCTATGGTGATAAGTTACTGTTTGATGATCTCAATTTTATGCTTCCTCCCAATGGTATCGTTGGTGTTATCGGTCCTAACGGTGCCGGTAAAACTACGCTGTTCCGTCTGATTATGGGATTGGAAACTGTAGATAAAGGTGAGTTTGAAGTAGGAGAGACCGTAAAGGTGGCTTATGTAGACCAGCAACACAGTGACATCGATCCGAATAAAAGTGTTTATCAGGTAATCTCCGGTGGTACGGAACTGATTCGTATGGGTGGACGCGATATTAATGCGCGTGCTTACCTGTCACGCTTTAATTTCTCTGGTGGTGATCAGGAGAAACTTTGTGGCGTACTTTCCGGTGGTGAACGCAATCGCCTGCATCTTGCTATGGCATTGAAAGAAGAGGGTAACGTACTGTTATTGGACGAACCTACCAATGATATTGACGTGAATACACTTCGCGCTCTTGAAGAAGGTCTTGAAGATTTTGCCGGATGTGCCGTAATCATCAGTCACGATCGTTGGTTCCTCGATCGTATTTGTACTCACATTCTTGCGTTCGAAGGAGACTCCAATGTCTTCTATTTCGAAGGTTCTTATTCAGAATATGAGGAAAATAAACAGAAACGTTTAGGAAAAGAAGAACCTACCCGTGTTCGTTATAGAAAGCTAATGAATGATTAATAATTGCTAGGAATCTGATAGCATAAATTATATTTTAGTGACAAATAGAAAGCCCTGCAAAAATCTTGTAGGGCTTTTTTGTTATAAAAAGTTTCAATAACTCCTATATACCCTAAAATTTTGTAGCAGAAATGTAATACAAATCTAAATCTTATTAATTATATTTGCGTCTTAAAACAGTATTTAATACTTAATTAACAATTCTAATTAACACATTTAATTAACAAAAAACAGAAGTATGAAAAAACATCTAATTCATTTCCTGTTGATGGCAGTGCTGTCCGTATTTAGTGCTGCGGCATTTGCTCAGACAGCAGTGAGGGGGCAGCTTGTTGACTCCGAAACAGGCGAACCGTTGGTGGGTGCTGCCGTTATGGTAGAAGGCACTTCACAAGGTACGGTGACCGATATTGATGGTTATTTTAAGCAAAGTGTTGCTCAAGGTGGAACACTGCTGTTCAAGTATGTAGGTTTTAAAGACCTTAAGAAGAAAATAACACAGAAGGGAGCTTCTGTTGATTTGGGTACTATCAAGATGGAACCGGATGCAGTGATGCTGGCGGACGTTACGATTACTTCGTCGGTGGCTGTGGCTCGTAAGACTCCGATTGCCGTGTCTACAGTAGATCCGATTTTTATCGAAGAAAAGCTGGGTACACAGGAGTTTCCCGAAATCTTAAAATCTACGCCGGGTGTATATAGTACGAAAGACGGTGGTGGTTATGGTGACTCTAAAACTGTAATTCGCGGTTTCAAGCAAGAAAATGTAGCTGTTATGATTAATGGCGTACCAATGAATGGTATGGAGAATAATAAGGTATATTGGTCCAATTGGGCAGGTTTGTCCGATGTTACCCGCTCAATGCAAGTACAGCGCGGTTTGGGTGCTTCTAAAGTTGCTTCTCCTGCAGTGGGTGGTTCAATCAATGTTATAACTAAAAGCACAGAGGCTACGAAAGGTGGTTTTGTTTCCTACGGTATGGGTAATGACGGTTACAACAAAATTTTGTTTAGTGTTTCCTCTGGCTTGTCAAAAGATGGATGGGCATTTACTTTGCTTGGTGGTAAAACATGGGGTGATGGTTATGTTCAGGGTACTGAGTTTGAAGGGTATAACTACTTTATCAGTGTAGCAAAACGCTTCAATGATAACCATCAATTAACATTTAGTGCTTTTGCAGCTCCTCAAAAACATTATCAACGTAGCAATCAAGATGGGTTGACCATTAAAGAGTGGCAAAGAGTTAAAAATTACATGGGTAGTGATAGTCCTTATAAATATAATCCTACTTATGGTTTCGGTAAAAATGGTGAGCGTAAAATGACTCAGTATAACGAATACCATAAACCTCAAATCTCATTGAACCACTTGTGGCAGATTGATCAGAAATCAAGTTTGAGTACGGCTTTATATGTGTCTATTGGGCGTGGCAACGGATATAGCGGACAGACTGATAATGATCATAAAAATATGTGGTATGGTGCAAGTAATGGTATAGTGAATACGACTTTCCGTAATGCAGATGGAACATTTGCCTATGATCAGATTCAGGAAATGAATGAACAAAGTACTACAGGTTCTAAGATGGTAATGAGTAAGAACTTGAATAATCATATGTGGTATGGTTTACTTTCTACTTATACAACAAAGTTTGGAGAGTATTTAGATTTTTATGGGGGTGTTGATTTCCGTTATTATAAAGGATTGCACCAAAACAAGATCGTTGATCTTTATAATGGAGCATATTATGTAGATTATAATCGTGGTAATGTAAAAGCTGAGAATTATGCGGGAGCTGGTACCGCAGAGTTTAAAAATAAGAAATTGCAGGTTGGTGATGTTGTTTATCGTGACTATGACGGTTTTGTTATGTCAGAAGGTGTATTTGGACAATTGGAATACAATCGTGATAAGCTGAGTGCATTCGTTTCAGGTTCTGTTTCCAATACAGGTTACTGGCGTTACGATCGTTTCTATTATGACAAACAACATGCAAAGTCTGATACAAACAACTATCTAGGCTGGAACCTTAAGGGTGGGGTAAACTATAATCTGACGGAGAATCATAATGTATTCTTCAACTTGGGTTATATTAGTCGTGCTCCAATGTTTGATGCAGCTTTCATTAATTCTCAGAATAGCCATGCTTTGAATCCTGATGCCAAGAACGAAAAAATTTTCTCTTTTGAATTAGGCTATGGGTATCGTAGTCGTTTCTTCACAGCTAATGTGAATGCTTACTATACGAAGTGGATGGATAAAACAATGACAAGATCTCAAGACTTTAAGTATACTGGTGACAGTGGGCAAACTGTTAATGACCGTTGGACAGTGAATATGCAAGGTGTTGATGCACGCCATATGGGTGTGGAGCTTGATTTTGTTGTTAAACCATTCCAATGGATGGATGTTACTGGTATGTTCTCTATTGGTGACTGGCGTTGGGATTGCGATGCGAATGGTTATTTCTACAACACAGCAGGTGAACCGTTGAAAGATCTTGATGGTGGAATAGCATCTGGTATAGGAGCTTCAGATCATGCAAAAGCTAACTTCAAAATGGACAACATTCATGTGGGTGGTGCAGCACAAACAACGGCGGCTTTAGGACTCAATGTACGTCCGATGAAAGGAGTACGTGTAGGGCTTGACTGGAATTTCTTTGGTCGCAACTATGCTGACTATGCTATCAGTGCTAGTGGATTAGCGCCCAATGCAAAGATAGCAATTAATGAACCATGGAGAATACCTTCCTATAGTACATTTGATTTGAATGCTGGATACACCTTTGATTTTGGTAAAGTGCGTGCAACCTTGAGCGGTAATGTGAATAATCTGTTTAATCAGGAGTATATTGCTGATGCTTATGATGGATCAGATAGTAACTGGGAAACTGCATATCGCGTGCTCTATGGCTTTGGCCGTACTTATAACGTAAGATTGAAGTTCACATTCTAAACCTTTAAGAAGTACGATTATGAATAAAAAAATGATATTTAGTTTGTTTGCAATACTACTTCTTTTAGTAGGTTGCGATTATAATGACAAGTATTTTGATGGATACGATGATACCCTTGTAACTGATGTTATTCAGTATGAGGGTGATTTCACAGGGAAGTATCCTGCAGAAGGATATTTCACAGATAGAGGAGCCCTACAGAATGAACTAAACAGTATGCTAAAGAAGATTTATCCTTATTGTGATAAAGGTTCCATGGCAAAGGTTAATGTGCTTTTTGGTGACATTACTGTGGATTATGAACCAGTAACAGCGGATGTTTCTTATGAATTGACGACTGAGGATTATGATGCGATGGGTACAGATGCGGGGCAACCAGGAAAATATAATAATTTTGATTCTAGTATGGATGTTGATGCTTATTTGAAGATATTTTGTTCTGAAAAATATGCAAGCCTTGCTGAAGGAAAGATTATTAGTATTACTTATAAATATTATGCAAGTGGGACTACTTCTAGCTTAGTAAAGACTTATAAGAAGGGAGTAAATGACTGGGAAGAATTCAGTAGCTTTACACCGGACAAAAAATATGAGTTGACCAATGAAGATTATGATGCTATGGGCACTGAAAGTGGGACACCGGGCAAGTATAATAATTTTGATTCAAATATGGATGTAGATTTTTATTTAACTACTTTCTTGAAACAAAAATTAGCTTATGCCAAGTCAGGGACTACTTGTGAAGTGACATATAAGTATTATGCAAATAAGATAACCACTGATGAAAAAGCCCTATATAAGTATGATGGTAATGCATGGGCTGCATACGATCCGTTTGCTGAGAATTTGGCTGTGTCTACGAAGATTGCAGAACTCTCTTTCGATGGTAGTACGTGGACACTGCTTCGTTTACTGGGTGGAAATTATGTGATTACTTTTGCCGCTGAAGATTACCAGACGTTGGTGAATTGGGTCGCTGAGAATAAACCGGCTTTCATGAGTAGTCAGAATCCTACTACGGAAGAATATTACTTTGGTTCTTCTGGTAAGTATGGTAATATCAATAACAAATATGGTACTTGGAAGGCTTATTATAATATTGATGGATATTTGGATGGTAAGACTGACGAAGAAACACAAGAAATTATGGATGAGCGTCTTGCATTTGGTATTTCTGAAATTCTTTTGCCATCATGGATTACTGAACCGGATCCGGGTTTAAGCTATATAGTAGTCTATAAGATATATTCTGGCCGTGGTGATGGCAATTATGCTATGTCATTCATGTATAATGAAGAGACTGGAAAATATGAAAAAACAGCAGGTCCAGTAGCTCGATAATTTGGATGATGTGCTAACAGATTTAATAAAATATGGAGATGTGTCAACACTAAGGCACATCTCCTTTTTTTATATTTAAATGTTTTTTTTCTCTATGCGACTC
>CAOYQO010000007.1 GCA_948566455.1 uncultured Phocaeicola sp.
GTATAAAACCCGAATCCTGAAGTTTTCTATTTACACAAAATTGTGGACAGTGCCTTTTCATACAGGCTATTTTCTTATTCATATATCAATTTATAATCATTTACAAAGCCTATTCCTTCCGCTGTTTCTATACAGTTCAGCAACCGCCACTCACAACTGAGCACCCAGCTACGGAAATTCTCTTCGGGTTGATACTCACTCCTGGCGAACTCCAACAAACGGTCTACCTCAAAATTATCGGAAATAATACCTGCTCCGCCTCGTGCCGCATCATAAGCGTTACAATCCTGTTCGATGTGCGCCGGCACCATTAACAAAGGCTTACCCAGATACATAGCCTCACAAACGGATTCAAAGCCTGCCGTAGTGGCATATACCCGGCAACCCGACATATAGCGAAGGAATTTTTCGTCATCCAACTGATGAAATGACAATGTTTCATCCATCCGGCACACTTCCAGCTCATCCGGTTTGTCCCAGAAGAAGTGCAAAGGTACTTCAGGATGCTGCTCATGCCACTGGGAGATACTTTCTCCAAATCCGGCATTAACCATATAACCGTGCACATACTCTCCAGAAGCAGCTTCACAACAAAGCACTTCGCGCCGCAGTAAAGGCGGTACCACGCGTATATGCGCTTCTTCGTCCGTTTCCATCGGACGGAATGAGAGAGCCAGCTTCTCTTTGGCTCCGATACACGTGAGTCGTGTAAAAAAACGGAGCATCAGCAGGCTCATAGGATTCTTTTGGGGAAACTCAAAGTCATGATGCAGGAAAAGATATTGATGGCCGACACTGATCTGCGGTACAGAAGGGCGGAAAAAAAGATAAGTCAAACCCGTCAGTAACTCATAAAAGTTGATTACGAGGTCCGCATCAGTTTCATGGATACGCCGGTGAATATAACAGATGCTACGCAGATAAGCAGGAACCTGCATCAGATTATATGCGATACTGCGAGACATGCTGACCCGCTTATTGGCAGGCGTAGGCAAAAAGTTCGGACTGAGAAAGCGTTTCACAGGTGCCTGTATGCTGCGATTGAAGAAACCCGGCAGGCGACGGGTATTGCTCTTCCCCACCAGTACTTCTACTACCTCGTGCCCGTTGCGTCGTAGAATTTCTTCCAGCGTAATGGCTTGCGTCAGATGACCGCGGCCTTCTCCTTGAACAATAAAAAGAACTTTCATCTTTATATTTTTATAATTTAGTAATTTACAATTCACGATTTTAACTACAGAGGCGCTCTTCAGGTTTTTCGTTCATCATCATATCCTCGTACCGTACGTCGCATTTACGTGCGCGGGCAAACTTCACCAATTCCTCCTCAAAATCGGAAATATAAGAAACAGCGGATTTTACTTTTTGTTTAATCGCTTGTAGCAAAGAATAATAAGGTTGTCCATGCCGGGCACGATACACATTATAAAATAATAGAATGGTAGAATAAAAAGCACGTAATCTCATAGTGTCTGTATTTTTAGTTGCAGGCAAAGGTCGGTTATTCGTATTACGCCGGTATGTAGAAAATATGACAAGTATCTTTCATTTTTTTCGCTGAACTTCCTTATCTTTACAGAAAATAAGCTGCATCTCAGCATAACTTTTTCATGCAAGCATGAAAGTTATACCTTCGATTTGCATTATCTTTACTCCCTCAAAAGAAACTCTCGTATGAAAAAGCCCGGAAATATCCTCATTGTCGATGATAACCGCGGTGTGCTCACCGCTGTGCAACTGCTGTTGAAACCCCATTTCGAAAAGATCATCACGCTCACTTCACCTGTCACACTTACCTCTGTGTTGCGTGAAGAAACTCCATCGGTAGTGTTACTTGACATGAACTTTACATCAGGCATCAATACCGGAAACGAAGGATTATTCTGGTTGCAGGAGATCAAACGCCTTCGTCCCTCCTTGCCTGTGGTTCTTTTCACTGCTTATGGAGATATCGATCTTGCCGTGCGTGGCATTAAAGAAGGAGCTACGGACTTTATTGTCAAGCCATGGGATAATCAAAAGCTGGTGGAAACCTTACTGAATGCAGCCCAAGCCATTCATAATAAGAATAACGGAAAAAGTGCCTCGCCCGTAACCCCTGCCATGTATTGGGGAGAAAGCCCCATTATGCAGCAACTGCGCTCGCTGGTGGAGAAAGTCGCCATAACCAATGCAAATATACTTATCACCGGAGAAAACGGTACGGGAAAAGAGATGCTGGCACGTGAAATTCATGCACTTTCTTCCCGCCGTACGAAAGAAATGGTTGCCGTAGACATGGGAGCCATCACCGAAAGCCTCTTTGAAAGCGAGCTTTTCGGGCATACAAAAGGCTCTTTCACAGATGCATACGCTGACCGTCTCGGTAAGTTCGAAACAGCAGACCATAGCACACTGTTTCTCGATGAAATCGGCAATTTACCCTATCACCTGCAAGCCAAACTACTGACCGTATTGCAACGCCGCAGTATTATCCGTGTAGGCAGCAACCAGCCTATCGCTGTCGACATCCGTCTGATTTGTGCCACCAACCGCAACCTGAACGAGATGGTACAACGCAATGAATTCCGTGAAGACTTGCTTTACCGCATCAATACTATCCATCTTGAAATTCCGCCTTTGCGCGAACGGTCGGAAGACATTCTTCCTCTTGCCGAACGCTTTATAACACGCTTCTGCAAGCAATATGACAAAGCATTATTACGGCTTTCCGATGCTGCCTGTACCAAATTGAAAACACATCCCTGGTATGGAAATATCCGTGAACTGGAGCATGCCATAGAGAAAGCAGTCATTATTTGCGACGGCAACGAACTGCCGGCAGAACTGTTCCAGTTGCCTAAGCGTCCCGAAACCTCACGCACCGGAAGCGATACCGGTACAGAAGCAGCCACCCTTGAAGAAATGGAACGGAAAATGATACAAAAAGCTCTGGATACCTGTAACGGCAATCTATCCGCTGTTGCCGCGCAACTCGGCATCACCCGGCAGACTCTCTATAACAAAATGAAAAAGTTCGGATTATGAAACATTACTACCGATACATCACCGACCGCTACTTTTTCCGCATCATCATCTCTCTCCTGTTGGCAGGAGCTGTCACGGTATCCATTATTTATAAAGACCTTTTATGGATAGTCATCTCTTCCTTGCTGCTGCTGACGAGTCTGCGCTGGCAATGGAAACTGTATCGCCGGCATACACAGAAGGTCCTGTTTCTGCTCGATGCCATTGAAAACAACGATGCGTCCATCCATTTCTCCGAACACGAAGACATTCCGGACAACCGTATTGTAAACCAGGCCCTGAATCACGTTGCTTCTATATTATATAATGTAAAGAGCGAAACGGCACAACAGGAAAAATATTACGAACTCATTCTCGACTGCATCAATACCGGTATCCTGGTACTGAACGATGCAGGTGCTGTTTACCAGAAAAATAATGAAGCCCTCCGCCTGTTAGGGTTGGAAGTCTTCACCCATGTTAGCCAACTAAGCCGTATCGATGCAAACCTTATGGGACTTTTCACCCATTGCCGTCCAGGAGATAAGTTACAAACCCGCCTATCCAACGAACGCGGTACGGTCAATCTCTCTATCCGCGTCTCCGACATAACCATCCGTCAGGAGCATTTCCGTATCCTTGCCCTAAATGATATCAATAACGAACTGGACGAAAAGGAAATCGACTCCTGGATACGCCTGATCCGTGTACTGACACATGAAATTATGAATTCCGTCACTCCCATCACTTCACTGAGCGATACATTGCTGACACTGATACAAGGAAGCGAAGAATTAAAAGCGAAAAGTGAATCCATTTCTTCCGACAAAGAAACTGCTGACGAAATCCGCAATGGCCTGCACACCATCAGCACCACGGGCAAAGGACTTCTCTCTTTTGTAGAAAATTACCGCCGTTTCACCCGTATCCCCAAACCGGAACCTTCCTTGTTCTACGTCAAAGGTTTTATCAACCGCATGGTGGAACTGGCACGGCATCAATATCCTGATTCCCATATCACTTTCCACTCCCACATCACTCCAGATGATCTTATTCTTTATGCAGATGAGAACCTTATCTCACAGGTACTCATCAACTTATTGAAAAATGCCATTCAGGCCATCGAAGCAGCAGAAATTCCGGAAGGCATTATCACCTTACACGCTTATTGCAATGAAAATGAAGCCGTACTCATCGAAGTATCCAATAACGGTCCTGCCATTCTTTCTGAAGTAGCAGAACACATTTTCATACCTTTCTTCACCACAAAAGAAGGTGGCAGCGGCATCGGTTTGAGCATTTCCCGTCAGATTATGCGCCTGTCAGGTGGTAGTCTTTCCCTACATCCCGGAAAGGAAACCATGTTTGTACTAAAATTCAATTAAGAAAATTTGTAATGAAGGATTATATGAAAAGAAAGTAAAATTCAATCTGAACATTTTACACCTTGCAATTGTTTAAAAATAGACGTAACTTCGCTTTGCGATAACTAAATCCTTGAATAAACAACTTAAATAATACCTAATTTATGATTTTTACAGCAGAAAACATTCTTTTAATTGGTTCTATCTTACTTTTCATTAGTATTATTGTCGGTAAGACCGGCTATCGATTCGGAGTTCCTGCCCTGTTACTGTTCCTTGTCGTCGGCATGATTTTCGGTAGCGATGGTTTCGGACTACAGTTTCATAACGCTAAAGAAGCACAATTTATTGGTATGGTTGCTCTTAGCGTTATTTTGTTTTCCGGCGGTATGGATACTAAATTCAGCGAAATTAAACCGATTCTTGTTCCGGGTATTGTCCTCTCCACATTCGGCGTACTGCTTACCGCCGTCTTTACAGGATTCTTCATCTGGTGGATTTCCGGCATGAGTTGGTCAAATATTTATCTTCCTATCATTACATCCCTACTACTTGCCTCCACCATGTCATCTACTGATTCCGCTTCAGTATTTGCCATCTTGCGTTCGCAGAAAATGAATCTGAAACATAACCTTCGTCCCATGCTGGAACTCGAAAGTGGTAGTAATGACCCCATGGCTTACATGCTTACCATCGTGCTGATACAGTTCATACAATCCGGTGGAATGGGTATTGCAGGTATCTTCGGTTCATTCGTTATCCAATTTATAGTAGGTGCGGCTGCCGGATACCTTCTCGGCAAACTTGCCATCCTCATGCTGAATAAACTCAACATTGATAATCAGGCCCTTTATCCCATCCTTCTGCTTGCATTTGTATTTTTCACTTTCGCCATTACCGATCTTCTGAAAGGAAATGGTTACCTCGCCGTTTACATTGCCGGTATTATGGTAGGTAACAACAAGATAATGCATCGCAAAGAGATTTATACTTTCATGGATGGATTAACCTGGCTGTTCCAAATCATCATGTTCCTTTGCCTCGGTTTGTTGGTAAATCCTCACGAGTTACTCGATATTGCTTTAGTAGCAACGCTTATCGGTGTATTTATGATTGTTATCGGTCGTCCGCTCAGTGTCTTCCTCTGCTTGCTGCCTTTCGGCAAGAAGATTACAAACCGTTCGCGACTCTTCGTTTCCTGGGTAGGTTTGCGCGGAGCAGTGCCTATCATCTTCGCTACTTATCCGGTAGTAGCGCAAGTACCGGGTGCCGACGTGATCTTCAATATCGTATTCTTTATCACTATTGTTTCTCTCGTTATTCAGGGTACTACCGTTTCCTTAGCTGCCCGTATGCTGAAACTTTCTACCCCATTGGAGAAAACAGGCAATGAATTCGGTGTGGAATTGCCCGAAGAAATAGACAGTGATCTGAGTGATATGACCGTTACCACAGAGATGCTGGAGGAAGGCGATACTTTGAAAGATATAACTCTGCCTAATGGAGCACTCGTAATGATTGTGAAACGAGGCACGGAGTTCCTGATACCGAACGGGTCACTGAAATTACATTTGGGGGATAAGCTGTTGCTGATTTCGGATAAGAAGAGTAGTGATTAATACATGTACTTTTTCTTTCGTTTGCCCGAAAGAAAAAGATATCAAAAAGAAAGGGCACGGGCTACGTCTACGGTGCTACTCCGATACCGCCATGCGCAGATGGGGCTCGAACTCGCTACGCTCAGACAGATCGCCCCTTACCTGTGCCTGACAATATCTCCGCCTGACGCACCTACGCCTATGCCCGAAGGCTGCGCGGTAAAGCGCTGCGCGATATAGGACTATGCATCACAGATGCTATGTAATACAACCACGTAATATTTCCCCCATTTACGCCGCATGGTTTCCCGGCCTCACTGTAGGGGTGTTAAGCGTAGAAAGTGTTTTCGGCGTTAAAAAGGGCAGGCTGTTTGAGCGAAGCGAGTTCCTGCCCTTTAGCTGAAAATACTTTCGGAGTAGCCCCGGAAGTGCAGCCTTGAAAAGCCCGTTTAAGTGAGAGCATCCGCAAGCTTGCTTGAGGATGCCGAACGTAAGGGCTTTCTGCAATTTTTCTTTGGTATCTTTCTTTTGCATCAAGGCAAAAGAAAGTACAATTGGTTATTTTTTCTTTTTCTTTCGTCTCCCACCAAAGAATAAATATATAAACTTGCACGCCATCACATTTAGCTCTATATTTGCGCAGTTTTAACTAAAGTGTGCAAATTTAACAGATGGAACAGGAACAACACTTCATTGATTACATTGAACAGAGCATCATTCGGAACTGGAACTTAAACGCCTTGACTGACTATAAGGGTGCTACTCTCCAATATAAAGACGTGGCTCGCAAGATTGCAAAATTCCATATTGTACTGGAAAGTGCCGGTATCCAGCCGGGTGATAAGATTGCCGTCTGCGGTCGTAATAGTGCACACTGGGCAGTTACTTTCCTGGCAACCATCACTTATGGAGCTGTTATTGTGCCTATCCTTCATGAATTTAAAGCGGATAATATACACAATATCGTCAATCACTCTGAAGCCAGACTGCTTTTTGTGGGAGATCAGGTGTGGGAAAACCTGAATGAAGACGCCATGCCGCAATTGCTGGGCATTATTCTGATGACTGAATTCACCCCTGTAGTCTGTCGCGACAAACGATTGATGGAAGCTTTCGAGCACCGCAATACTCTCTACGGACAGCGCTATCCTAAAAACTTCCGTCCCGAACACATCTGCTATCGGAAGGATGAACCGGAAGAACTTGCCATTATTAACTATACTTCCGGTACTACCGGATATTCCAAAGGTGTTATGCTCCCCTATCGTAGCCTCTGGTCCAACGTGAATTACTGCCATGAGATGCTTCCGGTGAAACCGGGCGATAACATAGTTTCCATGCTTCCTATGGGACATGTATTCGGAATGACTTACGATTTCCTTTACGGTTTTTCAGCCGGGGCACACATCTACTTCCTCACTCGCATGCCGACTCCTAAAATTATCGCACAGTCTTTCGCTGAAATCAAGCCACGTGTCATCTCATGCGTGCCTCTGATTGTAGAAAAGATTATCAAGAAGAACATCCTGCCGCGTGTAGATAATAAAATTGGTAAGTTACTGCTCCATGTTCCTATCATCAATGACAAGATCAGAGCTCTTGCACGCAAAGAAGCAATGGAAATATTCGGCGGTAACTTCGATGAAATTATCATTGGTGGAGCCCCGTTCAATGCAGAAGTCGAGCGCTTTCTCAAACAGATAGGCTTCCCCTACACCATCGCTTACGGTATGACGGAATGTGGTCCTATCATCTGTTCCAGTCGCTGGGAAACCCTGAAGCTGGCATCATGCGGTAAGGCAACCACACGCATGGAAGTGAAGATAGATTCGTCTGATCCGGAAAAGGTGGCGGGAGAAATCATTTGTCGGGGTACCAACCTGATGCTAGGATATTATAAAAACCAGGAAGCAACTTCACAAATCATTGACGTAAATGGCTGGCTGCATACAGGCGATTTAGGCACAATGGATGCGGAAGGTTATGTAACTGTGCGCGGGCGCAGCAAGAATATGTTGCTCACTTCCAGCGGACAAAACATCTATCCGGAAGAGATTGAAAGCAAACTGAATAATATGCCTTACGTTTCCGAGTCACTCATTGTGTTGCAAAAAGAAAAACTGGTAGCACTGATTTATCCGGACTTTGATGATGCATTTGCCAATGGACTGCAACAAACGGATGTAGAGCGTATGATGGAAGCTAACCGTAACGAACTCAACCAGCAATTACCGGCTTATTGCCAGATATCAAAGGTGAAGATACATTTTGAGGAGTTTGAAAAGACAGCCAAAAAATCTATTAAACGGTTTATGTATCAGGAGGCTAAAGGTTAACAAAGATATAAGATTAAGTCTATATTTTTAATTAATGTTATAGAACATACTTTTTTATTTGGATAATTTGCAGTTATCCCGAAAGTACGTATCTTTGCATTGTGTTTTTCATAGTATTAGATTTAAGGTTAACAAAGGTTGGAGTACAGCGGTACTCCTTTTTTTATGTCCGTACTTTCCGGAATATTTATATCAGAAGCGGAAGTTGCCACAAAGTGTTCTATGCAAAAATAAGTGAAATCCTCCATAATCCGGCAATCAATCGTTATCTTTACTTCCAAACCAAAACTCTGTTATCATGGATATACATACTTTTATGACTAATTATCGGGAAGCATTTGGTGAACGTGCCGAACTTCCCATTGCCTTCTGGTACTCTGACAAACAGGAAAACGAAACAGAAAAAATCGGTGGTTGCTTCTTCAAGGGCCTGCAACAAGTAAGGGAAGGTAAAACCATCAGCCTGAACAGTGACGTCATAGGATGTGGCGGCGGAAAATTCTACACCGGTTTCACGGAAATGCCGATACACGTACCTAACTTCGTATCTCTGGAAGAGAAGTACAAAAAGACTCCTGAAATGGTAACAGATTTCATAAAGCAAATCCAGGTACCGCGTACGGAAAAGGCCTATCTGCATTTTGCCCGAATAGATAAACTTGCTTCTTTCGATCATGTAGAGGGTTTACTGTTCCTTGCTACACCTGATATCCTGTCAGGACTTACCACATGGGCTTTTTATGATACGAATGCATTCGATACCGTAGCTACTCCTTTCGGTTCCGGTTGCAGTTCCGTTGTAACCCTTACTGTTCTCGAAAACCAAAAAGATGGTAAGCGCTGTTTCCTCGGCTTCTTCGATCCGTCCGTGCGTCCTCACTTTGAAGCCAATCTGTTGAGCTTCACTATTCCCATGTCCCGCTTCAAAGAGATGTATCACACCATGCGCGAAAGTTGTCTGTTCGATACACACGCCTGGGGAAAGATAAAAGAGCGTATCAACGAATAAAACCTTGAAAAAAAGTAAAGAAACAATGTCTATCTTTTAATTAGTGTTATAAAAACACTTATATTGGTCTAATCATTTGGAAATACGCAGAATATCCGTATCTTTGCACTGTGTTTTTCATAGTATTAGATTTAAGGTTAACAAAGGTTGGAGTACAGCGGTACTCCTTTTTTTATGTCCATACGTTTGGAATATCCTCGCAAAAGGCTTTTCTTTGTGGTAATGCTTTAAAATAAATAATGCCATGAAAAGAACACTGTTACTCATCAATCTTCTTCTACTCTCTGTATGTGTATTCCCGCAAGAGAATATCGAAGTAAACTATGCTACTATTAAAAAGTATGTGGAAAACCAGTCGGATGATTACCAACAACTGATTGAACGCTTTGAAGCTAATGACAGCTTATTATCCTTAAACGATTACGCGCTAATCTACTACGGTCATTCTTTCACCCCAAAATACAAAGGGAGTATGGAGCTTTGGAAAGAGCTTGAGACGCTAATGGAAGAAAAGAAATGGGAAGAAGCCTATACCCTATTAAAAGAATGCCGAAAAAAGAATTCTGTATCTCTTAAATTACTCATTTATGCCGTGAATCTGGCGAGTGAGCTGCAAAGAGAAGAAGAAGTTCAGGCTTATATAGATAAATACATAAAACTTTCCTCTGCCATCATCTCCAGTGGAGATGGCACAAGCGAAGATACAGCATTTAAAGTCATCAGCGTCAATGATGAATATCAGATATTAAACAATGTCTTCAAAGTAGAAGGCCTGAAGCAACAATCATTGGTGAACAAGTGCGACCTGATGGAATTTGAAAGCAGTCCATACTATGAGGGCACTCAAATCTACTTCGATATCAGCCGCTCACTGGACTATATGAAAGATTTATTCAAATAAAAATATCCCCTTCCTCCACTCCTAATTACCGTATTTGGTGATCGGAGAACTGAAGAAGGGGATTTTTATCTATCAGATATTCCGGTTTATCAGATATTACCGGACAGTTTTTTCAATCCTTTCAATTCCGCCTTATCTTTCACCTCCATAATGCTGATGACATAACCACCACCCGGAGCCGCTTTCAATTTCAGCACAGTCTTAGGAGAAACAATCCCTTTACGAATTACATAAGCCTGCGGATTCGTTTTATAATCAGCATCCTTTGCGTCCGCATAAACAGTAGCTATATACTGTTTATCAGCATCCAGAAAATCCAGTTTCAGAGTAGAAGCATGTCCCTGTTCACTGCTGGTACAACCAATAAACCAATTATTCGTACCTTTCGCCTTGCGGGCAGCCGTGATATAGCGTCCCGGTTCTGCTTCCAGATATCGGCTGTCATCCCAGTCCAGAGCCACATCCTTAATGAACTGGAAAGCATCCATAAAGCGTTCATAGTTCTCTGGCAGATCGGCTGCCATTTGCAAAGGGCTGTACATCGTGACGTAATAAGATCTTTAAAGGTAAAGCATTACTTGTCAAATAACATTCATCAATCCCCAGTGTTAGTAAACCGTCCTTCCGGCAGGGCTACACCCTTTCTCCCAGATAGCTACACCCTTTGGAGGTAATGACTACACCATCCGCAAGAAAGGGTGTAACCCCGCAAAAGTTGTGCCACAGCTATCTCCTGAGCGGATATAGATCGTTTTTACTATATTCCGTCCCGACATTATCATGTAGCATTTTCATACTTCCGAAAATTCTTTTAACCCCGCTTATTTACATTCATTTATAGTTCCGTATTTATTTCTTCAAAATCAACATGATTAATCGCTGGAAGTAAAACTTCTAATATATCTTTTGTCCTTATTTTCAGGCTACAAGTATTTTCACATAGATGACAGCCTATATAATCTGCCTGGATAACGTCTTTATCAATTAATAATTTAACTTTATTCTCTCTGTCATAAATAAGTCCGAGAATACTTACAGCTCCGGGTGTTGTAAAAAGGAGTGTTTTCATATCTCCATCAGAAGCAAAAGAAAGGTGCGAACTTCCTACTTGCTTTGCAATACTTTTGGCTGATAGTTTTTTATTTCCCGAAAGTAGAAGCAAAAAGTACTCTTTCTGTTTGTTGACCAAAAACAGGTTCTTACAGGGTGAAACACCCAGTTTCTGTGCTATTGTCATACCTTCTTCCATAGTCATAATGGGAGGATGTTCTAAACGGGTATAGTCGATATCTAACCAGTCAAGCGTATTGTAGATTTCTTGTTTCATTGGTAGCTTTTCATTTTTCGGTCTCTTGCTCTTTTTGCTTATATGCACATTCGGTATTTGAGAATATTGCAAATATAGAGAAAGTGTAATTCACCGCAAATAGTGAACTGTACTTTTCTGCACATCATTGAGTTTACTGTTTACAGTTTAAAGCCTTTACTTTTCTTCGAATTACTAACAGCTTACTTTACATGGTAGTGACAAATGGTGTCAATGATTCAGTGATTTGCACCATTATGAATAATATTTCATTCTTTATAATGTTTGCCATACTTCCATCTGAATATTTTTTGTACCTTAGTAGCATAAAAAAACTGATTCTATTCGTATATCGAATGAAATTTATACAACTTTCACCTATGATACGTATGGGAGATTGGTTAGTATAGCCGATCCGTCAGCGGGAACAATTACTTATGGATATGACAGTTATGGTAACAGGAGCACGGAAACGGATGCAAGAGGGAAAACTGTTAGTTCAACGTTTGATAAGTTTGGCAAGGTTTTAAAACGGGTTACTCCGGAAACCACATTTACTTATACATATAATTCAGACCAATTGTTGTCTTCTATCTCAGGAACGAACAGTACTTCTTTTACTTATACATATGATGGTTACGGCAATATACTAACGGAAAAAGAAGTAGGGATAGATAGTAAGTGGTTACAGAAAAATTATTCATATATCAATGGAAGAATAACGGGAACAACTTATGTGTCTCAAACAGAAACAATAGCTTCGGGAAATTACACTTATACCAATAACCATCTTAAAACTGTCAAAATAGGAAATGTTCCTATTTGGGATTTACAGGCAATAGATGTTTTCGGCCATCCTACTAAAATTGTAACCGGAAATATAACGCGGAACTATACTTATGATGGGTATGGTTTCCCTACTGGGAGAACGGCCTCGTCAACAGCAAGTGGCACTTTCTTAAATAGTACTTTTGATTTTGAATCGGTTAATGGAAATTTGAATTCTCGCAAAGATGTAACAAGAAACCTCACTGAGAATTTTACATATGACGGTTTGAATCGTTTGACAGGTTATAAAAATGCAACAATTTCTTATAATAGTTTGGGTAATATCATATCAAAAAGTGATGCTGGTACGTTAGGATATGACAAATATAAAGTACAAACTATCACACCGATTAGCGGACTGTCCAATACGCTGTCTAAGCAACAGGATATTACTTATACATCTTTCATGCGCCCCAATTCGATTACAGAAAATGACTATCAAGCTACATTTTCGTATAATGCGGACAACCAGCGTGTAAAGATGCAGATTAAAAAGGGCGGAAATAATTATCTGACACGCTACTATCTTGGGAATGTTTATGAAATTGATAATAAAGTTGGAGAAACCAAAGAAAAGTTGTACTTTGGTGGCAATTATTATGATGCTTATGCGGTCTACGTCAAACAGAATGGTGTCTGGCAACTGAATTACATTTGTCGGGACTATCTGGGAAGCATTACTCACGTCACAAATAGCACAGGCGCTTTACTGGCTGAATATAGTTATGATGCATGGGGAAGGTTGCGTAATCCGGTAAATCAATCGGTTTATGCGCCAGAAACGGAACCCGAACTTATGTTAGGACGTGGATATACCGGTCATGAACATTTGGCGGTCTTTGGTTTAGTTAATATGAATGCCCGGTTATATGATCCGATTCTTGGGCGTTTTCTTTCTCCAGATCCATACGTACTATTTTTAATGAAAGAACAAAAAAAGAAAATACAGTTATTATTGGAAGAACATTTTTCCCAATATGGGTTCAAGAAAAAGAAGCTCAATAATTATATACGCATTAAAGATGGTAATGTAATACAAGATATTGGCTTTACTACGACAACTCATGGTGAGAGACATGTAATCTATCTGAATCCTGTTTTAGGAGTTATTTACAAGAATATGGATGAGATAATGGTACAACTTAGAGAAGGAACTAATAGTTGTCTTGAAATGTATACCCCCATGATTTCACTTCCCATCGGCTATCTTATGCCTGATAACGATTTCAAAGAATGGAAATTCACCATAGATAAAGATGTTAATGAAGATATTGATAACATGGCAAGAGCTATTATAAACTATGGTTTACCCTATCTTGAAGAATTGTCAAATATGGACCAAGTGATTCACGGGCTTGTAGCTTCACAGTATTCGTATATCGGAGAAGCAAAAGATTATATTTTACCTGTATTGTACTATTTGCATGGGAACAGTGAACAAGCATTGAAAACAGTAGAAGAGTCCATAAAAAACGCTCTAAAGATATAAATATAGATGAATACAGGGTAATGCAAGCAATATATGGTGAGGATGCTATACAAATTCCATCTAATAAAGCTTTAGATTCTTATATGCCATTTGTTGAGAAGTTCAAGCAACTTTTGAAACAAAAAAAGTAATCTTAGAGCCTGTTTAAATTTTGTTCGAAAGGGGCTATCTCAAAAGTAGGATAGCCCCCTTTTCCACCTGAACATGTAGAAGGTCTGACACATATTTGGTTACGAAAAACAAATAAGAAAGAAAAATATCAAGGAGTTTATACGGTTGGTAGTGGTGTTCGCCTCATTACCCTATATCCTTTTCCGAAAAGCAATCAACTTATTCTTGGGAAAGAAAGGCCTACCCATAAATTACTGACATGGTATAAGGGCTATGCTTCCGAACCTCAAAAAGAAAAAGATAATTGGTATATTGAATTTACAGAAGAAAGCGCAAGAAGGTATTATCTGGAACGTTTGCTATTGCACGAGATTGGACATTATGTTAACGAGACATTGGTTCGTAATAAGGCAGCCAGATATAAATCAG
Source organism: uncultured Phocaeicola sp. (assembly GCA_948566455.1). Lineage (GTDB taxonomy): Bacteria > Bacteroidota > Bacteroidia > Bacteroidales > Bacteroidaceae > Phocaeicola. The sequence goes on from CAOYQO010000007.1 coordinate 14,378, forward strand.
AGAATAGTGCTGATAACTATGCTTTTAATATGAAGATCGATATATAAAAAGGAGTAATCAAAATATGGAGCAAAATCTTCAAACCGACGATAAAGACAGGCAGGAATATCTATTTACTGATATAGTGAAACTTGACGCCACCCTCAATGAAATACTACAGAAAGTGCCATCTACAGCAGAGATATTGATTTATAAGCAACAAAATTTCAACATCAATACTCAATGGAAAGATTGGGCTTTAGAGATGTTGATGGCCGGATATGAGACGGAAAATCTTTTTATATTAGCTGGTGAAGACATCCATTGCAATCCTTTTGAATTTACAGAATTAACAGATAAGATTTTCGAGGAACTGCATCTTAATGAAATCGACGCAAATTCTATCATTACATTATATAGCTTATTCATAGTAAAATCAGTAATACAATCTCCTGATAAGAATAAAGTGTCTGCTGCTTTGAATAAACTTGAACAAGAATGTATAAATAATGAGTACAACACCTTCTTATACAATTTTTATTTGTTATCTAATGCCATAGACGAGTTGAAAGCATTAGGGGAGCAATGGTATTGGAATGATGCATCTTTAACAAAAGAGAATTGGTATGAATATACTCTCAGGTTCTTCAAACTGTGGATAGAAAATCCTGATCCTAAATATAAAATTCTACGAGAGAATAATTGCAATGCATCTCTCCCCAAAAAGAAAAATATATTCAGCAGACTTATTTCATATATAAGACGAAAATAAGAGATATAAAAAAATAACCGGATACTTAGAATTGTGAGAGATATTATATAACTCTGATTTTAAACCCCGCGAATTCGTGGGGTTTAGAAAAGAAGTAGAGCCAACTACTACAAACAAGAAAGACCCACCCATGCATACAGGTTAATTAAATACAGCCTGCACAAATTACAATATAAATCTTTTCAATATCAGAATATAACCCTACCTTTACGCAAAAATATCATTATGGCAAGATTAATGATATTAATCATTAAACGTAAATAATGAAGATTAGATATGCCTTACAAGCATCTTAAAAAGCCGAATATTTTTTTATCTTCGATTAATTAAGAAATAGAAATACAATAAAAAGTTACTAAATAATATGGAACAACAAATTCAACTCAACGACCACAACAAACAAGAATACCCACCTATGCATACTTGCGAGCATATAGTTAACCGTACCATGATGAATCTTTTCGGCTGTGGACGGTCAGTATCCGCACATATAGAGAGAAAGAAAAGTAAACTGGACTATTCTTTGGAAACTGCTCCTACTGAGGAAGATGTGAAGCGATTAGAAGAAGCTGTAAATGATGTGATTGCGCAAGGATTGGATGTTACCACAGAATTCATCACGCAGGAAGAAGCACAAGGACGCTTTGACTTGAAACGACTGCCGGAAGATGCTTCGGAAACCGTACGCATAGTGAAAGTTGGCGATTATGACGAATGTCTTTGTCTGGGAACGCACGTAAAGAACACCTCTGAAGTAGGAACTTTCAAAGTCATCAGCCACGACTGGAATGAAGAAGCCAAACGATGGAGAATGCGTTTCAAATTAGTAGCGTTATAAAGCAATTTTATATAATAGACGTACAAAAAGGCATAAAACAAGTAATTCTGTCAGAATAATAGTGACATTTTGTTAATTAGCAAAACTAAAATCAATTGGCACACGTTTTGCGATTATGTTTGTGAACGACGGTTCAGGAGCTGCATGGGAGTGATTAAGAAACGATTCCCGAAAGCAGTTCAAGACCGAAAGTTCAGAACTAACCGAATGTTTAACTTAAAGGATAGGAGACTAAAATTATGATGCCTGTTAGAAGAACTCAAAATTGGTTACCAAGTATCTTCAATGATTTCTTTGATAACGAATGGATGGAAAAAGCCAATGCAACCGCTCCGGCTATCAACGTACTGGAAACGGAAAAGGAGTACAAAGTAGAATTGGCTGCTCCGGGAATGACCAAAGATGACTTCAATGTTCATATCGACGAAGACAACAATCTGGTTATCAGCATGGAAAAGAATACTGAGAACAAGGAGGAAAAGAAAGACGGTCGCTATCTGCGTCGTGAATTCTCATACTCTAAGTTCCAACAGACCATGATATTGCCGGACAATGTGGACAAGGAAAAGATTGCAGCACAAGTAGAAAATGGCGTGCTGAACATCAATCTGCCGAAATTCTCAGCCGAAGAAAAACAGAAGAATAAGAAATCCATTGAAGTGAAATAAGGTTTCCGGTGAACCCAACAGATGAATTAATCAAGACGGGCAACTTCTCGCAAAAGAAGTTGCCCGTTTCTTTTTATATCTCCGGATGTATTTATTTTGCTTTACGCACTCCTTTCAGGAAACGATTGGTCAGCCATTTGCGTACCGGTTCGTCATAGAGTTTCAGGCAAGCATAAGCAAGGACGAAAGCTCCGACAAAGGTCAGTATCATATAAGGAAGGCCTTCGGTAATGGTCGCATTATTGTTGCATGCCCAGGCTGTATATGTATATATCAGCGGATAATGAGTGATATAAACGGGATATGAGATATCGCCCAGAAACTTACAGATACCTACAGAGCGTTTTCCCGTAACTTTGCCACCGGCTCCCATCGAAACAATGACCGGGAAGATAAAGATAATGCAAAGTGCCTCATAGAGTCCATTCATCCAGAAACCATCTTCACCGCCAATACGGGGAACAGAAAGAACTATCACAATCATCAGGCTACACCACCAGAATGCGCGTTTCTTCACCCGTATGAGCCAGCCCAAGCGTGAAAGCAACAAACCTGCAAAGAACGGATAGAGCAAACGGACAAAGCCCACATACTGCTGTTCCCAATTCAATGCCCATCCGCCCACGATATCACCATTGGGCGCAGTAAGGCAGAGATGCAAAGTTGCACAGGCTGCCAGAAAAACAAGAATAGACAAAGCAACCTTGTTGAACTTACGGACAAACAGTGCGTACAGGATATTGCCGATATATTCATAATAAAGCGACCATGCCGGCCCATTCAACGGGTGCATTTCCGTCCACCCACGAATGTCCCACTTCAAAGGAAGGGGAAGTAATGTACAGCCATAGAGCATGATTATCAAAACTGTTCCGACCGATATATTATCCATATTCGGAAAACAGGGAGATTTCTGGAAGAAAAAGAAAAGCGCACCGATAATGCTACCTATAATTACCATAGGATGCAGACGGATGACACGGCGTTTGAAGAAAGTACCGATACTCATCCGGTTCCAGCGGTCATCATAGGCATAACCGATTACAAAGCCCGAAAGCATAAAGAAGAAGTCAACAGCAAGATAACCGTGATTAATGATTTGCGTGAGATGGTTGCCACCTGCATGTGCTTCGAAAAGATGGAATATTACGACCATAACAGCCGCCACTCCACGCAATCCATCCAGGATTTCATAATGCGGCTTAGAGGCGAGATAAGTTGTCTGCGTGTTCATTAGGATATCAGATATAATTAATTTGGATGCAAAAGTAGGATAAAATGTGGAATTACTGAAAGGTACATCAATTATTCTTTCTGTAACTCCTCACCGCCCACAAATTGAAGAACACCGCAAAGGCCGTCAATGCTCCCAACTGTGGAAGTAGCTCCACAATGCCGCCACCCCGCAGGTAAATGGTACGCATCACCTCTACAAAGTATTTCAGCGGATTGAGCGCAGCAATCAGTTGTGCCCACTCCGGCATACTGTGTACGGGAGTGAACAAGCCGCTCATCAGCATCAGTATCAGCATAAAGAACCACATGACGAACATGGCCTGCTGCAACGTAGCGGAATGATTGGAAATCACCAGACCGAATCCGGAGACCACGAACAGGAAGACCACTGCAAAAAGGTATATCGTCACAAAATGCCCCACAGGAAGAATGCCATAGAGCAACCATGCCAGAAAGAAACATATCGTAAGCACAATGAAACCTATCAGCCAATAAGGTATCAGCTTGGCAAGAATAAACGTCAGTTTGGAAACAGGCGTTACATTGATCTGCTCGATAGTGCCCACTTCTTTCTCACCTACTACATTGAGCGCCGGAAGAAAGCCGCAAATCATTGTCAACAACATCACCATCAATGCCGGAACCATAAAGAGCTTGTAGTTCAGGTTCGGGTTATACAGATTCTGCGTTGAAATGCCAATCCGGGGCAATCCTATCCCGGCAGACATTGCCTTTGTCGGTGATTCCGATTGTAGTTCACGGGTATAGTCATTAATGATGGAAGACAGGTACGAGCCGCCCAATCCTCCTTTTGTACCGTTCACCGCATTGACGGCAACCAGCAGGCGGGGGCTTTTACCCGTCACCCAGTTCTTTTCAAAATCACGGGGAATCTCCAGGATAATATCTGCCGAACCGATTTCGATGGAGCGCAATCCTCCATTGTAGGTATTAGGAAGAGCCGTTGTACGGAAATAGGTGGATGCACCGATCTTATCCACAAGGCGGCGCGAAAGTACGCTGTGGTCATTATCTACAATATTCAGGTTAATGTTCTTTATCTCCAGATTTGCCGCCCAGGGCATCAGTATCATAATCATGCAAGGGAAGATAAGAATCATCTTCGGCAGGAACGAGTTACGGAGCAACTGCTTGAATTCTTTTTCTATCAGAAACTTTATCATACGACCACTCTCCTATTCTAATCGGTTCTTAAACTTCTTGAAACTAATCGTAATCAACGCAACCGCCATTATAGCAAGAATACTGACTTCCATCAATACCAGTGAAATGTCCACTCCTTCGATCATCAGCTTCCGCACAGCCTGAATGTACCAGCGGGCAGGAAGCACGGCCGAAATGCCTTGAAGCAGCAAGGGCATGCTCTCTATGGGGAATATCATACCGGAGAGCAGCATAGTAGGCATCATCAGTATCAATCCCGATGCAAGCATAGCAGCAACCTGCGTCCGCGTCACCGAGGATATCAGCAAGCCCAGAGCCAGGGAAACGAAGATAAAGAGCAGTGATACCACAATCAACCAGAACAAGCTACCCGCCACGGGAACATCGAGTACATAGACCGAGAGCAGCAAAATCGTTGTCAGGTTGACAAACGAAAGCACAAAGTAAGGAACTGCCTTGGCAAGAATAATGAATAGCGGCTTCACCGGAGAAACCAACAATATCTCCATCGTCCCCGTCTCCTTCTCCCGGACAATGGATATGGAAGTCATCATGGCACAAATCAACATCAGGATCAGTCCCATCACACCCGGCACAAAGTTGTAGGCGCTCTTCATCTGCGGATTATAAAGCAGCTTCACTTCGGGAACAATAGTGGAAACCTGCATTCCCTCCGGAAGCATTTCGCGTCCGGCAGAGGATATGATATTGGCGGCATAACCGGTCTGTGTGGTTGCCGTATTGGGGTCGGTAGCATCGGCCACCAACTGTACACAAGCATCTCCAGTATAAACGTGATTCGCAAATTGCTCGCTGAAGATGACTGCCAGGTCAATGTCTCCCCGTCTGAAAGACTTCTCAACCTCGTCCGGAGTATTCAGATTTGTGGTGACGGAGAAATATTCACTCGCATCCAGACGGTCGATAATGCGCCGGGTGACAACATCGTTCGACGGGTCGAGAATGGCAACACGGACATTCTTCACTTCCGTGGTTATGGCAAAGCCGAAAAGGATAATCTGCACCACAGGCATACCCAGCAATATCAGCATGGTTCGCCTGTCGCGGAAGATATGGAAGAATTCCTTTCGGACAAAAGCTATAAATTGTTTCATTGTTCTTACTAATTATGTTATGAATCGGCTAATCCGCCGTACGCACCGCCTCCCGTGCCAACTGCTGGAAAACATCATCCATCGTAGCAACCTTAAATTGCCGTTTCAGTTCATCGGACGTATCGAGAGCACGGATCACGCCATCCACCATGATAGAGATACGGTCGCAATACTCGGCCTCATCCATGAAGTGGGTGGTGACAAAGACAGTGATTCCCCGGTCGGCAGCCTGATAAATAAGCTCCCAGAACTGGCGACGGGTAGCAGGATCTACCCCACCCGTCGGCTCATCCAGAAAGACGATCTTCGGCTCGTGAAAGATGGAAACGGAGAAAGCAAGTTTCTGTTTCCAGCCCAGCGGCAGACTTTTTACCAGCGTATCACGCTCGGCACTCAGCCCGATACGTTCCAGAAGTTCATCGGTCTTGCGGGCTATTTCATCTTCTGCCATGCCGTAAATCCCGGCAAACAGCCGGATATTCTCCCACACTTTCAGGTCTTCGTAAAGAGAAAACTTCTGGCTCATATAGCCGATATTCTTTTTCACATCCTCCGTCCGGGTGGCAACATCGAAACCGGCTACGCGGGCCGTGCCTCCTGTGGGATGGCTCAATCCGGTAAGCATACGCATGGCAGTGGTCTTTCCGGCACCGTTGGCGCCCAGAAAGCCGAATATCTCGCCACGATGGACTCTGAAAGAGATATGATCCACTGCCGTGAAATTGCCGAAACGTTTGGTGAGCTTATCCACTTCGATGACATACTCATCTTTCTGTTCCACCTTGCCGTGTTCCAGCCCCGGCGGACAGAGAATGCTTGCGAACTGGTTCAGAATACGTTCCGGAGTATCTATCCCATGTATCTGTCCCTCATTGATAAAGGCAATGCGATCACATTGGCGTGCCTCATCAATAATAGGCGTAGAGGCTATGATGGTGATGCCCTGTTCCTTCAACCGGCAAAGCATCCCCCAAAACTCCTTGCGGGAAACAGGGTCTACACCTGTTGTCGGCTCGTCGAGGAAAAGCACATCCGGTTTATGGATAAGCGCACAACTCAACGCCAGTTTCTGCTTCATACCTCCGGACAAAGCTCCGGCACGGCGTTTGCGGAAAGGCTCTATTTGCTGGTAGATATCCTTCACCAATTCATAATTCTCCTCAATGGTGGTATGGAAAACAGTAGCAAAGAAGTTCAGGTTTTCTTCTACCGTCAAGTCCTGATAGAGGGAGAAACGTCCCGGCATATAGCCTACGCGACGACGAATTTCTTTATAATCCTTCGCTATATCCAGACCACACACCGAAGCATTTCCACTATCGGGAAGCAACAAGGTGGTGAGGATACGGAAAAGAGAAGTCTTCCCCGCTCCGTCAGGTCCGATAATACCGAACAACTCTCCGGAAGGAACCGTCAAGGAAACACCCTTCAACGCCTCCACCGCCCCATATTTCTTGGTAACGTTATCTACAACAACCGCATATTCCATAAACTCATCACTTTATCACCTATCACTTTATCACTTATTAAACTCCACTCCCCCGTACATGCCTATCTTCAACAGCCCGTCATTGTGCACGGCAATCTTCACGGCATACACTAGGTTGGCACGTTCATTCTTAGTCAGGATAGTCTTCGGGGTAAATTCCGAGGTATCCGAAATCCAGGTCACTACGCCCGGATACTGCTTGTGCTCATCGGTACCGTAATCGGAGAAGACGGTTACTTTCTGTCCCAGCTTTACCTGCGACAGTTGTTCGGAGGTGATGTAAGCACGAAGATACATCTGTTCCGTATCGGCCACCTTGAAAAGCGGAGTGCCCATAGCTGTCAGTTCTCCCGCTTCGGCATACTTTGCCAGTACAGTGCCGGTTATCGGAGAGGTGATGTGGCACTTCTTCAACTGGTCTTCCACCTGTGCTACCTGAATACCGACGGATGAACTTTGCCACGTCAGGCTCTGGTGACTGTTGGACAAGGTAGAGTTCTGCGCAACAAGTTGCTTACGGAGCACTTCAAGCTGATCTTCCGCATCATCCAGTTGTTTCTGGTTTGCTGCACCTACCTTTAGTAAGTTCGCCACACGGTTCCGTTCGCGCCCGGCGGCAGATATTTGTTCTTTGGTGGCGGCTACCTGTTTCAGGATATCAGGGCGCTGTTCTTCGACGGATTTAATGCTCGCCTCCAGTTGCAGCTTCTTCAGGTAGAGCTGTACGGTATCTACTACGCCGACTTCTTCACCGGCCTTCAGTAACATTCCTTCTTCGATATCGAAATAAAGCAGGCGGCCCGATGCTTCGGCAGATACAAGCACTTCCGTAGTCTCAAACGTTCCTGTTGCATCATATTTCGGGACACCGTTTCCACAAGCGGAAAAGAGGGCCAATAGGGAACAAAGTCCCAGTAAATTCCTTGATTTCATAATGATCTATATTTTTATGCCTTTAATTATTCAATGTATATTTCAGATTCCAGATGTTCATCAGTAACTGCACCTCGTGCAAAGCCTTGGTTTGACGTGCCAGATTCTCAGCTGTGATTTCACGAAGCATATCGGTTACGGTCAGCGTACCGTTCTCTACTTTAGCCTCGGCAGCCTTACGTATATTGACACGCAAACGGATAATCTCATCATCATCCACCATCTGCCGGCGCATGGACTGGATGGCCGAGCTTTGTTGGGTAGATTGCAGGTTGGTATTGAACAGGAACACATCGCGGCTGGTCTCTAACTTACGGCGATTGTTATCTATCAGCCTCCGATCATTGCGCAACGTGTAGAGGCTACCGAAGTTCCATGACATACGGACTCCCGCTACATAGTATGCGGAGAAATCATCTTTCAGCATATTCAATCCCGGATTTCCGTAAGCTCCCTGCACGAACAGCCCGAAGCGGGGACGGAAGCGCGTCTTCAATGAAGACTCCTGTACGTTCAATTGCCCACCTTGGGCATCGAACCAGCGAAGTTCCGGACGGTTGTTCACCAATGAAGTAGATTCAAAAGTATCGGTAGGCTTCTCCAATGTAGTTCCGGAAGCGATTTCCTTTCCTATAAAGATAAAGAGCATGCTCAGATAGGCCTGTCGCGAAGATTCCAGTTCAATGCGTTTCTGCTTCGTGTTCAATATCTCCACGCTTACGGCATCCAGATCGCTCTGATTGGCAATGCCGTTTGCCATATAGTTGGATACTAGCTGATGAGTGCGTCCCAAATCTTCCTGCAAAAGCTGGTTCTGCTTCAACTGTTCGTCCAACAACAGGATACCGAAGTATAGCTGATTCACACGATCATTCAGCGCATACATATCCACTTCCTGCTTCCCGCGGTCTATCTCCGAAGCAGCCCGGGTCAGTTGCTTCTTGGAACGGATATCTCCACCGTCCCAGATATTCTGCGACACTTCCAGCATCACCTGATACTGATCTTTGGGCATACTTTTTATATCAATTCCCGAAACGTCCACAGGCAGCTTTGTGACATCACTTTGGTAGGTTGCTTTTCCTGAAATGGTGAATTGTGGCAGATAGCCTTTTCCAGCATTCTCCAAGTTATACTCCCGCGCTTTCTCTATCAAACCGTATTGCCGCACCAGCGGATAATTGGTCTGTGCCGAGTGTTGGCATTCCTCCAGCGTGAGCTGCGCATGTGCCAGCATTGCCGCAAGAACAAAGGAAAAGGAGAGAATAGTTCGTTTCATTTCCATATACATTTCTTGTTTATTTCTTTATAGGACGCAAAGATAGAGTTTAAAAGTATATGGATACATTCTATTTGTGTGCAATGATGTTCTATTTGTTCGATTACCAGTATAAAAAGACAAGAAAACCCTGCATTTTCTTACCTTTGCCACAGATATAGATAAGTTAAAGAAGAAAAAGAATATGGAAAAGAGTAAGCCCATGGAGCTTGGACTTGGCGAGCTGCTGAGTAATCAAAACATTGTAAACAATAATAGTTTCCGTTTTATCAACCGTGATCTTGGCATTGTCGTCAGTTTTGCCCAAATGGATAGCATCCTCTTTAGTACAGGGAAGCCTTACCGCACCAGAGAAAGCAGAATCATCCGGATACTGAAAGGTGAAGCACGGATCTCCATCAATCTGATAGAATATAAGGTAAAGGAACCAATGATTATTATCAGTCCTTGCAACTCACTAATAGAAATTATAGAAATCAGTGAGGATTACGACTTTCAGGTCATTGTTCCTGATAATAACTTTCTGCCTATCTCACAGGGAGATGCACTGACGGATTCGTACACAAAGCATGGCATTTTCATCTCGCCCACAGAGGAAGAATTGCCGCAAATCGATGCTTTCTTTTCAATGTTATGGGATACTGTGCACAAAGTTCCATTCCGCCGGGAAGTGGTGCAACACTTGATTATAGCGTTACTCTATAATATAAGGTATATCCATGCAAAATGCGAGGAGTCTGCCCCGCTGCATCTCTCACGCCAGGAAGAGGTGTTCCGTCGCTTCATCGGGTTGGTTAATGAACACAGTAAACGTGAACGTACCATCAGCTTCTATGCAGATAAACTGTGCCTGACTCCTCATTATCTGAGTACGGTTATTCGTGAAGTAAGCGGGCAGACAGTAATGCAGTGGATTAACCAAGCCATTATTCTTGAAGCAAAAGTGCTGCTGAAACACAGTGATTTGTTGGTATTCCAAATCTCGGATGAATTGGGATTCCCAAATCCGTCATTCTTCAGTAAATTCTTTAAACGGATGACGGGAATGACACCGGCGGAATATCAAAAGAATACATAATACAGCGAATGGAAGAACAGAGTCTGCAACCCAAGCCTTTAAAACGCCACACCTGAGCGGGGCAAATGCCACACCTGAGCAGAACAAACGCCACACTTCACGCTCGTCCAAGTGTGGCATCGGCACCGCTCAGGTGTGGCATCGCGGGCGTTGAACCGCAGCATTGAAAAACATTCAACTGGAAATGAAAAACTTTCATCTTATAACAAGATGATACGTTTCTGCATAATATCCATCAGTTGTGCCTTCAGCAACCTAGCATTGATAGGCTTGGGCATATATCCGTCGAATCCGCTTTCCATTACCTTCTGTTCATCCGAAGCATAGGCAAAGGCTGTAACGGCAATGATAGGAATCTTTGCAGAATATTTGCGGATCTCCCGGGTAGCTTCGTACCCGTCCATTACAGGCATATTGATATCCATCAATACAATCTGAGGATTATGTTCCCGGAACATTTCTACAGCCTCCATACCGTCCCAAGCATGAATCAAATGATAGTCGTACTTCAGGATGGATTCAAAAAGCTTATAATTGCTTGCATTATCTTCTGCAACCAGTATGGTCAGTTTGTTTCTTTCTATAGAAACGGGTTGAATATCTTTGGGCATCTGTTTCTTGTCTTCCTTCACAGCTGGTTTGTAGGGAAGCGTAAACCAGAAAGTAGAGCCTTTACCCTCTTCCGATTCCACACCGATTCTGCCACCCATACGTTCTATCAGTGTTTGGCAGATAGAAAGCCCCAATCCGGTTCCCTGGGCAAAAGAGTTCAGCTTGACGAAACGCCCGAAAATGTTTTGTTGCTTATCCTTCGGAATTCCACATCCGGTATCGGCTACATAGAAATACAACTCATTCTCCCGCATTTCATAGCCAAAACGAATGCTGCCTTTTTCGGTAAACTTAATGGCATTTGTCACAAGGTTAATCATCAATTGGGACAAACGGTTCTTTTCCGTATAAACCATACATGGCCCGGCAGGTTCCACAAACTCCAGTTTCACCGCATCCGTCTTCACTCTCAACAAGAAACCACGCTCCAGTTCCCTCATCAACTCATTCAGTTCAATATTAGAGTAATTCAACTCCAACGTTCCCGCCTCAATCTTCGACAAATCAAGAATATCACTGATGAGTTGCAGCAACAAGGTATTATTGTTCTCGATGATGCTGACATATTCCTGCTTTTCCTGTTCTTCTTCGGTAGACGCCAATATCCCCGAGAAACCGACAATAGCATTCAACGGGGTACGGATTTCATGGCTCATATTGGCCAAGAAGGCCGACTTTAAGCGATTGGATTCTTCGGCAAGCTCTTTTGCTGTCGTAAGTTCTTGTTCCATTTTCTTCCGGTTGGTGATGACAAGAGACGAGCCTATCAAGGTTAATGGCTTTCCATCCTCATCACGGGCTTCTACGGCGGCCTGTGCCTCCACCCACTCCACCTTGTGCAGATTGTTTTTCTGCACATTGACGATACGGTATTCTTCTTTCACTTTTTCCGCCCGTCCTTCTATCAAGTCCCGGTAGGCCTGTTTCACCCGTTCACGGTCTTCCTTGAAGATTTTTGAGAAATACTGAGAATCGGGCACAGATAGTTGTGAATCTTCCACCTCCTGTTCGTCAGTACTCAGTTCAATCGGTCTATTGATATCACACAGGATTGTTTTGCTCTTCAGATCCCACTTCCAGGGTACGATATTGGCAACTTCAAGAGCGATGGCCAGTTTACTATTGGTAGCACTCAGCTTTTGCTGTGCTTTGTGCAGTTCTGTGCTGTTCAGGCAGAAGATATCAATCATATTTCCCTGATGGGTTCCTTTCAATACCACATCGTAAAAAGTATCGATGGCTTTAAAGTAGTAAGGGAATGTAATGGCTCTTTTCTCGGTCAACGCCATCTTTGTGAAGTGCAGGAATTCGGGCATGGATTCCGGGAATATCTCACTCCCTTTTCTGCCTATGACTTCTTCCTTACGATAGAAATGTTTCTCAAATTCTGAATTTACATTCCGGTAAATTAATTCAATGGGATTGCCGTTCTTATCGGTCACCAGTTCTTCCTGCATATAAAGTAAAGGCATATTGTTCACCAGCATTTTGTAGGTAGCCATTGCATCTATCTCGTTCTGTTGTGCTTTCTTTAATGCATTCAGATTGTGAATACGATATAGGAAGAACAGTGTAATAAGCAAAATAGAGAAGAGAGTTCCCAAGATGAAATACCGGTAATGCTCCCAAAATGTAAGCGGTTTATTCAGAAAACGGGTATTGGCAGGACATGCGGAAAGAGAAATCCCGTTACGCGCCAGTATTTCATAATTAATAATGGGTGCCCCATCTGTGGGAATATAGCAAGGAATCTGACGTGCCTGTTTGTCTTTCAATACATCCGAAATGGTCTGAATCAATGCCGCATCATACTGATCCTGATTGTAAGTATATCCACCCAACATACCTTCTTTTCCACTGGTTATATTTACCATACTAAGAGAAAAGATAGGAACGGAGGTAGCAGCTATAAGCTTGTGAGAATTAGTGGCCAACATGCTGTTACCGGCAAATGTGTATTTGTAGAACCATGAAGCGAACAGAACTCCCGTCGTTTTAGTGTCTACGAAATACAGGGAGTCCAACAACTGATTGGTTGTCATATTTTCAGCAGACCAAAATCGATACTTGATTTCCGGATATTTCGTATTCAGTTCTTGCTGGATAAGTGCGGAGTTGTCTTGATTGACTTTGCGCCCGTCACCTATAAATATAAACTCTTTCATTCCGGGAATCATCTGTTTCATCAGGCGAATGTTTTCCGGGATATACAAATCAGCGTACAGATAAACTAAATTGTAGGGGTCAACCAAATAAGAGAGAGGAGTTCGTTCTTCTGGTATGGAAGGCCGCCTGTGGATATAAGCTTCATAAGAATCCAAATAATCTTCCTGTGCACAAAGTACAATGGGAATATCTCCCCAAGCTTTTCTATATTCATCCCGCAACAACAATGCCGAATTTCCCAGCAATAACAGCATACGCGGAGAAAGATCTTTGTATTTATCGAATATATTGCGTTTGGATTCTTCCAGAATAGAATCATTTTCAACCAGAAGCATATTCAGATGCTCTACGTAGAGAGTAATTTCAGGGTCTTTTTGAACGAATTCCGTAACGTTGGAAATGAGCCGACTACTCCAAGGGGATGATTCCGTATATGAGTTTATACAAAGGATATAACTTTTACCATCTATCGTATCTTTTTGTGCAAAAGCCGAATTCATAGACAAGAGATAGAAAAACAGAAATAGGAAATATTTTTTCATCTGTACCAGAAGAATTTTATGTTATGCGAAATATTTGTTTGTTTCATTTTGCAATGCAAAAATAGCAAAAAAAGAAGAAATACAACTTATATAAATAGAAAAGAGAACCTTTTTTCTATAAAAGGTTCTCCATCATCAAATTCAGAAGTATCTATAATTACTTTCGCATTTTCTCCCTGCAATAGGACCGGTGTCCATAAATCACAATCACCACAAAACAGATGAACGGAAGGATGAATGACAGGTTCACAGCAGGCATGCCCATCAATGTACCGCAGTCTATAATGCTTGCCTGAACCGGCGGTAATATCGACCCTCCGAGAATTGCCATAATCAATCCGGCAGCACCGAACTTGGCATCATCGCCCAATCCCTGTAAAGCTATACCGTAAATCGTGGGGAACATCAGAGACATACAGGCTGATACTCCCACCAGGCAATACATTCCCCAGATATTCTGGAAACCAATCACCCCGGCCGTAAACACACAAGCCACAATAGCCAGCACCTTCAGCAACAGCCCCGGACTGAGATACCGCAGGATAAACGTACAGATGAAACGGCTGGCACAGAAAATAATCATAGCCACAATGTTATACTGCTGTGAGAGCACTTCCGCGGCTTTCTCTTCCATCCCTTCCGACATGAAATAGCGCGTACCATATTGAATGATAAATGTCCAGCACATAATCTGCGCACCTACATAGAAGAACTGTGCGATCACTCCTTCCCGGTAATGGTGTATACCGAATATACGTTTCAATGTAGGCAGGAAATTGATGTTATGAGACTGATCGCCATTCTTCGGCATCTTCACCATACGGATCACGATCAGCATAGCCAAAATGACAAGCCCGATAATCAGATAAGGCGCAATCAGTACCATCAGATCCGAATCACGTACCGCAGCAAATTCTGTATCCGAAAGCTGGCTGCGTTCCACCGTATCCATCGGGTTCAGGCGATTCTGGATAAAGTTCATCGCCACGTACATACCTAATAACGAGCCCATCGGATTGAAAGACTGTGCGAGATTCAGGCGACGAGTGGATGTAGCTTCATCGCCCATAGAAAGGATATAGGGATTACAACTGGTTTCCAAGAACGAGAGTCCGCATGTCAGGATAAAGTAGGCTATAAGGAAGGGATAGTAATTACCCGTCAGCATGGCAGGATAGAACAGAAATGCACCAATAGCATACAATCCCAGTCCCAGCAGTACCCCGGCTTTATATGAAAAGCGACGGATAAAAATAGCTGCGGGGAATGCCATGGCAAAATATCCGCCATAGAAAGCCACCTGCACCAGTGCCCCGTCGGTAACACTCATACGGAAAATCTTGGAAAAGGCTTTCACCATCGGATTCGTGATATCGTTGGCAAAGCCCCACAAGGCAAAGCAACTGGTGATAAGAATGAACGGAATGAGGTAGCTTACTCCGTCTTTACTGATAATGCTGTTTTTCTTAGTGTTATTCTTCATGGTAGTTATTTCTTTGGCTGGGATTAGTCATAAAGGTGGAAAATACGCTCCATCGGTTGCCATTTCTCGGCGGCTGTGGAACCGGGTTTCACAAGCTGGAAGATGGCCATATAGTCTTCCCACTCCTGTTGTCGGGGCAAGGAAGCGAGGCGCTTCATAGCTGCATCCCAGTCAAACCCTACAGGCACTTCGACTATCATAAACAGGCGGGTGTCCAAAAGATATATTTCCATTTCCAGAATACCGGCTTCACGGATACCGGCAGGTATTTCGGGCCAGATAGCCCCTTGGCTGTGCCGGCGACGATATTCGGCTATCAACTGCGGATCGTCACGAAGTTCCAGTGTCCGGCAGATACGCTCCATCGGCTGATGATGCTCTTTGGCGGGATAACGTTTGATTGATGTGTCCATAGTAAATCAATATTGAAACGCAAATAAACACAGATTTTAGCAGATTAAAAAGTGATACGATAATTATCTACGCAAAGCAATGCTTATCTGCGTTCCGGCTAAGTTATTAAATAAATTCTTTGATTTCTTCACGGCTGCCGATCTCTCCTTTGGCAATGGCCTGCACCAGAATATTACCGATAGCGGTTGCCTCTACAGGTCCGGCATAGACGGGAATACCCAAAGCCTCGGCAGTCAAGCGGTTCAGCAGTGAATTACGGCATCCGCCACCGATGATATTGAGCTGTTCTACCGGAGCGGGAAGCAGACGGTTCAACTGGTCTATTCCTTGCTTATAGCGCAGGGCTAGTGATTGAAGTACGCAACGCACTACTTCACCGTAAGTTTCCGGTATAGGCTGCCTGTGCGCTTCGCAATACTCCGCAATGGCTTCTTCCATATCCACAGGGTTCTGGAATATCTTATCATCTACGTCAATGACGGATGGAATATCCGCAGATTCGGCGGCAGAAAGCAAGACATCGTATTCACCGCATCGCTCTCCTCTTTCTTTCCATTGCGCTATAAGGCGTTGCAAGATCCAAAGCCCGGTGATATTCTGAAGAAAACGAATCTTACCGCCTACCCCGCCCTCATTGGTGAAGCCTGCCCGGCAAGCTTCTTCCGTAAGGATAGGTTCATCCAGTTCAACCCCCAGCAGAGACCACGTACCGGAGCTAAGGAAAGCACAACGAGATTTATCCACCTGTGTCGAAGGAATCGCATAAACAGCACTTGCCGTATCATGCGAACCGACAGCTATGACATCCACTTCATCCGTCAAGCCAATTTCTTCGGCAATCTCCCGTTTCAGTTTGCCACGTACCGTACCGGGCATCACAATGTCTCCGAAAAGATGTGCAGGTACTCCCAAACGCTGGATGAGCGGCTGATTCCAAGTCCGGCTACGCGCCTCAAGCAGTTCGGAGGTGGATGCAATACAATATTCATTATTTGCCACCCCTGTGAGGAAGTAACTGAAAAGATCGGGCATAAACAGAAGACGGTCTGCAACTTCCAATTGCACATCACCGCTTTTCTTCATGCTATAAAGCTGGAAAAGTGTATTGATGGACATCACTTGTATGCCGGCTTCGGAATAATGCCGAACAAGGTTGCCACCGAAAAACTCTTCCGGCAAACCATCCGTTCGGGGATCACGATAACACACAGGATTTCCCAGCAAGTTACCGTTACCGTCTATCAATCCAAAGTCCACACCCCAGGTATCAATGCCAATGCTCCTGATACGATATCCCTTGCGCACCGCTTGCCGGAATCCGTTCTTCATCTCATCAAACAGAGCTAGGAAATCCCAGTACACATGGTTTCCCATCCGCACCTGGTGGTTCGGAAAGCGGTACACCTCTTCCAGTTTCAACGTACCCTGGCAGATGGAACCGGCCATCACGCGACCGCTTCCACCTCCAAAATCTACTGCCAGATAGGTATTCATCATTTAGTCTTCTTTCCTAAAATGTATGTCTCAAGATCATCGATCTCTTCAGGAGTAAGTACGGTGTAGTCTCCTCCGGACTGGATAATGATGCGGCATGCCATTTCAAAGAACATAGCGCGTTCAAAAGCCTGGTCGAAGTCCTTGCCACACACCACCTGCCCATGTTTCAGCAAGAGGACGGAATTATGATCTTTCAGAGCATCAATCACTCCCTGTGCCAATTCTTTCGATCCCGGACGATAATAAGGAACTACCGGAATCTCACTTCCCACATGACAGGGGATCTCCGCTGTTACGTTGAAGTTCGCAGGACGATTCTTCATACACGCCACAGCCGTGGCATAGTGTGACTGGAAATGCAGGACTACATTCACATCCGGACGCTCACGAAGTACTCCCAGATGGAAACCGCTTTCCATAGAGGGTTTCACTCCATTCAATACTTCTCCTGTGGAAAGGCGGCAGACAGCTACTTTTTCTTTAGGTAGAGAAGGTACCCATGAACCTGTTCCGGAAAGCAGGACTTCGTCACCAATGCGCCAGGAGATATTACCGCTACTGCATATTGTCAATCCGGCATCTCCTACCCGATGCGCCTGGGCTATGAATTGTTCTATGTGTTCGTTTGTTATCATGTCTATTTCTATTTGTTATTTATAGATAGGTCCGTACATTGTGCAGGCTCTGTAATCAGCTCCTTCTTTATCCATGCCGAATGCATTCCAGGCAGCGGGACGGAATATCTTCTTCTCATCCACATTGTGCATACAAACAGGAATACGAAGCATGGAAGCCAGCGTAATCAAATCCTGACCGATATGTCCGTAACTGATAGCACCATGATTGGCTCCCCAGTTATTCATTACCGAGTACACATCTTCAAATGCCGGTTTATCGCAAAGACGGGGCACAAACCAGGTAGTAGGCCAAGTACGGTCCGTACGTTCATCCAGCAATTTGTGAACTTCCGGGTCAATCTCTACCGTCCATCCCTCAGCAATCTGAAGCACAGGGCCAAGGCCTTTTACCAGATTCAGACGGGTCATAGTTACAGGCATTCCACCCTTCGACAGGAAGTTGGAAGAGAAACCACCGCCACGGAAATAATCACGGTTAGCGGGATACCAGGTGGTAGCTTCAAGACATTTCTCCATTTCAGCCTCGGAAATTTCCCAATGAGATTTCATGACAGGTTCACCCTGTGCATTTGTTTGCTGGCCTGTACCGTCCAAAGTGGTAGCACCGGAATTAATCAGATGGATAATACCATTAGCTGCCAAACCGGTCAATTCCTTACCCGTAACGCGTTTCACAGCTTCAGGACTCCAATATGTACGCACGTCAGAGAATATCTGTGCACGGTTTGTCAGCAAATGACCAAAGAGCATGGCTACACCGTTGCAGGCATCATTTTCAGTAGCTACTACGTATGCTTCACGAATACCGTTCCAGTCAAAAGAAGTATTCAGCAGAGCTTCGGAGTAGTCACCATTCGGATAAAAATCGGTCCACTGGCGTTGTCCCTGGAAACCGGCGGCAATGGCATTGTGTCCAAGTGCTTCTTCCTTGAATCCCATTTCACGAAGTTTCGGATTACCTTGCATAAGGTCGCGCATAATGATAGTCATCTTCACAATGAATTCCCAGTCTTCGTCCTTTTGCTCACGGGTCTTGGTCTTTGCGGGGATATTGAAATCCTTGCCCTCATTTTTCTTGCAATACTTTTCTGTCCATGCCATCGCTTTAGCAAACTCTTCCTTATCATAGATACCTTCAGTCATGCGACGGATAATTTCAGTCAGGTCTACAGATTCGCAACGGATGCCCAGATATTCCTGGAAGAAATCCGGATTCACAATAGAGCCGGCAATACCCATGGATACGCTACCCATCGACAGATAAGATTTTCCGCGCATGGTTGCCACTGCCTGTGCGGCACGTGCAAAACGAAGCAGTTTTTCTGCAACGTCGGCAGGGATGGAATTATCATCCAGATCCTGCACATCACGTCCGTAAATGCCAAAAGCAGGTAATCCTTTTTGTGCATGTCCGGCCAATACAGCTGCCAGATATACAGCTCCCGGACGTTCCGTACCGTTAAATCCCCAAACAGCTTTCGGATAATACGGGTTCATGTCCATAGTCTCGGCACCGTAGCACCAGCAAGAGGTCACTGTAATAGTAGATCCCACGCCTTCACGTTCAAACTTCTCGGCACAAGCCGCACTTTCGGCCACACGACCGATGGTACTGTCTGAAATCACACACTCCACCGGACTTCCGTCACCGTTCTTCAAGTTACTGGTGATCAACTCGGCTACTGCTTTAGCCAGGTTCATTGTCTTTTCTTCAAGGCTTTCACGTACGCCACCCTGGCGGCCGTCGATAGTGGGACGAATCCCGATTTTCGGATACTTTTTCATGCTATCATTTATTTGGTTAATAAAACATCATCTATGCTGAACTGTGCTGAAATCAGTTTGTAAAAAAAGGCTATAAAGAGCCTCTTAAATTTACTTCCGTCGGCAGACAAACCTGTATGGATTTGCCACTCAAGATGAAATCTGCCGTCAGGATTCCCATCTTTTGCCAATCAACACTCATCACTGTTATTCCCTTATCAATCACTTCATAAGCCGGCGTATCATTATAGGCTATCAAGCCGAAATCAACACCACACGTCAAACCTGCCGCACGGCTCTTCTTCACAATCTCCACCACATCCACCTGACGGATGGCAATATAGGCTTCACCGGAATGCACTTCCCTGTCGTCCAAAGTCTCTATGACCTCACATTCCAATTGATGATCTGCACAATACTTCCTGAAATAATCGCACGTCTCCTTGGGGTGCTTACTTTCCCGGGCCAGAAACAGGATAAGCTTGCGATAGTTCTGCAACCTGTCTGACAATTGAACCATAGCTGCGTAAAAGGCTTCACCGAAGTTCTGGCAGATGTATGAATATTCCCGTTTATCAAACTGCCCGAAATCAAGCAGCAACAGGCGGGAAGAGTCTATCTTATAGAGATAAGGAGAAATCTTTTCATTATCGAAGTTCATTACCACGTACTTATTATAACGGCCAATGGAATCGCGAAGAATAGCATTGAACAATGCTTCATTATACTGATGAAACCACAGGTCTACCTTATAACGCGTAGAAAGGCGGCGGATGATGCTGTTATACAGCGTATCTTTAAAGGGTGAATATTCATCGAGCAGCAGCAGGATATTTTTCTGGCGGTTCACCACATAGTAACCTTTACCAGGGGTAGAGTCGATAATCCCCCGCTCCTTCAGATCAATAAAAGCTTTAAAAACCGTGTCGCGGGAAACTTTATAATCGTGGCTCAGCTGATTGATGGAAGGCAGGGCGGTATCCGTCTTGTAACGTCCCATGGAAATGTCCTGACTGATCAAATCGGCCAGTTGTTTCACCTTCGTCGTTTGTTGCCCGAAAATTGTTTTCATATTGCGTATACAGGTTTAATCAAAGTAAGGATGACACAGGTAGCTGTGCTGAACTGTGCTGGTACAAAGAAAGATTATTTATTCTGAATCAGCAAGAAATAGAGATATGTTTTGCAGCATATAAAAATAAAAGCCCCGTCACATCTTTGCAATGTAACGGGGCGCTATCACTTTGTTATACAGAGATTATTTATACTCCGCCCACGATTTAATTGCCAGATCATCCAGCGTCATCGTACAGAAAGCATTGATGAAAGCACTTGCCAGGCGAGCATTTGTAATCAACGGAACATTCAGGTCGATAGCGGCACGACGAATCTTATATCCGTTGCTCAACTCACCTGCAGTGAGGTTCTTCGGAATATTCACCACCATGTCGATCTCCTTTTTGTGCAGCATATCCAACGCTTGCGGCTGTTGGTTGGTCTCACTGGGCCAATACACCTGCGTATTCTCCACCCCGTTTTCCGTAAGGAACTTACTGGTACCTCCCGTTGCAAAGAGCTTATACCCTTTTTGCTGAAGCAGACGGGCAGCGGAAAGCATTTCCACCTTCTGTTTCGGTGTACCGGTAGAAAGCAGGATATTCTTCTTCGGTATGCGGTAGCCTACAGAAAGCATAGCCTTCAGCACGGCACAAGACGTATCACTTCCGATACACCCAACCTCACCTGTAGATGCCATATCCACACCCAACACCGGATCTGCTTTTTGCAGACGATTGAAAGAGAACTGACTGGCCTTGATGCCTACATAGTCCAGTTCAAAGAGATTCTTATTCGGCTTCTCTACCGGAAGCCCTAACATCACCTTCGTAGCCAATTCGATAAGATTAATCTTCAGCACCTTGCTGACGAACGGGAAACTACGGGATGCACGCAAGTTACACTCAATCACCTTGATGTCATTCTCACGAGCCAGATACTGGATATTGAACGGACCGGAGATATTCAGTTCGCGTGCAATCTCACGACTGATACGCTTAATGCGGCGTACCGTCTCCACATAAAGCTTCTGAGGCGGAAATTGAATCGTAGCATCGCCCGAATGTACCCCGGCAAACTCAATATGTTCAGAGATAGCGTATGCCACAATTTCTCCATTCTGTGCCACCGCATCCATCTCCACCTCCTTGGCATGTTCGATGAACTGACTGACAACCACCGGATGCTTCTTCGATACATTGGCCGCAAGTTGCAGGAAGCGTTCCAGTTCTTCCTGATTGGAACAAACGTTCATAGCAGCACCTGAAAGCACGTATGACGGACGCACAAGTACCGGGAAACCCACTTCTTCCACAAACTCGTTGATGTCATTCATGCTCGTAAGCTCACGCCAGCGAGGCTGGTCTACACCGATACGGTCCAGCATGGCAGAGAACTTCTCACGGTCTTCGGCATTGTCAATGCTTTTGGCGGAAGTACCGAGGATAGGTACCTTCTGCGCATCAAGCCGAAGGGCAAGGTTATTCGGTATCTGACCACCGGTAGAAATAATCACCCCGTGGGGATTTTCCAGTTCAAGGATATCCATTACCCGTTCGAAGGTAAGTTCGTCGAAGTAGAGGCGGTCGCACATATCATAGTCCGTAGATACGGTTTCGGGATTATAGTTGATCATAACGCTGCGATACCCTTCTTTACGGATAGTATTCAATGCCTGTACACCACACCAGTCAAACTCTACGGAAGACCCGATACGATACGCACCGGAACCGAGTACAACGATGGATTTACGGTCGCCGAGGTAATGAACATCATTAGCGGTGCCACTATACGTCAGATACAGGTAATTAGTCTGTGCAGGATATTCGGCAGCAAGAGTGTCTATTTGCTTCACTACAGGAACAATGCCGACACTCTTACGATGATTGCGCACATAGAGGATACCGTCTTCCATGTCCCCTTCATAACCGATGGCACGGGCTATTTGGAAATCGGAGAAACCTTGTACCTTGGCTTTTTTCAGCAATTCCAAAGGCAGATCGGCTATCTGTTTGTGGTTCTTACTCCACTGTTCCAGCTCTTTGCTGGTGTTCATGATGTTCATCAGCTTCTCCAGAAACCACTTATCAATCTTCGTCAGTTCGTGCACCTGATCAACGGTATACCCGGCACGGAAAGCTTTGGATATGACGAAGATACGCTTGTCCGTTGGTTCACGGAGCGCCTTGTCTATATCAGAGATAACAAGTTCCTTATTCTCTACGAAACCATGCATCCCCTGTCCTATCATACGCAGACCTTTCTGAATGGCTTCTTCAAAAGTACGACCGATAGCCATCACCTCGCCTACCGACTTCATGCTGGAACCCAGTTCCTTGTCTACACCATGGAACTTACCCAAGTCCCAACGGGGTATTTTGCAGACCACATAGTCCAATGCAGGTTCAAAGAAAGCACTTGTGGTTTTTGTCACAGAATTCTTCAGGTCGAACAATCCGTAACCAAGACCGAGTTTTGCAGCAACGAAGGCAAGCGGATAACCCGTAGCTTTAGAGGCCAGAGCAGAAGAACGGCTCAAGCGGGCATTTACTTCAATCACTCTATAATCCTCACTTTCAGGATCGTATGCATACTGCACATTACATTCTCCTACAATACCGATATGGCGAATGATACGGATAGCAAGTTCGCGCAGCTTATGATAGTCGGAGTTACTGAGCGTCTGTGACGGAGCGATAACAATGGACTCTCCCGTATGGATGCCCAGCGGGTCGAAGTTCTCCATGTTACAAACGGTGATACAGTTGTCAAAGCGGTCGCGCACCACCTCATACTCCACTTCTTTCCATCCACGCAAGGATTTTTCCACAAGCACCTGCGGGGAGAAAGAGAAAGCTTTCTCAACCAACACATCCAATTCTTCTTCATTGTCACAGAAGCCGGAACCCAGTCCGCCAAGCGCGTATGCAGCGCGGACAATCACCGGATAACCCAATTCGGCAGCAGCACGACGGGCATCAATGGCATTTTCTACGGCTTCGCTTTTAATAGTCTTTACATTGATTTCATTCAGCTTATGCACGAAAATCTCACGGTCTTCCGTATCTATAATAGCTTGTACAGGGGTACCGAGAACTTTTACACCATATTTCTCAAAAACTCCGTCTTTGTAAAGGGCGACACCGCAGTTCAGTGCCGTTTGTCCACCAAAGGCAAGCATAACGCCATCCAGACGTTCTTTTTCGATGACTTTCTCTACAAAATAAGGAGTGACAGGCAGGAAGTAAATCTGGTCGGCAACGCCTTCCGAAGTCTGCACAGTAGCAATGTTCGGGTTGATAAGAACGGTGTAGATACCTTCTTCTTTCAAGGCTTTGAGTGCCTGGCTACCGGAGTAGTCGAACTCACCTGCCTCACCGATTTTCAGTGCACCGGAACCGAGTAGCAGGACTTTCTTTATATTGTTTTCTTTCATTTCTATTTATTCATTATATTTCTAAAATCTATCTCAATTCCCCTCCTCAGACGGAGGAGGGGAATTGAGATACTATTTTACAGCAGTTTCACGAACTCATCAAACAAAAACTCCGTATCCGTCGGCCCGCTGGCAGCTTCTGGATGGAATTGTGCAGAGAACCAGGGATTCCGTTTATGCTTTATGCCCTCATTAGACCCGTCGTTCATATTGATGAACAGCGGTTCCCAATCTTCCGTCAGCGTAGTGTTGTCCACTGCATAACCATGATTCTGCGAAGTGATGAAGCAACGTTCCGTACCCACCATACGCACCGGCTGATTGTGACTGCGATGACCATATTTCAGCTTGTATATCTTTGCTCCTCCTGCCTTACTCAGCAACTGATTTCCCATGCAGATACCGAAGATAGGTAGTTTTTCATTCTTCATTGCCCGGCGAATATTCTGCACCGCAGCATCACAGGTATCCGGATCACCCGGGCCGTTACTGATGAAAAGTCCGTCGAACTCCAGTTCATTATAATCATAGTCCCAAGGCACACGGATGACTTCCACATCACGCTTCAGCAAACAGCGAAGAATATTGCTCTTCACTCCACAATCCACCAGGACTACTTTCTTCTTACCCGCACCTTCGTTGTACCGGATTATCTCCTTGCAACTCACCTTATCCACATAGTTCACTCCCGCATACACGGCATCGGGCACATTCTCCGGTTCATCATCAAAAACAATCTTCCCCATCATCACGCCATGTTCGCGGAGCACCTTTGTCAGCTCACGCGTATCGATACCTGTGATGCCCGGCACCTGTTCGCGCTTCAGCCAATCAGCCAAGCTTTCCACAGCGTTCCAATGGCTAAAGTCCTCACTATAATCACTTACAATGATGGCTTCCGCATGGATACGTTCGCTTTCCATAAAGGTAGCCAGTCCATTCGGTTCGATAGTGAAAGGCGGCACACCATAATTGCCCACCAACGGATAAGTGAGCGTCATCAACTGTCCGGCATACGAGGGGTCAGTCAAGCTCTCGGGATACCCCGTCATAGCTGTGTTAAAAACCACCTCTCCCGCTACCGGCTTTTCGTAGCCAAACGACTTGCCGTGGAAGCGGCTCCCGTCGTCAAGGATAAGAGTTACATTTCTCATGTTAGTTAGTGATTAGTGTTTAGTGATAAGTGATTAACGTTAATCACTTATCACTAAACACTATTTCGTTAAAATTGATATACTTGTTCTATATAGTCAATAAAGGCATTATTCAGCATCTTCACCCCGCCCGGCGTAGGATAATCACCGCTGAAATACCAGTCTCCCCGATGATTGGGACAAGCCTCATGCAGCCCCTCCAACGGTTGGTATACGATTTCCACCTTCGCCTTTGTTCCGGCAGGTGTCAGCAGTTCCACCATCTTGGCGGAGATTTCCTCGTCAGTGAAAGGTGCATAGATATCCTTCACATAGTTCACCATTTGCTCCTTCGGCAGCCCCATCTGGTCTTTCGATTTGCGGTAGGCAGCGGCAATCACATCTTTCATATCCCGGTCTTTCAGTAATTCGATGGCAGCTTTGAAAGCGATGAATTCACTCATCTTTGCCATGTCGATGCCGTAATAATCGGGATAACGCACCTGCGGGGACGAAGAAACAATCACAATTTTCTTGGGGCTCAGGCGGTCGAGAATACCAATGATACTCTGTTTCAGAGTGGTTCCGCGTACAATGGAGTCGTCAATAATGACAAGATTGTCCACACCCGGCACCAGACTGCCATAGGTGATATCATACACGTGCGCAGCCAAGTCATTGCGGCTGTTTCCTTCTGCAATAAACGTGCGCAGTTTGATATCCTTGATGGCTACCTTCTCACTACGGATACGGCGGGAAAGTATCTGCTCCAGTTCCTCCAGATTGGGGCTATGTCCCAGGGAAGCAATCTGTTGCACTTTCTCTTCATTCAGATAATCATCCAGTCCCTGCAACATGCCGTAGAAAGCAACTTCAGCTGTATTCGGGATGAAGGAAAACACGGTATGGTCAAGGTCTTTATTAATGGCTTTCAAGATGTTAGGTATCAGTTTCTCACCCAATAGTTTACGTTCTCTGTAAATATCCACATCACTGCCTCGTGAGAAATAAATACGTTCGAAAGAACAGGGTTTCACCTCACGCACTTTATTGATTTGGGTGGTGCGCAGCTTGCCTGTCTTGTTAATCAGCAAGGCTTGTCCGGGCATCAATTCCTTAATACTGCCTGCCGGTACATTGAAAGCGGTCTGTATCACAGGACGCTCGCTGGCAAGCACTGCCACTTCATCATCCTGATACCAGAATGCGGGACGGATTCCCCACGGGTCGCGCACGGCAAACGATTCACCGCTTCCCGTCAGTCCGCATATCACATAGCCTCCGTCCCACTCCTTGCTCGAAGTACGCAGCACGTTTGCCAGGTCCATATGATCTTCTATATAGTGAGTCACGCCCATGCCTGTCAATCCTTCCGCTTCGGCAAGATTGAAGAGGCGCTCCACTTCACGATCGAGACGGTGCCCCACTTGTTCCAGCATGATGTATGTATCGGCATACTTCCGCGGATGCTGGCCGATAGCCGTGATACGTGCAAAAATCTCATCCACATTCGTCATGTTGAAATTGCCGCAGAGAGCGAGGTTCTTAGCCCGCCAGTTGTTACGCCTCAGGAAAGGGTGCACATAGGAAATGCCGCTCTTTCCGGTAGTGGAATAACGCAAGTGCCCCATGTAAGCCTCACCCGCAAAAGGGAGGTATTTTTTAGCGTAATCCGCATCATGAAGCTGCTCTTTTGTCAGATCCTTAAAGTTGCTCTGCACCGTACCGAATATCTCGGTAATGGCACCCGAACCGAGTGCACGCTCACGGAACATATACTCTTCACCGGGATTTGCTTCCAGCTTTACACAAGCCATACCGGCGCCCTCTTGTCCGCGGTTGTGCTGCTTCTCCATCAGAAGATAGAGTTTATTCAAACCGTACATCCATGTGCCGTACTTCTGTTCATAGTATTCCAGAGGTTTCAGCAGACGTATCATGGCAACGCCACATTCATGCTTCAGTTCTTCCATCAGTTCATTTACAATTTACAATGTACAAAGTACAATTTATCGTTTACTATTTATTTCATATTACCCTCTTTATTCCACTGTCACACTCTTCGCCAGATTCCTCGGCTGATCCACATCCATCCCCTTGCATACTGCGATATGGTACGCCAATAGCTGCAACGGTACCGTAGTAATCAACGGGTCAAGGCACTCAATTGTTTCCGGCAACTCGATACAAGTATCGGCAATCTTGCTGATAACCGTATCCCCTTTTGTCACCAGAGCGATCACTTTGCCCTTACGCGCCTTGATTTCCTGTATATTGCTCAATACTTTCTCATAAAGCCCGTTCTGTGTAGCAATCACTACTACC
Organism: uncultured Phocaeicola sp.; assembly: GCA_948566455.1. Classification (GTDB taxonomy): domain Bacteria; phylum Bacteroidota; class Bacteroidia; order Bacteroidales; family Bacteroidaceae; genus Phocaeicola. The sequence goes on from CAOYQO010000007.1 coordinate 42,016, forward strand.
GGCATTTCAGCATCTACCAATGCGATAGGCCCGTGCTTCATTTCAGCAGCCGGATAACCCTCGGCATGGATATAAGAGATTTCTTTCAGCTTCAACGCACCTTCCAGGGCTACGGGATACGAATATCCGCGTCCCAGATAGATAAAGTTATGCGCATACGTGAAAATCTTGGAAAGCTCTGCAATGCTGCCGTTCAGCTTCAGCACTTCTTTCATCTTATCAGGAATGCGGTTCAGCTCCTGCACGATGGCAAGGAATTGCTCCTCATCTATCGTATTCTTCTCCTTGGCAAGCGTCAGCGCCAGCATGGTGAGCACTGTCACCTGTCCCGTAAACGCTTTGGTGGAAGCCACTCCGATTTCGGGACCTACGTGGATATAAGAGCCCGTATGCGTAGCCCTCGGAATAGACGAACCAATCGCATTACAGATGCCATAGATAAATGCCCCACGGCTCCGCGCCAGTTCTACAGCTGCCAATGTATCCGCCGTCTCGCCACTTTGCGAAATCGCAATCACCACATCCTTACTGTCTATCACCGGATCACGGTAACGGAATTCTGAAGCATACTCCACTTCCACCGGAATGCGGCAAAGACTTTCTATCAGATGTTTTCCGATAAGCGCCGCATGCCAGGAAGTACCGCACGCCACGATGATGAAACGTTTGGCTGCCAGCAGACGGTCTTTGTTATCAATCACTGCGGAAAGCACCACATTTGTACTTTCTACATTGATACGTCCGCGCATACAGTCATGAATACAATCGGGCTGCTCAAAAATCTCTTTCAGCATGAAGTGCGGATAACCGCCCTTTTCCAACTGCCCCAGGTTCAGCGCCACCGTCTTCACTTCGTGCGGACATTCCACATTTTTCAGGTTCACCACCTTCAGTTTCTCTCCGCGGCGGATGACGGCGATCTCTTCATCTTCCAAATATACGACTTTATCTGTATATTCCACAATCGGCGTAGCATCCGAAGCCAGGAAAAACTCATCTTCACCGATACCTACCACCAACGGGCTACTCTTGCGGGCTGCTATAATTTCATCCGGATTGTCCTTATCCAGCACGGCAATGGCGTATGCGCCGATTACTTCACGCAACGCTAATTGCACAGCAGTCAGCAAATCTGTATTTTTGGATTTCTGGATGAATTCTATCAGTTGCACCAGTACTTCGGTGTCTGTACTGCTTTTGAATGAATAGCCTTTGGCCTGAAGTTTTTCTTTAAGGACGGCGTAGTTTTCGATGATGCCGTTGTGGATGAGAGCGAGATGCTCGGAAGAGGAATAATGAGGATGGGCGTTAGCGGAGCAAGGTTCCCCGTGCGTAGCCCAACGGGTATGGGCAATTCCGATGTTACCGGAAATATCTTTTTGAGTAACGAAAGTTTCCAGTTCCGAAACCTTACCTTTCGTTTTGTAAACGTTCAACTGTCGGTTATCACTGATTAATGCTACCCCTGCACTATCATATCCGCGATACTCTAATCGCTTCAATCCTTTGATAAGAATGGGGTAGGCCTTCTTTGGACCAATATAGCCTACTATTCCACACATACTAATTAATATTTGATTTTGCGCTGCAAAGATATAAAAACCCGAGAACATAAAGTTAATGTTTCGCCTATTTATTTATCAAAAGAATAGAAAAAAGATGTTTTCTTGTCAAAAAGTTAAAGAAAACAAACTTATTAAAGCAAAAGGAGCATTTTTACAATTTCAAAGTAAGTAGTAGAAATTTGGTTTAATATCGAAAGAAAATCGAGGATTTTTATTGTAATCCGACAAAAATAGTTAATAGTACGGAATCGAAAGCAGAGTAACCCATAGACACTTTAGTTCTTTCCTAACCAACAATATAAAAAACGACTATCAAAACTTATGAAAAATATGTTCGGTGAGTATTAATTCATATCTTTGTCACTGAAAATATATCTCACTGGATATAAAAAAGTTAAATAAGGAGAACGGAAATTATGCTTTTAGAAAAACTACTTAAAGAATTTAATTTTGACACCAATACTTTTACTTTAGAGGAATCTAAATTATTTGACCAATATTTTGAACAAATATTGATTAGTAAAGGTACATTTTTGATTAAAGAAGGAGAAACAGAAAGGTATAGTTATTTCGTTTTTGATGGAATATTACGTTGTTGGCTTTTAAATCATAAAGGTGAAGAACAAACTTTTTGGTTTTGTAAAGAGGGTACGTTTTCAATGTCGAACATATCTTTTACATTACAAACAAGATCTACATTTAATGTGCAAACGATTGTAGATAGTATTATTTACCGAATAGATAAGAAACAAGTAAATGAGCTATATACCGCTATCCCCAAGGTAAAAACTATATTTGAAGACTTGAATGCTATATTGTTGAATAAACTCTTGAAAAGAAGTATCGACTTGATTAAATATTCTCCTGAACAGTATTATCAACAGATGATTGAAGAATATGGCATTACATTAAATTATATACCACTAAAAGATATAGCTTCTTATTTGGGTATCACACCGCAAGCGCTAAGCAGAATCCGTAAACGTATTTTTTAACTTGGGTTCAGTGTTTTGAATGCATAAGTTCCGAACTTTGCAACTTTAAATAACAGTTACAATTATGATTAGAAAAATTAAAGTTACAGATTATCCACGTTTGATGGAAATTTGGGAAAGCGCAGTATTGAGTACACATGATTTTCTTAAAGAGGAAGATTTTCTATACTATAAGGAACAACTTCCAGTATATTTTCAGTATGTCACTCTATTCGGATTTGAACAAGAGGGAGTCTTAATCGGATTCATGGGAATTGCAGAAGGAAATCTTGAAATGTTATTTATTGACAATAATTATCGAGGCACAGGAATAGGGAAAAAATTAATTACTTATGCCATAGATAATTTGCATGTAATTAAAGTCGATGTGAATGAGCAGAATATTCAAGCTGTCGGTTTTTATAAATATATAGGCTTTAATATATATAAAAGGTCAAATACGGACGGAGAAGGTAAAGAATATCCTATTTTACACATGCAGCTGTAATCTCTGTTCAATTAGAAACAGATTCTTAGTAGTACACCGTTCCGGTGGATTGGCTTCAAAATGAAGGCAACGACATCTGGAACGAACACGCTCAATATTCAGTTTATAGACATTTAACTGTGGTCTCAGCTCACGACCTACACTTTGGCATTGAGCCCAATTAACGGCTTGTTCACGTAAATCGGTTACATAAAATCCCTGACCAAAGTCAAGATTCGGACATCCTGCATTGCAAAGTGGTTGCTTTACCTCACATGTGGCTCAATGATAGACTGTTAGCATGAAAAGTCTCCTTTCTTTTGTTGTTTCAGTAAATATAAATTAGTACCTTTCGGAGCTGTAATGCCCTGATAGGCTTCCCAATTATTCAGACATTCTAAAACGCTATCGGTAATGTTCTCCCGACTTTCGGTATGAATAGTCTCATAATGGCGAATAATGAAGTTGTTTATCAACTCTACACGCTTCATACGCTGATACATTTCACTATAGGAGCATCCCACACATTTTGCGGCAGCTTCTACACATGACGCAGCAAAGCCCATACGTATTTCCAAGTCGGTCAGTTCCAGTAACTGTTTCATATTGTTTCTCCTTTTTTTGAATACCTTCATTGCAATGATAACACTTTCTTTCTATATAATGTGCGGTACATATCATCTTGAGTATTGTATATGAACAGATGCTGCTACAACACTTCATATTAGCAAGCATTCCAATAAAACTGGTTACCAAGCACTATGGGTTGGCAATGTGACAATATAACGAAACTGCCAGCCATTCACATATTTTAATATGAAATACAAATGCAGATAAAATCTTTCATATTAAAATAAAAACACATCATTTTGTATCATATTAAAACAACATTCACTCGAATACGTTTTTTCACAAATTACAAATACGAATTTCTTATATCATTTTGAAATTATTTATATATCTTTGCTAAACATTTTGATAGCAAAATAGGTATTACCACAAAATAAAGTAAACCAAAATGAGAAAAGAAGAACTTTTTAACAACAAAACAAAAGTACAACCCTATCAACGACAGCCCAGACAGTTGGGCTTGTATGATGCAGAGAACGAGCATGACGCTTGTGGTGTCGGTATGTTAGTGAACATCCACGGAGGCAAGTCACACGAACTGGTAGAGTCCGCATTGAAGGTGTTGGAGAACATGCGTCACCGGGGCGCCGAAGGTGCGGATAACAAAACCGGAGACGGTGCCGGCATCCTGCTACAAATCCCGCATGAGTTTATTCTTTTGCAGGGTATTCCTGTCCCCGAGAAAGGGAAATACGGTACAGGTCTTCTCTTTCTACCAAAAGATGAGAAAGACCAGGGTGCCATCTTAAGTATCATCATCGAAGAGATTGAAAAAGAAGGATTGACATTGATGCACCTGCGCAATGTGCCCACTTGTTCCGAAATTCTGGGAGAATCGGCACTTGCCAACGAACCGGACATCAAACAGATTTTCATCACCGGATTTACGGAAAGCGAGACAGCCGACCGTAAACTCTATCTCATAAGAAAAAGAATAGAAAACAAAGTACGCAAATCGGATATTGCCACGCGCGAAGATTTCTACGTTGTCTCCCTATCCACGAAGAACATCATCTATAAAGGTATGCTATCTTCACTGCAACTGCGAGGCTACTTCCCCGATCTGACAACCCCCTACTTCACCAGCGGCATAGCACTGGTACACTCCCGCTTCAGTACTAACACCTTCCCTACCTGGGGACTGGCACAACCGTTCCGCCTCCTGGCCCACAACGGCGAAATCAACACCATCCGCGGTAACCGGGGGTGGATGGAAGCCCGTGAAAGTGTGCTCTCCTCTCCCGTCCTGGGCGACATCAGGGAGATACGCCCCATCATTCAGCCGGGGATGAGCGACAGTGCCTCACTGGACAATGTATTGGAATTCCTCGTTATGTCAGGCCTCAGCCTGCCGCATGCCATGGCCATGCTGGTGCCGGAATCTTTCAATGAAAAGAACCCCATCAGCGAAGACCTGAAAGCATTCTATGAATACCATTCCATCCTGATGGAACCCTGGGATGGCCCTGCCGCCTTGCTGTTCAGCGACGGACGTTTTGCAGGCGGTATGCTCGACCGTAACGGATTGCGTCCTGCACGCTATCTGATAACGCACAACGACATGATGGTAGTTGCCAGCGAAGTGGGCGTGATGGATTTCGAACCGGGAGACATCAAAGAAAAGGGACGCCTGCAACCGGGTAAGATACTACTGGTAGATACCGAAAAAGGCGAAATCTACTACGACGGAGAATTGAAAAAACAGTTGGCCGAAGCCAAGCCTTACCGCAGTTGGCTGGCAACAAACCGCATCGAACTGGATGAGCTGAAAAGCGGGCGCAAAGTCCCCCATAGCGTAGAGAATTACGAGAGGATGCTGCGCACCTTCGGCTATTCCAAGGAAGATGTGGAGCGGCTCATCGTCCCTATGTGTACCACAGGTGCCGAGCCTATCAACTCAATGGGGAATGATACGCCGCTTGCCGTACTCTCCGATAAGCCGCAACTGCTGTACAACTACTTCCGCCAACAGTTTGCACAAGTCACCAATCCGCCTATCGACCCGATACGCGAAGAACTGGTAATGTCACTGACGGAATATATCGGCGCCGTGGGCATGAACATCCTGACACCCAGCGAAAGCCATTGCAAGATGGTGCGCCTTAACCATCCCATCCTGAGCAATGCACAACTGGATATTCTTTGCAACATCCGCTACAAAGGTTTCAAAACGGTGAAATTACCTTTGCTGTTTGAAGTGGCAAAGGGCCGTACCGGATTGCAGGAAGCACTCACAGCACTTTGCAAGCAAGCGGAAGAGTCCGTCAGCGAAGGGGTGAACTACATTGTACTGAGCGACCGTGATGTGGATGCCACTCATGCAGCTATCCCCTCCCTACTGGCAGTAAGCGCAGTACACCACTACCTTATCTCCGTGGGTAAACGTGTACAGACGGCATTGGTCGTGGAAAGCGGTGAAATACGCGAGGTGATGCACGCAGCCCTGTTACTGGGATTTGGCGCCAGCGCCCTGAATCCTTACATGGCATTTGCCGTGATCGATAAGCTGGTGGCGAAGAAAGAAATCCAGTTGGATTATGCCACTGCCGAAAAGAAATATATCAAATCCATCTGCAAGGGATTGTTCAAGATCATGAGTAAGATGGGTATCAGTACCATCCGCTCGTATCGGGGAGCGAAAATATTCGAAGCCGTAGGTTTGAGTGAAGAGCTCAGCAATGCTTATTTCGGCGGGTTGAGATCCACCATAGGCGGTATCCGGCTGGATGAAGTGGCACACGATGCAATCGCATTCCACGATGCAGGCTTTGCCGCACAAGTAGACGGATTACTCCCCAACAACGGTTTGTATGCTTTCCGTAAAGACGGAGAAAAACATGCCTGGAATCCGGAAACCATTTCTACCTTGCAACTCGCCACACGCCTGGGCAGCTATAAGAAATTCAAAGAGTTCACAAGTCTGGTAGATGGAAAAGAAGCACCTATCTTCCTGCGCGACTTCCTGGATTTCCGCCGTGCCCCCATTTCTATAGATAAGGTTGAACCGGTAGAAAGCATCATGCACCGCTTTGTGACGGGTGCCATGAGTTACGGGTCTATCAGCAAAGAAGCGCATGAGGCAATGGCCATTGCCATGAACCGGATTCACGGACGCAGCAACACAGGTGAGGGAGGCGAAGACAGCACACGCTTCACGCCCCGCGAAGACGGAACCAGTCTGCGTAGTGCCATCAAGCAGGTAGCTTCGGGACGTTTCGGCGTAACAACGGAGTATCTGGTGAACGCCGATGAAATACAAATCAAAGTGGCACAAGGGGCCAAACCGGGTGAAGGCGGTCAGTTGCCGGGCTTTAAAGTAGACCAGGTGATTGCGAAAACGCGCCACTCCATTCCCGGCATTTCATTGATTTCTCCCCCGCCCCATCACGACATTTATTCCATCGAAGACCTGGCACAGTTGATCTTCGACCTGAAGAATGTAAATCCTCGTGCCAAGATCAGTGTGAAACTGGTAGCCGAAAGCGGCGTAGGAACCATTGCCGCCGGAGTGGCCAAAGCAAAAGCCGACCTTATCGTCATCTCCGGTGCGGAAGGTGGTACGGGAGCATCTCCTGCCTCCAGTATCCGCTATGCCGGTATCTCTCCTGAACTGGGACTAAGCGAGACGCAACAGACTCTTGTACTGAACGGTCTGCGCGGGCAAGTGATGCTGCAAGTGGATGGGCAACTGAAAACCGGTCGCGACATCGTGCTGATGGCGATGCTGGGTGCCGAAGAGTTCGGTTTTGCGACCAGTGCTTTGATTGTACTGGGCTGCGTCATGATGCGTAAATGTCATCAAAACACCTGCCCTGTGGGTGTGGCAACGCAAAACGAGGAACTTCGCCGACGCTTCCACGGACGTAGCGAATACCTGGTGAACTTCTTCACTTTCCTGGCGCAGGAAGTGCGGGAGTATCTCGCCGAAATCGGTGTGGAACGTATGGATGACATCATCGGACGGACGGATCTTATTATCCGCAAGTCAGAAAACGAATCCCCTAAGCAATCCCTGATTACTTTCGACAAAATACTGGCACGCGTCGATAATGGTGCAGCCATCCGCCACACCATCGACCAGCAACACGGCATCGACCACGTAAAAGACGTTGAAATGCTGCATGCCGCTGCCGAAGCTCTGGAAAACCAGAAAGAAATCTCACTGGAATATACGATTGCCAATACGGATCGCGCTTGCGGAGCCATGCTTTCGGGCACCATTGCCGCGAAGTACGGTGAAGCGGGACTGCCGGAACATACATTGAACGTAAAATTCAAAGGTTCTGCAGGACAAAGTTTCGGTGCCTTCCTTGTACCGGGTGTCAGCTTCAAGCTGGAAGGTGAAGCGAACGATTACCTCGGCAAAGGCCTTTCGGGCGGACGGATTGCCGTGTTGCCTCCGGTACGCTCTAACTTCCAGGCCGAGAAGAATACGATTGCAGGAAATACCTTGCTCTATGGCGCAACCAGTGGTGAAGTTTACATCAATGGGCGCGTAGGCGAGCGTTTCGCTGTCCGTAATTCCGGTGCCATTGCCGTTGTAGAGGGTGTAGGCGATCATTGTTGCGAGTACATGACGGGCGGTCGTGTGGTAGTCCTCGGTTCAACAGGGCGTAACTTCGCAGCCGGCATGTCGGGCGGTGTAGCATACGTGTGGAATAAGGATGGAAACTTCGATTATTTCTGCAATATGGAAATGGTGGAACTAAGCCTCATAGAAGAAGCATCCTATCGTAAGGAATTGCACGAACTCATTCGTCAGCATTACCTCTATACAGGCTCCAACTTGGCACGCATCATGCTTGATGACTGGAACCGATATGTGGATGAGTTTATCCAGATAGTCCCCATCGAGTACAAAAAGGTGTTGCAAGAGGAGCAAATGCGGAAACTGCAACAGAAGATTGCAGAGATGCAGAGAGATTATTAGAATTGACAGTTGACAATTACTGTTTAGTCGCCTACTTAATTATGCAAACAAACTAATTACAAACATTTACTTAGTCAAACTAAAGAATAGTATAATGGGAAATCCAAAAGCATTCTTAAACATACCACGACAGGAAGCGGGATACCGTCCTGTCCACGAACGCATCACCGACTTCAGTCAGGTGGAGCAAACTTTAAACAGTCACGAACGCAAACTCCAGGCATCACGTTGCATGGATTGCGGTGTACCCTTCTGTCACTGGGCATGCCCATTGGGCAATAAACAACCTGAATTTCAGGATGCGCTTTATAAAGGTAAATGGCGCGAAGCATACGAAGTGCTCGCCGCCACAAACGACTTCCCCGAATTTACCGGACGTATTTGTCCGGCACTTTGCGAAAAGTCGTGTGTACTGAAGCTTTCGTGCGATGAGCCTGTCACTATTCGTGAAAACGAGGCGGCTATTGCCGAAGCGGCTTTTCGCGAAGGTTACATCGTACCCATCCAGCCCCAACATAATGGAAAGCGGGTTGCCATTATCGGTGCAGGTCCTGCGGGACTCTCCGCTGCCTGCCAGCTGAATGCTAAAGGCTATGAAGTGACTCTTTTTGACAGCAAACCCATGCCCGGCGGATTACTGCGCTATGGTATTCCTAATTTTAAACTCGATAAGGCAGTAATCGACCGCCGGATGGGAGTGCTTGAAGCTGAAGGCATCAAGTTCGAAATGGGCGTAACGGTAGATGTACAGAACCTCCCTGCCGGCTTTGATGCCTACTGCATCTGCACCGGGACGCCACAGGCACGCGACCTCAACATTCCCGGACGCGAACTGAAAGGTATTTATCTTGCCCTTGAAATGCTGTCCCAGCAAAATCATATCCTCGATGGAGAAACGTTCCCCAAAGAACGTCTGGTAAATGCCAAGGGCAAACGGGTTCTCGTCATCGGTGGCGGTGATACAGGATCAGACTGTATCGGTACGAGTATCCGCCAGGGAGCCGTGAGTGTAACACAGATTGAGATCATGCCACAGCCTCCCGTAGGTCACAATGACGCTACTCCTTGGCCGCAATGGCCCATTGTACTGAAGACGACTTCAAGTCACGAAGAAGGTTGCACGCGCCGCTGGTCGCTGGCATCCAATCAGTTTATTGGCAAGAATGGAAAAGTCTGCGGTGTAGAGGTGGAAGAAGTGGAATGGATTCCGGCTCAGGATGGTGGACGCCCTACCATGAAGCCTACCGGAAAGAAGGAAGTAATAGACACCGATATGGTGCTTCTGGCCATGGGCTTCCTGAAACCGGAACAACCGGAATTTCCGGAAAATGTGTTCGTAGCAGGTGATGCGGCACGTGGTGCCAGCCTTGTGGTACATGCACTGGCGGACGGACGGAGAGTGGCAGAGAGAATAGACAAGTATTTGAGCAACTAACCCCTAATCACTAAGCATTATGTGTGGAATCGTAGGTATCTTCAATATCAAATCTCAATCCCAGGAATTGAGAAACAAAGCGCTTCGAATGGCGCAGAAAATCCGTCATCGCGGACCGGACTGGAGTGGTATTTATGTAGGCGGCAGTGCCATCCTGGCTCACGAACGTCTTTCTATCGTCGATCCGGAAAGTGGCGGACAACCATTGTACTCTCCGGATGGCAAGCAAATCCTTGCCGTCAACGGTGAGATCTATAATCATCGGGAAATCCGTTCCCGCTACGCCGGCAAATATGCTTTCCGTACAGGATCGGACTGTGAAGTCATCCTCGCATTATATAAGGATAAAGGCATTCATTTCCTCGAAGAATTGAACGGTATCTTTGCCTTTGCCCTTTATGATGAGGAAACAGACGATTATCTGATTGCCCGTGACCCTATCGGGGTAATCCCTCTTTATATCGGTCGTGACGACCAGGGACACATCTACGTAGGTAGCGAACTGAAAGCCCTCGAAGGTTTCTGTGACACCTACGAGCCTTTTCTGCCCGGGCATTACTTCTGGGGACGTGAAGGGAAAATGCATCGTTGGTATCAACGCCCCTGGACCGATTATGCCGCCGTCAAAGCCAATGACACCACCGCCCGCCGGGCTACCCAACCGGAAACAGACAGCGTAAAACTCGCCCTTGAAGCTGCCGTCCGGCGCCAGTTAATGTCCGATGTTCCTTACGGTGTTCTGCTCAGTGGTGGCCTCGACTCTTCCGTCATCTCCGCCATTGCCAAGAAATATGCTCGCAAGCGCATCGAAACTGATAACCAAAGCGAAGCCTGGTGGCCTCAACTCCACTCCTTCGCCGTCGGCCTGCGCGGTGCACCGGACTTGATCAAAGCCCGTGAAGTGGCGGAATACATCGGCACCGTTCACCATGAAATCAATTATACCATTCAGGAAGGGCTCGACGCCTTGCGTGATGTCATCTACTTTATCGAAACATACGACGTTACCACTGTTCGTGCTTCCACACCGATGTACCTGTTGGCACGTGTCATCAAGTCTATGGGCATCAAGATGGTGCTTAGTGGTGAAGGTGCTGACGAGGTTTTCGGTGGTTATCTCTACTTCCACAAAGCCCCTACACCGCAGGCTTTCCACGAAGAAACGATCCGTAAGCTCTCCAAATTGCACCTGTACGACTGTCTGCGTGCGAATAAGAGCCTTTCTGCCTGGGGTGTGGAAGGTCGTGTTCCCTTCCTCGATAAAGAGTTCCTGGATGTGGCAATGAACCTCAGCCCTGCCGTCAAGATGTGTCCGGGCAAAGAAGTAGAGAAACGCATTGTGCGCGAAGCTTTTCAAGATATGCTGCCTCAAAGTGTTGCCTGGCGGCAAAAAGAGCAATTCTCCGATGGCGTCGGTTACAATTGGATCGATACACTGAAGGCCATTACTTCTGCCGCCGTTACCGACCATCAGATGGAACATGCCGCCGAACGGTTTCCCATCAATCCGCCACAGAATAAGGAGGAATATTACTATCGTAGCATTTTCGAAGAACACTTCCCCAGTCAGTCGGCTGCCCGAAGCGTGCCCAGTGTACCGAGCGTGGCTTGTTCCACTGCTGAAGCACTCACCTGGGATGCGACGTTACAAGGGAAAAATGATCCGAGCGGACGGGCGGTGGCCGGAGTGCATGAAGCGGCATACACATTATGAAATTGTAATGCCACACCTCAGCAAGTAGAATGCCACATCTAAACAAACGTAATGCCACACTTCAACGGTTACGAAGTGTGGCATTACATGTATTTAAGTGTGGCATTGGGAACGACGAAGTGTGGCATTCTGTCACTCAACAACCCATTTCTCTATATTCCTTGTTTTATTACTGAAGTTCACACCTATTTTGAATAATTTCCTCGGATCTGCCTCAAAAGGAAGAGCATACTGTTTTTCTTCTATTTGTTGCAAGGCCTCCTCTGCAGTACCTTCCAGCTTGAATTCCATGACATAAATGTAATCGGCAGTCTTCACCACCAAATCCACCCGCCCTTCCGAAGTGTGATACTCCGCCTGTGTATAGAAACCTACCAGTTTGAAGACGATAAACAGTACATTTTGGTAATGTAATTCCAAGTCTTTCACTAATTCATAAGGTGTGTCGGCAAAAAAGCTTTGCAGCCTCTTAAAGAAAGCGTTAGGTTGGCCGGAACGTATCTCACGAACAAATCTTTGTATCTCAAACGGTGCTTCTAACTGGTTGAAGCGGGTATAAAACGGCATCAGAAATCTGATAAAGCCCTCTTCCACTTCCCGGTTCGGGAAACCGAGACGGTATAGGCCGAATTCCTTATCATACCCCTTTATCGTGAGATAACCGCTTTGGAAAATAACCGGTATGGGTTCGTTGTCGCCATAAATACAGTTCAGCACATCAGCATCCGTTTCTTCATGTGCCATGCGCTCCAAATTGTAATGATTGCGTTTCAACAATTCCACAAGGTAAGTGGGCGTTCCGGTCTCAAACCAATAGTTACCGAATTTCATCTTAAAGAATGTATTCAGCAAACTGAAAGGATTGTAGATGCCGTCCGTGTTTTCTGTAAAGTGATAACCGTCATAGCAGGCCTTCAGTTCATTGCATACTTCCTGATACGTCATTTTCTGCGCGGCTGCCAATTCGTGCAGGTCTTCTTCAAAATTAAGATGTATCTCCTTTTCGGTGATTCCACAGATGGAAATGAACGGCTCGTCCATGGAGATATCATTCAGATTGTTCAGGTCACTGAACACGCTTACTTTGCCGAACTTGGTCACTCCCGTCAGCAAGGCAAACTTGATGCAACCGTCCATGGTTTTCAGTACGCCATAGAAAGGTTTCAGAGTGTTGCAGAATTCGCGTTGCAGTTCCTCGTTGCCGATAGCTTGGAGCAAGGGTTTGTCATATTCGTCGATGAGAATGGCTACACGCTCACCACTTTGCTCATAGGCCCGTCCCACAACTCCTGCAAAGCGCAAGGCAAGGGTCGTTTCGGCAGAACGCGTTCCGTAAAGTGACTCCCAGTAGTCAAGAGTTTCATTCAGTATCTTGTCCAGACTATCCGGCGTATCATATTTCCCGATATTCAAGTCCAGATGCAACACAGGACGCTTCACCCAGTCTTTTTCCAAAGCGTCCACCGCCAAGCCTTCAAATAAGTCCCGTTTCGCTTCAAAATAGGCTTCGAGCGTGGAAATCAGCAAACTCTTCCCGAAACGACGGGGGCGGGAAAGGAAATAGTAACTCCCACTCTTCACTAACTTATACATCAATGCGGTTTTATCCACATATACATATCCTTCTTTACGAATCTTCTCGAAGTTCTGTATCCCGATGGGATATATTCTGTTACCCATGTCCTTGCCTCCTTCTACTATATAATATTCATTAATGCTACAAAGATAATGCAAACCGAGAGCAGAATAAAATGAACTCATTCATTTTTTATGCCGAGATGCGCTTATCTTCGCTTTTGAGGCAAAGATAATGCAAATCGAATGTAGAACTTTCATTTTCCCAATTTATTCCCTACCTTTGTCCCCGCTTTTTTAGAAAGGCAGAATTCGTTCTATTAGTTTTAGGTTAAACACTTAATAACGCTTATGCAAAAGTCTGACTGCATCATCGGCGTAGAGCACGTATCGAAATACTTCGGAGACAAAGCCGTACTGAATGATGTAAACCTCTCTGTCCGTAAGGGCGAATTTGTAACGATATTGGGCCCTTCCGGCTGCGGCAAGACTACTTTGTTGCGCCTGATAGCCGGTTTCCAGACCGCCTCGGAAGGTATCATCACCATCGCCGGAAAAGACATCACGCAAACACCGCCACACCAACGTCCGGTGAATACTGTCTTTCAGAAGTATGCCCTTTTCCCCCACCTCAACGTGTACAACAACATCGCTTTCGGACTGAAGCTCAAAAAGATGCCCGAAGCCACCATTGGCAAGAAAGTGAAACAAGCCCTCCGCATGGTAGGTATGACGGACTACGAAGACCGTGACGTCGATTCCCTCTCCGGCGGACAGCAACAACGTGTTGCCATCGCCCGTGCCATCGTCAACGAACCCGAAGTGCTGTTACTGGACGAGCCCCTTGCCGCTCTCGACCTCAAAATGCGTAAAGATATGCAAATGGAGTTGAAAGAGATGCACCAGAAACTTGGAATCACCTTCGTCTACGTTACCCACGACCAGGAAGAAGCCCTTACTCTGAGCGACACCATCGTCGTGATGAGCGAAGGCCGTATCCAGCAGATAGGTACGCCAACAGACATCTACAACGAACCCATCAACTCTTTCGTTGCCGATTTCATCGGAGAAAGTAACATCCTGAACGGGCTCATGCTTCAGGACAAAGCCGTATCCTTTGCCGGACACGAATTTGAATGTGTCGACAAGGGCTTTGGCGAAAATACTCCCGTCGACGTAGTCATCCGCCCCGAAGACATCTATATATTCGAGCCTTCTGCCGCTGCCCAACTGATGGGTACTGTCACCTCCTGCATCTTCAAAGGTGTGCATTACGAAATGATGGTACAGACTAACGAGGGCTACGAATTCATGGTGCAGGACTATCACAGTTTCGAAGCCGGACGGGAAGTCGGTCTGCTCGTGAAACCTTTCGACATTCACGTAATGAAAAAAGAACGCACCTGCAACACTTTCGAAGGCAAGCTCATAGACGCCACACATGTCGAATTCCTCGGTTACACCTTTGAATGTGCCGAAGTGCAGGACATCGAACCGGGCAGCTCCGTCCTCGTAGAAATAGATTTCCGGAACGTCATCCTCGAAGATAACGAAGAAGACGGCCATCTGACGGGCGAAGTGAAATTCATCCTTTATAAAGGAAACCATTACCATCTCACCGTGTTTACCGATTGGGACGAGGATATTTTTGTAGACACTACTGACGTCTGGGACGACGGTGACCGTGTCGGCATCACCATCGCACCCGAAAATATACGAATTGTGGCGCCGGCACAGACCACCGGTTCTATCCCTATTGTCGAATCTGCTAATAAGAAAGGAAGTGCTCAGTAATATATCCCGTTTCTTCATGCGTCGCCGGAACTGGACAGTTCCCTACGCATTGTTTCTCATCATCTTCGTTGTGATGCCTCTGTTGCTCATTGTGGTTTATGCCTTCACCGATGCTGAAGGCGCATTTACGTTTGCCAACTTCCGCAAATTCATGATGCATCCCGAATCTATCAACACATTCGTCTACTCTATCGGAATAGCTGTCATCACGACTCTGGTATGCCTCCTGCTCGGTTATCCGGCTGCTTATATTCTCAGTCAGAAGCGCTTCAACACTTCCCAGACCATGGTTGTACTGTTCATCCTGCCTATGTGGGTGAACATCCTGATACGTACACTTGCCACGGTGGCATTGTTTGATTTCCTCAACCTGCCGCTGGGCGAAGGAGCTTTGGTATTCGGTATGGTCTACAACTTCCTGCCCTTCATGATATACCCTATCTACAATACGTTGCAGAAGATGGATGGCAGTCTGATAGAAGCAGCCCAAGACCTGGGAGCTACGCCTGTACAGGTATTCGGTAAAGTGATCCTCCCCCTTTCGATGCCCGGCATCATGAGTGGTGTGGTGATGGTTTTCATGCCCACGGTTTCCACCTTTGCCATTGCCGAGTTGCTGACAATGAACAACATCAAACTGTTCGGTACTACCGTACAAGAAAATATATATAACGGAATGTGGAACTATGGCGCTGCCTTGTCGCTCATCATGCTGTTGCTGATTGGCGTCACCGCCCTCTTTACCAACGAGGACGACAGTGCACAAAATGAAAGCGGAGGTGTGATATGATGACACGTATTCTGGCGAAAGGCTATCTTTGGTTTCTGCTTGCCCTGCTCTATTCGCCCATCCTGATCATTATGATCTTCTCTTTCACTGAGGCCAAGGTACTGGGTAACTGGACAGGATTCTCTACCAAGTTATACAGTTCACTATTTACAGGCGGCATGCACCACTCACTGATGAATGCCATCTGGAACACATTTGCCATTGCTACGATTGCCGCCACAGCATCCACTCTGCTGGGAAGCCTGGCAGCTATCGGCATCTTTAACTTGCGCTCCCGGGCACGTCAGGTGATGAATTTCACCAATGCTATTCCGATGATGAATGCGGATATCATTACGGGTGTATCCCTGTTCCTGCTGTTTGTCAGCTTTGGCATTTCGCAGGGATTTACTACGGTGGTATTGGCACACATCACTTTTTGTACCCCTTATGTGGTGCTTAGTGTGATGCCCCGCCTGAAGAAAATGAATCAGAATGTATACGAAGCAGCCCTCGACCTCGGAGCTACTCCTTTCCAGGCGCTTCGCAAAGTCATCTTCCCGGAAATTCTGCCGGGAATGATCAGCGGTTTCATCCTCGCTTTCACGCTTTCCATCGATGACTTCGCAGTAACGATCTTCACTATCGGAAATGAAGGATTGGAAACGTTGTCGACATACATCTATGCGGACGCACGTAAGGGTGGATTGACTCCTGAACTGCGCCCACTGTCAACAATCATTTTTGTAACGGTGCTAGTATTGCTGATTGTGATTAATAAGAGAGCAGAAAGAAATAAGAAAGAATGATATATAGTGTGGTAAGGTGGTAGAGTGATAAAGTGATAATGGGATGTCACTCCATTATATAGCGCAGCCACCCTATCACCTTATCACTCTACCACTTTATCACAACTTAATTCCATCAACAATGAAGAAATACATACCCCTCCTTCTCTGCATCCTTCTCCTTGCCTCCTGTACCGGTGCCAGTGAGAAGCGCAGCCGTGTACTGAAAGTATACAACTGGGCAGATTACATCGACGAAGAAGTCCTCGCCCAATTTCCTGCCTGGTACAAAGAGCAGACGGGCGAAGATATCCGCATCATCTACCAGGTATTCGATATCAACGAAATCATGCTCACCAAAATTGAGCGCGGGCAGGAAGATTTCGACCTTGTATGCCCATCGGAATACATCATCGAACGAATGTTGAAGAAAGATCTCCTCCTCCCTATCAACCGCAATTTTGGGAAGACTCCGGATTATATCCCCAACATCTCCCCGTATATTCAGAAAGAGTTGGAGAAGATCAGCCAGCCCGGTCGCCACACCAATGATTACGTCGTTCCCTACATGTGGGGGACCGCCGGAATACTCTATAACAAGAAGTTCAAGACCCTTGAAGAAGTCAGCTCCTGGGGATGCCTTTGGGATGCCGTCAACCGTGATAAGATTCTGATGAAAGACAGTTACCGCGATGCCTACGGCACTGCCATCATCTATGCCCATGCCCGGCAACTTGCCGACAGCACCATCACCGTAGAGCAACTGATGAACGACAATTCCCCTGAAGCCATTGCCCTTGCAGAGCAATACCTGAAAGATCTGAAACCCAATATTGCCGGGTGGGAAGCCGACTTCGGCAAAGAAATGATGACCAAAAACAAAGCATGGCTCAACCTTACCTGGAGTGGCGACGCCGTCTGGGCCATTGAAGAAGCGGAGGCTGTAGGCGTAGATCTGGACTATGTAGTTCCCCGTGAAGGCAGCAACATCTGGTACGATGGCTGGGCCATCCCCAAGTATGCCCGCAACGTAAAAGCCGCCAGCTACTTCATCAATTATCTTTGCCAGCCGGATATTGCTCTGCGCAATATGGATGCCATCGGCTATGTCAGTGCCGTAGCAACGCCCGAGATTATGGAGGCAAAGATCGACACTACTCTTGAACAATTCTCCGACCTCAGTTATTTCTTCGGTCCCGGTGCAGACAGCGTTCAGATCAACCCGATACAATACCCTGACCGTAAAGTCGTGGAGCGTTGCGCCATGATCCGTGATTTCGGTGACAGCACAGAGCTTGTTCTCGAAATGTGGAGCCGCGTGAAAGGCGATAACCTGAATACAGGTATAGTGCTTCTCATCTTTGCAGTCTTCGGAATACTGTTTGTGTGGATTGTCTGGAAACGGATCAGCATTTATAAGCAGAAGAAACGTCACCACAGGCGCAGACGCCGTATACGCAGGTAATAGGAGGTAAAGGAAATAACACCTTTATCTCCTGATTCGCATTAATAACATAAATGAAACATCACTTTTCAGACATATTTTGTACCTTGCGGCAGAATTATAAATAAGAAACTATGAAACTGAAAAAACTTTTATTTGCCTCCGCTATGTCTCTTGCCGTATGCGGCATCCTGCAAGCCCAAAACACCCAAGTCATTGCCCACCGTGGTTTCTGGAAGACCGACGGTTCTGCCCAGAATAGTATTGCCGCCCTGGTGAAAGCTGACTCCATTCATTGCTACGGCTCCGAGTTCGATGTCTGGCTCACTGCCGACAACAAGCTTATCGTAGACCACGATGGTGTATTCAAAGGTGTCCGCATGGAAACATCCACCGAGAAAGAATGTACCTCTATCACCCTCGACAACGGTGAGAACCTCCCTACCCTTCAGCAATATCTCGATAAGGCCAAAGGATTGAAAACCCGCCTTATCCTGGAACTCAAAGCGCACAAGACTCCCGAACGGGAAACGCTCGCCGTAGAGCAAATTGTGAAAATGATTAAGAAGATGGGACTGGAAGAACGTACCGAATACATCACTTTCTCACGCCATGCGACCAAAGAATTCATTCGCCTGGCTCCTAAAGGTACTCCCGTATATTATCTGGAAGGTGACCTCAATCCGCAAGAACTGAAAGACATGGGTTGTGCCGGTCCTGATTACCACTTCTCTGTCTTCAAAAAACATCCCGAGTGGATCAAAGAATGTCACAACCTTGGCATGAAGGTTAATGCTTGGACCGTAAATGATGCCAAAGATATGGAATGGCTCATCAGCCAAGGAGTGGATTTCATCACCACCAACGAACCAGTATTATTGCAGGAGATATTGAAATAGTTACAAGCTGTACCAATGCCACACTTTAACTTCCCTAATGCCACACCTCGACAATTCAAACGCCACACTTCGATGGCTCAAATGAATGGCATCGCAGAAGCTAAAGTGTGGCATTTGACTTGTTGAGGTGCGGCATTATACAAAAGATCATTTAGTCAGCAAAAAGAAGAAAACAATTTCATTCTGTCATATAGAAATCTTCATTTTTACCCCATAAACTCCATTTTTCCACTTAAAACACGTATTTACGCCACTACCTACATAGAATGAATATGCGGAAATAATTCCATAAATAACAATTTATACAAATATGCACCCGCAAACTTTTAATTTGAAACTTGAATACCGTATATTTGCAGCGATTAAAAGAATGAATAAATATAATAGAAATAAGATATGTATTCTGCAAATAATTTAGCAAAACGTCGTACCTTTGCATCGTGATAAAACAAAAAGAAAGATTAATCCACCAACAGAGTGCAAAATGACAAGAGTTATAAAATTCACTAAGATGCACGGAGCAGGCAACGATTACATTTATGTAAACACCCTGAAATATCCCATCGAAAGCCCTGAAAAACTTTCGGTTGAATGGAGCGCCCCGCATACAGGAATTGGAAGCGACGGCCTGGTACTCATCGGTCGTTCGGACAAGGCAGATTTCAGTATGCGCATCTTCAATGCGGATGGTTCCGAAGCCAAAATGTGCGGCAACGCCAGTCGTTGCATCGGCAAATACTTATATGAATATGGCCTGACTTCCCAAACAGCCGTTACTCTCGACACCCTGTCGGGCATCAAAATACTGAAGCTCCATGTAGAAGACGGAAAAGTGAACACCGTAACCGTAGATATGGGACGTCCAGCCGATATGAAAGAACAACCCATTGAAGCCAACGGACAGAAATTCACCGGAACCACCGTATCAATGGGAAATCCTCACCTGGTAATCTTTGTAGAAGATATTAAAGATATCAACCTCGAAAGCATCGGTCCGAAACTGGAAAATCATCCGTTGTTTCCCGACCGCATCAATGTAGAGTTTGCCCAGGTGCTGGAGCATGGGAAAATCAGGATGAGAGTTTGGGAAAGAGGTTCGGGCATCACCCAAGCTTGCGGAACCGGAGCCTGTGCCACCGCAGTAGCTGCCGCACTGACCGGAAAATCCGGAAGAAAAACAGACATCATCATGGATGGAGGCTCACTTACCATCGAATGGGACGAAAAAACGGATCATGTATGGATGACGGGAGGAGCAGTCCGGGTATTCGACGGGGAAGTAATTATAAATGATGAATTATGAATAGCCCCCCAACAGCGCAGCCCATTCATAACTCATAATTTATAATTCATAATTAAATAACGCACTTAAAACAACAAGAAAGTATGGCATTAGTAAACGAACATTTTTTGAAACTACCGGGAAGTTACTTATTTTCAGACATAGCTAAAAAGGTGAATACTTTCAGGATAACGCACCCTAAACAAGAGGTCATCCGCCTGGGTATCGGAGACGTTACCCGGCCACTGCCACCGGCTTGCATCGAGGCGATGCACAGGGCAGTGGATGAGATGACAAATGCCAGTACCTTCCACGGATACGGTCCCGAGCAGGGATATGACTTTTTGATTGAAGCGATCATCAAACATGATTATGCTCCGAGAGGCATTCATTTTAGCCCTACGGAAGTATTCGTAAACGATGGAGCCAAAAGCGATACGGGCAACATAGGCGATATCCTCCGCCACGACAACAGCGTGGGAGTGACAGACCCCATCTACCCGGTATATATAGACAGCAACGTAATGTGTGGCCGTGCCGGAGTATTGGAAGAAGACGGCAAATGGAGCAACGTGACCTACATGCCCTGTACCGCCGAAAACAACTTTGTTCCCGAGATACCGGACAAGCGGATTGACATCGTCTACCTCTGCTACCCGAACAATCCGACGGGAACAACGCTGACCAAGTCGCAACTGAAAAAATGGGTGGACTACGCACTCGCTAACGACACTCTGATTCTGTTCGACGCCGCTTATGAGGCATTTATACAGGAAGAAGACGTTCCCCACTCCATTTACGAAATAAAAGGTGCCAAGAAATGTGCCATAGAGTTCCGCAGCTTCTCGAAGACAGCCGGATTCACCGGAGTCCGTTGCGGATACACCGTAGTTCCGAAAGAGCTGACAGCCGCCACCCTGACCGGTGAACGCATTCCACTGAACCGTCTCTGGAACCGCCGTCAATGTACCAAATTTAATGGTACCAGTTACATCACCCAACGGGCTGCCGAAGCCATCTACACCCCGGCAGGCAAGCAGCAGATAAAGGAAAACATCGACTACTATATGAACAACGCACGAACCATGAAAGAGGGTCTGGAAGCAGCCGGACTGAAAGTGTACGGCGGCGTGAATGCTCCCTACATCTGGCTGAAAGCACCGAATGGCATCGGTTCCTGGCGTTTCTTCGAACAGATGTTATACGAAGCCAATGTAGTAGGAACACCCGGTGTAGGTTTCGGCCCCAGCGGAGAAGGCTACATCCGCCTGACCGCTTTCGGGAATCACGAGGATTGTGTGGAAGCCATGAGGCGAATCAGAAAATGGCTGGCATGAAAATGAAAAAGATAACAACTAAAATAAAACTATAGTTTCACCGGACTGATCATCCGCAATTTGTCTAAACTTAAAAGGTAAAATAGGTATGAAAATGAAAAGCGTAAAATTCCGAATGATAGCCATCGCGCTATTATCAGCAACAATGCCTTTCACGGCAAAGGCACAGGATAAAGTGGAAGCCTCAGTCGGTGCAGATTTTGTAAGCAACTACATCTGGCGTGGAACAGACTGCGGTGGTGTAAGTATCCAACCCAGCATGGGAGTCAGCTACAAAGGTTTATCACTGGCTGCCTGGGGTTCGGTAGGCATCGACAAGGAAGATGCTAGGGAAATTGACCTCACACTGGGTTACAATACAGGCGGTTTCAACGTATCCGTTACAGATTACTGGTTCTCCTATCACAAAGAGGATGGCGGATATACGGGAGATTACTTCAAGTATGGCGCACATAGCACGATACACATCTTCGAAGCCACTCTGGGATATGATTTTGGTCCGCTGGCACTGAGTTGGAACACTTACTTTGCCGGAGATGATTATACGAAGGAGGACGGTGACAGAGCTTATTCCACGTATGTAGGCATCAGCGCACCTTTTAAACTCGGTGGCCTGGACTGGTCGGCAGAAGTCGGTCTTACCCCATGGGAAGGTGCGTATGCCAACAAGTTTAACGTAACCAACCTCACACTGAAAGCAGAAAAAGAAATCAAATTCACAAATTCTTTTTCGCTGCCCACCTTTGCACAAGTGACGTTCAATCCACACACGCAGGGTGCATACTTCGTATTCGGAGTCAGTTTTTGAGAGAGGATTAAGAATAGGGAACGAGGAGACAAGGATAAAAAACGGGCACACCGAAAGACACTTGTCAACTCGTAAACTGAAAAAGTTAAATCGTAAATTAATTAAGGTATGAAAAAGATTGAAGCAATTATCCGCAAGACAAAATTCGAGGATGTAAAGGACGCATTGCTCGAAGCGGACATCGAATGGTTCTCCTACTACGACGTCCGGGGGATAGGAAAATCCCGTCAGGCACGCATCTACCGCGGTGTAATGTACGACACCAGTTCCATCGAGCGTATCCTGATCTCTATCGTGGTACGCGACAAGAATGCCGAAAAGACCGTGCAGGCCATCATCAAGTCCGCACAAACCGGAGAAATCGGCGACGGACGTATCTTCATCATCCCCATAGAAGACGCTATCCGCATCCGTACCGCCGAACGTGGCGACATCGCCCTCTACAATGCCGAACAGGAGAGATAGTCCAGGCAGCACCAAACCGCAACTGTTAAGAGCATCTTCCAGAGAGCTGTAAGAGCTACTTAACAAAACTAAGAATACAAGTACAACTAAAAGCAAAAAGATTTTATGGATAAATATAGTAAACGCAGCATTGCCAGGCTGTGGATAGCTCTTGCTGTCCTTATGGCGCTCTGCACAACAACAGAAACTTTTGCAACAACGGATAGTATATCAGCTACAACAACCGCTGTTATAGCTACATTAGAAGAGACTACTGTAGAATCATCAGCCCCTGACACTGTAGGAGAATTAGTAAACGGACTCAACACTGTATGGATGTTACTCGCCGCTATGCTGGTATTTTTCATGCAACCGGGCTTTGCACTGGTAGAAGCCGGTTTCACCCGGGTTAAGAACACTGCCAACATCCTGATGAAGAACTTCGTAGACTTCATGTTCGGTTCCCTACTCTATTGGTTCATCGGTTTCGGACTGATGTTCGGCGTAGGTGGTTTCGTGGGAATGCCCCACTTCTTCAACCTCTCGTTCTATGATGGAGGAGGATTACCAACAGAAGGCTTTCTGGTATTCCAAACTGTATTCTGTGCCACAGCAGCTACTATCGTATCAGGAGCCATGGCCGAACGTACCAAATTCTCCATGTATTTGATTTACACCATCTTCATCAGCGTACTGATCTATCCGATTTCCGGTCACTGGACCTGGGGCGGCGGCTGGTTGATGAACGGCGAAGAAGGTTCGTTCATGATGAATCTGTTCGGAACCACGTTTCACGACTTCGCAGGTTCCACCATTGTTCACTCTGTCGGTGGCTGGATTGCGCTGGTAGGCGCAGCCATCCTTGGCCCGCGCATCGGTAAATACGGTAAAGATGGTAAGTCCAGAGCTATTCCGGGACACAACCTCACCATAGCGGCACTGGGTGTATTCATTTTATGGTTCGGCTGGTTCGGATTTAACCCCGGTTCACAGTTGGCAGCAGCCTCTACAGACGATGCAATGGCTATCTCACACGTCTTCCTCACCACGAATCTTGCAGCTTGTGCCGGAGGCTTCTTCGCACTGGCGGTCAGTTGGTTAAAATTCAGCAAACCATCTTTATCCCTGACTCTGAATGGCGTCCTGGCAGGTTTGGTAGGTATCACGGCGGGCTGTGATGTGGTTTCTCCGCTGGGTGCTGTCATCATCGGTACAATCTGTGGTATCCTGATGATATTCTCGGTAGAGTTCATCGATAAAGTGCTGAAGATTGACGATCCCGTTGGCGCAAGTTCCGTACACGGTGTCTGCGGTTTCACGGGTACTATTCTCACTGGTTTCTTGTCTACCAGCGAAGGACTCTTTTACGGTGCAGGCTGGGGATTCCTCGGAGCACAAGTATTCGGCGCCCTCGTAGTAGGTGCATGGGCAGCCGGCATGGGATTCCTCATCTTCAAAGGACTTGATAAGATACACGGTCTCCGCGTTTCCAAACGTGTTGAAGAAGAAGGGCTCGACATCTACGAGCATGGTGAATCAGCTTATAACGGATAAGAAAAAAGTTTTTTTACTCTAACAAATAGTTTTTATAAACCAACAATTACAAGGTATGTCTAAATTGAGATTCAGAGTAGTAGAAACGGCGTTTAAAAAGAAACCCGTTGCAGTGGCAGCCCCTGCGGAACGTCCGTCGGAATATTATGCCAAGTATGTGTTCAACAAGGAAAAGATGTTCAGGTATCTGCCGAGTAAGGTATATGCCAAACTGATTGACGTGATCGACAATGGTGCTCCGCTGGATCGCAGCATTGCTGATGAAGTGGCAGCCGGTATGAAGAAATGGGCACTCGAAATGGGTGTTACCCACTATACCCACTGGTTCCACCCGTTGACTGAAGGTACAGCCGAGAAGCATGACGCTTTCATCGAGCATGACGGCAAAGGCGGTGTAATGGAAGAATTCACAGGCAAACTGCTCGTTCAGCAGGAACCGGATGCATCCAGCTTCCCTAACGGTGGCATCCGCAATACGTTCGAGGCACGCGGTTACAGTGCATGGGATCCCTCTTCCCCGGCTTTCATCGTCGATGATACGCTCTGCATCCCGACCATTTTCATTGCATACACCGGTGAGTCACTGGACTACAAAGCTCCGTTGCTGAAAGCCCTGCGTGCCGTAGACAAAGCTGCCGTAGACGTATGCCGTTACTTCAATCCGGAAGTGAAGAAGGTAGTTGCCTACCTGGGTTGGGAACAGGAATATTTCCTGATCGACGAAGGTCTGTATGCCGCCCGTCCTGACCTGCTGATGACAGGCCGCACGCTGATGGGACACGACAGTGCCAAGAATCAACAGTTGGAAGACCATTATTTCGGTGCCATCCCTACCCGCGTGGCAGCTTTCATGAAGGAATTGGAAATTGAAGCATTGAAGCTCGGTATCCCCGTCAAAACGCGTCATAATGAGGTAGCCCCCAACCAGTTCGAACTGGCTCCCATCTTCGAAGAATGTAACCTGGCTGTAGACCATAACATGCTCATCATGGCACTGATGCGTAAAGTAGCCCGTAACCACGGCTTCCGAGTACTGCTGCACGAAAAGCCTTTCAAGGGTGTCAACGGTAGTGGTAAGCACAACAACTGGTCGTTGGGTACGGATACAGGCATCGGACTGATGGGACCGGGTAAACTACCCGAAGAGAACCTGCGTTTCATCACTTTCGTAGTGAACACCCTGATGGCAGTCTACAAGCACAATGGATTGTTGAAGGCCGCTATTTCCAGCGCCACCAACGCACACCGTCTGGGTGCCAACGAAGCGCCTCCCGCAATCATTTCCAGCTTCCTAGGCAAACAGTTGTCACAGGTATTGGAACACATTGAAGAGAGTACAAAGGATGATCTCGTAAGCCTTAGCGGCAAGCAAGGCATGAAACTGGATATTCCGCAGATTCCGGAATTGTTGATTGACAATACCGACCGTAACCGCACCAGTCCGTTCGCCTTCACCGGAAACCGTTTTGAGTTCCGCGCCGTAGGTTCGGAAGCAAACTGTGCCTGCGCCATGATTGCCCTGAACGCCGCCGTAGCCGAGCAACTAGTAGAATTCAAAAAAGATGTAGACGAGCTCATCGAAAGGGGTGAACCGAAGATTTCGGCTATCCTTGAGGTTATCCGCAAATACATCAAGATTTGTAAGCCCATCCATTTTGATGGCAACGGCTACAGCGATGAATGGAAAGAAGAGGCCCAGAAACGCGGTCTGGATTGCGAAACCAGTGTGCCTCTCATCTTCGACAGCTATCTGAAGCCAGAAAGTATCCGCATGTTCGAAAATACCGGTGTACTGACTCAGAAAGAACTGGAAGCCCGCAACGAAGTGAAATGGGAAACTTACACTAAGAAAATCCAAATTGAAGCTCGTGTATTAGGTGATTTGGCCATGAACCATATCATCCCGGTAGCCACGCAGTATCAAACGGATCTCATTGATAACGTTTACAAGATGAAGGACTTGTTCCCCGGCGACAAAGCTGCAAAACTGTCTGCCAAGAACCTGGAACTCATCGAAGAGATTGCCGACCGCACCGCCTTCATCAAAGAGCATGTAGATGCCATGATCGAAGCCCGCAAAGTGGCCAACAAGATCGAAAGTGAACGCGAGAAAGCCATTGCCTACCACGACACCATCGTACCGGCAATGGAGGAGATCCGTTATCATATCGACAAGCTGGAGCTGATTGTCGACAACCAGATGTGGACGCTGCCAAAATACAGGGAACTCTTGTTTATAAGATAAGTTTTGAGATTATGATTTATAAATCATTCTATTTCTTTTGTTGGTTGTTTTAAGTTTGCAGGGGGAGAGGTGCCGGGAGGTAGTTCTCTCTCTTTTTTTTGAAAACTAAAATATCATCGTAATTTATTTTCCAGCATATCACTTTTTCGTACCTTTGTCAATATTTACAAAACCAGATGATTAATTAAAAACAATTCATTATGAAGCACATGCACATTCGCTATGCAGCACTCTTGCTGTTTGCTTTGCTGTCAGCATCAGTCTCTTCTTTCGCACAGACCGTTCTGGAGCAAAAAATCAGCGCGATTTCCGCCATTAAAGAAATCCGCCCACTGGAAACTTCTGAGTTTTCAGAAAAATACGTAACCTATTTTACCCAGCCGCTGGATCACCGCCATCCGGAGAAAGGCAGCTTTCGCCAACGCGTTATCGTTTCTCATGTCGGCTTCGATCGCCCCACAGTGATCGTTACCGAAGGCTATGGCGCCGCTTACGCACTCCGTTCCCAATACCGTGAAGAGCTTTCAAAACTTCTCAATGCCAATATGATATTCGTGGAATACCGATACTTCCTTGAGTCTACCCCTGAACCCAAAGACTGGCAATATCTGACAGCCGAGAACTCTGCAGACGACTTACATGCCATCACCACCGCATTCAAAAACATCTATCCGGGCAAATGGATCGCCACCGGCATCAGCAAAGGAGGACAGACTACCCTTCTTTACCGCACTTTCTATCCGGATGATGTAGATATTTCCGTTCCTTACGTAGCTCCGCTTTGTTATGGAGTAGAAGATGGACGCCATGAGCCTTTCCTGCATAAAGTTTCAACACCGGAAAACCGCAAGATAATTGAAGATTTCCAATTGGAAGCATTGAAACGGAAAGCAACTTTACTTCCCCGTTTTGAAAAGTATTGTACTGAAAAGAATTATTCATTCCGTGCACCGATTGAAGAAATTTACGATTACTCGGTATTGGAATATTCTTTCGCTTTGTGGCAGTGGGGTACTCCTATCAGCTCCATACCCGCTACTACAGCCTCTGATGATGAAATTTTCTCTCATCTGCTTGCCATCAGCGAACCGGGATATTTCACCGCCGACAGTCCCAATGCTTCTTTCTTCGTACAAGCTGCCCGTGAATTGGGATACTATGGTTATGATGTCCAACCGTTCAAACAATATCTCTCCATCCAGTCCAGTGAAGGCTATCTGCACCGTCTGATGCTTCCCGAAGAGTTGAAAGATATGCCTTTCGACAAAACTTTAAGTAAGAAAATAACCAAGTTTCTAAAGAAACAGGATCCGAAGATGATCTTCATTTACGGTCAGAACGACCCATGGACAGCCGCAGGCGTCACCTGGCTGAAGAACAAGAAGAATATTCATGTATTTATCCAACCGAATGGCAGCCATCTGGCACGTATCAGCACATTGCCCGAAAAAGAAAAGAAAGAGGTGATGGAACTGATAAAACAATGGCTAAAATAAATGATAATTTAACGGTGGGAATAGCTGAGACCAAGACAGGCTGAAAGCCTGATATTACATAGCGTAGGGCAACGCCCTATGTGATTATGTATATCTCTATTTAAGCCCTGAAAGGGCGCAATTAAGCATCAATCTTTATATCGCCCTTTCAGGGCTCAGAAAAAGAGATGCACATTACGTAGGGCGATGCCCTACGCTATATAATGCAAGCCTTTCAGGCTTAAAATTCAGCCCGATAAATTATCATTTCACCGCGTAGCCTAACACTGCGTAGCCCCTTGTCCCCTTGTCAACTCATTCCCTTGTCAACTAAATTTTCATTTATCTTCCAATATTTCCGCGTCCTCAATATTGTCTACAGCCTTTGAAGAAGCTCCCGGCGTACCCGGTGCCTTCGGTCGTTTGCGAGTAAATGTGAACCAATTGATCAATTCGGAAACTGCATACACTATGCTGGTGATACCAATAATGATAAACGCCGTGGAACGTACTCCCGTCGGATTGAACAACGCAATCAGTCCTGCAATCAGAATAAGGACCGGAATGATATAAAACCCCACACGAACCGGCATCCAGCGACGGGCTGCAGAAAGCGATGCAATCTGCTGCACACCACCCAACACAAGAATGAATCCTAATACAAATGTCAGCAAATCTGCAAAGAAACCGGGCATAATAATCAGCCACAGACCAAACAGCAGGCTGCCGATCCCTTCAATAGGAAGACGCCGCCTTTCCTCCGCAGTCATTGCAAAATACCCGATAATACTTAAGAGCGATGGTATCAGAAACACAACGCCAATGGTTATAACCAAGTAATCACCTGCCTCATTGGGAAACATCACCAATATCAGCCCGATTACCAGCGCACATATCGTACGCAAAAATGAGTTACTTATTCCTTTCATGAGCTTATGATTTTTTGCGAAGATACATTTTTATCCGCACAACCCCACAAGAAAGTCACGAAAAATCAATTAACGGTCAGCCAAGCGTTCATATCTTCGGCCACCAACAGCCAATAAAGTAACAAGAGAATAGCAATCGATACGCCAATGGCAACTAAATGTTTCCGTTTCATAGTTCATCCTTTCTTTTTTATTGTGAATAATAGTTGTTCTAAATACTCTTATAGAACAACTTTATAAGAAAAATGTTCTTTGAAAGAAAAAAAGCAAGAAATTCTTTGGTAATTAAAACAAAGTGCTTACATTTGCCCCCAGCTAAAACAAAAAGACAATGAAAACAATGCTCATAAATACATATTGGTGGTGGCGCCCGTTACAACTCCGACAGTCGTAAGGGAGCAGTGCTCGTATGTATATATGTGAACATAATATAGATTAAGAAAGAGCCCTGTCGCAACCTGCGACAGGGCTCTTTTCTTTTATCCGGTTTTGAGATAAACAGTAAATCGTAAACAATTAAATAAAAAAATAGGATTATGAGTTTTTTAGTAAATCAAGATGGTTATTACGGAGAATTCGGTGGAGCATATATTCCCGAAATACTCCACAAGTGTGTGGAAGAGTTGCAGAACACCTATCTCAACGTACTGCAAAGCGAAGATTTCAAGCAAGAGTTCGACCAACTGCTGCGTGACTACGTAGGACGTCCTTCCCCACTCTACTATGCCCGCCGGCTTTCCGAAAAATATGGCTGCAAGCTCTACCTCAAGCGTGAAGACCTGAACCACACAGGAGCTCACAAGATTAACAACACCATCGGGCAGATTCTTCTGGCACGCCGCATGGGCAAGCATCGCATCATCGCCGAAACCGGTGCCGGACAACATGGCGTAGCTACCGCCACCGTATGTGCCCTGATGAACATGGAATGCATCGTCTACATGGGAAAAACGGATGTAGAACGCCAGCATGTCAATGTGGAAAAAATGAGGATGCTGGGTGCAACCGTCATCCCCGTCACTTCCGGAAATATGACGCTGAAAGATGCTACCAACGAGGCAATCCGCGACTGGTGTTGTCATCCTGCCGATACATACTACATCATCGGTTCCACAGTCGGTCCTCATCCTTATCCCGACATGGTGGCTCGTCTGCAATCCGTCATCAGCGAGGAAATCAAAAAGCAACTCATTGAGAAAGAAAGCCGTGACTGCCCCGACTATCTTATCGCTTGTGTAGGTGGTGGTAGCAATGCCGCCGGAACTATTTACCATTATATCGACGATAGCCGTGTGCAGATCGTCCTTGCCGAAGCCGGTGGTAAAGGAATAGATACGGGTATGACTGCCGCTACCATCGCCCTCGGACAGATGGGAATCATTCACGGTGCACGCACTTACGTCATTCAGAACGAAGACGGCCAGATTGAAGAGCCCTACTCTATCTCTGCCGGACTGGATTATCCGGGTATCGGCCCCATGCATGCCAATCTGGCTGCACAAAAACGCGCCATCGTACTTGCTGTTAATGATGATGAAGCCATCCGCGCCGCCTACGAGCTGACGAAACTGGAAGGTATCATCCCTGCCCTGGAAAGTGCCCACGCCCTCGGTGCCCTCGAAAAGCTGAACTTCAAACCCGATGATGTTGTTGTACTGACCGTTTCGGGACGTGGAGACAAGGATATAGAAACTTATTTAACGTTTAGTGTTGAGTGATTAGTGATTAACACTAAGATCATCGGTACCACTAATCACTAATCATTAAAAACTAATCACTAAAGAAAATGAATACATATAATTATCAAACACATAGTCGTACTATTCTTGGAGACTTGCACACGCCTGTAAGTACTTATCTTAAAGTCCGTGATGTCTTTCCCCAAAGTGCACTCATGGAAAGCTCTGACTATCACGGCAGTGAAAACAACCGTTCATTCATCGGACTCTGTCCATTGGCAAGCGTCAGCATCGACCATGGAACAGCCATCTTCCGCCTGCCCGACGGCACTCGCGAAGAACGCCCCATCACACCGGAATATCCTGTAGAAAAAGCTTTAGAGGATTTCCTCGGCCGCTTCCATGTGGAAGGTGAATATGCCAATTACTGCGGTCTTTATGGCTACACCTCTTTCAATGCCGTACGCTATTTTGAAAATATTCCCGTAAAAGATAGCCGCGAAGCCACCAACGACGCACCGGATATGCTCTACATCTTGTATCAATACCTCATTGTCTTCAACGACTTTAAGAACGAAATGGTACTTCTTGAAATGCTTGCTCCCGGTGAAAAAAGTGAGTTGGATACGGTGCAGAAAGCCATCAATAACCGCAATTACACCGCCTACGATTTCCGTGCCGTTGGTGAAACCACTTCCCCACTGACCGATGAACAGCATAAAGCAAATATCCGTCAAGGAATCGCCCACTGCCTGCGTGGAGATGTGTTTCAAATTGTTCTCTCCCGCCGTTTCGAACAACGTTTCGTAGGCGATGATTTCAAACTTTACCGTGCCTTGCGCAGCATCAACCCCTCTCCTTATCTGTTCTATTTCGATTTCGGAGGTTTCCGCATCTTCGGTTCATCACCCGAGACGCACTGCCGCATCGAAGGCCGCCACGCCTACATCGATCCCATCGCCGGTACTACCAAGCGCACCGGAGATCCTGAACAGGATGCGCTGAACGCCCAATACCTGCATGATGATCCCAAAGAGAATGCAGAGCATGTCATGCTGGTCGATCTCGCCCGTAACGATCTTTCCCGCAACTGCCACGATGTAAAAGTGGATTTCTACAAGGAAATGCAGTATTACAGTCATGTTATCCACCTGGTAAGCCGCGTCAGCGGTACGCTGAACGAAGATGCCCGCCCCATCAAAGCATTCATCGACACCTTCCCGGCAGGCACTCTAAGCGGTGCCCCCAAGGTACGCGCCATGCAACTCATCAGCGAACTGGAACCGCACAATCGCGGCGCTTACGGCGGTTGCATCGGTTTCATCGGACTGAACGGCTCGTTGAACCAAGCTATTACCATCCGTACTTTCGTCAGTCGCAACGGCGTACTCTGGTTTCAGGCAGGCGGCGGCATCGTAGCCAAGAGCAATGAAGAATACGAGTTGCAAGAGGTGAACAACAAACTGGGAGCACTGAAAAAGGCAATCGTAATGGCGGAGAAAATGTAAATTGTAAATTGTAAATGAAATTATGAAAACAGTAATCATAGACAACTACGACTCTTTCACCTACAACCTTGCCCATCTGGTAAAAGAACTCGGCACAGAAGTAGATGTGCTGCGCAATGATAAATTTGAGCTTGAGGAATTGGAGAAATATGATAAGATCATCCTTTCACCCGGTCCCGGCATCCCCGAGGAGGCAGGCTTACTATTAGAGGTCATCCGCACTTATGCAGGACGAAAACCCATACTTGGCGTCTGCCTGGGTGAACAGGCCATCGGACAAGCATTCGGCGGGAAGCTTACCAATCTGAGTGAAGTCTTTCACGGCATACAAACGGATGTGAAAATAAAGAATAAAGATTACATTTTCTCCGGTCTTCCTACTGAAATTCCAGTCGGTCGTTATCACTCCTGGGTAGTGGATACGGAAGGATTTCCCGAAGAATTGGTTATCACCGCCATCAGCTCCGAAGGTCAAATCATGGCACTGAAACATCGGGAATACGATGTTCACGGCATCCAATTTCACCCGGAATCGGTACTGACTCCCGATGGAAAACAGATTGTAGGCAACTGGCTGAAAGGCGTCTGAAATGCCACATCTCATGAGGCTAAATGCCACACTTCACAGGTCGGAATGCCACACCTCATGATCGTTAACATGTGGCATTCGGAACGCTGAAGTGAGGCATTCCGAACATAACAGAATTTTCAATCGTAAATTGTAAATCGTCTAATCGTAGATAAGAAAATGAAAGATATATTAACCCGTCTCTTCAACCACGAAGAGCTTACTTCGGAAGAAACCAAGCAAATTCTCCTGAACATCACCCGGGAAGCTTACCCCGAAGCACAGATTTCCGCATTACTCACTGTATTTCAAATGCGTAGCATCACAGTGGATGAACTAATCGGCTTTCGCGAAGCCCTTATGGAGACTCGAGTACCTATCGACTTCGCGCCTTATCGGCCTATCGATATCGTAGGTACGGGAGGTGATGGAAAGAACACGTTCAACATTTCCACTTGTGCCTGTTTTGTGGTGGCCGGAGCCGGTTACAAAGTTGCCAAACACGGCAATTATGGTGCCACTTCCGTCAGTGGGGCAAGCAATGTCATGGAGCAACACGGCATCCGTTTCACCAATGATCCCGACAAGTTGAAACGCAGCATGGACGAGTGTAACATCGCCTACCTGCACGCCCAACTTTTCAATCCGGCAATGAAGTTCGTCGGTCCTGTGCGCAAGGCATTGGGAGTACGTACACTGTTCAACCTTCTTGGCCCGCTTGTCAATCCTTGCAAGCCTACTTACCAGTTGCTCGGTGTGGCCGATCTTGCACAGATGCGACTCTACACAAATGTTTTTTACAAACTCGGCATCGACTTTGCGGTAGTCAACAGTCTCGATAGCTACGACGAAATTTCCCTCACGGACGAATTCAAAGTTATGACGCGCAATTACGAACGGATTTACCGTCCGCAAGCGCTGGGTTTCAATGCCGCACAACCCGAAGAGCTCTTCGGCGGAGCCTGCAAAGAGGATGCCGCCCGCATCTTTGATAACATCCTTAATAACCGTGCCACACGTGCCCAAACGCAATGTGTCATTGTCAACGCCGCCTTTGCCATCCAGGTGATGGAACCTGAAAAGGAAATCGAAGAATGCATTGCCATCGCTCGCCAATCGCTGGAAAGTGGACGGGCGCTGGAGACGTTGAAGAAGTTTATAGAAATCAATCAGTAAGAATCCATAAATTCCAATTTATGAAAGATATTTTATCCGAAATCATCGCCCACAAGCGGATTGAGATTGAGCAGCAAAAGCAAGCAGTCTCCCTCAGTCAATTGCAAGAGCAAGCTGCTGCCATGATACAGGAAGCTGTCGGAAGCGGAACTTCCGGCACAACGCCCGTCCGCAGCATGAAGCGTGCACTCGCAAACTCTTCATCCGGCATCATTGCCGAGTTCAAACGCCGTTCCCCTTCCAAAGGCTGGATCAAGGAAAACGCACAGGCCGATCTCATTCCCCCTGCTTATGAAACAGCCGGAGCTTCCGCCCTCTCCATCCTCACGGATGAAAAGTTCTTCGGCGGAACTCTGCGTGACATCCGTACAGCACGCCCGTTGGTCAACATCCCGATCCTGCGTAAGGACTTCATCATCGACAAATATCAGCTTTTGCAAGCCCGCATTGTAGGTGCCGATGCAGTGCTGCTCATTGCCGCCTGCCTCACACCTGATGAGTGCCACACGCTCACCATACAGGCACACGAACTGGGGCTTGAAGTTCTGCTCGAAGTACATAGTACCTCCGAACTCTCCTATATATATAAGGAGACGGATATGGTCGGCGTCAACAACCGTAATCTGGGCAGCTTCGTCACCGATATAAAAAACTCTTTCCGCATTGCAGAAGAGTTAAAAAAGGCTATTGCTGAAATTGATTTTCAGACGCCTCCGCTGCTCGTTTCCGAAAGTGGTATTTCGCACCCTGAAACCATCCGTGAACTACGCTCGGCAGGCTTCCGTGGTTTCCTTATGGGAGAGACATTCATGCGTACAGACGATCCCGGGAGCACATTGGAAGAACTCATTCACGGTATATAAATTTGGAAATTCACACATGATTTCATATATTCGTGATTTTTAAGGTATAAGCCCATGAATACAATGATCAAAGTATGCGGAATGACCGATGCAGACAACATCCGCGATGTAGAAATATTAGGTGTAGATATGATCGGTTTTATCTTCTACCCCAAATCCCCCAGATACCTGTACCAGATACCCAGGTACCTGCCTACGCTTGCCAAACGTGTCGGTGTTTTTGTCAACGAAACCAAAGAAAACATCCTTATGTATGTCGACCGTTTCGGTCTGAACTATGTCCAGCTGCACGGTGACGAATCACCCGAATATTGCCGCACCCTTCATTCACAGGGTATCCGGATCATCAAAGCGTTTTCCATCGCCTTGCCCAAGGATCTTCTTGCCATTTTCAATTATGAAGGTTTCTGCGACTACTATCTGTTCGATACACGTACCGTCCACTATGGTGGTTCCGGACAGCAATTCGACTGGAGCATTCTGCAACGTTACACTGGCAGTACCCCTTTCCTGCTTAGCGGTGGCATCAATTCTTACAGCGTCAAAGCCCTGAAAGAATTCCACCATCCCCGCCTTGCCGGTATCGATATCAACAGTCGCTTCGAGACATCTCCGGGCATCAAGGATGTGGAACGAATCGAACGTTTTCTCAAAGAATTAAGAACGAATTAAATTTAGAATAACATCATGAATCGTATAAATCAACTTTTTCAGGACAGCCCTAAAAACTTGCTGTCCATCTACTTCTGTGCCGGTTGCCCAACCCTGGAAGGTACTGCCGACGTCATCCGTACCCTCGAACGCAATGGGGTCCATTCGATTGAAATCGGTATTCCCTTCAGTGACCCGATGGCTGACGGCATCGTTATTCAGGAAGCTGCTACCCGTGCTCTCCGCAACGGTATGTCGCTGCGTATTTTGTTTGAGCAACTCCGCGATATCCGTAGCGATGTCCGTATTCCTCTCATCCTGATGGGGTATCTCAACCCTATTATGAAATTCGGGTTCGAGGCTTTCTGTCAGAAATGCGTAGAATGTGGTATCGACGGCGTTATTATTCCCGATCTTCCCTTCAAAGATTACGAAGAAACGTATAAACCTATTGCCGACCGTTACGACATCCGTGTCATCATGCTCATCACCCCCGAAACCAGCGAGGCTCGCGTCCGCGAAATCGACGAACATACCAACGGCTTCATCTATATGGTGTCCAGCGCTGCTACTACCGGTGCCCAAAAAGATTTCGATAGCCAGAAGCAAGCTTATTTCAAAAAGATACAGGATATGCACCTGCGCAATCCCCGCATGGTTGGCTTCGGCATCAGTAACAAACAGACATTTGACGCCGCTTGTGCCAACTCTTCCGGTGCTATCATCGGTAGCCGATTCGTCACCCTGCTGAACGAAGCTGAAGGAGATGCGGAAAAGGCGATCACACAGTTGAAAGAAAATGTAGGAAGGTGATAAGGTGGTAGGGTGATAGAGTGATCGGGTGATAAAGGCAGCAATATCATCTTACCACCCTACCACCCTATCACTTTTTTTCCTATCTTTGCACTCAGAATAATCAAAACCCGATTATGTTTATGAAGATCGACTACCCATCTGTGTTACTGATATATACTGGCGGAACCATCGGTATGATAGAAAACCCGGAGACAGGTGCGCTTGAAAATTTCAACTTCGACCATCTTCTCAAACATGTTCCCGAACTGAAACGTTTCAATTATCGCATCTCTTCCTACCAGTTCGATCCGCCCATCGACTCTTCGGACATGGAGCCTTCGCTTTGGGCAAAAATCGTAAAGATTATCAACTACAATTATGACTATTTCGACGGTTTTGTTATCCTTCATGGAACAGATACCATGTCTTATACGGCCTCTGCCCTCAGCTTCATGCTCGAGAACCTGGCTAAGCCCGTCATTCTCACAGGCTCCCAGCTCCCTATCGGTACCTTGCGCACAGACGGAAAAGAAAATCTGATTACCGCTATTGAAATAGCTGCGGCCAAGAATCCCGACGGTACTCCCATAGTGCCCGAAGTGTGTATCTTTTTCGAGAACGAACTGATGCGTGGAAACCGTACTACAAAGATTAACGCCGAAAACTTTAACGCATTCCGTTCATTCAATTATCCCTCACTGGCTCATGCAGGCATCCACATCAAGTACGATGCACATATCATCCGCCGTCCTGATCCGACACGCCCCATGAAGCCCCATTATCTGTTTGATACCAATGTAGTTATGCTTACCCTCTTTCCCGGCATTCAGGAAAGTATCATCAACTCAGTTCTTCACGTCCCCGGTCTTAAAGCAGTCGTACTCAAAACCTTCGGTTCCGGTAATGCCCCTCAGAAGGAATGGTTCATCCAGCAACTCAAAGATGCTACCGAGCGCGGTATCATTATTGTAAATATTACCCAATGCCAGCGTGGCGTAGTAGAAATGGGACGTTACGAGACCGGTCTGAAACTTCTCCAGGCAGGCGTTATCAGCGGCTACGACAGTACCCCCGAATGCGCAGTCACCAAACTAATGTTCCTTCTCGGCCATGGTCTCAGCCAGGCAGAAATCCGTTACCGCATGAACTCCGACCTTGCGGGAGAAATCACCAAAGCATAAACCATAGCCAGACGACCTTAAAGGCTAAAAAAATCAACTTTCCCCTTCTTTCCAAAATTCCGATAACTATAAAACTATTAAAGTTAAAAGGAAAAATGAGCAATTAGCTGTTACATAGGCTGAAATGTTCCACTAAACATATTTTAAGTAAAACACAACCAAAGTTGTTAAAAGACATAATTTGCAACTAAAACTTGAATAATTTATTTATCTTTAAGCCACAAAAGCTAACCAATATAACATAAAAATAAGAGAAGTATGAAAATTTTTAAACGCTATTACGCAATTATTGCTCTCGTAGCTCCCTTTTTATTAGCGGCTTGCGCAGACAATGATGTGTATAACCCCGACAAGGTACGCCCTGTACCCCCCGTTGAGAATCCTTTAGGAGAGGACTTTGTGGCTCCAACTGGTTTCGACTGGTCAATGATTACTACTGTCAAGTTGAACATCGAAGTCAAAGATGAGTTCAACGGAATGTACAACTATTTGGCAGAAGTTTTCACTACTAATCCGCTGACCGATGCAACTGCAACTCCTATTGCTGCAGACTATGCAAAGGCTGGAAAAAATTATGTTGTAGAAATTAGCATTCCTAAATCCATAGAACGAGTTTATGTTCGTCAAACTGATCCGAAACAACGCAAGGAAGTCTATGAATTCGTTGTTCCGGGAAATGGAGAGACATTAAATTGTAAACTGTATTATTCAGGAGGTACCACTACGAGAGCTGGTACTGGTAGTACTTCGGCCGCTAATGCTGCTATTGCTGCAGGTTTTAAAGAGTTGGAAGACAACAATTACACAGTAGAAACCCCTGATATTCCGACAGCTCCGGACAAATCGGACGATCCTGTGAGCCAATACGATAAAAATAAGTTCAATGATGGAGCAAGAATCGTTGTCCCAGCTGGAGAAGTAAGCAGTGTAATCTACCAGATGGCCAGCGGTAAAGGTACGATTTTTGTAAAAGGTACATGGAAAGTAACTAATATCTATTCTAACTTTGACATTTACGTATTAAACGGAGGTAAAATAGAAATTGCAACTCCAAGTAATAAGACATTTACAACTGTTTCTAAATTTGTTGTAGAAAAAGGTGGTACAGTTGAATGTACAAGTAATTTTGCTGCCAATTATGGTGATTGGTTCATTGGAGGAGACTTTATTGCAAATGGAGACGTAACATTTGGAGCATCAACTTCATCAGTGACTATCGCCTCCGGTGTAACAATGTCCATCAACAACGGTACGCTCAAACCATGTAGTAAGGTCTATAAGAACTTTGGTACGATTACGGCTGCCACTATTACTGCAAATATGGGTTCATATCCGGAGATTTACAATGCCGGCGCAATCGAGGTTACCGGAGTCATGGATCTTGTTAAAATGAACTTCATTAATAAAGGTGAACTTACAGTTGGACAATGGTTTAAGGTAGATAACAGCAAAGTACTGAACAAAGGTCAGCTTTCATCCCTGAACCTTGAGTTCACCACCAGTACCTTCAGTAATTATGGAGCAATTTTAGTAGACGAACAAACCGGTGTCATAAAGACTAATAACACATCAAATGGCAGCTTCATAGTAAATCATGACAAAGGCATTATTAAAGGATATCACCTGAGTGGAGGAGTTTCCGTCTATAATGACAGTTATGGCGAATTCACAATATTCGAGAATTCCTCAGTTGATATACTATACAATAGTTGCGCACTGATAGTAAAGGAGAAATTCAATTGGGGAAATGTGACACTTGACAATGGCTCCATCACTGGAGAGAAACCCGAGAACCTAAATACCTCCGGAAGTAATGCCGACCAGTGGAAGCCGGTTCCAGTAGTTATGAGTAATGATAGTCCAATACAATATATTCTGAAGAACGGTTCAGTAATCAAAGCTACTTTGTTACATATCAACAGGACTCCAAGCAATTTCAGGGGAGAAGGAAGCAACCCCTCTTTGTTGCAGGTTGGAGGAGTACGTATATCTCAAGGAGGTGATACTAATTTAAAGGACTTGGTTATAGAAATGCCTGAAAACGCATTTACCTATGATCCTCCTTACAATGGCATAAATAATGCCAGATGGCTTACAAGCGGATGTTCAACTACCGGATGGGGAGGATCAAAGAATACATTCTCTACTTGTGGTGGCTATTACTATTCTGGTAATGAAGGTGATCCTGACCCGGAAGATCCCGAAAAACCGGACGTAGAGGATAAGACCGTTTATACTTATGCCTTTGAAGATCAATGGCCTGCTTATGGTGACTTCGACATGAATGACGTTGTTATTACCATCAATAAAATGAGTATCACCAATGATAAGACATTAACCATTCAAGGAAATGTACGCGCAGTTGGCTCCAGCCGCAAGACCGGTGTAGGAATCCAGTTCCTGAATGTAAGCAAGAACGGAGTAACTCTCAGTGGAAAAGTACAAAGCGGTACACCTGTTTTTGAAGGTGGACAAAGTAACCCAGTTATAATCCTCAGCACCAATGTGCATAAGTATTGTAATACCGGCATTGCAGATGATGACTTTACTTTCTACTGTACAGACCCAACGGCTGGAAGTGCATACAATTCCGGAGATGGAGCCGAGTTTGAAATTACAATGGCATTCTCCACTGCAGAAGAAGCAAAGAAGGCCATGAATATCAAGAATCTGGATATGTTCATCATCAGCAAGGAAGCTCAAGGCAATGTAGGACGTACAGAAATACATCTGGCCTACTACGCTCCTACTAATTTAGCAACTACGGCTTTCTTTGGAATGGCCAATGACGCTTCTACCCAGAAAGGTTACTATGTCAGCGCAGAAGGTCTGGTATGGGGTATTTGTATTCCTGGAACAGATGTATGGAAATGGCCCAGAGAGCGGAAAATAATCACAAATGTTTATCCCGGATTCAAAAGCTGGGTAATGAACGGTGGACAAGTGGAAGATCTAAGCTGGACCTCCAACTACACCAATGAAATCTTTGTAAGACCCTAATAAACTAACATCAGATAGTTTTTATTTCAAAGCCGGGAGTTTCTCCCGGCTTTTTCTTTGACTCAACACAACTAAAAGTATCATTTTT
Organism: uncultured Phocaeicola sp.; assembly: GCA_948566455.1. Lineage (GTDB taxonomy): Bacteria > Bacteroidota > Bacteroidia > Bacteroidales > Bacteroidaceae > Phocaeicola. Next base: position 82,603 of record CAOYQO010000007.1, read on the forward strand.
ACAAAAAGAAGCATAAAAAGCCGTAAAAGCAAAATATTCTATCTATCTTTGTTGCGCATAAAACTGACAATATTACACGATTAAAATTAGAATTATGAAAATTAAGAAACACAATTATTTATTTATTTCCCTTGCAACTTCCTTATTTATAACAGCTTGTGCGGACAAAGATGTGTACAACCCTGACAGGGTTCGCCCCGTAGCCCCTGTCGAGAATCCCTTGGGAGAAGACTTTGTAGCACCCGACGGCTTTGACTGGTCAATGATCACAACTGTCAATTTGAACGTTGAAGTGAAAGACGAATTCAATGGACAGTACAAATACCTGGTAGAAGTATTCAATACCAACCCACTTTCTGATGGAACTGCATCCCCCCTTGCTGCCGGTTATGCAAAAGCCGGAAGTAATTATATAGGTGAAATCAGCATACCTAAAAGCTGCAAACAAATCTTCATACGCCAGACCGACCCCAAACAACGGAAAGAAGTATATCAATACACCATACCGGAAAATGGAGGTACATTAAATTGTAAACTATATTATACTGCAACTACCACACGTACAGAAACAACTGGAAGCACCTCTGCATATGAAGCAGCACAGCAGGCTGGAATTGTAGCCCCTGAAGCACCCAACTATAAAGATGAAATTAATGTGCCTTCAAAATCCGATACCCCAGCGAACGAATGGTCATCCGGCATGATATTCGACAATGGAGCTAAGTACATCATCACAGAAGACTATACAGAAACATCGCCATTCATTAAAGACATTCAAGTAAACGGCCGAATGAGCATTTATGTAAAAGGGACATGGAAAATCAGTGCCATCAACTACGCTTTTGACATATATATACTGGATGGTGGCAAAATTATCAGTGACTATGGACTCACATTAGATAACAAACCCAATCTGACAATAGCTTCCAAAGGACTTTTAAGCGTAAAAGGAATATTCAGTTTCCAATGTAACAAGACCATAAATTTTGGTACTATCAAAGCTGAATCGCTTAATAATCCGGGAAGTGCAAATGGAGGGGAATTCTATAATAGCGGAATCATTGAAACCACTAATCAAATAGCCCTCAATAAAGTGACTTTTTTCAATTGCAACACATTAGAAACACCCCAATTAAATTTAGTTGACGCAACTTTTGTAAACAAAGCAAATCTAAATGTAAAAGGCAATATCTCCATAAATGGAGGAACCCTGTTTAATAGTGCCCATATTTCTTTCAATAACGAACCTGGTGGCAGGATCTGGACCAACAACGGCACAGGAACAAAAATTATTAATCATGATAAAGCTCAAATTAAAGGATATGCCGTAAATACCGGACTCGCTTTATACAATGACGGTACTGTTGAAGTTTTCAACTTTAGCAGCGGAGGTTCCGGCGATTTTATCTATAATGCCTGCCTGATGATTGTTAAGAATAACTTTACTTTCAGGAAAGTAACCTTGGATCACGGTTCTATAACAGCGGGACAACAAGCTGAAACATGGATGCCGACACCTACTGTAAGCAATGAAAATGACGCCAAGTTTACTTTACTAAACGGATCTATCATTAAAGCCGGAACGCTAACGATAAAGCCAGGGAGCAATTATTTTATCGGAGGGAACACAGGCGCAAATACTGATAAATCCATGATAAAGGCCAATCTAATCAAATACAACTGGCACACATATCTGCAAGGTAATTTAGTGGTAGAGGCTACCCCGGATTATATCCAAGCAGGCAATAGCATAGATTGTCTGCATGTTGATGACAAAGTAATCCAAACAGGTTTCGATGAATCTAAATATGAAGTTGAAACTTGCGGTGGCATTATCAACGAAGGTAATTCCGGTGATCCCGATCCCGAAAATCCATCTAAACCAGATACAGGCGATAACACCATCTACACTTATGCCTTCGAAGACCAATGGCCTGCTTATGGTGACTTTGACATGAATGATATCGTCATCAGTATCAATAAGATGACCATAACTAATGAAAAGCAATTAACTATCCAAGGAAATGTGCGTGCTGTCGGCTCCAGTCGCAAGACAGGCATTGGAATCCAGTTTCTGAATATGAATAGCAATGAAGTAATTTTAAGCGGAAAAGTACAAAGCGGCATTCCTACGTTTGAAAACGGACAAAACAATCCGGTTGTAATCCTCAGCACCCATGCGCATAAATACTGCAATGCTTCTATTACAGATGACGATTATACATTCTACTGTACAGATCCAACGGCTGGTGGCACATACAATTCCGGAGATGGAGCCGAATTCGAAATCACTCTGACATTCTCTACCGCTGAAGCGGCAACCAAGGCAATGAACATTAAGAATATGGATATATTCATTATCAGCAAAGAAGCTCAGGGAAATATAAAGCGTACAGAAATACACTTGCCTAACTATGCCCCCACCAGTTTAGGAACCACGGCATTATTTGGAATGAGTAATGACGCCTCTGCATACAACAAAATGCTTAATGCAAACCAAAAAGGTTACTACATCAGTACCGAAGGCTTAGCATGGGGAATTTGCATACCCAGTACAAAAGTCTGGAAATGGCCCAAAGAACGGAAAATAATCACAGATGTCTATCCCGACTTTAAAAATTGGGTCATAAGTGGTGGAGAAACCGAAAATATAAACTGGATATCAAATCATAATAATGATATTTTCATAAAGCCCTAATCCCAATGTCGAGCGAGAAATAAAGTAGATAGAAAATTTCTAACTTCTTTATTTTTTGCCCGACTGAACTAATCAATCCCTCTCTTTGTTTCCTTTATTAAGAGCTTAAAAAGAGAAAAAACATTATTTGATGATTTTAAAGAGAAAGTTGTCTCATCTGATCGAACAATTTATTAAAAAGAGTTAATAAAAGAGCTTTTCTTCCTCTATAAAAATGTAATTAGCGCAAATAAACGTATTTTTGCTTATTATCAAGTAAAACAAATATACTTATGGAGAAATAATAAGAAAAGACTGCCCTCATCGCTTGCAAAGCCTAATGAGATGGCAGTTTTTTTTATAAACAAAAACAGATTTTTTACATAAAACAGGTAATAGATATAGACTAAATATAAATAGCAATAATGAAACAGATATTATTAGTAGATGACAAGGCCTCTATAGGCAAAGTACTTTCTATGTATTTAGGAAAAGAGTATGATTTCGTATACTGTGAAGACCCCTTGAAAGCAATTGAGTGGTTACACGAAGGTAATGAACCCGATCTGATCATATCAGACATACGTATGCCTAAAATGAACGGTTCGGAATTTCTTAAATACCTCAAGGACAATGAGCTCTTCAAACACATTCCCGTTATGATGCTTTCGAGTGAAGAAAGTACGACAGAACGTATCCGCCTTCTCGAAGAAGGAGCGGTAGATTACATTCTTAAGCCTTTCAACCCCATGGAATTAAAGGTACGTCTCAAGAAGTTCATTTGAGTCAACAACAAATACACATAAAGGAACATGTTATATTACATCTATATAGGAAACAACCGGATTATTATCGACCATCTGAGCAAAGTCACAGGGGGTATGTTCGTTGCCGTTTCTTCCGCCCAGAAGGCAGCTAAAGTGATTGATGGAATTCGGGAAAGGTATAATATATCTATCCTTTACGAACAGACCAATACTCGCGAGGCAGATTGTATTGAGATATCCTATTTACGCAAGCGTTATCCCCGGGTTTACATCACTCTCGTAACCGAAGAGTTGAAAACGGAACACCGAAAGGCTTACCTGCAAGCCGGAGTAAACAACACCCTTCCGCCACACGCCGAAGAAGATAATATTCAGCGCATGAATGCGTACCTCAGAGTACGCAAAGAGAGCAAGTTGAAAGAATTTAGCGAAACGCACCGCAAAGTACTGAATACTTTCCACCTCCCTTTATGGAAGCGTACGTTTGACATACTTTTTGCAGGTACTGCCATTGTCATTCTTTCCCCTGTATTGATTGGAGCTGCCATTGCCATCCGGTTAGAAAGCAAAGGAAAAGTGATTTATAAATCTCAGCGTGTCGGTTCCAATTATCAGATTTTTGACTTTCTGAAATTCCGCTCCATGTATACCAATGCAGATAAGCGCTTGAAAGAATTGAATGCACTCAATCAATACCAGATAGAAGAGGTCGAAAGTTCTGATGAAGGACCTGAAATTCGTTTCGATGATCTTTCAGGAACACTGGATGAAGAAGAAAGTCTGTTGATTTCAGATGATTTTGTGATTTCTGAAGAAGATTTTGCAAAAAAGAAAGAAAAAGCGCAGAACAATACATTCATCAAACTGGAAAATGATCCGCGTGTAACGCGCGTAGGGCGCGTTATTCGTAAATATAGTATTGATGAATTGCCACAGTTATTCAATATACTGAAAGGTGATATGAGTATCGTAGGTAATCGGCCTCTCCCACTCTATGAAGCAGAGTTGCTCACCAGCGATGCATATATAGACCGCTTTATGGCGCCGTCAGGTCTGACCGGCCTATGGCAAGTAGAGAGACGGGGTGGAGCCGGAAAAATGTCTGCAGAAGAGAGAAAACAATTGGATATAAAATATGCAAGGGATTTTTCGTTTTGGCTGGACATGAAAATCATTTTTAAAACATTGACTGCCTTTGTGCAAAAGGAAAATGTGTAAATAAACAATCAGCAATCAGAACTATAATAAGTTATTATTTAACACTTATATCAAAGATGATAAGAAAGTATATTATATATATGACCTATAGCGCAGCTATCCTCGGGCTATTTGCTTCACCAACAATTGTTATTGCACAAGAACAGACAATGACGCGTGAAGAACGTATTAAGGCGCTGGAGCGTTTAAAAATGGAAGATGCGCAGTGGGAAAAAGTCCCCATTGTACAAATGGGGAAAAATGCATCTCTTGATATTGAAAAATTAGAGTTGCCCCCCTTGTCTGTATTTTTAGATGCTGTATCTGAAAATGCGACTGTGAAAAGAGCACAATCAGAGGTTGAGCAAACTAAAAATGCATATCGCATCGAAAAGCGCAATTGGTGGAACTACCTCCGAATAAATGGAAATTATTCCTTCGGGCGTTTTAATACCTTAAATGAGAATAGTGATACATACGTAGACTGGTTCCAATCAACCTCTGTAGGTACCCGACATACTTTTAATATAGGTGCCAGTCTCAGCATTGGCTTAGGCGATTTATTTAACCGCCCACTTAAGTTAAAAGATTACAGGTATCGCATTGAACAATTGCAATATACACAAGATGAAGTTATGGAAGAACGCCGCTTGAAAGTGTTAGAGGCATATAATGCAGTCACTGAACAGCTAGCTACCATTAAAGCAAAGGCTGAAACAGCGGCATTATATAATGCTCAGATGAAGATTTCTGAAAATAACTTTATACAAGGGAAAATAGATATCATTACGCTTTCATTAGAACGTGCACGCCGTTCAGGTGCAGTGACTAGTTATGAACAGAGTCGTGTAACTTTGCACAATTCCATTATTTTATTGGAAATGCTAACAAATGTAAATATAATTAAACAACAATAAGACTCGTATGGATATAGCACAATTTATATCGCAATTTATATATCGTATCCGCTATTGGCTATTGTGGGGAACTCTATTTGTCACAGGATTAGTTATTTATTTCACTCAATTCCTTCCTTATAGTTATACTGTAGAAAGTAGTATATATGCAGGAGTAACCAATTCGACAACTGTTGATGGGACTACTGTCAATTATACTGTAATTAACAGTACATTTGATAATCTAATCAATATAGCTAAATCTCGAGGAACATTAGAGAAGGTATCAATCAGACTATTAGCAAATGCATTTACGTATGGCGAAGAATGGAAAGATAATCATTATATTCAAGCGAAACATTATCGCCAGTTATTGCAAATAACCCCAAAAGAGGTCTTACAATTAGTAGATCGAAAAAATGTGGAAAAAACCACAGAAAATTTGACGGCTTACAGAAAAGAGCAAGCAAATAATTTTGTCTATTCTATGTTCAACCGTCCTGTAGCATTTTATAGTGCTAATGCACTCAATAAAATCGAAGTAAAACGTGCTGGGACCAGTGATATTTTGAACATTACTTATACTTCAGCAGATCCTGGTATCACACAACAAACAGTCAGCATTTTGATAGACGAGCTAATCAAAGCTTACGAAATTTTACGTTTTAAAGCCACAAATGATGTTATCGCATATTTTGAAGAGCAAGTACGTATCACCAAGCAGGCTTTAAACCGAGAAGAGGATGATTTAATGAATTATAATGTACAAGAGCGTGTTATCAATTACCCAGAAGAAACAAAAGCCTTAGCCATAACGCGTTATGAAGTAGAAGACCGTTTAGAAGATGTGGAAAAAGCATACGAATCTGCTACAGCACGACGTAAAATGTTAGAAGACAAAATGGATATTCGTGCTCAAATTATTCGTAGCAATACAAATTTATTGCAAGAATTAGAAAAAGTCAGCACTTTAAATCAAAGCATTATGGAACGTGAAATTTTCACTTCCACCCAATCACAAGAAAATAATCCAAAACTTTATGAAGATAAAATAAAACTACAGAAAGCAGAAGAAAATATTAGTCATCTATCCGATAATCTTAATGAATATAATTTCTCCAAAGAAGGCGTCGGCATAAATGATATGGTTATTGCATGGTTAACATCCTGCATTGATGAAGCTAAGGCAAAAGCTCAGTTGCAAGTTTTATTGAATCGACAAAAGACTATATTTGATCAATATAGTCATATGTCTCCTATTGGTACCCAAGTAAATCGAAAACAACGTGCAATCAATATTGCGGAAGATAATTACCGCACTCAGTTAAAAGGGCTTGCAGATGCAAACTTACGTTTGAAAAATATTGAAATGGGAACTAGCAATTTGCAAACCGTGTCACCTCCTGATTATCCATTAACAGACAACGGTCGCAAGCGCATGATATATGTTCTCATTGCGTTTATAGGAAGCATCGTATTTATTGTTACTTACTTTCTACTGATAGAATTACTTGATCGCACTTTACGTGATCCACTCCGTAGCAAACGACTTAGTGGGTTACCCGTTATTGCAGCATTCAATGGTACTAGTAATTTAAAGTTCCGTGGATTTCTCAAAACATGTAATCGACTTGCAGCAGCATACAGTTGCCGTCAAATGAATAAATATCTACAAAAAGAACGTCCCACCATTATCAATCTCCTTAGCATGGAATCTGGTGAAGGAAAAAGCTATCTTGCAAAATATTTTGTAGATTACTGGGAAACTGAGGGAATAAAAACCCGTATAGTGATGCATGGGGTGGATTTTGATGTGGAAGCAAAGGAATATGTTAATGCTCAGCAACTTTCAAGTTTTTGGAGAAGAAATGAAGCTGAGCAAGAACCTGACATTATATTGGTGGAGTATCCAGCCATCAATAATGCAAGTATTCCATTAGATACTTTACGACAGGCAGATGTAAATTTATTAGTTGCCAATGCATGTCGTTTATGGAGAAATAGTGATAATGCTACTCTGCAACCAATAAAAGAGGCTATGGAAAATGTACCATTCTTCCTTTATTTAAATAATGCAGACCGTGAAGTCGTAGAATCATTTACAGGAGAATTACCTCCAAGAACTCCACTTCATTCATTTGTTAGTCGTTTAGCGCAATTGGGATTGACATCTAAAAAGGCAGCTGTTAAATAATAGAAGAAGAAGCATGGCATATAGTCCCCAACAACAAGAACTTCCTCCCAAAGCAATCATATACATATTTTTTGCTTTGGGATTAGCAGCGTTAGCCTATGCAATAATTCTTCAGAAGCTAATAATCGCTGCAATAATTATTGCCTTACCCTTCGCTGCTATTATATTTGTATATGGCATTCAAAGTCCGCGCTTAATCTTTCTGCTATATGCTATTGTGGATTACTATTTAACTGCAATTATGCGATATAGCGATAAAGAAGGATTAAGTGTTATATTGGATATTCTATTGGTATCTTTATTTTTAGCAATACTATTATATGCTGCTAAAAAGAATACAAGCATATATTTTCCTAATGCCATAAACACATTAACAATCAGCTACATTGTATGGATTTTATTTGTTTTCATACAGTTCTTAAACCCAAGGAATAATAATCCAGACATTATCATGGTATTGCGTGGATGGGTATTATCAATGCCTATGGTATATATTGCAGCCTCATTATTATTAGACAAACCTAAAATACTAAAAAACGCTCTTATTGTTTTGGGAATTTTCACAATCACCGCTTTTGTCAAATTATTACTACAAAAGTATTGGAGATTTGATGCAGCAGAGATTGAATGGCTTAGGACAGAAGCTTGGCAAACTCATTTATTAAAAAGTGGAATCCGCTATTTCTCAATATTCAGTGATGCCGGTAATTTTGGTTCTCACATGGGAATGATAGCAATAGTATACTCTATAGTTAGCTGTAATACATCTCAAAAGATTCTACGTTTTTTTTACATTAGTATAGCAATAATGGGAATATCAGGTTTGTTCATGTCTGGAACACGCGGAGCAATTGTTGTCCCTATGAGTGGACTTGCTCTTTATTGTCTTATCAGTAAGAACTTTAAATTAATGAGTATTTCAGCCTGTATAGGAATCTCTTTATTTGTTTTTTTCGCTTTTACTAACATTGGAGACAATAATGCATTGATAAGAAGAATGCGCTCAGCTTTCAAACCAACAGAAGATGCCTCATTTAATGTGCGTATAGAAAATCAAAAAAAAATAGCCCATTTTTTAGAAAGTTATCCTCTGGGAGCTGGTATTGGAGGACGTATTATGAGGGAAGTAAAAGAAAAGGGTCAAATAGTAGAAAAAGCCACCCCACCAGACTCTTTTTATGTAGATATATGGATGCAAACAGGTTTTTGGGGACTTTCACTATACATAGCAATCAATGTGATTATTCTATTGAGATGTTGTTACATCATTATGTTTTGTATTAGAAATGAAAAATTAAAGAATATTCTTGCAGCTCTACTATGTGGTGTATTTGGTATGTGGCTGAATGGATATGTTGGACGTGGAATGACCATGCACCCTTCTGGCTTTGTAATTATATGCTTTATAGCTTTTATATTAAATGGTGTTTATATAGATAAACAAATAAATAATGTATCATTGGTAAATAATAAATAAATAAAAATATGAGTGATTTCTTTTCAATATTTAATCCCGAATGGTGGATGGATGAGAATAATAATGCTTTGCTAATGACTGATGCTATTCTGTTCTTGCTATTCGCAATCCCAGTAGTATATTTGTTCATTTATGCACTTGCTTCAATAGGGAAATATAAAAACCCTTATCCTGATGCACAAAAAAAACATAAATTTTTAGTGCTATTTGTTGTATTGCGTAATGGAAAAGAAGTTATCAATTCCATAAACTATTTTCTCGATACTCAGCTTTATCCTAGAGAAAAGTATGACATTGCTGTCGCAGCAACTCAGCTACCGGAAGAAGATCTGGTTACCCTACTTCAAATGCCAGTCAACATTGTAGTTCCTGATAAAGAAACATGCACCAAAGTCTATTCTATTCAACAAGTAATGGAACGGTACTCTCCTGCAGAATATGATATGGTTGTTATTTTTAATTCCGATAATCGTATCGTTCCTAATGCTTTAAATTTATTCAATAATGCATATTATTCAGGATGTGATGCAATTCAGGCTCACCGAATGACAGAAAATCTAACGACAAGTATTGCTATACTTAATGCCACAAGTGAAGAAATCAATAATAATATTTTCCGCAAAGCGCATACTCGCCTTGGTTTCTCCTCCGCATTGATTGGCTCTGCTATGGCATTCGATTTTGCAATGTTCCATAAAATAAGCCCTTCATTAAAAGGCAGTGATATTAGTAAAGCAATGGAAACTGCTCTGTTAAAAGAAAATATTTACACTGAATATTTAGAGGAAGTTGTATGTTATAGCAAAAAAGAAGAAAATTCAGAAGGTTATGAGAAACAACGCATTGGATGGTTACGTTCTCAATATAGCAGTACTTTGTTTGCTATACGTAAGCTACCTTTAGCCTTATTAAAAGGAGAATGGGATTATTGCAACAAATTATTCCAGTGGTTATTGCCTTCACGCTTCTTGCTAATAGCTTGTATTATAGCATGTGCATTTATAATAACTGCATTAGATTGGACACTTAGCTTCAAATGGTATGCCCTATTATTTGTGAACATATTAACTTTCTTAATGGCACTACCTGAAGGAGAAGTGAACAAACGATTCAGACGTGCTGTATGGGCACTTCCAATTTTAATATTTGCGTCTATATTCAGTCACATCAATCGTCTTTTTCAAGGAAAAAAAAGAAAAACTGAAACAAAATAACTAAACCATGAAGATTGCTATTGAAGCCCAACGTATCTTTCGGCGTGACAAACATGGTATGGATTTTGTCATATTGGAAACCCTAAGGGAATTACAAAAGAGGAAAGACGGTAATGAATATTACGTATTTGTTGCCCCAGGGGAAGATTCTTGCCTTCAAGAATCAGACAATCTCAGTATTATTGAGTTGAGTTGTCCTACCTATCCTTTATGGGAACAGATAGCATTGCCACGAGCAGTATATCGAATTGGAGCAGACTTATTGCATTGTACTTCTAACACAGCCCCGCTACAGTGTTCAGTGCCATTAGTACTAACATTGCATGACATTATCTATTTAGAGCCACGCCAGCATCGTAGTCCTTCTCTCTATCAAGAAATGGGATGGCATTATAGACGACTTGTTGTGCCAAGAATATTAAAAAAATGCAAGAAAATAATCACAGTATCCAATTTCGAATGTAATCGTATTCGCAAAGCGTTACATCTTCCTGACAGTCAAGTTACTGCCGTCTATAATGGGTATAGTACACATTTTAAGAAACAAGAAACGCTCGATAAAGATATTATTCAAAAATATATTCCCCAAGAAGGGTTTCTATTCTTTTTGGGAAATACGGATTCCAAAAAAAATGCAGCTCGTACGCTAAAAGCATATGCATCGTATTTAAAAAAATCTAAAGTAAAACGTCCATTGCTTATTGCTGACTTGAAAGAAGAATATATTGATATACTTCTTAAACAAGAAAGTATAACGGAAATAAAGCCATATCTATATTACCCAGGATATATTGCCAACCAGGATTTGGTAACTCTGTACAATGCAGCCTTTGCTTTCCTCTATCCATCTTTAAGGGAGAGTTTTGGTATTCCCATGTTAGAAGCAATGGCTTGTGGTACTCCTATTGTTACAAGTAACACTTCTGCAATGCCCGAAGTAGCAGGTCAAGGCGCTATTTTAATTAACCCGGAAAATCCACAAGAAATTGCAGATGCTTTGCTAAAATTAGAAAACGATGTAATATTCTATCAGGAACAAGTAGTATATGGATTAGAAAGAGTAAAACAATTCTCTTGGAAAAATACAGCTGAAGAATATGTAAAGATTTACAATAAAATTTAGTATTCATAATTATAAATGTAACTGTTATGGCGGATTTCATCATCACCAGTATTCAATCATGGGATATTGAAATAGGTAGTACTATTAAGAATACAGCTTTTGAAATTTCAAAGCAACATCGTGTTCTTTATGTTAACCCGCCAATGGATATAGCTACACGGGTGCGAATTGCTACCGGAAAAGGCCCGCTGACTACTATTAGCCGTCGACAAATTGAAGTCATTCAAGGCAAATCTCCTATTCGATATATCAAAGAAAATCTATGGGTATTGGACAGCCCATTCACAATACATTCTGTTGGACAATTGCCAACGTGGTTATTCAATAGTCTCAATCGGAAAAACGGTAAAAAGATCGGGAATTGGATTATGTTACAAGCTGAAAACTTAGGCTTCAAAGATTATGTCCATTTAATTGATACCGACCTTTTTCGGAGCCTTCATTTAAAAGAATATATTCATCCGAAAATCAGTATCTACTACCGACGCGACTACATCATCGGAGTAGACTACTGGCGCAAATACGGTCCTGCATGCGAACAAGCACTTGTCAGGCAAGCTGATATCGTCATGACCAACTCCAGCTATTTCACAGAAGAACTGAAACCCCTTAACCCTAACATCTACACCACAAATACAGGAGTCAATCTTTCACTGTATGACGGCAATATATTACATGATATACCTGCCGACCTGAAAGACATTCCCTCTCCACGGATAGGATATACCGGAGCTATCATTGAACGCCGGCTCGATGCCGATCTATTATATGCTGTTGCACAGAAGCTTCCGCAATATAATTTTGTCTTTGTAGGTCCGGAAGATGACTTCTTTGCGCAACATCCGTTGCATACGCTAAAGAACACATACTTCACCGGACACAGAGAAGTGGCAGAACTTCCTGCCTATATACAACATTTCGATGTCTGTCTCAATCCGCAAAAAGTAAACCCGATTACCGAAGGTAATTATCCGTTGAAAATTGATGAGTATCTGGCTATAGGAAAACCGGTGGTAGCCACAAGCACCCATACAATGAGAGAAGTATTTGCAGAATATACCCACTTGGCTACAGATGTAGATAGCTATCTATATGCCATACAAAAGGCACTTGGTGAAACGGAAGATGCAGAATTGAAAAATGCACGCATTGCTTTTGCACAGACCCACAGTTGGGCCCATAGTGTAGAGAAGATATATAAGGCCATAGACATTTATAAAACAACTTCCAAGAAATAAATACAATGGATCTGACGAAAATAAAGAATAAGATAAAGCACTCCCCTACCTGGAAGCGTCGCATACACCACCTGATGTTTTGCAATGCCCGTCCACGCTTGTGGGTCAAGTGGTTTCTCAATCCTTTAGTATTTCATCATGGCAAGAAAGCTGTCATTCGTCGCCAGACCGTAATGAATGTCTCCCCTATCAATCAATTCCGGTTAGGCACACATAGCACTATTGAAGAATACACCATAGTAGATAATGGCGTAGGAGATGTCCTCATAGGCGATTATACACGCATTGGACTACGCTCTACCATTATCGGCCCCGTGCAAATAGGAAATCATGTGATACTGGCGCAGAACATCACAATATCCGGATTAAACCACCACTACGAAAACCCGCAGCTCCCCATACACCAGCAGGGAGTGGCTACTGCCGCAATACGAATAGAGGATAATTCGTGGATAGGAGCCAATTCGGTAATAACAGCAGGAGTACAGATAGGTAAACATGTTGTGGTGGGTGCCGGCAGTGTAGTCACCAAGAATATTCCTGACTACAGCATAGCGGTAGGAAATCCTGCCAAAGTGATAAAAAAGTATGATTTCAGTTTAAAGAAATGGATTTCCACAAAATAACACTACCTTTGCGCCTTTTTATATAGTTTTATCATGAACAAAAATGTACTTTAACTCTCTGCATAGACGGCAGAGAAGAACTTCGCATTGAATGCGAAGCAAAACACAAGAAGAATCCGTTACTGGACCAGTTGGAAATTATCTCAGAAGTTATTCCTTATCTGTTGGCAGACAAAGACAAGAAGCACCTCTCCGACAGTGAAAAACGAATGTTAGGACACATTCGCAGAAGCACAAGAGAAATTGGTGGACACCAAACGAGTAATAACCAGTAAAGTTGTGTAACACAAAAGATTATGCTACACAACCACATAAACCTACCGGTAAGAAGAGCTCCTCCATTTATTTTATTTGAAAAAAAATGCGCAAAAACAGTTCTGTAGGGATTACACTCCATAATGAATTTAAAAAAGCCCCGACAATTACAACAGAGCCTGTTAGTACTTCATTAACCCTACATTTGTACGTTTTTATACATCAATAATAATATGTAATTTCGCACCATATTTAAGAACGATACAACTGCCGAACAGCTTTCCCCCCACACTATGAAGCCCTTCTATCCTTCCTGAATAAAAACTAAAAATTAACCAACTCATTAAACATGAAAAAATTTGCATGGTTTAAACACCCCAATGACCTGTCGAACGACAAAAGGTTATCCGCACTCATTGACCATGAAGGAGGAAGAGGATACGGAACGTATTTGTACATCATCGAAACCCTTCACATCCAACCGGATGGAAAACTCTCTTTCCAGCAACTGAATACCATGAATAGAAAAGGATTCGGAAAAGCGTACATGAGGAAAATCATCCAAAATTACAAGCTCTTCATCATAAAAGGAGAAGAGTTCGAGTCAACCATCAGCTATAACTCACCTGCAAAAGACAGTATGGAAACTGCACCGAATCTGCCGGACAACTCACAAGAAACTGATGAAGAACTACCAGAGAACAAGGAAACTCTTGATAAAAACAAAGAGATGGAAAACGATGATAACTCGCAGAATTCCAACAACAAAGAAGGAAAACCCGGCTTCACGCGCGTAAGAGGAGATAAGAGTAGAGAAGAGCAGAGAAGAGAAGATGAGAATAGAAACAACGACTTCGTCGTTGAAAAGAACGGCGACGACGACGGAGAATTACAAGCTGCGCAAAATGCCATGCCGCCTTTCCGTCCCTGGCGGGAACTGATAGACAGCCTTGCACAAGACAGCGAATGGAAGGACAGAGTCTGCATGACAAGCGGCTTCAGTTCCCTGTTGAGTAGACGATTCAAAGAGGCACTGGAAATATTCAAGGACCATGTGCTGCTTCACGGAAAGGAGAAAAGCATAGACAGTCCGGAGGAAGCCCGCAATTATTTCAACAACTATACCAAAGAGCAACGCACCTCGCAAGCCCTGCATGCAGCATTGCTTGCCCTCGACGCCAATCAGCCACCCGCCACCCCACCCGACCCCCACCGCTACGAGCAGCTCGTCAACGGCCGGCGCACCTATCTGGGCTGCCCCATCCCCGATGATGCCCCACCCCGACCGGACGCGACCGCTTTCTGGAACGAGGCAACGCATTCGTGGAGCTCACAAAACACCGCACCCAAGCCCCCAAAACGCCACACCTGAGCGGAGTAAACGCCACACCCGAACGCCTCCAATGCCACACTTCAGCAAGACCGATGCCACACTTCGTGGTCGTCCAAGTGTGGCACCGGCACCCGCGAAATGTGGCATCGCGGGCGTTGAAGTGCGGCATCAGCAAACGATTTTTAAAAGTATAAACTTAAAACAATCCAACGAACAATGAGAAATTTTCATCAGTACGGAATCGACACCAAAGGCCGCAACAGCGGCAAAATCAAAACCATCTGCCCCCAGTGTAACGACACCCGCGGACACAAAGGAGACAAATCGTTCTCCGTCAACCTGAGCGAAGGAACATGCTACTGCCATCACTGTGGCTACAAACTCTACGTGCCCGACGATGCCGAAGAACGCCAACGCCAACAACGCCGGGAACAACGCCGGAAAGCCAGCCAACTGCCCTCACACTTCCGCCGCCCCACCTTCGACCCTGCAAAAGCAAAGTTGAGTGAGAAACTGGAAAAATACTGGACGCAAAAACGCTGTCTCGCCCAAAACCTGCTCGCCGAACTGCACATCACTGAAGAATGCATCAAACTACCGGGTAGCAACGAGATAGAGAATTGCCTCTGCTTCAATTACTTCGAGAATGGTGTACTCATCAACACCAAGTACCGCAGCGCACTGAAACACTTCAGAATGGTGACCGGCGCCGAACTCATCCCATACAATATCGACGCCATTGCCGACACTCCGGAGTGCATCATCACCGAAGGCGAATTCGATGCCTGCGCCTTCATGACTGCCGGGCGGAAAGACGTCATCTCCGTGCCCGCCGGTGCGCAGAGCAACCTCACATGGATGGACAGGTTCGTGGAGTCGCACTTCGAACCCAAGAAAGTGATTTACATCGCTGCCGACGAGGACGGAGCCGGACAAGCGCTGCGCCATGAACTCGTCCGCCGCCTGGGAGCGGAGCGTTGCCGCCTGGTACACTTCGGCCCCGGATGCAAGGACGCCAATGAACATTTGATTCTTTACGGCGCTCAAAGTCTTCTCATCACTCTGGCGCAAGCCGAAGAGATCCCGCTGGAAGGCGTATTCACCGCCGAGGACTACCGGGAAGACCTGCGTGCGCTCTTCGAAAACGGGCTGTGCCGTGGTGCCGATACGGGTTGGGAAAACTTTGATGCGAACTGCACTTTTGAGACCGGGCGGAACGTTGTGGTGTCGGGAATGGCTGGACACGGGAAATCCGAATTCGTCGACGAACTTGTCCTGCGCCTCTGCCTGCGCCATGAGTGGAAGATAGCCTACTTCAGCCCCGAAAACTTGCCGGTCAATTACCATCATGCCAAGCTGATTGAAAAGTTGACCGGACTGCAATTCGGCCCCGGCCCGGGCATGACGGAAGAGCTGTACAACCACGCTGTGAACTGGCTGACAGCCAACGTGACGCACATCTTGCCGGGCACCGAGGCCTGTACCATCGACCATATCCTAGAGAAAGCCCGCCAACTGGTATACCGTCGCGGAGTCCGCATCCTCGTCATCGACCCGCTGAACCGCCTGGACCAGCAATTGGAACCGGGGCAGACGGAACTGATGTACATCACCTCGCTGCTGGGCAAGCTGGGACGCTTCGCCGCGCAACATAAATGCCTGGTCATCCTCGTGGCACACCCGCGCAAGATGAACCGCAACACCGCCACCGGAGAACTGCGCCGGGTGGAGATGAACGACATCAACGGTTCGGCCAACTTCGGCAATATGTCCGACTACTGTCTCTGCGTGAACCGCGACGATGCCAAACAACTTGTCACCGTCTACATAGACAAAGTCCGTTTCAAGCACTTGGGTAGCGGCTATACCCATGCCAAGTTTGTCTACAACCGCATCAACGGGCGTTACTGGCCTTGCGAGGAAGACATCGTGCACGGACCGGACGGTGACAAACCGGGACCGGTAAACACTAAATTCGATAATGAAAATTGGTTAAAAAACAATTCCGATCAATGTTGTTTATTCGATTAATAATCAGTATATTTGTATATATTTTAAAGCAGTAAACAACCTAAACTTTAACGCATGAAAAAAGAAGATGATTCAAACCTTGACGCCCACTTCCCGATACGTACTTACGGGAAAGGCGAACTGGCAATGTGCTACATTCGCGGGGTGTGCCAGCATACCGCCGTCAAGCAATTCAACGAGTGGATACGCACGGCTCCGGGACTGGAAGAACGTTTGCTGGCCACGGGTATGAAGCGCGGTAGCAGACACTATACGCCTGCACAGGTACAACTCATCGTCAATGTTTTCGGGGAACCTTAAGGTTCCCCGTTTTTTTGCACTTCAAAATCGACTCTATCGTCCCTTATTCTCCCATAACGTCCTGTAACGTCCTGTAGCCTCCCTTAACGTCCCTCCTCCCTTGCCTCATGCTGTACCTTTGTTGCATCAACGTTGAAAAATTGATTATTAACTATTAAACATTACTCAACATGTCAAACGCTTTAGTAGTGCGCACACAGCGCCACAAGAAAATCGGAGACGCAGCATCTCCGATGGTTTTCACCCTGAAACGTAAATCGAAAGATGCAAAGATCTTCGACCTCGAACGCATCGCGCAGGACATCGAAGCCTTGGGCGGAATGTCGGCCGAGGACGTGGTACACGTCGGTAAAGCCATTGTGCGCCAGATGCGCCAGGTGATGACCGACGGCAACAGTGTCCGCCTGGACGGTTTCGGGATTTTCCACACCACCTTTAAATGTCGCGCCACCGAAGTGGCCAAGGACTGTACGGTGAAAAATATCGAACGTGTCAACATCCGTTTCAAGGTGGCCAACACCTTGCGTCTGGTGAACGACAGCAATGCCAGTACCAGAGGGGGGGCCAATAACATCACCTTCGAATTAGTGTCCGAAGACGGCAGCTCGTCCGGTAGCAATTCCGGTGGCGGAAATACTGGTGGCGATGGCGGAGACGGCGGTATTGAGGATGATCCGCTGGGATAGGGTCTAAAGCCGGAGGCTTTGAAAATTAAAAATTAAAGGCTGCGCAGCCTGCTTATGATTTATCACTAATCACTAATCACTAATCACTAAAAAACTCTCTTATGAAAAAAACGACTTGGGACAAGATTTTGAAGGTAATCATCGCGGTGGCTTCGGCTATAATAGGCGCTTTTAGTGCGAACGCGATGAATTTGTAAACACGTATGAGGAAGATCGATTTAATCGTCATCCATTGCAGTGCCACCCGCGAGGACCGCCCCTTTACCGAGCACGACTTGGACACCGCCCACCGCCTCCGTGGTTTTGATGGCATTGGCTATCATTTCTACGTTCGCCGTAACGGTGATATCAAGTCCACACGCGCGGTCGAGAGGGTCGGTGCCCACGCGCGTGGGTACAATGCTCACTCAATCGGTATCTGTTATGAGGGTGGACTGGACAGCCACGGACTGGCAAAGGACACCCGGACGGAGTGGCAGCGACATTCGTTGCGGGTACTGGTGCGGGCGCTGAAAATGGATTATCCGGAGGCACGGGTAGTGGGACACCGGGATCTGAGTCCGGATGTGAATGGAAACGGGGAGGTGGAACCGATGGAGTGGACGAAGGAATGTCCGTGCTTTGAAGTGGAGAAAGAGAGGTGGTAAACCCCTCTCTTCACCTCAAATTTACACAAAACAACAAACTACTACATAATATCTTTTCAGATAGTTAACCTTACTCTTTCTCGAAAAGATGTAGAAATAGTTTCTCCTAAATGAAATAATGCATTTTTCTTACATTATTCAAAAATATCAAAAACATGAGATAAATGTTGCTCCTCTTATAAAGGTTTAGTATTTTTGCCTACATATAATAACCCCAACTAACTCTATTTATGTACTCAGACAATAAATTAGTTCTCCAAATAATATCATTACTGAAACAATTTGGAATAAAGAGAATTGTGGTATCCCCCGGTAGCCGCCACTTTTCCTTAGTTCATTCTTTGGAAGCGGACAATTCTTTCAGTCTTTATTCTGTTGTGGATGAGAGGAGTGCTGCTTTTTTTGCATTAGGCATGATTCAGCAGACAGGGGATCCCGTTGCAATAACCTGTTCTTCAGGAACTGCATGTATGAATTACGGAAGTGCTATAGTAGAAGCATTTTATCAGAAATTGCCCTTGCTTATTCTATCCAGTGACCGTCCTCCGGAATTACTCAATCAACTGGAGGACCAAATGTATGACCAATTAAGCACATTCACTAACTGTACAAAGTACCAAGGACAACTCCGTGAAATAAAAACAGATACTGATGAATGGTATGCTAATCGTATCTTAAACGAAGGGCTCTTGGAACTAAATCACCATGGGAAAGGGCCGGTACACCTTAATATACCTTTCACATCTCATCGAAATGATACATTTTCTAATACCTCTTTACCAGAGGTTAGAAAAATATCTTTAAGAAGAGCTGACGCTCCCCCCGAAATGTGGATAGAGGCATCAACAAAACTGAACAACAAAAAAATAATGATTATCTGGGGGCAGTCCGTCTCTTTGACCGACCGTTTTAAAAAGGCAATTGACAGATTCTGTGAATGTTTCAATGTTACTATACTGACTGATAAAATATCGAATCTTCACCATCCAAAGGCTATTTACAATGTGCCAGCCATTTTATCCTCATTAAGATGGGAAGACAAGGCTAATTTAATACCTGACATCGTTATCAGCATAGGAGGAAATTATATTTTCAACAATGAAATAAAAGCACTGTTACGACCTGCTAAAATTCCTCATTGGCAAGTAGGATATGAAGATAAAGTGTGCGATCCTTTCAGAACCCTTACTGAAATATTCGAAATGGGAGAAGCATTCTTTTTTGAACAATTATCATCTACAGGCATTGCTACACATCAGAATGATTATGAAGAAGCCTGGAAGAAAATATCTTGCCAAATTCCGATACCAACAGCAGAATGTGGAGAATTATATGCCATCGGTAGGCTTCTAACCAACTTCCCTGAAAATGCAGATCTACAATTAGCCAATAGTTGTACCATCCGAATGGCACATTTTTTTCCAACCAATGATTCAATCCGTATCAACTGCAATCGTGGTGTAAATGGCATTGACGGAAGTATGTCAACTGCGGTAGGATTTGCAGCAGCAAACCCTAAAGCAACCTTTCTAATTATCGGTGACTTATCTTTCTTTTATGACATGAATGCTCTATGGAACAGACATTTATCAAAGAAGTTACGTATTATGCTTATAAACAATGAGGGTGGAGCTGTTATGTATGCCCCCATTAATAAAGAAATGCGCAAAACCCTGCCTGCACATATTGCTGCCGGACATATAACTTCTGCCCAAGGATGGGTCGAATCTTTAGGTTTTCAATATATAGAAGCGTCATCCAAAGATGAAATAGATGAAGGAATCAATATACTAACAGATTTAAGTATAGAACACCCCATATTATTGGAAGTCCACTCAACAACAGTAAGAGATATAAATGCAATGCAAGATTTCACCTCTTCTTTATATCATCCTTCTATGTCCGAAAAAATAGTCAATGAAGCCAAAAACATTGCAAAAAAGGCAATACGCATCATTAAGCAATAAATAATGCAATGAAGGCAAATAAAAATATTATTGTGAAAAACACTCTGTTTCTCTATATCAGAATGTTTTTTACTTTGCTGGTTACCTTATATACATCACGAATAGTATTAAATGTATTAGGGGCAAATGACTTCGGTACATATAGCGTAGTTGGAGGAATTATTGGCACTTTCTCTTTTTTAAGTACTACTTTGGCTTCATCCACCCAACGTTTTTTAAATTATGAAATGGGATCACAGAATACGGGTAAGTTAAAGGACATATTTAGAACCAGCTTGTCCATCCACCTAATCTTATCTCTCATTATCATACTATTGGCAGAAACTTTAGGGTTATGGTTTCTAAACACTCAAATGAACATCCCTTCTGAAAGAATGTATGCAGCAAACTGGGTGTACCAATGTTCTATTGCAAGCTTTGTAATTTCGATTATGAGCGTACCCTATAACGCAGCTATTATAGCCCACGAAAAAATGTCTGCCTTTGCATATATCAGTATTTTAGAAGTAACTCTTAAATTATTAGTTGTGTTCCTTCTGCAATGGATTGGAGGAGATAAGCTTATCATATATGCTATCATGTTGATGATCGCACAATTAATCGTTAGATTAGTCTATAGCAGATATGCAGAAATACATTTTGAAGAATGCGATAACCACTACTCTATAAACAAAACTATAATGAAGGAAATGCTTTCTTTTTCTAGCTGGAACATGATAAGTGTATTTTCTGTCATGCTGAAAAATCAAGGCGTAAATATCATATTGAATATCTTTTTTAACACATTAGTCAATGCAGCGAGAGGAATAGCTGTACAAGTGAATACTGTAATCTATGGCTTTGTTACTAATTTCATGCAAGCTTTAAATCCGCAAATCGTCAAGAACTATGCAGCTGGTGAACTAAAAGAAGTGAGAAGTCTTGTTAGTTTAGGAGCACGTATGGGATTCTATCTTATCTCATTCTTTGCTATTCCCATACTAATAAAGACCGAACAGATTTTAACATTATGGTTAGGAGAGTACCCTCAATATACAATAATTTTTGTACGCTTAACCCTCATACTTTCCATGCTAGAATCCTTTGGTCCTACGCTAGCTGCCGCACAAGCAGCTACTGGTAAAATCCGAAATTACCATATAACAATAAGCAGTATTGGTCTATTGAATCTTCCAATCAGTATTTTACTACTACATTGGAATTACCCTCCTTATATACCCTATATTGTATCTATTAGTCTTATGATTATTATTAACGGTATCAGATTATATTTTTTAAAAAAATCCATAAAAATAAAAGTAGGAAATTTTATTACAGCAGTCTATTTAAGAGGAGCTGTTGTTGTACTCACAGGAACTACTATCCCTTTACTAATTCATAAGTACTATACCAACCTTCATATTATAGGATTAGGAATTTACATGCTGCTTTGTTTTCTTAGTATGGGAATAGCCATTTTCTTAGTAGGGCTTTCTTCAAATGAAAGAAGCATAATCATTCAAAAAATAACAAGAACTATTATAAAAGACAAGAGATGAGTACAATAAAGAATATTATCAAAAACATTTTCTCTATTGATAGAAAAATAGGAGTAATATTGAGAAAGAGATACTCCTCTTTCCATGTAACAAGACCCTATGAAATAAACTTGTCTGACCATGGAAGATTTCAAGGAAAAGTAGCTGTGGTCATCGGAGGGTCTGGTGCAATAGGAAGAGCATGCTGTTGCAGATTAGCTGCAGAAGGTGCGAACGTTATTGTTTGTGGAACTCACAATGAAAGCATACAGCCAGTTGTTAATGAAATAAATACATTGGGATATAAAGCAAATGCATGTATAATAAATGTCAAAGATGATGATGATATTACCCTTAAATTTGAAAAACTGATATCTCAATTTGGACATATAGATATATTCATTTATACAGCTGGGGGATCAGCTCGTGAAAAGCATGCAAATATAGTCTCACAAGATTTCTCTGTTATTGATAATACACTGTCTACAAATCTTAGAGGGGCCATTTTTTGTTCCCAGAAAGCAGCTATACAAATGAGAAAACAAAAGTCTGGAAAGATCATCTTTATTTCATCCGTTATTGGTTTACAAGGCAAAGCAGGCTATTCTGAATATGCAGCAAGTAAAGCAGGAATAATAGCTTATACCAAATCCTTAGCTATGGAATTAGGAAAAGGAGGAATAAACGTGAATTGTATATCTCCCGGTATCGTGCAACGTGGAGAGGTAACCCCCGAAATAATAGACAAAATCACTAAAACTAATTATTCTTATACATATGGAAAACCAGAAGATATTGCAAACACTGCAGCCTTTTTGGCATCTGATGAATCTTCTTTCATTATCGGACAAAATATTATTGTCGATGGAGGAAGATGTTTAGGTTTAAGAGGAGATTAATTTATAGCAAGATTAAAATAACAGATATGAAAATAGCAATTTTAACCTTACCCCTTCATTATAATTACGGAGGAAACTTACAGTGCTATGCACTAATACACACTCTCCAAAGTTTAGGGCATGAAGTATGTAACATAGCTATTGTACAAGAGCAAAAACTTCCACCATTAAAACAACGTCCATTTCTCTATACTAAGCGTTTTATCAATAAAATATTAGGTAGACAATATAGTTGTGTGTTTTCCGAACACAAGATTATTAGAGATAGAGATATAGTACATAAATATGCTGATGAATTTATTAGTAGTAATATACCGCTAACACCTCATAAATACAAAGATGCCTTGTCTCTAAACGAACTTAACGATTATGAATTTGATGCCATTATAGTTGGTTCTGACCAAGTATGGCGTCCTAAATATGCTTTTCCTGATATCCGTTCATTCTTTCTTGATTTTTTAAAGAATAATCAGAAGACCTTACGGATATCATATGCTGCTTCATTTGGCACGGACATGCAGGAATATTCAGAAAAAGAAATAAGAGACTGCGGAAATCTGATTGAAAAATTCGATGCTGTATCCGTACGTGAGAGTTCTGCATTACATTTAATAAACAATGTATTCAAATGGAAGTGCCCAGCTGCACCTCAGCTTGTATTAGATCCGACTATGTTGTTAGAGAAAGATGAATATTTAAAAATAGTCCCTTATAGCACAGAAATAAAAAAAACTAAAGAACTGTTCTATTATATTTTAGATATGACTCCTGACAAAAAAAAATTAATCGATAACATATGCATAGATGAGGAATTAAAGAAATTCACGGTATTCCCCAAAAGCACCTTGCCTAATAGTAAAGTAGAGGACAAAGTAATTCCTCCTGTAGAGAGATGGATTCAAGGCTTCAATAAAGCGGCCATAATTATAACTGACTCCTTTCACGGTTGTGTGTTTTCAATCATATTCAATAAGCCTTTTATTGTTTACGCAAATGAAAAACGGGGAATAGCACGCTTTCGTTCATTACTAGAAATGTTCAATTTAGAGAATAGATTAATAACCAACTCAAGTGAATTCAATCAAGCAAAATTACATTCTGCCATCGACTGGACAAAAGTAAACTTCATTAAGGAAGAAAAAAAAGAGCAATCATTGACATTTCTACAAGATGCCCTTAAACGTCAAAGATAATATCATTTTAATGGATTTATTAAGCCATGAAAAGTTCCTTTCCATACAGCTAAAATTAAATCAAAACGCCTCTTACACGCATAACTCAAAGTCTTTTTAGGAAGAACTGCAAAACATTGATAGAAACAAGAGAGCAGTTTACGCCATCCTTTACAGTTACGCCTTGCGTAAATCATTCTGCTACGAGTAAGATAATACTCTCGTATGGGAGTTTGCGGTTTAATCGTCATACTCTCCTTATGGTATACCACAGAAGTCGGCTCATAAAACAACTTGTACCCTGCTTCACGTAATCTACGGCTCCAATCAAATTCTTCATAGAACAGGAAATAAATTTCTGTCATCACACCCACTTTAATTATTACATCACGCCGTACCATCATGGCTCCTCCATGTAAAACTTCTGTTTCTTTAGGTTGCAGAAAACAGTCTCGTCGAGTAAAATCAAAGCTTTCCGTAGTATGTTTCAATGTTATAGAGGTCATATCTTTGTAACCATAATACTGTATACGCTCTGGTTTATATAAATAAATAATGCAAGGTGAAACGCCTGCATAATCATCATTTTTAAGTTTAGCAACCATAGGAGCTAACATAGGCTCCTTGACAACCATATCGTTATTTAAAAAAAAGATATAGTCTCCTTTAGCATATTGATATCCCAGATTATTTCCTCCGGCAAATCCTAAATTCCTTTCACTACTCAAAACTATCACATCCGGATACGCTAGCCTAATTTGCTTTACATCATCTCCACACGACGCATTATCAACAACAATAACCTCATATGGATAGGTTTCAAACTGCTTTAACGACGCTATTAAATCACAAGTGTCCTTCCAGCCATTGTAATTAACTGTTATAATTGATACCATAATTCTAAAAATGAAACCAACGATTTAATATTTTGCGTAAATCAATACTTATCAAAAAAATCATTATACTTTTCTTTGCTCTCATTGGTAAAGCATAGAAAGCAAGTAAAGGTAGTGCTTTATATAAATTCTTATCTTTAAAAACCCACCTCTGAGGATACAGGAAGCGTCGCATCAAAAATCCCTGCAAAAAGAAATCTTTTTTCTCTTTTGTTATTTTAGATGAAGCACACGTCCTATAAAGATGATATAAACTCATTTTCATTAAATCAAGCAAAGCTCCCATATAGAATTGCTTGCTCGTTAACGAACGTATGTATTCTGCTTTTAATCTTTGCGTACCCAAGTATTGTTCTGCAAGAAAATCCGTATACCCCTCTTGTTCTTTAATACTTGTCACAGAAGACGGATTATAAGTAAAAAACAAAGTACAATCAGATATTAACCGACATGACTGGGCACACATTATAACTTGATATGTAAACCAAGGGTCATCAATTAAATACTGAGGAACACAACGTATATTATTATCACGTAAAAAGGTAGTCCGATAGAGTTTATTCCATGTTGCTACAAAAATATTTTTACCTTTTCCATAACGGTATTGAGCTACAGCAAGATCTTCTCCTTCTATCAAAGTATCTACATACTGACAGCCACCAGGGTATATATTTCCTTGCAAATCACGACGTACAAAAGAAGATGCAACAAAATCAACAGGATGCTCCACCATTTTCTTATACAGTACTTCTATACAATTGGGAACAATCACGTCATCGCAGTCCATTGTAAACAAATACTCCCCATTAGCATGTGAAACTATCGCATTACGTGCTGCTCCTGTCCCCTGGTTATATTTTTGGTCAATAATATGTATATCTTTATTGCGCGGATGTTCTGCCACAACTCTACGAACAATATCCATACTATTACCTTTATCATCTATTAAAAGATATTCAATATTAGGATAAGTCTGATTGAAAGCTGATAATAATGTACGCTCAATAAGATCAGCAGCATTATATATTGGGATACCCAAAGTTATGAGTGGAGTTTTCATTTATTATTTTTCTCTTGTAACAATGTATAAAATAGCTCTCTCCACAAAATAGCTATATTTTCTATTTTGTACCTTTGAACATTTTCCAACGCCCTCTTGCCCATTTGTTCACGTATTTCATCATGTTCAATTAAATAAGAAATTTGTCTGGCTAACTCCTCGACATCACCTGTTTTCACCAATATACCATCCACATGGTCTGAAATAATATCTTTTGGTCCACATGGACAATCAAAAGAAACCACAGGGAGACCACAAGCCATAGCCTCTACAATTACTAAACCGAATCCTTCGAAACGTGAACTTAATACAAAAACGGAACTTTCTGCATACTTTGCTGCAATATCTTTTACAGGGAACTCCAATTTACATGAATCAGAAAGGCCGGCATCTATTACTTTTCGTTGTAACCTTTCACGCAATGGACCATCACCATAGATTTTTAATGTCCAATCCTGATGCTTAGAGGCAATCATTTGCCATGCAGAAATCAATAAATCAAAACCTTTTTGATTCACATACCGCCCTACAGCAATGACTTGTTTAGAATTGCAAAATGATTTATGTTCAGGAATAAAGGTCAAGGGATTAGGAATAACGGTTATATTATCCAATTCAAACCATTGTTTTTCGTCTTCATAAGTTAACACAACAAAACGCTCTACCTTCTTTAAACATTCAATTTGTATTCTCTGCCATTTTCTCCATATGCACTTAGGAAAATAGCGTAACAAAGCATAATTCGCATTATTCAAATAACTATGCTTTTCAAAATGGTTTTCAGCTATCTTTATACTACGATCTGCCATATCCATTATAAAGCTTAACTCACGACGTAACATCAGAATAGTAAAATCCGGGTTTAATTCCTTTAAACACACATTTAACCGCTTCTTATGTAAATAACGTTTATAAAAATAAGAAAAGAAACGCATATATAAAGGACCTACTCGATCATAATTTATATCCAAATTATGAATTCGTATAGACGGATGAAGATGGAAATAAGGTGAAATATTTCCATTATCTGTAGCAATTACATGAATTTCATACCCAAATTTTTCGACAAAATAATTAGCTTTTATTGCCAAAATCCTTTGTCCTCCCCCTACCACAGCTAAAGAAGGAATACAATAAACAATCTTTAATGGCTTATTTTGTACCATATATTAATGCTTTATTTTAGATTAAACTCAATAATAGCTATTTCTGCTTTGTTATTCCATGCGATGTATGAATGAATCTTTTATTGGCTCCACGCAATTTAAAAATATTAGTTGCCATTAGCCAAAAAGTATAAGGAAGTTTCTGGAATGCCATTGCTAAACGACTGGTACAAAATCTACGAGGCACAGCAGTAAGCAATGCAACAACCAATAGTAGGAAAATCCCCCACCATTTTATACTCCAGTAAAAATTGTAGAAAGAGCAAATGAATGCTAAAAAAAATGTAAAACCTAACAATAACAAACGAGGTATGGAGAGTTGCTGAAACAGTTTATCACAAAAATCCCAATTACGAGCTGCTATTGCCTTGAATAAATAACGTGCAAATACCCTACAATAATGCCACTGTGCTGAAAGCCAACGGCGACGTTGACGAGAAAAATCATTTGTGTTCTGCACTTTCTCATCAAACACGAATGTCTCCGGCAAATAATGAAAATGTTTTCCTTGATAAAGCAAAGTCAATTCCAGTTCCCGGTCAAAACCACCCACTGCTTTGATATTTGCCATCGTATCACGGAATAAATCATAACGAAAGGCCATACCTGAACCGATAAGAGCTGCTGAAATTCCTAACTTTGCATGTCCCAAACGAAAAATAGTATTATTAATCTCTTCACTCATAGCATCAAGAAGAGCCATATCACTATTCAAATTTTTAGCGACGCGATGAGTCTGTACAATTTCAACATCGGGACAAGCATAAAGGTCATTGACATCATTCAGATAGGTATAAGGAATAACATTATCAGCATCAAGTATTAAAGCTACATCATAATTATTACCTATAGCTGCCATTGCGGCATTCAAAGCTTTAGACTTGGTACTATGCTCAAAATGAACTTCGACTAAGCGAATGGGAAGTGCGGAGAGGGAAGCATTAGTTTCAGGCTTCATGTGATCTGAAATAACCACAATATCAAATTGATCGACAGGATAATCCTGATCCAAGCAGGAACGCACACATTCGTGTATTACTACATCTTCCCGATAGGCAGGAATAAGTATGGCAAAACGCTTATACCTTGTTGCAGGTGGAGGCACCGGCATATCTCGGCGAAGTGATGCTAAGCTATAAACTAATAAATACAATATGTTTATCGCAAACAATACGTATAAAACCCAATCGAGTATAAGCAGTATCTGTTCCAAAATTAATTTTTTATGTAGATGATGCTACAAATATACAAAGAATGACTGAAATAATCATCATTTCTTAAAAAAAGAAAATGTCCCATTTTTCACTTTGGGACATAAAAAAACGAGCAAGCTCTCACGAACCTCTCGCCCCTGTAAGAAAAGCCTTTAAGGCTTTTCTTTTAAACTGCATCATTGTTACCTAAAAATCAATCTTCTTTTTACCAAAAATAAAACTTCTAATTACCTATAAAAACAAACTTTCTCTTTTACCTTTTATACCTAATTACCTATTTTCTTAATCCAAATTTTAGCCTATGAAAAACTATTAACTAAATCTTTTTACCCTAACTAATCCTTTATTGAAAACTAAAAAACTAATTTATTTAAAAGTCAAAATCATGAGCAGTTTCCCAACTGCGATACAAAGGTATGAAAAAATCCCGTGCACGCAAACAGTCGCACGAAAAAACATGTGTTTTATAACATATTTTTAAGTTTATCCAACTTTGTTTACGGTTATAATCACTTTCGAATACTCTCATAATCATCTGTTAACGTTTTTATGAATGCAACGAGATCGGCCTCTTCTTCAGGGGTCAGACCAAGGTTTCCCAACTCATCACGATTGACTGTGGCAGGACACTCGGCAGGAGGAAATTCATCACTCACGTCGCGTACATTATAAAAGTGAATGATCTCTTCAAGAGTTTTAAAATAACCATTATGCCCATAAGGAGCGGTCAAAGCAATATTGCGCAATGTAGGAACACGGAATTTGCCATTTTCTTCTTCTTTGCCCACAATGGAACCTAATCCCAAGTCAATA
This sequence comes from uncultured Phocaeicola sp., assembly GCA_948566455.1. Classification (GTDB taxonomy): domain Bacteria; phylum Bacteroidota; class Bacteroidia; order Bacteroidales; family Bacteroidaceae; genus Phocaeicola. Next base: position 111,968 of record CAOYQO010000007.1, read on the forward strand.
CTATCCGGAGTAAGAAGAAAATAGTCGGCCGGCACACGAAAATGTGGATTTTCCGGATTACGCGGAATACCCAGATTGTCATAAGTATGATCGGTAAAAAGAACACGTCCGGCACGCTCATCTTTATCCAGGATATGGCACTCAGCACACATTCCTTTATTTTCAAAGAGATCCATGCCGCGTGTTTCTGTTTCTGTAAAGACATATTCCCCTCTCTCCCATGCATCATATTTGGAGGAAAAAGAATTTACTTCTTCGGATTGCTGATAAATGGAAAGCGCATCCGTGATATGAGCGTAGAGGGAATCTACATTGTCGGTTTCACCATAAAGACGTACTAATTCAGGATAATACGATGCACGACGCACCTTGTTTACAACTGATTCTTTATCGGGATTTCCCATCTCTACAGGATTAAGAAATGGTTCGCCTGCCTGGTGCTGCAATGATGGGGAACGTCCATCCCAAAAGAGTCCACCTACATAAGTCTCCTCTTCCTCATCAAAATAGAGCGAAGGAACGTACATAGAGTAGCAAATAGTCATAGAATTACGCTGGGAGTAGAGGCCGCGAACAGCACCTTCGGATACAATGCGGGAATCACGGTCAGCGAAACCTTTATCAGCCGTATGGCAAGTTGCACATGATTGTCCTGCAGGCTCAGAAAGCTGGATATCTTGAAAAATAAATTTACCTAACGCCTCTTTCCGGCTCTGAAGTGATGAGGAATGATTACAGGAGATAAATCCTCCTATTATTCCGCCACAAAACAAAATAGACAATAGTGCTTGCTGTTTCATACAATAGCGTTTTTTTCTGTTATTCATCATTGACTAGACAAAAGTATAAAAAAAAGAGTTTTATCTATGGCAAAACATAGATAAAACTCTTTTTACTCAAAGAAGTTGTTATTTACTTCTTATTCTTATACCAATTCTTATTCGTGGTTCCCTTTGATTTTACCCAACCAATAAAATCAGGATAGGTATCATATATCTTCACACCTTCTGTAGGAATACTAAAGTCGAGAATAGGAAGATTAATGGCAAACGGCATAATATCTACTTCTTCTCCATAGCGGGTGATATAATAGATTCCCTCATCGATATTTGACATATCATCACTCGTATTAAAGAATGACTTATCAGCTTTATCCGTAGGTGCGTAATTTACCAGATGCACTTCCCTGCTTCTACCATTAACGAATATGAAAGGATTGTAAGGAGGTGTCACCTGACTCAAATCAACATCTGCCAATTCAATGGTTACGGTGAACTTCTGATTTAAAACGCTTTTCATATTATCAAACAGGATTACAGTAGGATGCGATTGAGCCGTCTCTATTTTCCAACCGTCAGGACCCGAGACTTCGATACTTCTTACTCTGTCCGGTGTAAGATTATGGAGCTGATATCCAAAACCGCAAATGTGTGTGCCGCCACTGTGGAGTGGAATAAATTCATCTACAATCTTATAAATTTTATTACTTACAACATTTCGATACAGAGTAGACTGATAGGTCATCACAACATCATTCATATCATAATCTTTTTGTGCCGGCCATTGGTCTTCGTAAGCTAAAGTTCCCTTATAGGTAGTGGTGACATTACTGGGAGGATCTACCGGAGGCAATTCCGGACCACCCGGATCAATAGCATTTGCTTCTGCAATCTTCAGATAGAAGGTAGCATCACAATAATCAAAATCTACATTATCCTCAAAGCCGATAGCTACAATCTGATCCGTATCTCCATCACGTAAAGCTACTACACGCTGTGAATTATCATTATTCATAGTACTATATGAATAACGAATTCCAATACCTTTCAAAATATCACCAGACTTGAATGCATTTGCCTGCAAAGACCATCCTACAGTAACACCAGCAGGGAACTTATCCTCAAATTTCTGCTCATCTTCGTTCCAATATTTAAGTTTCACCTCATGTCCACACAGCAACGATCCTGTACGCTCTCCATCAGAAACTTTAGAAATTGGAGAAGCATTGGGGAATGCAAGCACTTTTTGAACTGTTTCCGGAGTAGGAACAGTCCCTGATTTATAAGTGAAATACCCTACTGTATTGTTAAAACTGGCACTACTTGCAACAAAAACAAGGCTCAGCTCTGTATCTTTGATTATCTTTATCTCAGAAGTCGTATTATTATTAAGCCATTCGGGATGTAAGTCCTTAATCTGGCGCCCGCTAATGTTACTGTACGTACTCCGAATACTATATAAGATTTCTGCCGGTGGTGCACTCAAGGCAGCCTCCATATTATTGGGCATACCGTATCCATCCCAGTCTACACTAGGCATAAGCATCCAATCATCCAAATAATTATGGCCACCAGTTGTTGTACCCCTTGTCTTAGTTTGCAGCGATGCAATGTATGCACTCTGATTATAGTTTATCTCACCATTAGAAATAGTCAACTTAACCGGTGAAATAGCACCTAAATAATCAGTGTAGAGCCATACTTCCGTAATGTCTGAAGGAATTTCAACCGTACCTGAATATCGTCCTTTCTTGTCAGTAGGAGCCGAGTAGACAGGGGACAGTGATTCATCTTTTATCCATGAATCATTTTCTTCCTTCATAGGGTCTTGACTATAAAGGTCAAAAGTGATATAATAATCACCTGCAAACCCGTAGTCCACATTTACTTTTACCTGCTGCATCATGCTGAAGTCAAAAACTTCCGAAGGCTTGAGAGGGGTATTCTTACCGGTCTCCTCTCCTCCTCCCTGATACACATCTCTATCCGTGCAGCTACCCAGTAGAAGCATTGACATAAGGGACAGGAACACAATCTGTTTCATCTTTCGTTGTTTCATACCTATATATATTAATAATATAATTCGATAAACGCTTATTTGGCTACAAATATAAAATTAAATAATAAGATGTACAAGTTTTTAAGGAATAAAACTTAATAATATATACAAGTTTTATAAAAACCAAAAGAACAGGATATACAAGTTTTCCGGGCTTACTATAAATACTCCACAAGAAATAGTGTATATTATAAAAAAACAAACCATTGGAGTAGCAACAATCTGCCAACTCCAATGGTTGTCCCCTTTAAACACCTTTAAACAAAATGAAATATCTTATTTTCTTGCTTCTGCTATATAAGCCAGCGCTTCTTTACATTTTTCAGTAACATAAGCCCAATCTTCTGCAGCAACTTTATCGTTCGGGAAGAGTTTTGAGCCCATACCTACGCAGAATACACCTGCTTTAATCCAGGAAGTCAAGTTTTCCTGAGTAGGTTCTACTCCACCGGTCACCATCAACTTAGACCAAGGCATCGGAGCCAGCAAACCTTTTACAAGTTTTGCACCGAGAACATCACCCGGGAATATCTTGCAGAGATCGCAGCCTGCTTCTTGTGCAAAGCCAACTTCCGACACACTTCCGCATCCCGGAGTGTAAGCCACCAGACGACGGTTGCAAATCTTAGCGATTTCAGGATTGAACAACGGACCTACAACAAAGTTAGCACCCAATTGCAAATAAAGGGCAGCCGTTGCAGGATCTACAATAGAACCCACACCCATTGCCATCTCAGGACATTCTTTTGCTGCAAACTTCACAACTTCTGCAAATACTTCATGAGCAAAGTCACCACGATTGGTAAATTCAAATGCACGAACCCCACCTTCGTAACAAGCTTTCACTACTTTTTTTGCAACTTCTGCATCTTTATGGTAAAATACAGGAACCATGCCGGTAGAACCTATCTTATTTAATACTGCTATTTTATCAAACTTAGCCATGTTTCTTTTTAATTTTAAGGATTATTTTTTAGCGCTGAACACGTCCACTTGCATCACCACCAGCCAATGCTTCCACTTCTTCGGCTGATACAAGGTTAAAGTCACCATTGATAGTATGCTTCAATGCAGAAGCAGCTACTGCAAATTCAAGAGCTGCACCCTGATTGGGTTTCGTCAGCAAACCGTGAATGATACCACCAGAGAAAGAGTCGCCACCACCTACACGGTCGATAATCGGGTTGATATCATAACGCTTGGATTCATAGAATTCTTCGCCGTTGTAAATCATTGCCTTCCAGCCATTGTGACTTGCAGAGAATGATTCACGCAAAGTAGAGATTACATATTTAAAGCCGAATTCTTTAGCCATTGCCTTGAAAATACCTTTGTATCCTTCAGCATCCGTCTTTCCGCCCTCTACGTCAGCATCGGGTTTAAAGCCTAAGCAGAGTTCTGCATCTTCTTCATTACCAATACAAACATCTACGTACTGCATCAAAGGCTTCATGATAGACTGAGCTTTCTCTTTTGTCCAGAGTTTCTTACGGAAGTTGAGGTCAACAGAAACCGTAACACCGTGACGTTTTGCAGCTTCACAAGCCAATTTGGTAAGTTCGGCAGCTTTATCAGAGATAGCAGGAGTAATACCTGACCAGTGGAACCAATCGGCACCTTCCATAATGGCATCGAAGTCGAAATCAGCTGCATCAGCTTCAGCGATAGCAGAATGTGCACGGTCGTAGATTACTTTGCTGGGACGCATGGAAGCACCTGTTTCAAGATAGTAGATACCCACGCGATCGCCGCCACGGGCAATGAAATCTGTTTTTACACCATATTTGCGCAATGCATTTACAGCAGATTGTCCGATTTCGTGTTTCGGCAATTTAGTCACAAAGTAAGCATCATGTCCGTAATTGGCACAGCTGACAGCAACGTTTGCTTCACCACCGCCATATACTACGTCAAATGAATCAGACTGAACAAAACGAGTGTTTCCCGGAGTGGACAGTCTCAACATGATCTCACCTAATGTAACGACTTTCTTTCCCATAATCTTATTTATTTTTTAATATGTGATTAATTTAGAACTTTCAATTTGTCATTTTAGGGCCAAAAATAGCCTTAATCACCTGATACCATGGAGAGTAAACTAAAATACGGTTCGTTCTTCATAGCCTTCGTGTGCGGGCACAAAGATACAACAATTTTCGTAATTACAAAAATTGTCATATATTTGTGCTGAAAATATTAAGATTATTATTGTGTGCGAGCACAAGAGGAAGTACAATTTACCATTTACAATGTACAATTTGGCTATGCAGATAAAAGCTGAGACAGGCAGTGACTTGTAAAAAGCGCAGATGATAAATGGTAAATGCGTAAATGATAACTTGTGAAATGCGTAAATGATAAACCACAGAATTGTAAATTGTACATTGTAAATTGTAAATAACCTGATGGCAGAAAGAATTAGAATCAAGGATATCGCCAAAATGGCGGATGTATCAGTGGGGACAGTAGATCGTGTGATACACGGCCGTAGTGGTGTGTCGGAAGCCAGCCGGAAACGGGTGGAAGAAATCCTGAAGCAACTGGATTACCAGCCTAATATGTACGCCAGCGCACTGGCATCCAACAAGAAATACGCATTCTCCTGCCTGCTGCCGCAACATGAGGAAGGCGAATACTGGACTGCGGTAGAAGCCGGCATTCACGATGCACTGATAGCGTATTCGGATTTCAATATCTCCGTAGACCTCTCCTATTACGATCCGTTCGATTATCATTCATTCGTAAATGTCGCCCAAGGCATCCTGGAACAGGCACCGGACGGCGTCATGTTTGCCCCCACCGTGCCGCAGCATACGAAATCTTTCACAGAGGAATTGAACCGACGTTCTACACCTTATATATATATAGACTCAAATCTGAAAGATCAACCCGCCCTTTCCTTCTTTGGACAGAATTCTCACCAAAGCGGATACTTCGCCGCAAAAATGATGATGCTACTTGCAGGAAATGAGCAGGAAGTAGTAATCTTCCGCAAAATAAACGAGGGTATTGTGGGATCTAACCAGCAGGAACGCCGCGAAATCGGTTTCCGGGAGTATATGTTGAAGCATCACCCCCACTGCCGCATTTGGGAACTAGACTTACATGCCAAGCGGGACAGTGATGATGCACAGATGCTGGACGACTTTTTCAGAAAACATCCGAACGTGAAGAATGGTATCACTTTCAATTCAAAAGTGTACATCGTTGGAGAGTACTTGTTGAAACAAGGAAAAACAGCTTTTAATCTGATGGGGTATGACTTACTGGAACGTAACGTGAAATGTCTGATGGAGGGCAGCGTATCTTTCCTCATAGCCCAACAGCCGGAGTTACAGGGATTCGACGGAATCAAGGCGCTATGTGATTACTTGATTTTCAAAAAGGAAATTCCAAGAGAGAACTTTATGCCGATTGACTTGTTGACGAAGGAAAATATTGAATTTTATCATAATAAATAATAAGAGTAATTATGGAAACTAAGTACCTTAAAATCAACCCTGCTGATAATGTAGCCGTAGCTATTGTAACGCTGCCGGCAGGAGAAAAACTCACTGTGGACGGAGTGGAAATCACTCTGAACGAGGAAGTACCCGCCGGACACAAATTTGCATTAAAAGATTTTGCAGAGGGCGAAAACGTCATTAAATATGGGTACCCTATCGGCCATGCACGTATGGCAAAGAAACAAGGGGACTGGATGAACGAAAATAATATTCAGACGAACCTGGCAGGATTGCTGGACTATACCTACAATCCGACAAGCGTTACGCTGGATATTCCGCACAAAGATCTGACATTCAAAGGGTATCGCCGCAAAAATGGCGAAGTGGGCATTCGTAACGAAGTTTGGATTATACCGACTGTAGGTTGTGTGAACGGTATCATCAACCAACTGGCCGAAGGTTTGCGCCGGGAAACAGGCGGTAAGGGTGTGGATGCAATCATGGCTTATCCGCATAATTATGGCTGCTCACAGTTGGGTGACGACCATGAAAATACAAAGAAGATTCTGCGTGACATGGTATTGCATCCCAATGCCGGTGCAGTTCTGGTGGTGGGCTTGGGTTGTGAAAACAATCAGCCGGATGTATTCCGCGAATTCCTGGGAGAGTACGATGAAGATCGCGTAAAATTCATGGTTACTCAAAAGGTGGGCGACGAGTACGAAGAAGGTATGAAGTTGCTGCGCGAGCTATACGAAAAAGCAAGCAAAGACGAGCGCGTGGATGTTCCTTTGAGTGAATTGCGCGTGGGTTTGAAGTGCGGTGGTTCGGACGGTTTCTCAGGTATCACAGCCAATCCGTTACTGGGAATGTTCTCCGACTTCCTGGTGGCACAAGGCGGTACAAGCGTATTGACGGAAGTTCCGGAAATGTTCGGTGCAGAAACCATATTAATGAACCGTTGCCGCAACGAGGAACTATTTAAAGAAACAGTGAAATTGATTAATGACTTCAAGGAATATTTCCTCTCACATGGCGAACCGGTAGGCGAAAACCCATCTCCGGGAAACAAAGCGGGTGGTATCTCTACCCTGGAAGACAAGGCACTGGGATGTACACAGAAATGCGGCAAGAGCTATGTGGAAGGTGTATTACCGTATGGTGAACGTCTGAAAGTGAAAGGTCTGAACCTGCTGTCGGCACCGGGAAATGATCTTGTTGCTGCCACAGCACTGGCTTCCTGCGGTTGCCACATGGTATTGTTCACTACAGGACGCGGAACCCCGTTCGGAACCTACGTACCGACCATGAAGATTTCAACGAACTCCACATTGGCAAAGAACAAACCGGGCTGGATTGATTTCAACGCAGGAGTCATCGTAGAAAATGAACCGATGGAAAAGACTTGCGAACGGTTCATTGATTATATAATCCAGGTAGCAAGCGGCGAATTCGTAAACAACGAAAAGAAAGGTTACAAGGAAATTGCGATCTTCAAGACAGGAGTAACTTTATAAATTGACAATTAAAAGATAGCTAATTGACAATGAAGAGATAAAGGGCGGGCAAAAACTATTTTGCTCCGCTCTTTGTTTTTTATAATTTTGCAGCGAATTAATAAAGGAATAAGAGAGTGGTAAGGTGATAGGGGGATAATGCCCTGTGATATATAGCGCAGCTACTTTATCGCCCTATTACATTACAACCTTATCACTCTATCACCTTACCACCTTATCACTCTATTCCTTTATCACACTTTATTCATAAATATATAGTAAGATGACAGATACAACAAATAAACGAAAGGGTGGATGGTGGGCACTAAGCCCGCTGGCAGTATTTTTATGTCTTTACCTAGTGACGTCACTGATTGTAAATGATTTCTATAAGGTACCCATTACAGTCGCATTTCTTCTGTCATCCTGTTATGCCATTGCACTGACGCGCGGACTGAGCCTGGAAAAACGGGTGTATCAATTCTCCGTGGGAGCCAGCAACAAGAATATCATATTGATGATATGGATATTCATTCTTGCCGGAGCCTTTGCCCAAAGCGCCAAACAAATGGGAGCAATCGACGCCACAGTAAACCTCACCCTGAGTATTCTGCCGGATAACCTGCTACTGGCAGGTATTTTTATAGCCGCATGTTTCATTTCACTTTCCATAGGCACCAGTGTGGGAACAATTGTAGCCCTCACCCCTGTAGCCATCGGATTAGCGGAAAAGACCGGCATCGACCTGCCATATATGGTTGCCATTGTAGTGGGCGGTTCATTCTTCGGAGATAATCTTTCGTTTATTTCGGACACCACCATAGCTTCCACCAAGACACAGGATTGTGTGATGCGGGACAAATTTCGCGTAAATTTCATGATTGTGGTCCCGGCAGCACTGATTGTGCTCTGCATCTATATATTCCAGGGATTGTACATCACAGCTCCTGCACAAACGCAAGAGATAGAATGGATAAAGGTTATCCCCTACCTCATCGTGCTGGGCACAGCAGTGGCAGGTGTGAATGTAATGTTAGTCCTGCTTTTAGGTATCCTGAGTACAGGTATCATCGGTATTTTCACAAGCGAAACAGACCTGAGTACAGCTTTCTTCGATTGGTTCGGCTCCATGGGAACCGGCATCACAGGAATGGGTGAACTGATTATCATCACCCTGCTTGCCGGCGGTATGCTGGAAACGATCCGCTACAATGGCGGAATCGACTTCATTATCTCCCGCCTGACGCACCATGTAAAAGGCAAACGAGGAGCAGAACTGAGCATCGCCGCACTTGTCAGCATCGCCAACCTCTGTACGGCAAACAACACCATCGCCATTATTACCACCGGACCGATAGCCAAAGACATTGCCCAACGTTTCCACCTGGATCGCCGGAAGACAGCCAGCATCCTGGACACATTCTCCTGCCTGGTGCAAGGCATCATTCCTTACGGTGCGCAACTACTCATTGCCGCCGGATTGGCAGGCATCTCTCCCATCAGTATCATCGGCAGCTTGTACTATCCGTTTACAATGGGAATTTGTGCATTATTAGCAATATTAGTGAGATATCCGAAACGATATTCGTAAATATTCGCCCATATTCGGCAAAAAATGAAATTATTGCAAAAAAATATGGTAAAAGATGATGCATTATTGAAATAGAATGCGTTACTTTGTAGCCGAACAATAAAGAAGTTTATTTGATTTGATTATTTCACGTATGTATTTCCTCTGTATTGAGTATTTCCATCTCTGACCTAACAACTTCCAAAAACTTTGTTTATTGAATTATTAATTTATTATTTTATTTAGATTTATGAATTTGTATGTAGGTAACCTGAATTACAGGGTTAAAGAATCAGATTTAAGAGAAGTTATGGAAGAGTACGGAACAGTAGACTCAGTAAGAATCATCACTGACCGTGAAACAAGAAGATCTAAAGGATTCGCATTCATCGAAATGCCGGATTCTTCAGAAGCATCTAACGCTATCAATGCATTGAACGGTGCAGAATACGCAGGCCGTCCGATGGTAGTTAAAGAAGCATTACCGAAGAATTAATTATTCTCACGATAATACGTTATTAAAAAAGAAGGATGGGTTTCTGATGAAATCCATCCTTTTTTTGTTAGGAACTCTTTGTCAATCAAAATAAAAACCATACCTTTGCAGCCGCTATTACGAGATAGTAGCATAATTCAAATCATTTATTTAAAACATTATTTAAAATGGCAACAAAAATCAGATTGCAAAGACATGGACGTAAGAGCTACGCTTTCTACTCTATCGTTATTGCAGATGTAAGAGCACCACGTGATGGTAAATTTATTGAGAAGATTGGTACGTACAATCCGAACACCAATCCTGCCACAGTAGATTTGAAGTTCGACCGCGCACTTGACTGGGTTATGAAAGGTGCACAACCGACTGACACTGTTCGTAACATCTTGTCACGCGAAGGCGTTTACATGAAAAAACACCTCATGGGTGGTGTTACCAAGGGTGCATTTGGTGAAGCTGAAGCAGAAGCTAAATTCGAAGCTTGGAAGAACAACAAACAAAGCGGTCTGGCTGCTTTGAAAGCTAAAGACGAAGAAGCTAAGAAAGCTGAAGCAAAAGCACGTCTGGAAGCTGAAAAGAAAGTAAACGCTGAAAAAGCAAAAGCATTGGCTGAAAAAAAGGCTGCTGAAGAAGCAGAAAAAGCTGCCGCCGAAGCTCCTGCTGAAGAAGCTCCCGCTGCTGAAGCTGCTGCTGAATAATAGTAAGCACAGTACGATTACAAAAAATGGGATTAAAACTATAAAATCCTCTCCGGTTATGCCGGAGGGGATTTTTTATTGACTATCTTTGTAGCCATATATTTTTACTTAATAATAAAAGCAATGAAAAAATTTATCTATCTGCTCGCTGTGGCTGCTATCGTTGCTGCCTGTAGCGGAAACAAAGGTTACGTGGTAACCGGAACCGTAGAGGGTGGAGCTGACGGCGACACTGTATTTTTGCAAAAAGTAGACGGAAGAAATCTTGTAAAAGTAGACTCCGCAGTAATCACCAAAGGTACATTCACCTTTAAAGGCGTACAAGATACTGCTGCAAACCGTTACGTAACCTACAGACCGGCAGGAAAAGAAGGTATCCTGATGGACTTCTTCCTTGAAAACGGTAATATCAAGATCAATTTGACCCGCGATAATGACTCTGCTACCGGTACGCCGAGCAACGATGCTTATCAGGAAATCAGAGCTCAACTGAATGATCTGAACAAGCAAATGATGACTATATATGAATCCATGTCAGATACTACACTGACTGACGAGCAGCGTGAAGCCAAAATGAAGGAAATGAACGATCTGCAAGAAAAGTCAATGGAAATCACTAAGGCAGGTATTGCTAAGAATATCACTAACCTGGTGGGCGTTCATTTGCTGAAGAATAACTACTACTACCTTGAAGTAGACGAACTGGATCCGTTGATGCCGCAAATTCCCGCTGAATTTGCTAACGATGAAGTAATCATCAAGATCAAAGGAAACGTAGAAAAGATGAAAGCTACTGCTGTAGGCCAGAAGTTCACAGATTTCGAAATGGCAACTCCTGATGGAAAACCGGTGAAACTGTCTGACTATGTAGGTAAAGGCAAAGTGGTACTCATCGACTTCTGGGCAAGCTGGTGTGGTCCTTGCCGTCGCGAAATGCCGAACCTGGTAGAAGCTTATGCTCAATACAAGAACAAAGGTTTCGAAATCGTAGGTGTATCTTTGGATCAAAGTGGCGAAGCATGGAAAGATGCTATCGAGAAGCTGAACATCACTTGGCCGCAAATGTCTGACCTGAAATACTGGAATTGCGAAGGCGCTCAGTTGTATGCAGTAAGCAGCATTCCTCACACTGTATTGATCGACGGTGAAGGAACTATCATCGCACGCGGATTGCACGGTGAAGAGTTGCAAACAAAATTGGCAGAAGTTTTGAAATAATTTTCGTACGGGAAAGAATAATCCCTATTCAAGATTATTTTTATAGTATAACCTCGCCTGTTACACGTATGTGTAGCAGGCGAGATTTTTTGTATCTACTTACTACATAGGGTTTTCCATTTCGAACAACTTTTAAAAGACCTACAAAATAAAAAGTTTCCCATTTCCCTTCCAACCGATACTGAATATCAATCAATTAACATATTTTACAGACACAAAAGTTTTCCAAAAATAAAAACTTTCAGATAAGTTTATACCTTTGTACTCCCAATTCAAATGGATAACAAAGTAATAAAAATGAGACCATGATACAGACTGTAATCAAAAGAGACGGACGAGTAGTCGGCTTTAATGAAGAGAAAATAGTAACTGCAATCCGTAAAGCAATGTTACACACGGACAAAGGTGAAGACCTGCAATTGATACGCCAGATCACAGATCACATATCCTTTAAGGGAAGTGCACAAATGACGGTGGAAGCCATTCAGGATGCAGTAGAAATGGAGCTGATGAAAAGTAGCCGGAAAGATGTGGCACAAAAGTATATTGCTTACCGCAACCAGCGTAGCATTGCCCGCAAAGCCAAGACGCGTGATATGTTTCTGGAGATTATAGAGATCAAGTCCAACGATGTGACACGGGAAAATGCCAATATGAACGCCGATACTCCGGCGGGCATGATGATGAAGTTTGCCAGTGAAACCACCAAACCGTTTGTAGACGACTATTTGTTGAGCGACGAGGTACTGGAAGCTGTACACAACAATTATCTGCATATTCATGATAAGGACTACTACCCTACCAAAAGTCTGACATGCGTTCAACACCCGCTGGACCGCATTTTGTCCTGTGGCTTTTCTGCCGGACATGGCGAATCACGTCCTGCCAAACGCATCGAAACAGCAAGTATCCTGGGATGTATCTCACTGGAAACTGCCCAGAATGAAATGCATGGTGGCCAGGCTATTCCTGCATTCGATTTTTATCTGGCACCTTATGTACGCAACAGCTACATCGAAGAAATCAAGAATCTGGAAGAACTGAACGGAAAGGATTATTCACATCTTTATCAGAAGGAACTTACAGACTACCTGCAACAGCCGTTGGATGGCCTGTCCGACGAAAAACGCATTGTACAACATGCCATCAACAAAACTGTAGCACGTGTACACCAGTCCATGGAAGCATTCATTCATAATATGAATACCATTCACTCACGCGGCGGCAATCAAGTCGTATTCAGCTCTATCAACTACGGCACAGATACATCAGCCGAGGGACGTTGCATCATCCGCGAGTTACTGAAAAGCACCTATCAGGGCGTAGGCAATGGCGAGACTGCCATCTTCCCTATCCAGATATGGAAAAAGAAACGTGGCGTAAGTTATCTGCCGGAAGACCGCAACTATGATCTTTACCAACTTGCTTGCAAAGTAACCGCACGCCGTTTCTTCCCGAACTTCCTGAACCTGGACGCTACATTCAACCAGAGTGAAGAATGGAAAGCAGACGATCCTCAGCGTTATCAGCACGAAGTGGCAACCATGGGATGCCGCACACGTGTATTCGAAAACCGTTTCGGACCGAAAACATCCATCGGACGCGGAAATATTTCTTTCTCCACCATCAACATCGTACGCCTGGCCATCGAATGCATGGAGATAGAAGACAAAGAATTGCGTATAGCCAAATTCTTCGCCAAACTGGATGCAATGCTCGAAGTTACAGCCCGCCAACTCCACGAACGCATGGAATTCCAGAAAACAGCATTTGCCAAGCAATTTCCGCTGTTAATGTCTGCTTTATGGGTGGGTAGCGAAAAGCTGAAACCTAACGATACGATTGCTTCTGTCATTAATCAGGGAACACTGGGTATCGGTTTCATCGGTCTGGCAGAATGCCTGGTAGCCCTTACAGGAAAACATCATGGAGAATCGGAAGAATCACAAAAACTGGGAGTGAAGATAGTAACCTATATGCGCGATCGTGCCAACCAGTTCTCCGAACAGTATCACCATAACTACAGTGTGCTGGCCACGCCTGCCGAAGGCTTATCAGGTAAGTTCACAGGTGCCGACCGTAAGAAATTCGGGGTATTGCCAGGCATTACAGACCGGGATTATTATACGAACTCCAATCATGTACCCGTATATTATAAGTGCAGTGCCCGTCATAAAGCTGAAGTGGAAGCTCCGTATCACGATCTGACACGTGGCGGACACATCTTCTATGTAGAAATAGACGGTGATGCAACACATAACCCCGAAGTTATCATGCGTGTAGTGGATATGATGGATCAGTATAACATCGGATACGGTTCAGTAAACCATAACCGTAACCGTTGCCTGGAATGCGGCTACGAAAATTCAACTCCGAATCTGGAAGCTTGCCCTAAATGCGGAAGCACCCACATCGATAAATTACAGCGTATCACCGGTTATCTGGTAGGTACTACCGACCGATGGAACAACGCTAAATTGGCGGAGCTGAACGACCGTGTCATTCATAACTAAGTAATTTTTAATTGAATCATGCTTTCCATTCTTGATATTATAGAAGATACCACAGTGGATGGTCCGGGCTTCCGGACCTCCATTTATGCTGCCGGATGTCCGAACAGATGCCCGGGCTGTCACAATCCTGAATCCTGGGATATCGACCGGGGGCATTGGATGTCAACAGACGAAATATTGGAAAAAGTACTTGCCGACGACTTTGCAGATGTAACATTCAGTGGCGGAGACCCGATGTACCAGCCGGAAGGATTTGCAAAACTGGCATGCGCCATTAAGGAAAAAAGCGGTAAAAATATATGGTGTTATACCGGATATACATTTGAAACTCTGCTGCGCAATCCTCTACAGGCCAAACTATTGCAATACATCGATGTACTGGTGGATGGAAAATTCAAACAAGAACTGCGGGATGAAAGCCTGTGCTTCCGCGGAAGTAAAAACCAACGCCTAATCGACGTACAGGCTTCACTGCGGACAGAAGAGGTAGTGGCCTACAACTATAACCCTGTCCCTCGTATCGCTTAATATTCAGCAAACATAAGGAGATGCTTCTGATGCATCTCCCTCCCTGCCCACCTTCTCAAAAATTCCCGTAATTATACCTTGTATCACTTTTTTGTTTTCTCAAAAAGCCGTACCTTTGCGGCGCTTTTCAAGAATAGGTATAATAGTAGGATAACATTTTTATAATATGAATTCGCCAAACGAATTAAAAGAAATTACCCGGTTTTTACTGGAGTATGCCAATCGTCTTATGGGTTCCGGTGTACACACTTCACGCGTGATACGAAACACCCGCCGCATCGGAAAGTCACTGGATGTAGACGTGAAAATGAGCCTTTTTCAAAAGACCATGGTAGTAAGCGTATGCGACATCGACAGCACTGAAGTTTATAATGAAGTAGCCATCATCCCCGCTTTTCCCATCAGTTTTGAGCTGAATGCCGAACTGAGTGCACTCAGCTGGGAAGCTTATGACAATCATCTGCCTCTCGACACCCTGTGGGAAAAATACGAGAAAATCATTGCACGCCCCAAAATGGACCCACTTTGCACACTGTTCCTAGTGGGATTTGCCAATGCATCATTCTGCGCCTTGTTCGGTGGCGACTGGACTGCACGTCTCATTGTATTCTCTGCCACTCTCATAGGTTTCTACGTCAAACAAATTATGCAGAAAAAGAAAATCAACCATTACCTTGTTTTCATAGTCTCTGCATTCATCGCTTCCATGGTTGCTTCTTCAGCTTTGACACTGGAAACCACCGCCGAAATTGCCATCGCTACAAGCGTTCTTTACCTGGTACCCGGAGTACCTCTGCTGAATGGTGTTATCGACATTGTAGAAGGGCACGTACTCACCGGATGCACCCGCCTTATTCAGGCTTTATTACTGGTACTATGTATTTCTGTAGGACTTTCCTGTACTCTTATGTTAATTAGAAATAGTTTATTATGATGCTTGTTGATATACTTACAGACGGCATATTCGCCGCTGTCGCCGCTATCGGTTTCGGAGCGATTTCAGATCCTCCTTTGCGTGCTTTCCCTTCCATTGCTTTGCTTGCCGCCATCGGTCATGCCCTGCGCTTCTGCCTGATGACGTATCTGGGAGTGGATATTGCTACTGCATCCCTATGTGCTTCTTTCAGTATCGGTATGGGAAGTTTGGTTCTGGGAAAACGCATCTATTGCCCCATGACTGTACTTTATATTCCTGCATTGCTGCCCATGATTCCGGGTATGTATGCCTACAAAATAGTATTCTCGCTCATCATGTTCATGCAGAACCTGAAAGTGCCCGAATTACAGGAAAAGTATCTGATTGACTTATTTACGAATTCAATCATTACCTGTAGTGTTATCTTCATGTTGGCAGTGGGCGCTACTATACCGTTGTTCCTGTTCATCAAACGGGCCTTCTCCATGACAAGACACGAGAAAAAATAAAAGTTGAAAATTAAAAATAAAAAGATTGCGTATGGAAGTTTTTTGGAAAACAATCGCACAATATAATGAAGGAACCTGGATAGCCCAGATCGTTATAACCGTTGTAGGCATCTTGCTGACCATACTTCTCTATCAGAAACCGACACTACTGGTCAAGCGGCTGATGAAGGGATATATGGTGTTTTTAAATAGCTGGATTTCTATCGTCTACTACATGATTTATTGTGGTGACCGGAATTACAATTATATACTTGCCATATTCTGGGGCATAATCGCACTTATCTGGCTATGGGATCTCATTACGAACTATACTCCGTTTGAACGTTACCATAAATATGACAAGCTGACTTACATATTGTATGCCATGCCGTTCCTTTACCCTCTCCTCTCATGGGCACGGGGCATGGAATTCCCAATGATGACTACCTGTGTCATGCCCTGTTCCGTAGCCGTATTCACTATCGGATTGTTGTTGGCGTTTTCCCGTAAGGTCAATCTATTGGTGATCCTTTTCCTTTGTCACTGGGCGCTCATTGCTTTCTCCAAGGTTTACGTCTACAAAATTCCGGAAGATTTATTATTGGCCAGTGCAACCGTACCTGCCATCTATCTCTTCTTCAAGAACTACTTCGACCAGAATCTGCATAAGGAAACAAAACCAAGTGCCAAATATACCAACTGGATATTAATAGCACTTTGCTTAGCAATCGGAATATTTCTGAGTATTACGATATTTCACGAGCTGGCAGGATAACAAAAAGAGGAATGATGAAGGGAGCGTTCATCATTCCTCTTTTTATCTTCAATCATTTCTTTCCTTGGTTCGCCACCGCTTCCATCAACTTCTTTATCTCCTCCGGATCTCCCAGAAAATAATCCTTCGTCAAATTCAGGTCGTCATCGAATTCGAATACATAAGGCACAGCAGTCGGCAGATTCAGCTTTACAATATCTTCATCGGAGATACCTTTCAGGTGTTTGATAATCCCTCGCAAACTGTTGCCGTGCGCTACTACAAGTAGTTCATCTGCAGTCTTCAGATTCGGGAAAATCACACATTTCCAATAAGGCATAATGCGTTCTATTGTATCTTTCAGCGACTCTGTACGAGGCAATTCGGCATCGGGCACTTCATTGTATCGAACCTCAAAACGCGGGTTACGGGGATCATCTTCAGCCAATGCATGTGGAGCTACATCATAGCTGCGACGCCAGACTAACACCTGTTCTTCACCATATTTTTCAGCAGTCTCCGCCTTATTCAACCCCTGGAGCTGCCCGTAGTGCTTCTCGTTCAGACGCCAAGATTTTTCTACCGGTATCCAGTCCTGATCCATACGGTCCAGCACCACATCCAACGTCTTTACTGCACGTTTCAGGTAGGAAGTATAGGCCTTATCAAACAGGAAGTCATTATCTACCAATAACTCTCCTGCCTTCTTAGCTTCGGCAATACCTTTTTCTGTTAAATCCACATCGGTCCAACCTGTGAAACGATTCTCTTTATTCCATGCGCTCTCACCGTGGCGGAGCAATACAATTTTCTTCATACGAATTTTTATTTTATTAGTCGTATAAGTAAAACACGTATCTATCGGAACTTGTTCAACAGGAGAATTTCCCCGCTCTGTGCATATCCTTCGGAGACTACACAAAACAAAAGCTGCTTGCAAGAGGTTTAACAACCTCCCGCAAGCAGCTTCAGTATGTTGGTATATTAAACTCTTACACGAACCAGCGAACGTAACAGAAATCCTGACGGTGAGGCAGGTCAGAGTTTTTCGGGAACATACGGTAGGATACCTTGAAGCTACCTGCGTTCTCTAATTTATGTTTTACCTGGAAGGTATAGAGGTTACCCTCTTTCTTCACTACGCTGAACGGCTCAACAGAGTAAACGTGTTGTTTACCGTCACCGGCAGTGTAAGTAGTTACCAGTTCCAGACCGATTGCATCGTTCAAGCCCTTCTCATCAATAACGTAAGTAATGGTATATTCCTTACCGCTTTCGATGGTAGCCTGCAGCAATTCTTCACACTTGTCATAAGATACGACCTCAATGCTGTCCCACTTAGAAACCACTTCTTCTTTCCAAGCAGCAATTTCCTTAGCTTTGGCATTGTCATTAGCAGACAGTGCGCTGAAACGTTTAGCCAACTTATTGTAGAACTTGCTATAATAGTCGTCCAACTGACGCTTCATGGTATAGTGAGGTGCAATCTGTGCAATAGAATTCTTGATAGTCTTCACCCAACCTTCAGAGTATCCCTTCTTGTTGCGTGCATAGTACAACGGCAGGATCTCAGTTTCAAGGATGCTGTAGATAGTAGCTGCATCGAGCTGATCCTGATGATCCTGGTTCTGGTAAGTACGCTTTTCTGTCAACGCCCAACCTGCACCTTCGCGGTAGCCTTCCAACCACCAACCATCGAGTACGGAGAAGTTTACAACACCGTTCATCAACGCTTTCTCACCGGAAGTACCGGATGCTTCGAGCGGACGAGTCGGAGTATTCAACCAGATATCCACACCGGATACCAGACGGCGAGCCAGCTGCATATCATAGTTTTCCAGGAAGATAATCTTACCCAGGAATTCCGGACGACGGGAGATTTCGATAATTCTCTTGATCAAACCTTGACCGGCTCCGTCATGCGGGTGAGCCTTACCGGTGAACAGGAACTGTACCGGATAGTCAGGGTTGTTCACAATCTTAGCCAGACGGTCAAGGTCAGTGAACAGCAGGTGAGCACGTTTGTAAGTAGCGAAACGGCGACCGAAACCGATCAGCAATGCATTCGGGTTGATCTTATCCATCAACGAAACGATACGTGAAGGATCACCCTGATTCTTTAACCAGGTTTCGCGATATTGCTTGCGAACATAGTCGATCAACTTGTTCTTCAAAGCCATACGTGTTTCCCAGATTTTTTCATCGGGCACATTGTAGATAGCTTCCCAAATCTTCGGGTTAGACTGATCGTACAAGAAGTTCTCGTCAAAATTAGCAGCATAGAGATGTTTCCATTCAGTAGCGCTCCATGTCGGGAAGTGTACACCGTTGGTAACATACCCCACATGCATTTCTTCGGGAAAATAACCCTTCCAGATAGAAGAGAACATCTCCTGAGAAACTTTTCCGTGCAACCAGCTTACACCGTTCACTTCCTGTGAAGTGTTGCAAGCGAAAACTGACATACAGAAGCGTTCGCCTTTATCACCCGGATTATTACGGCCGAGATCCATCAGGTCATCCCAGCTGATACCCATCTTGGCAGGATAACCGCCCATATATTTGCCGAAGAGACCTTCGTCAAAGTAATCGTGTCCGGCAGGAACCGGAGTATGTACAGTATACAGAGAAGATGCACGCACCAGTTCGATGGCTTGATCGTAAGACAAACCTTCGGCTACATAGTCACAGATACGCTGAACATTGATCAATGCTGCGTGTCCTTCGTTGCAATGATAAACATCTTTCTTAATACCCAGCTTCTTCAGTGTCAAGATGCCACCGATACCGAGCAGAATTTCTTGTTTCAGACGGTTTTCCCAGTCACCGCCATAAAGCTGGTGAGTGATAGGACGGTCGAATTCACTATTCATCTCATTATCTGTATCCAACAGATAGAGAGAGATACGTCCCACATTCACGCGCCATACAAACGCATGAACGAAGTAATCCAGATAAGGAACATCCACAATCAGCTGATTACCATTCTCGTCCATTACACGCTCGATAGGCAACTGGCCGAAGTTCTGAGCTTCGTAGTTGGCAATCTGCTGACCATCCATAGAGAGAGTCTGTGTAAAGTAACCGTAACGATACAGAAAACCGACTGCGCAAAGGTCTACATTGTTATCAGAAGCCTCTTTCAGGTAGTCGCCGGCAAGAACGCCCAAACCACCTGAATATATCTTAAGTACCTGGTCCAAACCATACTCCATGCTGAAATAAGCAATGGAAGGACGTTTTTTATCAGGTTCTACATCCATATATGCTCTAAACTTAGAATACACATCATTCATTCTTTTCAGAATAACTTTGTCGTTTGCAAGTGCTTCGAGCTTAGCATAACTCATTCTTTCTAACAAGAGTACAGGGTTATGACCAACTTCTTTCCACAGAGCGGGGTCAAGATCTCTAAACAGTTCAGTAGCTTCGTAGTTCCAAGACCACCAAATGTTGTGTGCCAGTTCAGACAATTTCTCCAACTCAGCAGGAATATGAGATCTCACATTCACATCTTTCCAGTTCGGAGTGTTTACATTACTAACTTTAATCTTCATTGTATGATAACTTGATTGATTAATATTCTATTTCTATTTAACCCAGCTGACGCTCCATCGCACGACGAAGGGCGAAATCGTAGGCCTCATAATAATATTCGATAAAATGCTTCCACAAAGCCTGCTCAGCCACTTGGGCAGCACGCTTGCGAATGTTTTTCACTTCTGCATCCGTCTTTCCTGAGAATGCGGAAATGGTGTCCTTGATGCCATCAGCCACTTCGGAATAGTTATAATCCGAACGGTGAAGTACCTCTACTCCATCATCGATGCCATGCTGATTTTTCAGGCTGTTTACCCAAAGTCCGAATCCAGCCAGATCGGTCGTGATGGTCGGAACATGGAAAGCAACACTTTCCAACGGAGTATATCCCCAAGGTTCATAATATGAAGGGTAGACACTGAGGTCTTCTCCCAGTATCAAATCATAATATTGCTTGTTTATAATGCCATCTTTTCCATCAAGATAGCAGGGAACAAAAATAATCTTCACCTTATCCTCAGGATGATTACTCATGCCCATGTACTTCAACATATCCAGCACCTGATCGTGCGTCATGTTATGCAGCCAGTGGGTAATCAAAGGTACTTCCAGCGGAGTAGTGAATTTCTCCTTGCTCTTAAGACGTTGTTGCAAGTCTTCACGGGCATCGCCTACCCAACCCGGCACGTTGATGAAAGCCAATACATTCTTCTTCAGGTTCTTATCGCGGTTCAGCCGGTTCAGCGATTCAAGGAAGACATCAATGCCCTTGTTCTTGAATTCATAACGGCCACTGGTACCGATAATCAATGTATCATCTCCCATATCCGTACCCATCAAGCAATTGGCAACGCGCAACATAGTAGATCTCGCACGTTTACGCTTTCCGGTAAATGTAGCACCCTTCGGCACAAAATCATCCTCGAAACCGTTCATAAGCACTACGTCGGCAGGCTTATCGAGCAATTCCTTACACTCATTATTCGTGATTTCGCTCACAGTCGTAAAACAGTCTACATAATGTGCAGTTTGTTTTTCAATGGAGTGTTTGGACTGCATGTTGAGCTCTTCCGCCATCTGATCGCCATTATAGGCAAAGAGATAGTCGTACAGAGGTTTATTGTTACCCGCAATGGAGCGTCCGATAGACGTGGCATGCGTGGTAAAGATCGTTGCGATTTCAGGAACAGCAATCTGCAGGTAGAGGGCACCCATACCGGTCATCCACTCATGAGCCTGATAAACCACCTTATCCGTTTCCGTCAGGTTATAGCGATAGAAACTCTCTACCACCTTTCCGGCAGCATACGAAAACATAGATGCTTCATCATAATCACCGTATGCATGTAGCGAATCCACCTGATAGTGGTTCCACATCTCTGTATAAATTTCATTCTTCTGCGCGAAAAACGGTTGGAAATCAACCAATATAACGATCGGATTGCCCGGAATGTTCCAGCGCCCTATGCGGACGGAAAGGTTATCTTTTGTAAATGCATGCTTTTTCCATGCTGCACAAAGGTTATCGGACTCGATAAACAAAGGGTTCTCTTTCCCCTGCCAAAAATCAGGTCCTATGAAAAACAATCTATCATGAAATCTTGCCTGCAAGGTATTTGCTCGCGTGGACAAAACCGTATAGATACCTCCAACCTTGTTACATACTTCCCAGCTTGACTCGAAGATGTAGTCGGGGGTTAACAGCTCTTTAGTCATATTACTTTTAATCTCTATTACTTAATACCGGCTGCAAAATTACACATTATTCTTTGAAAAATAGCCTATTAATCGAAAAAACTAATGAAATATGCATAAACAATCGTTTGCGAAAAATAGTTAGATGGACTGACTATCGTTTCAAATGCCACACTTGGTATGTCGCGAAGTGTGGCATTTCACTTGCCGAGGTGTGGCATTTACCTTATTCAAGTGTGGCATCAGGAAACAATTAACCCGGAGTTGACATCAAAAAGGCAACCCCGGGTCAGCAAATTATTCAGAAATAGATTCTTATGCAACCAATGCGCTACCGATCAAGAATGTTGCAGCCAGAGCAACAATAGCGTAAAGTTCCGGGAATACAGCGAGGATCAGCGTGTTGCTGAATACATCGTGACCTTGTCCGATAGCTGCAATACCATTCGCACAAACCTGTCCCTGGCGGATGGCTGAGAATAAAGCAACCAATCCCAACGCGATACCTGCACCAAGGATAGCGGCAGCCTGGATACCTGTCATTTCAGGAGTGAGGATACCGAAAATAGTCTGGAACATAAAGTAACCGGCAAAACCATACAAACCCTGTGTACCGGGAAGGGCGGTCAATACGAGGAAGTTACCGAATGCACCGTCGTTCTTCTTTAAAGCGCCGATAGCTGCGTTACCGGCAATCGTCACTCCATAGGCACTACCGATGCCAGACAAACCAATCATTACTGCGATGCCGATGTAGGCAATCAATAAATTCATTTCCATAATCTTACGTTTTTATTGTTTTAATTTTTAATTCTATAATTGTTATTTTTTGAATGGCTTATATTCTTTTCCGCCACCTTCGTAACCGGAATTCTTGAAAAACTCCACAAAGGTCAGACGCATAGGATGAACCATCGCACCCAGTACATTCATAAACATATTGATCGCATGTCCGATAACGAATATCAGCACCATCACAATCGGTCCGGCAATCACATTGTCGGGGCTCATACCCACAGCCAGACTGTTGAATACTCCTGCAAGGATACCTCCCGACAGACCGAGGGCAAACAAACGAACGTATGAAAGCACGTCGCCAAGTAAGCCTGTAGCCATATTGTAAGAATCCCACAATCCCAGCCCGATGTTCAAGAACACGTTCTTACCGGGACTATTGAAGAGGAATATCATGGCAGCAGCCACACCGAGGATACACAGATGTACCGTTCCGCCCAGCGGCATGATTTCGGGCAATAAGGCTCCTACTCCGCAGGATACCAGCAGTATGATCCAACCAATCGTAGCCACGGCATACTTGAAGCCAAACTGTATCGCCTGATTCACAGCTTTCAGTATCATACCGAAGAGAATCTGTATCACACCCAATATCAATGAGAGCTGGAACATGGCATTGTTGTCCATGAACAAATGCTCCTTCATATACTGTAGGAAAGGTATATTGATGTCATAGAGACTTACCCCGAAGAACGTACCTGTCAGCATTCCACAGAAGAATGTAGAGGCAGCCAATATCTGCACCAATGAAAGAATCGGCTTCATCGTAGCACTGATGTTCTTGGCAAACATACGGTACAACGTAGCAGCAAGGAACAGGAACAACCCGTAACCGGAGTCACCCAGACACAGTCCGAAGAACACCATAAAGAACGGTGCAAAAAACGGTGTCAAGTCCAACTCACTGTATTTCGGAAGCATATAGAGCCTGCATATCGGTTCAAACCATGCAAAGAAACCTTTGTTGTTCAACTGAATAGGTACATTATCTTCCGGTGTCGGATTCGTTATTTCATAATAAATATGCTGTTCATCCAGCCATGCAGCGATTTCCTTTTCTTTGGAAGCCGGTGCCCAACCTTGTAGTAACATCAATTTCTCTCCTGCCGTAGCCTCCGTATTCAGCATAACTTTGGAGAACTCTATTTCAGTGTTCACCTCTTTCAGTGCAGCCTGCAATGAAGGTTGTTCTTTTCCGGCAAGTACCGTCAACTTCTGGTCATTGTCTGCCAAAGCCTGTTCAGTCTCCTGGCAAAGTATCTGCATACGGGTCAACGAGTAAGAAGGCAACTTTATCTGTTCTGCATCCAAATCCACTTCCACTACATTTTTAGTTATAGTAATAAAATAGACACGTGAGGATACACGATTGATAATCATCGCATTATAAATCTCTTCCCAAGTCTCGTCATAGCTACCCTCCGAACAACTGTAGAAGTTCACCGTGAAACCGGCATCGTGCAGTTTACTAAGGCTTTCGGGCTCAAAATCACCCCAGGGTTCCAGGGCGGCTCTCTCCTTCTGATAGTTCTGCAACTGTTGTTGCAGCTTCGCCTTTTCACTTTGCAGCACATCTACTTCGTCCAGAACTTCCAGTCCACGGGCAGCAGAAGCGGGTGTAGGCTCCTTCGCTTCGCTCAAGCCATGCAGCATTTTCAGTGTCGCTTGCAGACGTGAGGAAAGCCGGATGCTATCCTGTAATTCTGCGTTATCAGCTACGCCTTGCTGCTTTTCGGCTACGTGCACTACTCCAAGTTCGCGCACTCCGTTCAGAAATGCTTCGTACTCCTTATGATATACAAGGAACGTGAGCTTCTTCATTTTTGTAATCATGCTTCTGCCTCCTTCCTACTCTCTTGATGGGATTTCATGATTTTCTGCGATGACTTAGAGAGGTTCTCCTCGTCTTCCATGAAGCGCTTGATCTTTCGCAGAGCATCCTGATAGCCTGGAATCTGCACTTTCTCAAAGAGGTTTACCTTTTGGGTAGTCTTCTTACGCGCATGTTCCAGCAAGCCCAGTTTGGCGACGATAAACTCCCGCTCGATAGCCGTCTGTGCCAACACCTTGAGCAAATGTATGCCGTCGGCATACCATTTGGGGGCATTGAACAGGCTGTAGGGGCGTATTTCGAAATCAACGTTTTCGAGCAGCGGCACCCGTACACCAGCAATCTTTTTCACACCGAGATGTACATCGCTCACCTTTATCAATGAGGAATCAAACTCATTCCAAAGGGCGAACATCGCTTCATAGGCCTGGATTTCCCGTTCCAACTTCTCATCCAGCGCGGCAGCTTCTGATTTGCAGCGCTTCACTTCCATGCGTAGTGCGCTCTCCTTATTCTTAATAATAGGGAGTGTACGTACCCGCACTTTCAGTTGCTTTTCCAACTGCTGGAGGGAAGTTTTATTATATTGAAACTTTATAGCCACTTTATTAGTGATTAGTTGTTAGTGATTAATTATTTGCTTTTGGCCAGAACTCGTCAACCAATTCTTTCTTGATATTCACTTCTTCCGGACGGAAATACTTGCCGAACAGGCTCCAGGCCACATCGAGCATTTCTGTCGTATCGAGGTTCACATCAATAGCCAGCAGTTGGTTGGAGTAATCCTTGGCAAATGCAAGGGTACGTTCGTCATAGTTCGTCAGGTCGAAACCGTTCTCCAACTTCGTCTTGGCATTGGCAGCATCGGCGTACAGACGTACAGCAGCATTCATCACCTGCGGATGATCCTTACGGGTCTTCTTACCTGTAACGAGCTGTTTCAGACGGGACAGTGAACGGAATGGGTCAACGATAACCTTACCGATATCCGTATCACGACGCAGGAATAACTGACCTTCCGTAATGTAACCCGTATTATCAGGCACAGCATGCGTAATGTCGCCACCGGACAATGTAGTTACCGCGATAATGGTAATGGAACCGCCACTCGGGAACTGCACAGCCTTCTCATAGATCTTAGCCAAATCCGAATAAAGAGAACCCGGCATAGAGTCCTTAGAAGGAATCTGGTCCATACGGTTGGATACGATAGCCAAGGCATCGGCATAAGAAGTCATATCGGTCAACAGCACCAGTACCTTTTCATCATTGTTCACAGCGAAATATTCTGCCGCCGTCAATGCCATGTCCGGAATCAGCAAACGTTCTACCGGAGGATTCTCCGTTGTATTCATGAAGCTGACGATACGGTCGAGCGCACCGGCATTAGAGAACACATTCTTAAAGTACAGGTAGT